>CAYWTJ010000089.1:0-5628 GCA_964460225.1 uncultured Planctomycetaceae bacterium | reverse complement strand
CCCAACCCCTTGCAATTGTCGCAGCCCTTGCCGGCGTAGAATTTGTTCGCCGCGATCATCTGGTCGGTCACGCCCGCGCTCTTGAGGGCGGCCAGCTCCGGCGGAATCTCATGCTTGCATTCCGGACAGATCCGGCGCACCAGCCGCTGCGCCAGAATCGCCTGAATCGAACTCGCCACCAGAAACGGCGCCACGCCCATATCGATCAGGCGGGTAATCGCCGAAGGCGCGTCGTTGGTATGCAGCGTCGAGAACACCAAGTGGCCGGTCAACGCGGCCTGAATCGCGATGTTCGCCGTTTCGCCGTCTCGAATCTCACCGATCAGGATGATGTTCGGCGCCTGACGCAGCATAGCGCGGATGATTTTGTCAAAGGTCATCCCCGCCTTGCGGTTGACCTGACACTGGTTGATGCCGGTCACATTGTATTCCACCGGGTCTTCGGCGGTAATGATCTTGCGGTCGGAGCGGTTGAGTTCGTTGAGCGCGGCATACAGCGTCGTCGTCTTGCCCGACCCCGTCGGTCCCGTCACCAGCATAATGCCGTTGGGACGCTTGATCAGGCCGGTAAAGATCGCATAATCGTCCGCGTGAAAGCCCAACTGCTCCACGCCGAACATCACCGAATCCTTGTCGAGAATACGCATCACCACCGACTCGCCGTGCGTAGCCGGCAACGAGTTGACACGCAGGTCGATGTCGCGTCCGTTGACCGAGAGCTTGATGCGGCCGTCCTGCGGTCGGCGCTTTTCGGCCATGTTCATCTTCGACATGATTTTCAGCCGCGCCAGCACCGCGCCCTGCAGACGCTTGGGCGGGCTGTCCACCTCATAGCACTCGCCGTCGATGCGGTAACGGATGCGCAGGCGGTCGGCCATCGGCTCGATGTGAATATCCGACGCCCGGCTCTTCACCGCCTCGGAGATAATCAGCGTCACCAGCTTGATTACCGGCGCATCATCGGCGTCCATATCCTCGCCGCCTTCGATATCCTGATTGACGAAGTCGATGTCCGACTGCGTGAATTCGCTGATCATATCATCCAGATCGTGCTCGGTCGCGCCGTAATACTTTACCAGCGCCTTGTCGATCGCGGCCTTGGTCGCCAGCACGCACTCGACGTGGCAGTTGACCACGAAGCGCAGATTGTCGAGGGTGTACAGGTCCAGCGGGTCGCCCATCGCGATAATCAACTGATCGTCGTCGTATTCGATGGGGATGATCTTGTGTTCGCGCGCCATCTCCGCCGGCACCATCTCGATGACTTCCTTATCGATATCGATGTCATCAAGGTCGACCATCTCCATGTCAAACTGGTCCGCCAGCGCACGGGTCAACTCTTCGTGCTGGACGTACCCCAGATCCAGCAGCACGTCGCCGAGGCGTTCATTGCTCTCTTTCTGTTTCTGCAGCGCATCCGCGAGATCCGGCGCCGAGATGCTGCCCATCTGCAGCAGCAATTCACCCAGCATCTTTCCGTGTTCAGGCATGTCATTATCCTTGCAGGCCGCCCCAGTCCGACGGCAATTTCCTTGTTCTCCGGCCCGGCGTACCGCGCCAGACCGCCAACCTCTCACGCATTCCCGCCAGACCGCCGAACCCCGGCCGTCCCGGAGGCTTACTGCCCCAGCGCCTTTTTCAGCGTCGGGTACAGTTTTTTCGCCAGGCTCAGATACCCAAGGTCGCCGGGATGCAACGCATCCACCGCCACCCCTTCGAGGCAGTCATGCGCGTTGCGGGTGCGGGCGTAAAACAGCCGCGCATCCCCCTCCTTCACCAGCTTGCGATAAATCCGCCCCCACTCGCGCCACAGCGACTCGTACCCCGCCATCTGCTGCGGTTTGAGCCACAAATTGGTCAACGGCGCGCATTCCACCAGCACAATCGGCGTCTCCGGGCGCTTCTTGCGCAAAATACGAAGGAAGGCCTCCGCCCGCTCCCGCACCAGCGCCGCATCCATATTCGCCAGCGGATCCAGCACAAACGCCGCCGGCTTCAGCTCCGCCATGAGGTGCGCCACCTCCGGCTCCATCTTCGCCGCACCGGAGAACCCCAGATTGATGACCGGCCGCTTCAGCCACCGCCCCAGAATCGACGGATGCACCAAACCCGGATGACTGGCGTATGCACCGTGCACAATCGAGGTGCCGTAGTAGACCAGCGGCGCGCTCTTGCAGGGTATCTGCCGGAGACGATGCCCCGCCGGAACGCCAAGTTCGACCTTGTCGGGACGGTTGCGCAGGGGAAAGTACAGCAGGTAGCTCCGTTTGCCGACGCTCAGGCCGCCGATCAATTCGACCTGCATCGCGCGACGGTCGACCCACTGTCCGGCTCCCGCCCAGCGCCATGTGCCGCCATCGTCGGCATAGAGGTCCAGCCCGGAGAAGCCGCAGGCGGGAAAGTTCGGTTCATTCAACTGTTCACCCGACAGCGTCCAGCGCGCAAAAATCGCGGGAGCGTCGGTTTCAAAGTAGACATGCAGGCCGGTAGAGGCATAGCCGAAGTCCCAGACTGGCTGCGGAACCTTTCCCTGCGCGGAACGCGGCAGGCGCGAAAAGCGCTCCGGCACATCCTTCCAGCCCTGCCCCTCGATCTTCCAATCGGCGAGATTGATCCAGTCGCAATTCTGATGATCCGCCACGGAAACGATCCTTCTATCTGCAAACGGGAACACCACTTACCGGCAGGTCTCACCCCTACCCGGCACCCAATGCGCCGTGCCGTTCCAAGCACCGGCCCGTTGGGCGACACGACTCCACTCCATCC
This sequence comes from uncultured Planctomycetaceae bacterium, assembly GCA_964460225.1. GTDB lineage: Bacteria > Planctomycetota > SZUA-567 > SZUA-567 > SZUA-567 > CAYWTJ01. The sequence continues at coordinate 2,862 of CAYWTJ010000089.1, read as the reverse complement.
CAAGTGTACCGGCTGCAGAGGGCGGTTCAAGTTTTTTCGCCGGTCATTCCGGCAATTTCCGGTTCTGGTGGAAAAATCCCGGTAACAAATTCCCCGCACGCACGTTAGGAAGCGGCGAATCCTCTTCCATATGCCGAAAAAGCGGGCCGTCCCGCCGGACAGCCCGCTTTGAGTTCCTCAGCTCCGCACCGGGCGAACCTCAGCCCCGGATCTTCTTGTTCTCGACCAACCATGCCTTCCAGCCCTCATAATCCTCCCCGAAGTCCTGACCGGTCGCTTCCGCCAGCGTCCGCGCCGCTTCCGCACGCGCCGCCGGATTCTTGAACTTCAGACAGGCCAGCACCGGCTCGTAGCGAATTGCGCCGCTGGGCTTTTCCTCCGGCTCCTGCCGCGCCGGCCGGGTCTGTACCGCCGGCATTCCCATTCCACCGAACTTCGCCGCCAGCGCCCCGATTCCGCCGCCGATGGTGTCCCCCGCGCCGCAGTTGGTCGGCGTCGCCCGAAAGCGATAACCGCACGCGCCGCAATACCGGTTGCCATGCCGGACAAGATTGTACAGCCCGTACAGGAAAACCGCGCCCCCGACGATCCACAGGCGCTGGTCATCCGCGACTGCAAACTGCGGAGCCAGAATCAGCGGGCTGAAGAGCCCCCGCAGAAACAGCAGCGCCGCCCCCGCCAGCGTGATCGCATACCCGCGCGCCGGCGCATAGTCCCGACGAACCTGATCTGCCCCGCACAACGGACACCCCATTTCCCGCTCCCCGACAAGTAACGGGCAAAAGCCCGACCATTCCCTCAACCGTAAACCGCCCGCCGCGTCCCGCAGATTACGGGCCCACGCCTCGCCCCGACAGCCATCCCGTAGGGGTGTTACGACATTCGCACTTCAGAACCGTCTGCCAGACGAACAGAGAAACAGCCCGCTGCCGCCTCACCGGCACCCGGCTTCTTTCTTAATGCTCCTGATTCGAACGGCTGGTCTCGCTGTCTACGGTCGCTTTTGCGCGGTCGATCATGTGCCGCACGAACGGCTCGTTCGCCCACGGCTCGGTTTCCAGTTTTTTCACCGCCTCGACAATAGGCATATCCTCGCGGAACAGCGTTTTATACGCCTGCTTGATATGATGCAATTCTTCGTTGTGATACCCGCCGCGTTTGAGGCCGACGAGGTTGAGCGCCCGCGGAGCCGCCGGGTCGCCGTAATACATCAGCCCCGGCACGCAGTCCTTCTTCACCAGCGCCAATCCGGCCAGAAAACAGCGCGTCCCGATGGTGCAGAACTGGTGCACCAGCACCGCCGCCGAACTGACGACGTAATCCTCGATCACGACATGTCCTGCCAGTTGCGTCATGTTCGCCAGCACTACGTGGTTGCCGATCTTGCAATCGTGCGCGATGTGGACATACGCCATGAACAGGTTGTGGTCGCCCACCACCGTCACCAGATCCTGCTTGGTCGTGCCGCGGTTGATCGTCACAAATTCGCGGATGACGTTATGATCGCCGATCCGGACGTAGGTCGGCTCGTCCTTGTACCCCAAATCCTGCGGGGCGCCGCCGATCACGGCATTGGGGAATATCTGGTTGTGTTTGCCGATCGTGGCCCGCTCGATGATCTGTACGTTGGCATACAGACGCGTGCCCTCCCCGATCACCACCTCCGGGCCGATGCAGCAGTACGGCCCGATTTCTACACCGTCGGCAATCTGTGCTCCGGGATCGATCACCGCCGTCGGATGAATGTTCGCCGCCATATCCCACCCTTTCTGCGATCCTACAAATGCCGGAGCGGCAAGGCGTAAACGACCCCGTATGCCCTCGCCGCTCCTGAATCTTGCTCCGGATTACATCGTGCCCGTCTTGCGGTTGATGAAGGCGAACTTAATCACCGCCGAACACGCCAGATCACCGTCCACCGTCGCCCGGCCCACGACCGCGCCGAGGCGGCCGTTGTACTTTTCGACCGTGATTTCCATCATCAGCCGGTCACCGGGAACCACCTGCCGGCGGAATTTCACATCCTCCACGCCCGTCAGCACCGCCAGCGTCTCATTCTGATTCGCCAGCAGTCCCAGGCCGCTGGCCTGCGCCATCGCCTCAATCTGGAGCACGCCCGGCATGATCGGCTGTCCCGGGAAGTGGCCGTTGAAGAACGGCTCGTTGCGGGTGAGGTTCTTGTACGCCACCACGCGCTTCATCGACACGCACTCGACCACCCGGTCGACCAGCAGGAAGGGGTAGCGGTGCGGCAGGGTATTCTCAATATCCTTGATGTTCTTCACGCCGCCGGGGTGTTTCTGCTCCAACGCGTCGAGAAGAAGCTGTCCGGAGAGTTTGTTGTTGAGCTGGTGGCCGCTCTTGCGCGCCACGATGTGCCCGCCCATCCGGAAGCCGATGGTCGCCAGATCACCGATGATGTCGAGGATCTTGTGCGCCGCCGGTTCTCCCTCGAAGCGCAGGGCGTTCTGCAGCACCTCGGTGCCGTCAAGAACGAGCGTATTCTGGGTATTCGCGCCCTTGCCGTGACCCGCGCTCTGCAGCGCCTCGATCTGGCTCTTCATCACGAAGGTCCGCGCCGGAGCGATTTCTTTCAGGAACACCTCGGGCGTGATCGTCCTCTCCACCGTCCCCTGCGCCAGCGGGCTTTCGGGGTAATCGAGGGTATAGGTAATGCGCAGCTCCTTTTCCTTGATCGGCGTGACCGTGATGCTGCAGCCGTAAGCGCCCGCGCAGGCCGCCTTCTCGGTCTGAAAGAAGAACGCCTCCTCCTCCAGTTCCTTCACGCCCGCGGCCGCGATCTGCTCGGCATAGACCTTTGCCGACCCGTCGCACCCCGGCAGTTCCGTGCCTTCGACGTCG
>CAYWTJ010000088.1:0-14636 GCA_964460225.1 uncultured Planctomycetaceae bacterium | reverse complement strand
ATCCGCTACAAGGACGCCGACGGCAAGACCCGCTTCGTGCATACGCTCAACTCTTCGGGGCTTGCGCTGCCGCGAACGATGGTGGCGATTCTGGAGAATTTCCAGCAGGCCGACGGATCGGTCGTGATCCCCGAGGTGTTGCGCCCCTACATGGGCGGGCTGGAGCGCATTGCCAGAAAGTAGTTCGAACGCAGTTGCGGCAAGGCAGGAACACCGGTATCTTGCGGATGGCCCAGATCGAAACGGGATCTGGGCTGTCCTGTACAACGGCCACTTTTATATAGGGCGGAAAATTCAGGCATGGGCATCTCTCTCAAGCGAATGATCTGGTTGTGGGCTCTCTGGCTGATGCCGGTGCTGCTTGCCGGCGCTGGCGAATCGGCGCCTGATGCGGCGCAACCGCGCCTGGCGTCCCCGACCCCGTCCGTGGTGGACCCGGCCACGGCGGATTCGAACCGAAAGCTCGCGGGGCCGCTGGCGGTTGAAATTGTCTCTTCCTCGACGAACCCCAATCATTTCGTGCTGTTTCCGAGGCTTCGCGAGTTTCTGGCGACGGGACGTCTGGATATCTCGTGGCTACCGGAGAACTGGCGCAATCTGGCGAACTTCCCCGTCTTCGGGCAGGAGGGATGGCGGATTATCCTCGCGGGATTCAACCTGCTTTTTGTCTTTGTGCTGAACCGGCTGATTCGCCGTTATCTGATGGCGCTCTACAAGCGTAGCGAACAGCGCCGGAAGGCGAAGGAACTGGACGATTCGGGCTTTGTCGGGATGTCGGCGCTGGCGGTGCGGCGGGGGGCTTCGTTTTTCCTGTGGGCAGCGGGGGGGGCGCTGTCTTTGGCGATGATTGCGCCGCAGGCGGTGCTGCAATGCGCCTGGCTCTCGCATGCGATCTTCCTGACCGCGATCGGCGTTCTGTTGTACGACTATGTTGAGGTGATCGATTATTACGTACAGGCCGGGTTGCAAAAGACCAGCATTCGGGTGGACAATACGCTGATTCCGCTGATGCGGCGGATACTGCGCCTGCTAGTCGTACTCGGGATCGGCTTGCATCTTTATCACGTCGTCAGCGGGAACTCGATCACGACGGTGGTGGCCGGCCTCGGCATCGGCGGTATGGCGGTGGCGCTGGCGGCGACCGACACGATCAAGAATTTCATCGGCTTCATCATGATCCTCTTCGACAAGCCCTTCACCGTTGGCGACCGCATTGTCTTCGACGGGCATGACGGGGTGGTGGAATACGTCGGTCTGCGCACGACCCGCATGCGCCGCCTCGACAGCGCGCAGGTCTCCATTCCGAACTCCAAGGCGGTGGACAGCGTCGTTCATAACATCGGCCGGCGGCGCTACCTCAAGCGCACGCTCACGCTCGGTCTGGTCTACAGCACCACGCCGCAACAGATGACGCAGGCGCTGGCGATCATCCGCGACATCCTCTCCGGCCATGAGGCCAACTCGCCCGAATTTCCGCCCCGGGTCTATTTCACGGAGTTCAAGGACGACAACCTCAGCGTGGAAATCACCTACTGGTACTGCTCCACGGACTGGTGGGCTTTCTGCGCTTTCAATGAGCGGGTCAATCTTGATCTGCTGACGGCGTTGAATGACGCCGGCATCCAGATGGCTTTTCCGACCCGGACGGTGATTCTCTCCTCCGGGGACGGGGCGTCGCTGCGGTGAAGGACGCGCGCCCCCGGCAGTGGTGTCTTTTTTTTGCAGGAGTCTGCACATGATGGGACTGATAAGCGAAATCCGGACTGCGGCGGTCGCGCCGGGGACGATCCGCGTCTGGTGGCTGGGGCAGCAGAGCTGGGTCCTGAAGACGCCGCGTTATACCTGCTACATCGATCCGTATTTGACCCCGCGCGTCAAACGCAACACTCCGCATTTCTTCACTCCGGCGGAGCTGACGAATGCGGACTTCATTCTTTGCACGCATGACCATTCCGACCATCTCGACCGGCCAAGCATTGGCGGGATGATGGCCGCGTCCCCGCAGGCGAAGCTGATTCTTCCGGCCAAAGCGGCGGCGACCATCGCGCAGGACGGCGTCCCGTTGCAGCGGGTGATTCCGCTGGACGGAGCGTCGCACAGTCGTTTTGCGGTATCGGAATTCGGCGTGACGGCCATTCCGGCGAAGCATGAATTCTTTGATTATACGCCCGCGCACGGCTATCCGTACCTGCAGTATCTCATCGAGGCCTCCGGCCGCTGCGTCTACACCGCCGGCGACACGCTGCTGTATGACGGAATGCTGACGCGGCTGCGGCAGTTCCCGCGGATTTCGCTGGCGCTCGTGCCGATCAATGGCCGGGATGCTGCGCGTTATGCGCACGGCTGCATGGGGAATATGACCTGGCAAGAGGCGGCGGATTTGTGCGGAGAACTGCAACCGGAAGTCGCCTGCCCGGCACACTACGAGATGTTCAGCGATAACAGCGAGGACCCGCAGAAGTTTCTGGATTATTGCGCGGTCAAGTATCCGGGGCTGAACTGTCAGCTTCTTCCCGCCGGCGGCGCAATGGTTCTGTGAACCGGGGGACCAGCAACGATACAGGCAACCGCACATTTGTGAACCCGCAGGATGGTATCGTCGGTGCGGTCCTACCGGCAGGGGTTTCGCGCCTCTCCCGCTCCCGTCTCACAAGTCGCTTCGCGCCCAAACCCGCCGTAGCACGTGGGAGCGCGTGGCCGCAAGCGCGAGACGCAAGTCGTTATGAATTCGCAACAAAACCTGCTTTTCAGCCTTTTCTAAATGCGAGTGCCTTTGGGAACACCGGAAAGTGGAACGTCCTTTATTGTCTCGAGACAATTCGTATAATTATGTATTCACGCAGCCGGGAGTTATGCTCTTCGGCGGATCGGGATGCGGTGCGCTTCCGGGATCGGGCGGCAGCACGGGGGCGGCCGGCTATTGGTTTGCGTTATGTGCGAAATATAGCATGTCCCGGCTGGGGCGTGTGATCCATTCTTCATGCATCAGGAGGATTGTCCGATGTCGGAAACCGCTTTTCAATTTTCCGTGCAGGCACGCCCGGGCTGGCAGCTCCGGCTGCATCCGCAGTCGCTCAGTCCCGATCCGACCTATGGGCAGGCAGGGCCGGCCGGAAACGGCATCGACTTTCGTCAGGATATCTTCCCGTGGCGGCTGCTGGATTGTCAGCCGCCGGTCGAGCAAGCCGTACCATGGTTCGAGGCGCTCTGCGCGGGAGACCCGGGGCTTGCGCTGGAGCTTGCTCCGCACTCCGTGACCGGGAGCGCCGCTCTGACCGTGGATTTCGGGACGGAGGTGGAGGGCTGTCTGGAAGTTGAATTTTCCACAACGGCCCCCTGTACCATCGCTACGATCATCACGGAAGCGCAAGAGGAGTTGAAGGAAGAGTTGGTCTGCCAATTTCCCTGCCCGCGGGAGCTGAAGCACTTTTCTTCCGCCGGTGCGCATCTCTTGCGGCGCGACCAGAGGGGCTTCCGGTATGCGCGCGTGATTTTTTACGACCTGCGCGAACCCGTGCGGATCCATTTCCTCAAGGCGGACTGCCAGTTTGTCTTTCGCGAGCGCAAGGGCGACTTCCTGTGCAGCGACGAGCGTTGGCAGCGCGCCTGGCAGACGTCGGTCTACACTGCCCGCCTTTGCACGCGCCCGGATACCTTCTGGGACGGCATAAAACGGGATCGCGGCGGCTGGTTTGGCGACGGGCGGATCATCAAAGAAGCGGTGGACTCGGTGTTCCACGATCCGCTGCCCTCCCGGACGATGTTGACGACCCTGCCGGTGGATGACTGGGCGTGCGCCGTGCCGATCTACTCGTTCGACGCCATTGCCATGCTGCGGCAGCATCTTCTGGCCTACGGAACCGGTGAGCCGGTAATTGCGGAAGCCTTCGACCGGGTCCGGCGATTTCTGGCATGGGTGAAGAGTACGCAGCGGAACGCCGATGGCCTCCTGATCCGTGATCCGGCGCTTCGCTTCTTCGGAGAGATCGGATTTCTGGATTGGTCGCGGATGCCGGTGGGGGGGCGGTTTGAGGAGTTGAGCTGGCTGCAATGCAAGTATGCCGAGGGCTTGCGCACGGCCGCGCAAATCGCCGGCTGGCTGGGGTATGCCGACGATCAGGCGAACTGGCAGGCACAGGCCGAAGCGCTTGCGCAAACCATCCGCGAACGTTTCTGGCGCCCCGAAACCGGTTTCCTGCATACGCTGAATCATGTCGGGGAGGTCGAGAACCCGCACATTCCCGGTTGGGGCGGGCATTACCAGCGCACCTATCAGGAGGCGATCCGCCTTGGCCCCAGCGGTCCGACCCGCCAGTGCAATGCGCTGGCCGTGCTGGCCGGCATTCCCGATGACGCCATGCGGCGGACTATCCTGCGGCAGGTGTTTGACCAGTCTGCCGTGGAGCCGGTCATCACCGCGTACTTCCTGTACTTTGAGCTGGACGCACGTGCGCGGTGCGGCGACCCGGCAGGGGCGTTGCGCCGGTTTGCGAATTACCTCGGCGGAATGCTGGAGGACCGGGAGGCGGCAACGCTACTGGAGATGTATGACCCCCGGGTACGGGATATTCGCCGGTTCTGCAACCACTTCGCGCCAAGCTGGACTTGGCCGCTGAGCTATTGCCACGGCTGGGGGGCGGGCCTCGTGCCGTTGCAGCAGCGTTATCTGTATGGGCTGAGCCCGGCCGCGCCAGGGTGGGACCGCTTGCGGCTCACTCCGGCGGCTGAGACCGGGCTGGATTTTTGGGCAACCGTTCCTACCCGGCACGGCACCATTGAAATCACCAAAACGGTTGGATCGCCCGCGCATTATGTTCTGCCGGAGGCGATCGTGCTTGAGAGCCAGCCGGAAGGGGTCGTCATCCGGCGGCAGGGCTGAATGGACGCCGGATGAGCGTCTGCGGCGTTGCCTCTTTTTCTGCGGACTCTTGATTCACCGGGCATTCGTGCGAGAATGAGGGAACGTCCCCTTGGCGAATCGCGCCGGAGGGAAGGACGAGAGCAGCGCGAGGCCCGGATGACCCTTCTGACCATAATCGGTATTTTCTGCGGAGCGCTGTGCGCGCTGTCGCACAGTCTTTGTTACCTTTCTACCCGCGGGTTTCTGGTGACTCCGGGGCGCTCCTCGTATCAGCTGATCAGCCTCGGACATGTTTACATGGGAGCGCTGGCGCTGGCGGGCTTGCCGTTTTACTGGCTCACGCCGGCAGGGGGCTGGGGGCCGGTCGCGCTGCCGCTGGCGGCGACGGCAGGGTTCTATTTCGCGGCGCAGTTCCTCTTCTTCAAGCTGGTAACGTGGGCGCCGGCATCCCGCATCTCGCCCTTGCTGGGGATGAAGATTATCCCGCTGGCCGGCGGCGCGATCCTCTTCACCGGCGCGGCGCTCGGGCCGGCGCAGTGGGGCGCGGTGGGGCTGTGTCTCTTTGCGGCGCTGGTGCTGGCGCGCGGCGGCGGGGACAAGCTATCCTGGAAGGCGATTGCCGGGGTGATTCTGACGACGTTTTTTTATTCGATGTCGGACATCGGCATCGCCCGCACTATGCTGGCTCTCTCGCCGGATCCGGCGATTCCCTTTCAGGAACAGGTGATTTCCTCGGCGTTGCTGGTGCGGATTTCGCTGATGACGGTGAGCCTGACCTATCTTGTTTGCGCGTTGCCGGGAATCTACTGGCTGTTATCCCCTTCCATGAGCGCGGGCCGCAAGGGTTGGCCGGAATGGCGGGGGGCGTTCTGGTACTCGATGAGCTGGTATGCGGCGATGATCTTCCTGTTTATCGCCATTGCGTTAATCGGAGTCGTCCCGGCGGTGATGCTGCAGGCCGCGCGCGGGCCGCTGTCGGTGGGGCTGGGGCTGCTGGTCGCCGCGTTGGGACACCACCAGTTGGAGAAAAAGCTCCTGTGGGCGGACGCCGTCAAGTACAGCGCCGGGGCGTTGCTGATGTGTCTGGCGATCGTCCTGTATTTTATCCGTTAACCGGTCGGGCTGATTCGCCTTGGGCATAGAATAAAAGCGCCCCGCAAGCCATAGCGTGCGGGGCGCTCTCGTATTGTTTGTCAGGCACGCACGCAGCGATGGGGCATGCATGGCATTTCGATCAATTAGGCCATGTCCTTGAGCTTCTTGAGGGGACGGACCTTGATCTTGTTGCTCGCGGGCTTCGCGGGCTTGGTGGTGATCTCGCCGGTGAAGGGGTTCTTCCAGTTCTTGATCGCCTTCTGGGCCGGGATCTTCTTCTTCTCGATCTTCAGCAGACCAGGGAGCTGGAAGAGACCGGGCTTGGCGAGTTCCTTGTTGATGAGGTCGGGCAGGAACTCAATGATCGCGGAGACCTTCTTCTTCTCGACCTGAACGGTCTCGGAGATGATGGCGATCAACTGGGTCTTGGTCAGCGGCTTGGTCGCGTCGCGCTCGATCTTCTTCGGAGCGGGAGCAGCCTTGGCCGGAGCCTTCTTCGCCGCCGGGGCCTTCTTGGTGACGGCGTGTTCGGCGGGCTTGGCAACCTTCTTGGTCACCTTCTTGGCCGCGGTCTTCTTCGCGACTTTCTTGGCGACCTTCTTGGCCGCGGTCTTCTTGGCGACCTTCTTCGCCGTCTTCTTGGCCGCTACTTTCTTCGCGACCTTCTTGGCGGCCTTCTTGGCCGGTGCCTTCTTTGTCACCTTCTTGGCAACCTTCTTCGCTGCTTTCTTAGCGGGTGCCTTCTTGGTGACCTTCTTGGCGGTCTTCTTGGCAACAGTCGTTGTAGCCACTTTCTCCCCTTTCTTGCATTGGCCACCCCCCAAGGGCAGCACCGTTGGTATACGCCTAATTTACGAATCGGAAAAAGCATTTTCAACGAAAAAACCCCAAAAAACACAGCGTTTTCCGGTGCCGGCCGATTTTACCGCTTGTTGCTCCGCACGGAGCATCCGCGCAGACCCCTTGTTTTACGTGCTCAAATCGATGTGACGTCGATTTTACCCCTGAAAATAAGGCATAAAAAAAAGTGCGGTCCGCATCAATTAATTTCGTGGTTTTTTCCGTCTGTGCAGGGCGAATGCAAACGGGATGCGCCTGCGCGCATCCCGTTTTCTCCTCTGTTTGCTCCTTGCGGCAGCCGCTAAACCACCAGCAGGGCGATGATGTAGATGATCGCTCCGGCGGTGCAGCCCTCAACAAAAGTACCCAGGGTCTGCAGCTTATATCCCTCGCGGACGTTCATGCCCGAGAACTGCGTCACGACCCAGAAATAGCTGTCGTTGGCATGCGAGACGACCATCGATCCCGCGCCGATGGCGACCACCACCAGCGCTTTTGCCGTATCGCCGTCAAGGCCGATGGTGCCCAGAAGCGGGGACACAATGCCGGCGGTCGTAATCATGGCGACGGTCGAGGAACCCTGAGCGGTTTTGATGGCGGCCGCGATCAGGAAGGGCAGCAGGACGCCCATCCAGGCGTTCGAGGCCAGCGCGTCGCCCAGAATTTTGGCAATGCCCGAGCTTTGCAGCACCTTGCCGAACGCGCCGCCGGAGCCGGTAATGATGATGATGGAGGAGGCCGCAATTACCGCTTCACCCACCCAACCGCTTGAGGAGAGCAGATTCGCCTCGAATTTGCGCGGCAGCAGCAGCGCCAGCGCGACGCCGATCAGCAGCGCCACCACCGGCTGACCGAAGAACATCAGCCAGTCAATCAGCGGGCCGGTTCCCAGCGGCTGCGACTTCAGTCCGGCGATGGAGGAAATCACAATCAGGACAATCGGCAGGACGATGGGGGTGACGGACTTAAAAAGCCCCGGATGATACACCTGCGCTTCGGGGGACTCCGGCGCGGCGGCAGGGTCCGGCGTGACGTTGTGGCCGGGATCAATGTAGATGCGGGAGGCATATAGAACCGCGAAGAGCCAGCCGGCGAGCATGGCGAAGAATGCCACCAGCATTCCCCAGCCGATCACCAGCCCCAGATTGGCGCCGATGATGCCGGCGGCGCCGACGGGGCCGGGGGTGGGCGGAACCATCGTGTGTGTGGCGTACAGGCCGAGGCTGAGGGCGATCGCGCCGGAAGCGACGGTGACGCCGGCGCGCCGCGACAGCGCTTTGTTCAGCGGGGAGATCAGAACAAATCCCGAGTCGCAGAACACGGGCATCGACACGACGTAACCGACCAGCCCCATTGCCAGCGGTACGTTCTTCTCGCCGGTCAGCCGGATGGCGTTATCCGCCAGAGTCTGCGCGCCGCCGGATTTCTCGAGAAAGATGCCGATGATCGTACCGGCCAGAATTACGATACCGATCGAGCCGATGGTAGAGCCGAACCCGCCGTTGATCGCGGTTACAACCTCTACGGGTTTCATGCCCGAGAGCAGACCATACCCCAATGCGGCGAGGATCAGGGCAAGAAACGGGTGGAGCTTGAACTTTGCCGTAGCGACGACGATGAAGACAATCGAGGCCAGCAGCAGACCGATTTGATAAAATGCTTCAATGCCCATCATACACCTCCATTTCTGAAATGGATGCCAGGAAGGAACGTGTTATCTTTCATCTGGAACGCGATTCCCTTGCCGCCCGCGTTTCGGTCGATGTCCGGTTCCGGCAGTCTGCAGGCGCGGCATGATCCGGGCGGCAAGGGTGAATTTCAGCTTCGGGCGGCAAGGAAGAGGCGCATCGCCTGCGAGGCGACCAGTTCCATATATTCCGCCCCCCGGCTCATCGCATCAGGCAGGCTGACGGGGCCGGGGCAAAGAGTGAAGATGGCGCTGATGCCGGTGGCGTGCAGTTCTTCGACGCCCTCTCCGATGCCGCCGGCAATGGCGATGCAGGGAATGTTGTACTTCTGGGCCAGTTCCGCCACTCCGGCAGGGGCCTTGCCGAATCGGGTCTGGTAGTCGATCTGCCCTTCGGCGGTGAATACGAGATCCGCGCCCCGGATCTTTTCCTCCAGCCCGACGGCATCGAAGACAAGATGAATGCCCTTGCGCAGCTTTGCTCCGAGGAAGGCAAGCAGCCCCGCGCCCATTCCGCCCGCCGCCCCGGCACCGGGCAGATCGCGGACGTTGAGGCCGTACTTGCGCTCGATGCAGTCCGCGAGGTTCGCCAGTCCCGCCTCCAGTTGGGCCACTTGCGCGGGCGTCGCTCCCTTTTGCGGGGCATAAACCGCTGCGGAGCCGCGCGCCCCCAGCAGCGGATTGTCCACATCGCAGGCTGCTTCAATGCAGGCGGTGCGCACCTCGGGCATCAGGCGGCTGTCGTCAATGCTGCGGATGCGGGAAAGGTTGCCGCCGTTGGGTTTGACCTCGCTACCGGCGTCATCGAGAAAACGGATGCCCAGTGCGCAGGCCATGCCGGTGCCGCCGTCGTTGGTGGCGCTGCCGCCGATGCCGATGGTGAGCTTTCGCGCCCCCATCCGCAAGGCTTCGGCGAGCAATTGTCCCGTGCCGTAGGTCGTGGTAAGCAGGGGATTGCGCTGCTCGGGCCGCAACAGGGCGAGGCCGCTGGCGGTCGCCATCTCAATGGCGGCCATTTTCTGGTCGGGAACCAGACAAAAGGCCGCGGATACGTCCTCCCAGAGCGGGCCGGTCACATTCCGCCGCACCTCCTGCCCGCTCAGGGCATGCAGAAAGACGTCGACCAGACCATCTCCGCCGTCGGCCACCGGCACGCAGAGCACCTCGGCGTCCGGGGCCGCCCGCTTGACGCCGCGCGCGAGCGCTGCCGCTGCCGCGCTGGCGCAGAGACTTCCCTTCAGGGCATTGGGTGCCAGAACGATCTTCATTTTCGGTTGCCTTTTGCGGGATAACGGGGAACCTCTGACTTCAGTATACCGTCACCGGTCAATTTACGCAAATTTGTGGCAGGAGGGTTGAGGGGGATTTTTGCTTCGCCTGCAGGGGCGGAGTTCGGCTGTTGCGATGGTGTTGCGATTCCGGGTTAGTAGCGGCGGGCGAAGGTCTCGAAGATCAGGTGGCGCAGGCGTTTTTCCAGACAGAGTACGGTAATGCAAAGCGCGCATAAAAACGCGAGCAGGCAGCCGAAGCCCATGTAGCGGGGGCCGAACTGGAGAAAGGCCAGCGTCAGGGCGACATTTGCCAGCAGGGCAAACAGGGAGATGGTGCCGGCGAGTTTCTGCCAGTCGAAGTACAGCACGATGATGACGCTGATGAGGAAGAGCGCCTGCACGAACGCGGTAATCAACGCGATGCGCAGCAGCGAGGCCTGATCGGGCGGCAGGCCGAGTTTGGCGGCGATGAAGGGCGCCAGCGCGATGCAGATGCAACTGATGCCGCCCTGCACCTTCAGCAGCCGCGCGATGGAGAGGCGCAAACCGGCGGCGATATTCGCCTTGGCTTCCTCGATGGCTCGCAGCGACGCCCCACCGGAAACCGCACCGAGGAATTCGGAGTAATCGCGATAAAAACTGGTCTCGATGCGGATCAGGAAGATTGTCATCGCCGGGACGATGGTCAGATAGGACAGAAAGAAGCAATTGTCGTAGACCAGCGGAGCGTAGAAGGGGCCGGGGGCGATCTTTTCGCCGGTGACGATCCAGTAGACAACCTTGTCCCCCCAGAGCGCGGCGTTGTAGCAGAAACCGCAGAGCACCAGCCACGGCATTTTTTTCCAATGGCCGACGACGGCGGAGTCGCCCTTGCGGTAAGAGGGGAACTCCCGCGCAACGCGAATGTAGAGCATGGCCGCCAGCAGGATCATCCCGCCGGCGAAGCCCCATAGCATGCCGGGCAGGCCGGCCGCAAGGACGCCAAGGTAGCCCAGCAGCACGCCCGTCAGATACCCGATGCCGAAGACGCGGGCGATGGCGAGGTAGTCACGCGCGGCGGAGAGGAAGATCATCGCTACCCAAGTCAGCGTCACGGCCTGAAACAGCGCGACCGCTCCGAGCGCGACCGGCAGCGCAAGCCCGCCCAGTATATAGAAGCCGCCCGCGAGCGCGCCGCCGGCGAGCAGGCAGAGCATGGCCAGATACCGGAAGGTCGGCAGCAGGCAGCCGAAGTCCCCGGTGAACATGCGGTCCGCAAGAAACCGCGTGCTGGGCATGTAAAACGGCCCCGTAAAGAGCAGCGTTCCCATATAAGTGTATATGATGAGGCTGCAGAAGAGATTCTTTTCCTGCAGCGGCAGCTGCTGCTTGCAGAGCGCGGTCAGCGCCGTAATGCTGACCACCGACACCAGCCACGGCCCGCACGAGATCACCGCGCCGTAAAAATATGCGCTCACCAGAGAACCATAGGTCCCCTTGCTGAGGATTTTCCGGAGCCGGAAGCCGATGCCTGCCATGCCGCAGTTTCCTTAAAATGAACTATTGCTTGCGCAAAAACTCTTCGCGGGCGAACATGCCGTCCGCGCCCATTTCAACCCAGTACTCATATTCCTGCCGGTAGCTGTGCATCACCCCGGCAAGGTCATAATAACGGTGCATCCGCCGCCGTGCGGCGTCGCCCATCCTGCGCGCCAGCACCGGGTCTTTTGCCAGCCGCACCAGTGCGTTGCCGAGGTCGGCCGGGGAGGCGACCGGCACGATGAAGCCGCCCGCTCCGAATTCCCGGTCCTCCGTCGTCCCCCCCTCCACCAGCTCCCGGCAGGCGCCGACGTCGGTGGACACCACCGGCAGCCCCGCGCAGCCGGCTTCCAGAATCGCAAACGGCAAGCCCTCGCTGATGCTGGAGATCACGATCACGTCCACCTTCGGCAGCCATTCCAGAACCTTGATCGGGCCGGTGAAGGTGACGTTGCCGTCGAGTCCGAGCGCCTCCACCAGTTCGTGGCATTCAGCCGCATACTGGTCGTCTTCGTCGGCCGGCCCCATCAGAAGAGCCTCCAGCTTGACGCCGGAAGCCTTGACGACGTCGAGCGAACGGATCAGCGTCTTGACGTCCTTGATCGGCGCGATGCGGCCGATATAGCCGACGATGAACGGATCGCCGGCGTTGCGCTCGCGCGGCCTGAGCTGGCGGTAGCGGCCGATTTCGATCCCGTTGGGGATAATGCGCAGCCGTTTGTCGTCGGCACCGTCGGCGATCTGGTCGCGCCGGTTGGCGTTGAAGAGCGAGTACACCATCGCGGCAGTATGATAAGCCGTCCGCGAGAGCGAGAGAAAAAAGTTCACCCACCATTCTTTATAGAAATTGCTCGTGCGGGCCATGTCCAGCGAGAGCGGCACCTCGGGGTCGCCGCAGATCCAGTCGGCGTCAAAGATTTCAATCCGGCGCTCGCGGGTATATATTCCGTGCTCCGTCACCAGCAGTGGCGCGCCGGTCATGCGGCTGAAGAGTGCGCCCAGAGCGCCGGCGTAGCCGGTGCAGGCAGAGTGATAGACCCGCGCCTGAATCAGCGGCGCGCGCAGCAGTTGCAGCAGCGGGATGTTAATGAACCGTTGCGTCCAGTAATAGTCGATGAACGAGGCCCCTTCGGGGACTGCGGATTGATACAGCCCGACCCCGGCGTCCCAGGCGCGTCCGGAACCCGTGAACTCCTGAAAAAAATCGGTCAGGGTGCGGGGCGCCAGCGCCAGCTCCCGCAGCGCCAGCAGATCCAGCGGCTCGCCGCGGACGACGGTGCGCAGATAGCGCTCGTAGGCCTCCCAGTGATGCGGCGCCAGCCGGCTGCGCTTCTGCAGATCGGGCGAAAAGTCCGGCGTGTCGTGTATGAAACACTCGCGCAGCACCGTCACGTTCGGCGGCAGCTTGTACTTCAGCGTGCGCGGTTCCAGACTGCTGGCGCCGAGGTAGAGAATGCCGAAATTGATGTCGGGCATGCTTTGCAGAATCTGGTCCACCCACGTCGAAACGCCGCCGGAGACATAGGGGTAGGTGCCCTCAAGAATCAGGCAGATGTCACAGTGCATGGTTCCCCTCCGCATTCCCCTCTGCCGCGGAGGCCCGGTTGAGGCTGATGCGCAGGCACTCGACCGCCTGCGCCATGACCGCCGGGTCGGGGTCGCTGAAGGCAAGGTCCGCGATGTCCCCCAGCAGATCCAGCGGATAGTCGCGGGGCATCGTCTGCAGGGTCAGCAGGCGGACGGCGGGGTCGGCGTTGTTGAGCAGGCGCGTCCACGGCACCGGTGCGTTGAGCTGAACGTCCTCGGGCAGCACCCGCCAGACGGGCAGCAGACTGTGCAGCTCCGGCCCCGTACACTGGTGCAGCGCATCGCTTAGTCCCAGCGGCTTCAGGCAGGCCGAGAGGGTCAGGCAGAGATGCGCATAGTTCTTTTTGCGCTGCGCAAGCGCGGCCATCCGGATGAAATAGGCGGCCTCGCACTCGCCCTGATTGACCTCATGCATCCGCGAGAGCACCGCCGACACCTTCAGCAATTCGTCCTCTCCCGCCACCTCCAGCACCCGCCGCAGGGAGTTGTGCGCCGCGTACAGAATGCCCCGGCAGATCGAAGACTGTACCTCCGGCCGCATGGAATCGTGATACGCATCCAGTAGGATTTTGACCACGGATTCTTCCCGCAGGCAGCTTACGGCCTCCGCAGCCAGAACGGCGGTGTTGGCGTATTCGGCGTTCAGAAACGGCACCAACAGCGGGATCACCTCCTGCGGGAGGCTGCGCGCGCGGCCATACGATCCCAGCCGCTCCAGGATCACCTCCTGAATCATATGGCTGAAGGTGTGCGTCTGCAGAATCCGGGCAAACTCCATCAAACGGGCCGGGATCAGCAGCCGAGCCAGGGTCTGCGCCGCCAGATACGCGACCACCGGTTCGTCTTGCAACTTCTGCAACGCGGTATCCCAGACACCGGACGCGCCGCACTTCCCGGCCTCCTCGAGCAATCCCGCCACGATCAGCGGGTCGCGCTCCCGGAGCAATTGCGACCAGATAATTTCCTTTGCGCGGTCGTTGGCGAACATCCCGGCCAGCGTCGCCGCCTCCAGACGCTCGACCGGACTGGAGCTGTCGATAAACTCATCGCAGAGGTCGAGCAGAAGCGCTTCGGGAATCTGCAGCAGCGAATTGCGGCAGAGTTGCGCCAGCGTCGATTCCGAAAGATTGTGCGCGTAGGCGCAGAAGAGCGCTTTGGCCGTGTCGCGGGACGGATAGGCGCGCAACGCGCGGGCGGCTTCCTGCCGGACCTCCATCGGCTGCGCGGACTCCCGCAGGGAACCGATCAGGATCGGGCCGGCTATGGCGGCCGGCTTGTCGCCAAGGACTTTCGCCGCCGCCTGCCGGATCATCACCGAGCGGTCTTTCTGCAGCGTCCGGATGACCGCTTCCGCGGGCAAGGGGCCTTCCACCTTCGCCAAAACCTGCAAGGCCAGCAGACGCACCGGCTCTTCCGCGTGCGAGAGCAGCCGCGCGCATTCGTCGATGGCCGCCGGGATCGGGATGTTGCGCAGACCCTCCAGCGCGGCGATGACGACGCCCGCCGAGGACTCGCGCAGGAGGCCGATCAGTTGCTTCGCGGCGCTTTCGCTGTTCTCTGTGCCAAGAATGCCGCAGGCGGCCTGACGGATTTCCTCGTTCTCTTCCGCCAGCAGACTGTAAATCACGGTGCTGCGGGCGCTGGCGCTGGCGTTGCGCAGCCCTTCCAGCGCGGCCGCGCGCAGCTCCGCCTCGCCCCGGAGTGTAAACTCGCGCAGCAGATCCATGAATTCCGACGCCTGCATCCCCGACAGCAGCGGGCAGAGGATGAGGGCTTT
>CAYWTJ010000087.1:0-6077 GCA_964460225.1 uncultured Planctomycetaceae bacterium | reverse complement strand
TCCTCCTGGAATACCACCATGACCCGGCTGAGCGGCCCCGGCACATTGCCGGAAGCAGCCAGTTCCGCCGTCAGCAACTCCAGCGAAAACGGCTGCTGCTCCAGCACGTCGAACAACTGCGTTCGCGCGGCCGACAACCATTGAAGAAACGTCGCCGCTCCCGAACAGCGCAGTCGCAACGGCAGGGTGCGCATCAACATTCCCACCAGACGCTCCTGCTCCGGGGTCTGCCGGCCGGCATAGGGAAACAGCGTCACCAGATCCTCCGCCCCGGTGTAGCGCTGCAACAAAGCCTTGACCGCCGTATCCAGAACGACGAACGCACCGCACTGCGCCTGCTTCGCCAGTTGCCTGATCGCCTGCGCGGCAGCGGCGGGAACGGGCAGCAGAACGCTGGCTCCGGTGTAGCTGGGTTGCCCGGGACGGGTGCGATCTGCCGGCAGATCCAAAGGCGGCGGGACGTCTCGATACTGCTCCCGCCAGAAGGCGCGCACGGCGGCATATTCCTGCGCGTGCATGATTGCCGTCTGCTGCTGCCCGTATTCGCGCCAATCCGGGGCGGGCAATAGCGCGGCCTCCGTCCCCGACTCACAGGCCGTATACACCTGAGCCAGTTCCGCAGCCAGAATTCCGACGGTTGCCCCATCGGCAATGATGTGATGCATCACGAGCAGAAGGATGTGCTGATGAGACGAAATCCGGAAGAGGTGCATCCGCAAAAGCGGCGACGTGTCCAGCTCAAAGGGAAGCGACGCGGTCTGACGCAGACGGACGGCAAGATCCTCATCCGCCCGGATCTCCTCGCAGCGCAGACGAAATTCCGTCTGCAACCGGATGTATTGCCGGGGCTCGCCGGCGGCAACCGGAAAGAACGAGCGCAAAGACTCATGCCGATCGACGAGGGTCTGCCCCGCCCGTTGCAGCCACTCCGGCCGCAACTCCCCCTCCAGCCGGTACGCCCCGGTAATGTTGTACGCCCCCGAGTCGCCCGCACCCATGCTGTGCAGCGCCCAGATGCCGCGCTGGGAGAACAGCAGCGGCACACCCTCTTTCTCGGCCTTCAGGCGCTCAAAATATCCGCAGGCACGCAGCTCCCGCACCGCCGCTGCGTCCCCCGTCTTTGCCGCCTGCACCAGCTCCTGCAACGAACGGATGGACGCACTCATGGCGCGGCCTTTTCCGGCTGCGCATCGGCCGGCAACAGCCCCGCTTCCTGCAGCGCGGCCTTCGCTCCGTCATGCAGCGGCAGGGCCAGATTCCGGCCGAGGTCTTCATTGCGCAAGGAACGTAATTGCGCCGGTAATTGCGGAAAGGAGGCACGTTCGCGGATAATAATCCGCAGGATGTCCCGGACGATCTCCGGGTTCACGTCCTTGTTTGCCAGCAAAATCGCCGGAGTGGAGATGGTGGTAAGCTCTTCCCGCAAACCGGGGAAGGTGCCCGGCGTGAGCGTGACGATGCGTTCGCTGGTCCCCAATACCGTCGCCGCCAGCTCGGGGGTATAAAAACTGAGCGGCCGGAAGGCACTGCCGGGCGCGAGCAGCCGGTTCATCACCTCAGAGGAACCCATCGAAAGAAACAGCGCATCCAATCCGCCGGCGTACAACTTATCCAACGCCACCGAATCATCGTTTTGCTCCAGCCGCAACTGGCTTCGCTCCGCCTCGGACAACAGCCCCAACACCCGCTGCGCCAGCACCCAAGTGCCGGAACTCTCCGCTCCGATATTTATCGAACGCCCCTTGAGCTCCCTGAAATGCTTCACCTTGAGGTCCGAGCGAACGAAACAGAAGAGGGGAACATCCTGCAGATTGCAAACAGCGCGCAACGCGGAGAGGTCCTTGGACGCCCATTGCATCTTACCGTGGAACGCGAGGGAAGCCAGATCCGCTTGCGAAATTCCGAAGTCATACGCCCGGTCATTCACCGCCAGACAATTCTGGTGCGAACCGTCGGAAATCTCCAGGGTAATTTGAAACTCCGCGTTACGATCATTGGTTTTGGAATTGATCAGCCGCTCCAGAAACACCCCGACCGGAAAGAATCCGCCCTTGGGAGAACCCGTCCCCAGATTCAACACCTGCACAATGTCGCGGGTTCCCGGCGCAACCAGAAAGCCCTGTTGCTGATAATACCGCAACGCACCCGGATGCAACGGCGCGACGGCGACGCCCTTCAGGAATTCCCCTGCCTCAAAATCAGCGAACGCCGGATGCGTCTCCCGGATTTGCTTGATGTTTTCGGCCAGACTTTTCAACACCTGCCCGGCGATCTCGCCGGAAATGCGGGTCGTCCCGACCAGCATCACCGGAACGCCGATGCTGGGCACGTCCTCAATCTTTGCGCCGGCCTGCGCATAATACGCCTGCAAACGCCGCGGGATAACCGTATTGACAAAATCCCCTTTTTCGATCACCTGACGATACCCCTCGGTGATCGGCACAAACCGCCCCTGCCGCGCCGTGGAAACATCACTCATGATCTGCGGCATCGGCTGCAGCCCCGACATAAAAAACCCGGAGATCGTGCCTTTGTTGTACATGCTGATCGCTGCGCTGAGGTCCGTCTCCTCCGTATTAATCAGCGTCCGGTTGTTCAGCCCGCTCGCAAACGCCTCCGGACTGAGCACGCTGATGCCCAGCCCGCGAATCCGACCGGGAAACGCCGGATCGGGCGCGCTGATGCGTTTGCCGATGAAATCCCCCATCGTCAGGGGGGATTTGTTGATTCCGGTCATGTCTGCATAAAACGCCAGCGGCACGGTGTACAGGCTCCCCAGCACACGCAGCGTCGTGAGCTTCGGGTTTTCGTTGACCATGGCCTCCGCCGAAACAATGGCCAGATCCGCGCGCCCGGACCGGATGTCGTCCAGCGCTTCTTTCTCGCCGGCGGCCATCGTGCAGCCGACCAGCAGCGAACGCGGCCGGGAAACGATGTCGGAGACCATTCCGGCGGCCATGAATTGCCCGCTGTTGCTGCTGGGCGCGGAGATCGTCAACTCATGCGTCTGCGGCACCGCCAGGACCACCGGATGAATCGCTCTCAAAGCCGGATGCTTGAGCTTCAGTTCCTCCAGCGCGGAGGTCAGCGCCGGATGAAACGGCAACGGGCTTCGCGAAGCCATGTACGCGAAACGCCGCGCCAGTGCCTCTTCATTGCTGCCCTGAACCGCCTGCGACGAAATCGCCTGCAATGCCGCCCGCATTCGTTTCTCAGAGGCCTGAATCGACGAAAAGAGCATGACCGGAATCGACGCCGTGCGCAGCGTTTGCCCCCCGAAAGGGATCGTCAGTTCATCCAGCCACGGATACTTCGCCGCGATTTCCGGCGTGACGGCCACCCCCTCCAGACGCAAGGGCGGCAGATGATACGCCCCGCGCAGTTGCTCCCAGTTCTGATGCCACGCTTGAAGATCCGCGGCAGGATTATCCCCATGCAGTTCCGCCGTCAGCAACAGCCCCGCCTGCCCCGCCGCGTAGGCGGCAGCCGCCTCCGCCTGCGGACGCGCCTCCAACTCCGGCCCCGAAGGATTCAGCGCCGCCCAGACCTTCTGGATGGCCGCAAACTGTGACGCATCGGGCGTTCCCGGAATGTAATACGGACGGGGGTTGCCGTCCGCCGGCGCAGGCGCAACCGGAGCAACCCGAAACAGCGCGACATCATAAACCCGCGCCAGCGAAGCCAGCCCACGCAAGGCCCCCATCGGCTGCCAAACCCCCGCCCCTTCGGCCGCATTGTAGAGTTCGGCGGAATTGGCGAATCCGAAATGCGCGATCCCGGAAATCACCCGGTAAATGGTCTCCTGCTCATTGTCCGCCACCAGCAGGACCAGCCGCAAATCCGGGATGCGCAGGCTGTTGACCTCCTGACACAAGCCCGCCGACATCTTCTCCGCCAGAGGGTCATTGCGGCGGAAGCTGACCGCCATCAGGGTATTGCGCTTGGGGTCGGAGCGGGCATGCAGGATGCCGGCCTCATAAAAGGCGTCCAGCGCACCGGGATGCGTCGCCACGATTTTATCCGCCAGAAGATTGTCCAGCTCCAGCGACTGCAGTTCGGGGTTTCCCGCCTTGATTTCCTGCAGATTGACGATGATCTCGGTCATCAGCGTTTTCACCAGACTCGCCGGCGTGCCGTCGGTCGTGAACAGAATCGTCGGCGTCGAGATGACCCGCAAGGCGCGCGGCTGCTTCGCCTCCAGATACATTTGCGCCGGCAGGGTGCTGATGGCGTAGTAGGGGTAATTCTTGACGAAGTCGTCGATCTCGTCAAAGCGCACCATTTGCGCCGGAACCCCGCAGCGGAACACATCCTGCAAATAACGGGAGGGGTGGGTCAGATTGGTGATGATCGCATCGAGTCTGGACTCCCGGAATGCGGCGAGCGCCGCATCGTTGCTGAGTTCCAGAATTCCTTCGGGCGCCTTATTCCCGTTCTTGGCGAGAAAATCCAGCAACTGACGGGCGTTGCTGTTGGTGCCGCTGCCGGGCTCACCGATGTTCACCCGCTTGCCGCCGAGATCGGCCGTGCTGCGGATGCCGCTGTCTACCCGGGCGACAATCGTAAGCTCTTTGGTCGCCAGCGTGCAGACCGAGCGGAGATTCATCATCCGCCCGTAGGGAGCCCAGTCGCGCAGGCCATTGGCGGCGTCATACAAAACCGCCGACTGCGCCATTCCGAAGTCAAGGCGCCCGCTGATCACCTCGCGGGTCGTACTGACCGAACCGGTATCACAGCGGATGCGGATGCGATGGCCGCCGATTCGCTCGGGAGCGGAACTCAGGTGGCTGGCCAACGCGCGGACGACCGGAAAGTACGTACCGTTGACCGGCCCGCTGCCAAAGGTCAGGTAGGAAGGCATATTTGGCGGCTTGACGGCCTCAACAGGCGCGGAGAACAACTGGAGGTATGTGAAAAGCAGCCCGGCGATCAGCAGGAGGGTAAGCCAGGTGGAGTTGCGCTCCCAGAAGGATTTCGGGCGTAACGCGTTCATTCTCCGCTTTTCCCGGCATTGTTCCGGCGAATGTTTTCTTCGTTGAAATAGGTCACGCACTCATCGCGAATATCCTGCGAAAACGGACAAACGCGCCCCTGCAGACTGCGCCGCTTGTCGATCCGGCCGAGGATCATCACCACCACAATTCCCGGAAAAAGAGAGACCGGCCCAAGCTGCGGCGCAAAGATCACCGACGCGAACATCTGCAAAAAAAAACCGCCCCAGAATCCCAACGCGGTATTGCGGGCCAGAAAACCGGCCAGCAGCGCGATCACAACCTGAAACAAAAACGGAAGCATTCGATCAATCTCCCCGTATGTTCAAAATTAGCACACTGCGACGCAAGGCTGCGGACTACGGACGAACCGGCGTCCGTCCGTCCGCCGGTTTCTCCGGCGCGACCGTTTTTTCCGCCGTCGCCGGCTTCAACGGCTCCGACGGCTTCTCCGCCCCCGCCACGGCTGGCAAGAAAGGCATCGCCGGCACACCCGGCACCGCCGCCGGCTGTTTGTCTGCCGCCGAATCGAACGACATCTGCCCGCCAAGAATCAGAGGCAGCCCCATCCCATTGCCGCCGCCCATCATGACCAACTTGGAGTTCGGAGAGAGCGCCAGCTTGTTGGTCGCCTGAATCCCGCTCCAGATCAGCAAGTCCTTGTTGAGCGTCGAGCCGATCAGCTCGTTGTACCGCTGAAACCCGAGCGCCTCGATCTCGCGCCGCTTGCGTTCCTTCTCCTCAAGCGCGAGCTTGAATTCGTAGGTCAGCAGATCCTGTTCCACCACATGTTTGTTCACGATCGCCGCCTGAACGGGTGGCGGCAGGCTGATGTTTTCGATAATCACGGCTTCAATGTAGACGTGCTTGCCCGCTACGCGCTTACAGGTCTCGGCAAAGACCTCACCGGGGATGATGTTGGTATGCGTGGTGTAAATCTCTTCCGGCTTGTAGCGTCCGATCACCTCGCGGATTGAGCTGATGACCGAAGGCGTCACCAGAACCGACTCGTAATCCGGACCGATCTGCTGGTGCAGCGTGGGCAGCTCCTCCAGTATCGGCCGGTACCGGTAAACCACCTGAATG
>CAYWTJ010000086.1:0-4218 GCA_964460225.1 uncultured Planctomycetaceae bacterium | reverse complement strand
GATGAGAACGACCCGGCTTACGCCCCGGAAGTACTCGTCGGGGATGTTCATCCCCTCCATGTTGAAGACCGGTTCGCCGTTCTCCGGCAGCGTGATGCGCTGGTTGACCAGCTCCATCAGCGCCCCCGGCTGCTCAAAGATTTCCTTGAGCATGAAGTGCTTGAAGCCACCCTTCTGCGCGGCCTCCGCCGACCAGGAAATTTCGGTCACGTCATACGACACCTGCCTGCCGCCCTGCCGCAGCTCAAAACCCGCGGCCCGGCAGACCCCGACCTGTCCGTCGTCAAGGTACACGACCTTGTTGGTATGCGGCAGTACCGGCACCGCGTCGGAGCCGAGAATCACCGCCCCTTCCGCCAGCCCCGCCACCAGCGGGCTGCCCTTGCGCGCGCAGACCATGATCTCCGGCTCGTCCGCGCACAGAATCGCCAGCGCGTAGGTTCCGTCGAGACGCGGCAGCACGGCCTCCACCGCTTCCAGCAAATTGCCCTTGTATTCCTTGCGGATCAGATGCGCCACGACCTCCGAGTCGGTCTCGGACTTGAAGTGCGCGTCCTTCAGCTCCGCCCGCAGCTCCCGGTAATTGTCAATAATCCCGTTGTGGACGAGGACGATTTTGCCATCCTCCGAAGCATGGGGATGGGCGTTGACATCGTTGGGCGCACCATGCGTGGCCCAGCGGGTATGGCCCAGCGCACAGGTGCCGGTTGAACCGGCGGAAATCTTCTTGCGCAAATCCGCCACCCGCCCCTTGGTCTTGACGATCGTGATCTCTTTCGCCGAGCGCCAGGCGATGCCGGCGGAGTCGTAGCCGCGATACTCCAGACTCTCCAGACCGTTCAAGACCGCCCCAAGGGCGTCGCCCTTTCCGACAAATCCCACTATCCCGCACATGGCAAGTTTCCTTTTCTTCAATATGACACCCGCCCGCACAAACAACCGGGACGCGAAACGCTTCAACTCGGCCGGCAAACGGCACGCCACAAAGTTTCCTGTCCAATCATCCGCAAAACCCTGCAACAGGTCAAGTCACCAGCCGCCAAGTTGTAAAAATCGCCCCGCGACCACCGGCAGCCTCCCCCCTCCTCCAACCGTCGCCCCCCCCCGCGTCCCTCCCGGCGGCGGGTTGACTTGGAGGGCGGAATCGGATAGAGTTTTCACGTAGATTTCCGAGGCCGGAACAAGTCCGTAATCCGGCGGCACACAGGGGAGGAACATGGCGGGACTGAAAGACATTGCGGCTGCAACCGGGGTATCGGTTCGCACCGTCAGCCGCGCCCTGAAAGACAACGGGTATGTCAGCGCAACCGTGCGGGAAAAAATTCTCGCGGCGGCGGCTGATCTGCAATACCGCCCCAACCGCCTTGCCCGCAGTTTGAAGACCAACAAAAGCTACGAAATCATGGCGTTGACCTGGTCGATGGACGAACTGCATGCCCAAAAAATTTACGGACTGGAGGAGACGCTGCGCGGCGGCGGCTACTGGCTGAGCCTGCTGGCGGCGGCCAGCCGTTCCGGGGGGCCGACCGCCGGTGCCGATGACGAGATCTGCGGCGAGATCTTTGATCGTTTCCCTGCCGGCGTGGTCGCTATCGGCGCGGCGGCGCCGTGGCAGTACCAGCTTTTAAGCCGCATCCTCGAACGCGGCATCCCCTGCCTGATCCTCGATACGCCCTACGCCGATGCCAACATCGAGTCTGCCCCCGCCCCCGGCGTTTACGTCGACCGGCGGCAAGGCGTCTACGAAGCCGTCCGCTACCTCGCGGAAACAGGCCGGCGGGACATCCTTTACGCCGGTCTTGCCGATACCCCCGAACGAATCAACGAAACCCGTCTTGGCGGTTACCGGCGCGCAGTGCGCGAACTGGGGCTGCGCGAACGTGCCGCGTACTTTGAAGCTACCAATGACCGCTACAGCCTTGATGGCGATATCGCCACCGGACAGTTTACCGCCGGGCGGCGCGCAGCGCAGGCAATTCTGGCGATGGCGGCCGGAGATCGTCCGCAGGCGGTGCAGGCGTTTACCGATCTGATGGCACTGGGAATGCTGGACGAATTTCACCGGCATGGCGTGCGGATTCCGCAGGAGATCGCGGTTGTGGGGTTTGACAACCGCAGCGCGGCGGCGTATGCCTCGCCGCCGCTGACAACGGTGGCGCTGCCGGGGCATGAGGTCGGCGTGACGGCGGCGAAAATGTTGTTGGAGCTGGCACAGGGCCGTCCGCAGGAGAGCCGCATCCTGCCCTCCAGCCTCATCGTCCGCGACAGCGCATGATGACGTCCCAAACCCTGCCAGAACGATTCTGTCACATTTGGAGAACCGATGACCGTGTCATCTGATTGCGTGCTGGTCTCGCAGTGCGGCGGGTTTCATGCCCGGCCGGGGGTGGAGGCAACGGAAGCGGCGGGCCTGTTGCAGCGCTACGTCACGACGCACCCGATGGGCGTGCGCGTCCCGGCCGAAAAGCTGTCCGACCTCAACAAGCTCTTCTTTCCCATGCTCTGCTTCGGCTACGCTGCGCGTCGCACCGGCCTCAGCCTCTTCAACAAGGCCGGCGATCTCTACGATCGCACGTACAAGGATGTCTTCAACCGTCTGGTCGCGCGCCACCTCACCGACCGCACCCGCATCCTGCACGCCTACTCCTGCGGCATGGAGCGCTGCTGGGACCGCTGCGAAAAGCTGGGCGTAAAAAAACTCATCGAACACGGCACCGCCTATCCGCGCTATGACATGCAACTGCTGGCCGCCGAGTCCGAGCGCCTCGGCATCACCGACCACCCCTACAAGGACCTCGCCCCCATCGTGCGGATGGAGGAAGAGTTCGCCCGCATGGACCGGATTTATGTCGTCTCCGACTACGTCCGCCGGACCTTCGAGCAGAGCGGCTACCAGAGCGACAAACTCGTCGTCAACCGGCTCTGCATCGACCCCGAGGTGTATCGCTGCAACCCGGAACGCTGGAGCAAAGAGGCCCTTGCCGCCCGCCAGTTTACGGTCATCACCGGCGGCTTTTTGTGTGTCCGCAAAGGAACGCACTACCTGCTGGAGGCGGCCGCGCGCCTCAAGCGAGAGGGCTGCGATTTTTATCTTGGTCTGCTCGGTTCACCCTACTTCTTCGGCAATCTGATGCAACAATACGGCGGCGTGGCCGATCACGTCGGGTCGGTGGGGTTCTCGCCCTTGCTGGACTGGTACAACCGGGCGGATGTGCTGGTTCTACCGTCCTTGACGGAAGGGATGAGCCGGGTGGTCATGGAGGCGATGGCCTGCGGGACGCCCTGCATCACGACCTCCACCAATGGCGCGAGCGAGGTCATCACCGACGGGGTGGACGGCTTTGTGATTCCGCCGTCCTCGGAAGAGGCGATCCGCGAAAAAATTCTTCTGCTCTACAACGACCGCGAGCGGGCTGCCGAAATGGGGCGTCAGGCGCTGAAGAAGGCCCGTAACAACAACTGGAGCAGCTATCAGCAGACCCTCCTTGCCGACTATCGCCGTCTGCTGGGCCTCCCGGTCTGACCCCCGCAAAATGCCCTCAGGGCGGGAGAAGGAGCATCAAGCCAGCCAAGCGGTATCCTGACGGTATTGACGGGGCGACTTGCCGGTATGACGGCTGAAGAAGTGGCTGAATCCCGCCACATCGGCGTAACCGCAAAGCGCCGCGATCCGGGCGACGGTCTGCTCGTTCTCCGCCAGCAGTTGGCATGCCCGCGCCACCCGTACCTGCGCCAGATACTGCAGCGGAGCCGGGAGCTTTGCGCGCGAAAACGCGGCGATCAGCGCCCGCCGGTTTGTCTCGCAGCGAAGCGCCAGCTCCTCCAGCGCCCACGCCCGTTCCGGCGCTTCCCGGAGCAGCACACACGCCCGGCGGGGCAGTTCCTGCTCCGGCAACGGCGGCAAGGCGCATCCGTCCGCGCGTTCCGCCCCCGTATCCTCCGGACAAGCATGGCGCAACAATCCGATCAGTAGAGGCAGAGCCGCCGCCCGCAGACGTTCATCGCGCCCTGGCTGAAAAAACACCTCCTCCGCCACCGCCCGTAGCGCCTCGGAGAGCAACACCCGCTCCCCCACCGGCAACTCCAGATCATCCTCCACCCGCAGCCAGACCCCCCGTCCCGCCACCGTCCCCCGCCCCGTCTCGTCCTCTGCGCCGGCGCCATGCACATACCCCATCCCCGCCGGGACGGGGGGTCTGGCTGCGGGTGGAGGATGAT
>CAYWTJ010000085.1:0-41617 GCA_964460225.1 uncultured Planctomycetaceae bacterium | reverse complement strand
GAAATAGCGAAAAAAAGTGGCTGGTTGCGGATTTTGAAGGGGCATGCCGTTGTCTCCGAGAGAGGTCCGGAACGTAAGGGTTAATCGGAAAGCCACGTGCTGTATTCGTGGACGTGGCCGGGAATTGCCAAGGCTACGGCGCTCTTGCGCTTTCCGTTGATTCCAGTTTGTGATGTTGTAGACGGTAGATAATGATGGGGAGCGCTTGCCTGGCGGCAGGCCGCGTTTCCTCCGCTTCCGTCTGCTCCCTGTCTGATACTACGGGATAAACCTGTCAAATGCAAGTTTGTTGAGCCTCCGGCGGCCGATTGGCTGGCGGGCGGGGCGGGTGGTTGCTGGCATGGGTTGCACCGGGATAGAAAAAGCGAAATAGTTCGCTTTTGTGCAAATCAATTCCGGATTATTCATTTACTGGCGAAAGGTGATGCGATAGAGTGAATACACGCGGGGGGGGGGGCAACACGGTTGGTGGTCGCACACGGGTGCGTTCGCGGAATTTCTGGTCCGGATGCGGGTGCGTTGGGCTGCTTGGTGCGAATTGGCGGCGATCATGGGGATGTGCTGAAAGGAGCCAGTCGTGAGTGTCTGTTCGATTGCCCGGCCTTTGAAGCCCGTTTTGCGGGCGCGTGTTGGTCTGTTCTGCATCGGGCACTTTCACTATTGGGAGCAATTTCAGGGATTGCGCGAGCGGTTGCTTGATTACAATGCCGGCATCGGTCGCGCCGTTAGCGCGTGGGGAGAGGTACACAACTTCGGCATGGTTGATGACCTTGAGAGCGGGCAGCGGTGCGGGGAATTTTTGAATGCCCGGCAGGTGGATCTGATTTTTTGCTATTCTTCAACCTACGCTTTCAGTTCCGTAGTGATGCCGGTGTTTCAAATCTGCAAGGCGCCGATTGTGATTCTGAATCTTCAGCCTGCGGCGCAGATGAATTACGACAAAACCGGTACCGGCGAGTGGTTGGCGCATTGTGGTGCGTGTCCGGTTCCGGAGTTGGCGAATGCCCTTAACCGGTTCCGGATGGAGTATAGTGTGGTTAGCGGCCTGTTGGGGTGCGATGTCTCGCATCCGCAATCGCTCGCGGATGAGGCGACGAGTCACCTGCCGGACGCCCTCCATGCCTGGCGCGAGATTGAGGAGTGGGTGATGGCCGCCACCGTAAGGCGCACCTTGTCGCGGGGGCGGATGGGAATGCTCGGCCATACCTATCCCGGCATGCTTGATATGTACAGCGATTTCAGCATGGTGCAGGCGCAGACCGGCATGGTGGTGGAGACGCTGGAGATGTGCGACCTTCAAAAACAGGAACAGGCGGTGACGGCGGCTGAGGTGGCTGACAAGCGGGCAGAGATTGACGGCCTCTTCGAGATCTGCGGGGACGATTCTGCGGAGCCGGAGGCGGGCAAGCCCACGGCCGGACAGATGGATGCGGCCTGCCGGACGGCGGTTGCGCTTGAGAAGATGGCACTCCACTTCGATCTGGACGCACTCGCCTATTATTACCGGGGACTGGACGGAAATGCGTATCAGCGCCTTCAGGAATCCTTGATCGTGGGCAATTCGCTGTTGACCGCGCGCGGCATTCCTTGCGCCGGCGAGGGGGATATGAAGACCGCATTGGCGATGAAGATCTGCGACATTTGCGGGGTGGGCGGAAGCTTTTGCGAAATTGTCGCGGCTGATTACGTCAGTCAGACCATGATCCTCGGGCATGACGGTCCGTTCCATGTGGGAATCGCGGATCGCAAACCGCTGTTGCGGGGGATGGGGGTGTATCATGGCAAGTGGGGCAATGGCGTGTCGGTGGAGGCGCGCGTAAAGGCCGGGCCGGTTACCTGTCTGGGGGTTACGCAGCGCTGTGACGGGCGGTTGGGCATGATCGTGAATCAGGGCGAGGCGACCACGCAGAAAGCGCTCAAGATCGGCAATACCATGACGCATGTGAAGTTTGAAAAAAATCCCGCGGAGTTCATGGATCAATGGTTTGCGCTGGCGCCGACGCATCATTTCGCCATGTCGATCGGGCACAATGCCGGTCTGTTCCGGAAGATTGCCCGGATGCTGGGCCTTTCCTTTGATACGGTGTGCCTGTAATCTGCGGACGCCGCAGCGGAAGTTTCGTGCGTCGGAAAAAATGTGTGCAGGAGGAATCATGCTTCTGATGATCCGGCGGTTCACACTGATTGAGATGCTGATTGTCATTGCCATCATCGGCATTCTCGCCATGCTTTTGCTCCCCGCATTGCAGAAGTCCGTCGACTCTGCGCGGATCGCTTCTTGCAGCAACAACCTCAAGCAGTTGGGCAACTGCCTGGGCGGGTATGCGGCGGATTTCAACAATTCACTTCCCATTAATCAGTATCTTACGACCGCCGGCACGGGCTTTACCAAAATGGGATATGACAAAGAAGGGCTTGAGGCCTGCATGAAACCGTACACCGGGGTGGCCTACGGGAACGCGATCTTCTGCTGCCCCGCGTCACCAATCCGGTTCTATGCAAAAGGGGAGTGGCTGCCGGTTGGCGACGCGTTCAGCCACTACGCCAAGTGGGACACCTGGGGCGGGCCGGGCGGCAACAGCTATGCCGCAAACACCTATGAAGGTCTGTATTATCATTACATCAATTCTCCGGTGAATCCATTTTGCACCTCTCCGCGTCCGGCATGGTTGCGGGTCACGAGCTACCGATTTCCTTCCCGCATGACGTTCCAATTCTGTTCCCGTCGAAATCATTCGTCGTGGCCGGAGGTCACGACTGGCAGCAACAGTGGGTTGTGCGCAATCAGTTGGCATGGCGGAGAGACGGCTATCGCCCCTCCCCGGCCGTTGCTTTTTCTTGACGGCCACGTCCGCGTGCTGGTAAAATACGACAACACCCGCCAGTTCGGCGGGACGCTGATCCGTATCAACTCGCCCTTTTCGCCCGATACGTATCTTGACGAATACTAACCCCTTCTCAGGAACCATCATGACGACAACGTTCCGTCCTGAGCGCATTTTATATGGCGCGGACTACAACCCGGAGCAATGGCCGCGTGAGGTATGGAACGAAGATCTGCGCTTGATGCAGGCGGCCGCATGCAATGTGATGTCCATTGGCATTTTCTCGTGGGTGCATCTGGAGCCTGAGGAAGGGCATTACCAGTTCGATTGGCTGGACGAGGTGGTGGCGAAGCTCACTGCCGCTCAGGTCGGAATTATCCTTGCGACACCCAGCGCCGCGCCGCCGCAATGGCTGGCGCAACGTTATCCGCAGACACTCCGCCAAGGGCCGGATAACGAAACCGGCCGCGCCGGTTACCGGGTGAACTTCTGCCCGACCTCGCCGGTCTATCGCGATAAATCCGCCGCCATGGCCACCGCGCTTGCGCGGCGATACGGCGCGCATCCGAACCTGCTGCTCTGGCACATCAGCAACGAATATTATAAGGAATGTCATTGTGAGCTTTGTCAGGCGGCATTCCGGCTCTGGCTGCAAAAGAAGTACGGCTCGCTCGCGGCGCTCAACGATGCCTGGTGGACAAGCCACTGGGGGCACTGTTATACGGATTGGGAGCAAATTCAGTCCGCCTATATCTGGCCGCGGATCGAATGGACGATTTTCGGGCAGCGCTTGGATTGGTTGCGCTTTCAGGCGGATCAGCACCTGAACTGCTATCTCGGCGAAAAAAGGGCGATTGAGGCGGTTTGTCCGGGCAAGGCGGTAACCACCAACGCCCATATGACCCTGGTCGGGGAAACCGATTGGCACCGGTTCGCCCCGCATATGGACGTTATGAGCTGGGATGCGTATCCGCGTTATTCGGGCGTTGCGAAGACCGACCTGCCGATCGCGCTGGAGACGGCATTCACCCATGATTTTTTCCGGGGTGCGCGCGATGGCCAGCCGTTTTTGCGCATGGAGGGCGAACCCTGCGGCAGAATTGGCGGGCGGCAAATGCGTCCGGGAGTTTTGCGGCTGACGGCATTACAGGCGCTTGCGCATGGTTCCGATAGCGTACAGTTCTTTCAATGGCGCGATGGGCGGGGCGGCACCGAGAAATTCCACGGCGCCATGGTTCCCCATGCCGGGCACGAAGATACCCGCACCTTCCGCGAGCATCAGGAGCTTGGCCGGACGTTATCCGCTCTGGGAGCGTTGGCCGGCACCACTACACCCGCTGAAGTCGCGTTCCTCTTTGATAAGGAAAACCTCTGGGCTCTGGAGCTGGCGACGAATGCGCGCGGACCGGAGCGGGGATATGTTCCCGTGTGCCTCAGCCATTACCGGGAGTTCTGGGAAAGGGGGATTCCGGTAGAGGTCATCAGCCCGCTGCAGAGTTTTCGCCGTTTCCAGCTGGTGGTCGCTCCGCTGCTGTATCTTTTGCGTCCGGGGGTCGCGGAGTCGCTGACGCAGTTTGTCGAAAACGGTGGCACACTGGTTACGACTTACTGGAGCGCGTTTGTAGATGAGCACGACCGCGTGTTTGAAGGCGGTGCGCCGGGGCCATTGCGGAAACTACTGGGGCTTTGGGTGGACCAGCTCGATCAGTTGAACGAGGGGGAAACGCTCAACTGCACGCCTGCGCAGCCCGCGGGTCTTCCGGGCGCGGGCATGATGCCGAATGATTTTCGTTTGCGGAGCTTCAGCGCCCTGACGAGGGTGGAGACGGCGTTGCCTCTGGCGATTCAAGCGGAGGGTCTTTATCAGGGGTTCCCGGCGCTGACTGTGAACCACGTTGGCGCGGGGCGGGCCTACTTCTGGGCCGGCGAGTTTTGCGAGAAGGGGCGTCAGGCGTTCTATGAACGGTTAAGCTCTGACTTGCGTTTGCGGCGTCTTCTGGTGAGCTCGCCCCGGCCGGGCGTCACGGTGCAGTTGCGCACCGATGGCAGTGCGGAGTATCTGTTCGCAATGAATTTCAACGACATGCCGGTTCCTCTGATGCTGGAGGAGGGCCGGTATCGGATCGCGGGCGCTGACGGCTGCGCGTTTTCCCCGGAGGCGCCGGTTGTTGAAGATGGCAGATTGACCTTGCCGCCCTACAGTTGTCAGATCCTTTGCAAGCATTCCGCCGGATAGGAGCGGTGCTGGCCGGATCTTTCCATTCGAAATTGTGCAGATTGGAGCGATGATGTCCGAGTTATACCCGCTGCGCCATGAGACGTTTTCCCGTGAAATTTTTCAGAATCCGCCCGCTGAATACCGCGGGGTACCTTTTTGGAGTTGGAATACCCGGCTGGATCTCGAGCAGCTTTTCCGGCAAATCGCGGTATTCAAGGAGATGGGATTTGGCGGCGCACACATTCATCCACGCACGGGGTTGGCAACAGAGTATCTGTCGAAGGCATTTCTGGACGTAGTCGATACTTGCGTGCGGAGATTTGAAGCGGAAGACCTGCGCACCTGGTTGTATGACGAAGATCGCTGGCCGTCGGGGTTTGCGGGGGGGCTTGTGACGCAATGCCCGGAGTATCGCCTTCGCTACCTACTTTTTACGCCTCATGTGTATGGCTCGAAGGAAGCTCACGGGCCGAGTCAGCCGCGCGAAGGAATCGGCCGCAACGAAAAGGGCGTTCTTCTGGCTCGTTATGAAATCCAGCTTGCGGCGGACGGTTCTCTGGCGCACTACCGGGTATTGGGCGAGGGGGAATGTGTCCGGCCCGGTGCGAGGGCGTGGTTCGCCTATCTCGAGACCAGTCAGGCGCCTTGCGCATGGTTTAACAATCAGACCTATGTTGATACACTCAACCCGGATGCAATCAAAAAGTTTATTGAGGTTACGCACGAACGGTATTACACTCGTCTGGGAGAGAAGTTCGGCGGTAGCATTCCTGGAATATTCACCGATGAACCGCAGTTTGCGCACAAGCGGTTTTTTTCCGCAGCGACCTCCGATGCGGATGTCATCATGCCGTTTACGCCCGATTTTCTGGAAAGTTATGAGCGTGAATACGGCGAGGATCTGTTGCAGACGCTTCCCGAGGTCTTCTGGGAGCTTTCCCGGGGCGCGTATTCCCGGACGCGCTATCGTTTTCATTTGCATATTTGCGAACGCTTCAGCCGGGCTTTCTGCGATCAGGTCGGGCGGTGGTGTCAGCAGCATGACATCATGTTCACCGGGCACATGATGGAAGAGCCGACCCTGCATTCCCAGACGGCGGCTGTCGGCGATGTCATGCGGGCATACGAACACTTTCAGTTGCCCGGCATTGACATGTTGTGCGCGAGCATGGAACTGACGACGGCCAAGCAGGCGCAGAGCGCCGCGCGGCAGTACGGCCGCCCCGGCGTGCTGAGTGAGCTGTACGGCGTAAGCGGCTGGGACTACACCTTTGCCGGCCACAAGCAGCAGGGCGACTGGCAGGCTGCGCTTGGGGTGACTGTCCGGGTGCATCATCTTGCCTGGGTGTCCATGGCGGGGGAAGCCAAGCGCGATTATCCCGGTTCGATTTTTTATCAATCGCCGTGGTGGAAGGAATACCGGGTGGTTGAGGAGCATTTTGCGCGCGTGAATTATGCGATGACCAGAGGCCGTCCCGTTACGCTCGTTGCGGTGGTGCATCCCGTCGAATCCTATTGGTTGTGTTGCGGTCCGGCTGCCGAGACCATCAGTGTCCGCAATGAGCTGGAGGAGAATTTTCAAAACATCACGCACTGGCTTCTGTACGGTCTTCAGGATTTCGACTTCATCAGCGAATCGCTTCTTCCACGTCAAAAAACTTCGGCAAGTGCCGGACGGCTTGCGATTGGAGCGATGACGTATGATCTCGTTCTCGTTCCGGGCCTGAAGACGATTCGCGCCAGTACGGTGTGTCTGCTCGAGGAATTTGCGGCGGCTGGCGGGCGTGTCGTGTTTCTGGGTGAAGTGCCTGCTTACGTGGATGCGCTGCCGTCAGGACGGGCGCAAGAGCTTGCCCGTCGGTCCACTTGCATCCCCTTCAGCCGGGCGCGTTTGTTGCAGACGCTGTCGGGAGACGCCGAAATACGGATTCGCAATTATACAACCGGAGAGGCAGCGAATACACTTTTGTATCAATTGCGGGAAGATGGCGATGAGCGGTATCTGTTTATCTGTAATACCGCCCTGGAGTTGCCGGCCAAGAACATGGAGGTTCAGATAAAAGGACGCTGGGAGGTCATCCTGCTGGATACGGTGCAGGCCGGAGCGGGGCGCATGGCGACGCGGCAGGAAGGAGGTTTTAC
The DNA here is from genome assembly GCA_964460225.1 of uncultured Planctomycetaceae bacterium. Classification (GTDB taxonomy): domain Bacteria; phylum Planctomycetota; class SZUA-567; order SZUA-567; family SZUA-567; genus CAYWTJ01. The sequence continues at coordinate 34,432 of CAYWTJ010000085.1, read as the reverse complement.
GGTATTCCGGCATGATTTTTCGGCGCACGGGCATCTTTTGCTGCGGTTGACTACGGGCGCGCTGGCGCTGCCGGCCGTAACGGCATTGCGTGTTGCGGACGTCCCCACCCAGCTTTGTGCGTGTACGCGGGTATCGCTGGATGAGCCGAATGTTCTGCTGCTGGATCAGGCCGCCTGGCGCTACAATGGCGGAGCCTGGCAGGAGCCGGAGGAGCTGTTGCGGCTGGAAAACAAGGTGCGCGACCTTGCGGGAATTCCCCAGCGTAACGGCGGGATTTCCCAGCCGTGGGCACAGCCGGCTGATACGACACCGCATGGCGAGGTACAGTTGCTCTTTCCGGTGGATGTCCGCCATGCCGTCAGGAACTGTGAGCTGGCGCTGGAAGCTCCCGCGAATTTTACGGTTGAGTTGGATGGCGCGCCGTTGGCTCTGAATGACCGGGGGTGGTGGGTGGACGAATGCATCCGCCGGATTCCGCTCCCGGAGTTGTCGTGCGGGATTCATCATCTTCTGCTGACTTGTCCGGCAAGCGGGGCCATGGCGCTGGAATGGCTGTATCTGCTTGGGGATTTCGGCGTAGGTGTGTCCGGGCGGTGCGCGTATATTGTTCCTCCGGTGAAGAATTTGGCCTTCGGTGACTGGCGTGCGCAGGGGCTGCCGTTTTATAGCGGCAATGTCACATATCACTGCAAGGTTACCACCGCGCGGTCGCAACAGATATTGCGGGTGCCGCATTTTTCCGGGACGATGGTCAGCGTTGACGAGCGGGGACGACGTTTGGGTGTGTTGGCCTTTGCGCCTTATGAGTTGCTGCTGGAGGGCGCAGGGGTGCATGAACTGGCGCTCACACTCTGGGGAAATCGGGAGAATTCCTTCGGTTGTTTGCACCGTGTCTCAAAGAATAAGTGGGTTGGCCCGGGAGAGTGGCGCACTTCGGCGGATGAGTGGGCATATGAATATCAAAATAAGCCGATGGGGATTCTCAGTGCGCCGAGAATCCATATACTGGAGTCGTGACGGCCGGATGGCCGTTGGATGAAAACGGTCGGTACATAATCGCAAGGAGCCCGCTATGCTGTTCCCCGAATCCATTGGAGTCCCCTGTTCCGTTCGGGTGCTTGCCGGTACGCAAAGTACGGAGCTTTCCCGTTCCGGCCGGGAATTCGGCGGACAACTGGCAGACTCGGCCGTTACGGTGGAGTTTGGTGGGACGGAAGGGCTGTCGGTTCGCCTGTCTGCGCCGACATGCGGGATCAGTCAGATCGTCTGCCGCTGGCGGGTTCGGCAGGTGGAAGGGGCGCAAATCCTCAACGACCATTGGGAGCGCGGTTACGGCGATCTGGCGTGGCGGGGCTATTCGGCCATGCGCATGCTGCCCTGGTACTTTCTTGTCCATGATGGCAAGGCAAATCGGACGTGCGGTGTGGGAGTGCAGGTGCAGCCCAATGCCTTCTGCTTCTGGACGGTGACGCCATATGAGCTTACCTTGGTGTGTGATGTCCGTAACGGCACGGAGCCCGTCCGCCTGGGGAGCCGTTCGCTTGAGGTCTGTACGATTCAGGTGAAGACCTACGAGGAGTACAGCCCTTTCACTGCGGCCTGCAGCTTCTGCCGTCTGCTGTCGCCGCGCCATCGCACCCCGCCGCAACCGGTTTACGGTTTCAACGATTGGTACTACATATATGGGAAGAACTCTGCGGAAACCTTCCGCCGCGATGCCCAGACCCTTGCCGGCCTGACCGACGGTTTGGCGAACCGGCCGTATTGCGTGATTGACGCCGGGTGGCAGATTCTGGAAGGCGGCTGCAGCGGCGGGCCGCTGGATTATGCCAATCGGAAATTTGGCGATATGGAGGCGCTCGCGCGGGAGGCAAAGGCAATGGGCGTTCGTCCGGGCATCTGGATGCGTCCGCTGATGACCCACGAAGATCTGCCGGAGGGGGTGAAGCTCAGCCCTTCGCTTCTTGATCCCAGCCACCCCGAGGCGCTGCGTTACATTGAGGCGAGCATACGCCATCTGGTCGAGGACTGGGGATACGAACTGGTCAAGCACGATTTTTCCACCTTCGATGTCTTTGGTCAATGGGGCTTTCAGATGCTCGGAATGCTGGGCGGGGAGCAGACGATGCGGTTCCGGGATGGTTCGCGCACCACGGCGGAAATTATTCTCGCTCTATACCGCGCCATCCGGAACGCGGCAGGAGACGCCGTGGTCATCGGTTGCAACACGGTCGGCCATCTGGCGGCGGGACTGGTTGAGGTGCAGCGCACCGGAGACGATACCTCCGGGCGCGACTGGGCGCGCACGCTCAAGATGGGGGTCAACACCCTTGCTTTCCGGATGCCGCAACAGGGCTCCTTTTTTGCGGTCGATGCCGATTGCGTGGGCATCACTGCCGCAGTGCCGTGGGAGCTCAACCGGCAGTGGCTGGATTTGTTGTCGCAGAGCGGTACGCCGCTTTTTGTCTCCGCGGCGCCGGATGCGCTGGGAGAGCCGCAGCGGCAGGCTTTGCGGGATGCCTTTGCCCTCGCCGCCTGCCGAAGCACTCCCGCCGAGCCGCTGGACTGGCTGTACAACAGGCAACCGCATCGTTGGCAGACAGCGCAGGGCGTCCGTGAGTACGACTGGTACACCGCCGCTCCGGTTGCGCTCGGGGTTCCTTCCGGCGACAACCTGTTTTAGCTTTCTTGCGGGGAGGCGTCCCATCGTCGCCACGCCATTTTGGGTGCGGTGCGTTACGGATTTTCCCTTGGCGGTATTCCCGAATGGGATGAAATCCGGCCGGGTCTGCTGCGCCTGAAAACACCATGCCGCCGCCGCTTTCCGCCCGAAAAGAGGTCTGTAAAATCCGTCAACCGCCTGGCGTTCCGCACGGCGGTTTGCGCCGTTTCCGCAAAAAACGTCTCTCTGGCGGAGCGCCGCTTTTTTCGGTGACGAAAAAAGGAAGCGTTTGTAGGAAATGTTTAGCTTGACGAGTTTTTTTGTTTCGACTAAGCTTTCCGCCGGATGCCTCGGATTTCCACAGGATCGGGCCGGAACCGGGCAATCCTAAAGAAGCGCTCCTTGCCCGCAGACAGATGCCCCGCTTCCGGGCGGCGCATGCGAACGGATGCCGTATCCAGACAGGATAACCCATGTTCAACGATACTCTTGTCCAGAAGATGAATGCGTTAGCGGCTGACGTCGCGGTGCTGGAATTTGTCGACAGCACCGAGGGCTGGAAAGAATTGCAGCAGCGCGCCGAAGAGCTGACGCAGGCGTTCACCTCCGAAGCGGAATTCTCTCTGGCGGATGCCACCAGCCGGGCGGGAGAGCTCTTCCGGCAACTGAGCGAAAAAAAGATCAACAACTCCGCCGAAGCATTCAAGCATTTGCGCAGCTTGCTGGGGCTGGTTGCCGAGAGTGCCGCCGGCCGTCATCCCGACCAGAGTCTGCTGAAAGAAACCGTCGCCAGCGCCGATTCTTATCTGCAGGACATCACCTCTGCGGACGAAGACGGCAGCGATGCCGCCGGCGCGATTGACGAGGAGTTTATCAACGAACTGGAAGGTCGCATTGACCGGCTGGAGAAAACCCTTTTTCAGACCCCGGACGGCGAAGCGAACCCGGAAAAAGTGAAGTCCATCTTTCGTGAATACCACACGCTCAAGGGCGAGGCCGGAATTTTGGGGCTGAAGAAGCTCAGCGAGTTCTGGCATTGCGTCGAAGAGCCGATCGAGCAGGCGCGGCACGGCAAGCTTACGATTACCAGCGCCATTACCGACGCTCTGCTGGAGCTGACCAAATATGGCCGTATTATTCTGCACGCCGGCAATCTGACGACAGAACAACGCGCCGCCAGCGATGTGCAGCTTGCGAAACTTCTGGCTGCGGTCGGAAAAAAAGGCAGCCCTTTGCCTTCTGCGCCGGTTGCGGAGGCGGTTGCTCTCGACTTCCGCTCCGCGCCCCCGACGAAGCCAGCCGGGTCAACTGCTCCCGCAAAACCGCCGGCGGTGTCAAAGCCCGAGGCCGATGACGATGACTTCTTCGCGGGAATACTGGCGGAATCCGGCGCGGAGGGGGCGGCCCCGCTCGATCGTGCGGGAACGCCGGCCGATAGTTCTCCAGCCGACCCGGCCGCAACCGGTTCCGAATCACCGGTCGTACCCGGGACGATGCTTTCGTCCGGCCAGCCGGCCACGCCACCCGCGCCTGTGGCGAATCAGTCGAAACCGGTCTCTCCGGCCGCGCCTGATTTTCCGGTTGCATCCGCCGTGCCTGCGAAACCGGCAGTCCCCGCTTCCGCCGCGGTAGAACGTGTGGAGAGCGCGGAGGTCGTGGAGCAGGGGGTGGCTGACCAGTCGATGCGCTACGTTCAGATTGAGGTCGGCAAGCTGGATCAGCTTCTGGATCTGGTCGGCGAGGTGTCGTTGGTCGGATCGCATCTGGCCCGCAGCAGCGAGATTACCGCCACCGGCCGCTCTGCCGCTGAGTTGCAGGATTTGCAGCGTCTCTGCCGGACGCTGCATGACATGGCCGCAAATCTGCGGATGATTACCATCGGCCCGCTGTTTCAGCGGGTTCAGCGCGCCTGTCTGGACGCCGCCCGCGCGGTCAACAAGCGTATTGAGTTCCACGCCAGCGGTGAGGACACCCGCGTCGATCGCATTGTCATCGACAAACTCAGCGCCGCGCTGGTGCATATGGCCCGCAATTCGGTCGACCACGGCATCGAATCGCAGGAGACGCGCCGTGAGATCGGTAAGCCCGCGCAGGGTCGCCTGACGCTGGCCGCCCGTCGCGCCGGCGCCGATGTCATTATCGATTTTTCTGATGACGGCAAGGGACTGGATACCGACAAAATCGTCGCCAAGGCCCGCAAGCTCGGGGTGATCGGTCCCGACGAGAAGGTCAGCGCCGAACAGGCGGCGTATCTGATCTTTGCGCAGGGGCTTTCAACCGCCGACAGCGTGACCGGCCTCTCGGGGCGCGGCGTAGGCATGGCGGTGGTGCGTGAGAGCGTCGATGCGTTGCGCGGCCGGGTGGAGCTGCAAAACCTCCCTGGCGCGGGGGTCACCATCAGCATCCGTTTTCCCGTCGCGCTGGCGGCAGTGGAAACGTTACTGGTGCGAGTGGGCGAGAATACGCTGGCGTTTCCGGTGCAGTCGGTGCGTGAAACCTTCAAGGTCACATCCGAGCAGATTTCGAGCGTTTCCGAACGCGGCCAGATCGTCAATCTGCGCGGCGTGGTTGTGCCGCTGATTGACCTCGCGCAAAAACTCGGCATCCCTTCGCAGGCACAAGGCAATCCCGCCAGCGGGGTGCTGGTGCTGGTCGATGAGGGCGAAAAGATCGCGGCAGTATTGGTGGATGATGTGCTTGAGACCCGACAGGTGGTGATCCGGCCAATGGAGGGCGAGCTGCAAAAGATCGCCATCCTTTCCGGCGCGGCCCTCCTCTCGGACCGGCAGGTGGCCCTGGTGCTGGATATCCGCCGGCTGGTGGAAACCGTGCACATCGCCGCCGGCGCGAGTTTTACCGATGCTTCCCAGCGGCAGGCCAATTCCGACCGTCAGGTCGAGACCGTCAGCGTCGGCTCCAACAGCGTGGGCCTGATTGACTTTTCCTTGCGTACCCGTACGGAAGATGGCACGGTCAAGACGCATATATTTGCCATCAATGCCTTCAAGACGCGCGAGTTCGTGCCCATCTCGACGCTGACGCCGGTGCCGGACATGCCCAAAGGTTTCGCCGGCATGTTGCTGCTGCGCAGCGAGACGATCCCCGTCATGGCCCTCGACGTTCTTTTGGGGTTCGCCCCCAAGCAGGGGCGCAACCCCGAATTCGACCAGATCATTATCATTTGCGAGTTTTCCGGTGCAACCGTGGGCTTCCTCGTCAGCGAGGTCAACAGCGTGAGCTATGTCACATGGGATGACATCCGCCAGCCGCCGGAAACCGGTCGCGCCTTTTCGATCAACTACGTAATCGGCACCATTCAGGTCGGACGATTGCGAAACAATCTCTCGGCCGATCAGGCGGAAGAAATCGCGTTTCTGCTGGATTTCGAGCGGATTGTGCAGCAGGTCATCAACCTGTATGGCGACATCGGCTCCGAGCTGACCAACGTCCAGTTGCGCAAGGACCACAACCGCATTCTGCTGGTGGAGGACTCGCCGCTGATCCGCCGCGAAACGGCCGCCGCGCTGCGCAAAGCCGGGCTGGAGGTGCTGGAAGCCTGCAATGGCAAGGAGGCGATTGCGATGATCGAAAGGATCTATGCGCAGGCCCGCGCCAGCAAGAGCAGCATCTTCAACTTCCTCGACCTCGTGCTGTCCGACATCGAAATGCCGCAACTCGACGGCTATAGCCTGACGCGGCACATCAAGACGCACCCCGACTTGCGTCTGTTGCCGACGCTGTTGCATAGCTCCCTGACCAACGAGACGATTGTCCGTCGCGCCAAAGAGGTGCACGCGGATGGTTTCGTTCCCAAATGCGATCCGCATAAACTTGCGGAACATCTGCGCCGCTACCTCTGACGCATCGCGGGCTGGCCGATTGGCCGCAAGGTCGTTAGCGCACCACAAATTCGCGGCGGTATTTTAAGGGGGAGGCGCTGAACTTTTCCTTAAACAGCTTTGAGAAATAGAATTCGTCGGGAATTCCCACCAACCGGCCGATGGCTGAAACCGGGTCCGGCGTGGTCAATAACAGCGTCGCCGCCAGTTGCAGCCGGCATTGGATGAGGTACTGCTGGGGCGGCAGTCCCGCCAGCGTTTTGAAGATCCGGCGAAAGTGCGTGGTCGTCATATGCCGGTCTGCCGCTTCTCTTTGAAAGTCCCACTCCGTCTCCGGGCGTTCACGGATGGCCGCGATCAGGCCGCGAAAGAAATCATGGTGCCAATCCGAAATCGCCACCCGTTCCACCCCGCATTCCTGTATCGTCAGCAGTAATTCTTCGTACAACAGCACCGCCCGCGGCGGCACCGCCGGCAGCGAGGCGTGCAGCAGCGACATGATCTTCAGCATCAGCTCCAGAAACCGTCGGGGATTTTCCACCTTCCGCACGGGATTGCTGTCATCAAGCAACAACAACCCCTCCTCAAGATACCTCTGAATTCGCGGCCCGTGACAGCAGATGAAGTTGTGATGTCGTGTCTGGCCCGGAACATTGCCATACTCAAAAAACGAGCTTGGGTGCGTGAGGAAGACGTAAGCTCCCTCAAGTTCGTAGCGTGTTCCATGATTCACCTGCAGCCAGAAGCGACCGGCATGGTTGTATTGAATCCCGTAGTAGATCGGATAATGGCGGGACTCGCCCTCATGGTTGCGCTGGGAGCCGAAGAGCGCAAACTCCTGACCGGAAAAATATCCCATGCCCCCTCCTTTCATGTTCGTATTATACAAATAATAGCCTGTTTCCTCCATTCTGCAAGCAGTACTCCTCATGTATTATGAATTCGTAATGTCACAACCACCCAGAAAAGGAATGAAAATGAAACTTTCGAATTTTGCGGCGCAACTGTATTCCTTCCGGGACTACATCAAGACGCCGGCGGGGCTGCTGGAGACCTTGCGGCGGCTGCGGAGCATGGGGTATGAGGCTGTACAGCTGAGCGGGGCGTTGGCGGGGGGGATGCCGGCGGCGGAATTGCTGGCGATTCTTCAGGAGGCCGGAATGAAAGCGCCGACCTGCCACTACGACGGCAAGGCCATTATGGACGATCCGCAGACGGTGATTGCGCGGTTGCAGGCAATCCGCTGCCCGCATATCGCCTATCCGTACCCCGTCTGGATGCCGACGGGGGCGGCCGAGGCGGTGGCATATGCGCGGGAGCTTGAGCGGGCGGCGCTGGTGTTTCAAGCCGCCGGAATCGAACTGGCCTATCACAACCACTCGATGGAACTGGCGCGCTTCGGCAGCCGCACCATGCTGGACATTATCTACGAGGAGGCGAAAACTCTGCAGGGCGAACTTGATACCTACTGGATTCACTGCGGCGGTGGGAGTCCGGCGCAGTGGTTACAGCGGCTTGCCGGCCGGCAGCGGGTGTTGCACCTGAAGGATTACGGCATGAGCTGGCAGCGCACGGAGTGGAAGCCGGGGATGATGTCCATCGGGGCGGGGAATCTGGACTGGGATGAAATTTTTGCTGCCGCCGAGAGCGCCGGCGTCGAGTGGTACGTTGTTGAGCATGACGGCGACGTCGCGGACCCCTTCGCCTCCTTCGCGGACAGCATGGAGTATCTCAAAGCGAAGGTAAAAGGATAACAGGATGAAGACAATTCAGGTCACAATCTGGAATGAGTATGTGCATGAGCAGGAGCAGAACCCGGCCGGCGCGTATATTCGCGCCTTCTATCCCGAAGGAATTCACAGCTATCTGCAGCGCGCGCTTGGGGCGGAGGATCTTCAGATAACGACGGCCGCGCTGGACCAGCCGGAGTGCGGACTTCCTGAGACGCTGCTGGCGAAGACGGATGTCCTCCTGTGGTGGGGGCACTGTGCGCATGACAAGGTGCCGGACGCTTTGGTCGACCGCATTCAACTGCGCGTGCAGGCGGGGATGGGATTGATCGTTCTGCACTCGGGGCATTATTCCAAAATCTTCCGGCGGATGATGGGCACAAGCTGCCGGTTGCGCTGGCGGGAGGTGGGTGAGAAGGAACGGCTCTGGACCGTAGCTCCGGGCCATCTGATCGCACGCGGCGTTCCGCCGACGTTCACGCTGCCGCATTCCGAGATGTACGGGGAACCGTTCGACATCCCTGACGACGGCAAGATCGTTTTCATGTCGTGGTTCGAGGGGGGCAATGTCGTCCGCAGCGGCGTGGCTTTTCAGCGCGATGCCGGCCGGATTTTCTACTTCTCGCCGGGGCATGAGACCTACCCGATTTATCAGGACTCCGATATCCAGCGGATTCTTGCCAATGCCATCCGCTGGGCCGCTCCGGCAGAAGTTCTTCCGCCGCGCGTTACGCCCAGCCCGGAGCCGGTGGAAACAATCACGACCCTCAATCCGCTGCGTCATCTGGATACCGGCCATTTGCATTCTAAAAAGTAAGGAGCAAAATATGAACAAGATTCTCCGGGTTGGCATCGTTGGACTTGGACGAGCCGGGCAACATATGCAGGCTGGCGAGATCTCCTCCTTCCCCGCTTTGTTCAAAATTGTTGCGGGATGTGATGTGGATGAGTCCCGGCGCACGAATTTGCCGGCGGCCTTTCAGAGCGCAGTTCTCTACAGTGATTACGGGGAGATGTTGCAAGACCCCCACATCGATATTGTCGCCATTGCCACCCGGCATGCCGACCATGTTCCGATGGCCATTCAGGCGCTGAAGGCGGGCAAATACGTCAGCGAGGACAAACCGTGCGCCCTGAATACGGCGCAGATGAATGAGCTTTTGTCGGCAGCCAAAGACCACCCGGGCAAGTTGTTTTTGCGCCACAACCGGCGCTTCGAGGCCCCGTTCCAGAAGACCTGCAGCCTCATCAAGACCGGAGTCCTCGGCGAAATTCATGCCATCAAGCTATATCGTAGCGTCGGCTATTGCCGGCGCAACGACTGGATGACCATCGCCGCGCAGGGCGGCGGACTCTTCACCAACTGGGGGCCGCACATCGTCGATCAGGCGCTGCGACTGTTAGAAAGCCCGGTGGTCGACTGCTGGGCGGATATCAAATCGATTGTCAGCATCGGCGACGGGGATGACAACATCAAGGTTCTGCTCAGGGCGGAAAACGGGCGAGTCGCGGACATTGAAATCTCCGGCGCGCACACCTTGCCCGGACGGGAGATTGAAGTTCAGGGTTCGCGCGGGACGCTGATCTATCCGGTCGAGGGAAAAATTAAGTTGCGCTACGTCGATCCCGATCTGCCGTTTCGCTCCATGATTGCCAATCCGGGGCAGCCGCCGATGCAGTATGGCAACTTTGAGGAGAAGCTGACCTTCATCGAGCAGATGGTGGAGGTGCCGGAGGTGCCGGGTGGGCAGATCTGGAAACACATTTATGACAGCATCGTCAACGGCGTGGAATTTCCGGTTTCGCTGGAGCAGGGCGCGGAGGTGGTCGCGGTCATGGAACGGGCATTTGCTGTCAGCGGCTTTGCGCCGGCGGCGGCATTCACCGGGCAGCGGGTAAGGGGATAGTGACCGGAGAGAATCACACAGCGAATGCCGCCAGCCTGTTCTGGCGGCATTCTTTTTTCGGAGAAATCGAGATGTTCACAGGGCTGTTGCTGACTCTTGTGGTCGGTCTGATCTGGGTGCTGGTCGGGGTGGTGCTGACGCGGGTGGCGGCAACCGGCACCTCGGTGATCGGATTCTATATGATCGGTTGCTGGCTGGCGGCCGGTTTTTCGTGGGTGTTTCTGGTCGACTGGCCGGTGCTGCGGGCTGGAATTCCCGACCGCGCCGGAGAACTTGCCGTTTGGCTGGGGATTGCCGGAACCTTGAATTCGTTGGGCCAACTCTTGCTCGTCAAGGCGATGAACGCCGGACATAAGGGCGTCTCCTGGGCGATGGTGCAGATTGCCATGCTGATTCCATTCCTTTCGGCGCTTTTCTTTTGGCAGGAACGGTTGACACTGGTGGGGATGGCGGGAATCACAATGCTGCTGCTGGCGATTGCGCTCTTGAGCCGGGGGCGCGGCGTACAAATCGGCGAGTCCGCAACCGTTCCCGTCTGGAAATGGCTGTGCTTTGTGCTGGGAGCCCTCCTTCTGATCGGTTCCTCGCAGGCCTGTCAGGCCGTACCGTCGCATTGGGCTGGCTGGCAGGATGCAGGGCAGTTGCGGGTGTGCCTTCTGGCAACTGGCGGGGCGGTAGCCAATACCGTTTGGGTGCTGCTGATGCGGCAAAGGATTACCCTCCCAGCGATTCGTTATGGTGCGCTTTGGGCCATTCTGGCGGTATTCTCCTACCTTTTCCTGTTTCGCGCATTGGACCATCTGACGCAGGCGGGGATGAGTTGCTTTGTCTTCCCAATCGGGCAGGCGACCTGCATGATCGGGTTCGCCCTGTATAGCGCCTGGCGGCTGAAAGAGGTGTTTAACCTGACCGTGCGCTGCGGACTGGGCTGTTGTCTCACGGGAATCCTTCTGATGGCAATTCGATAGTCCGCTGCCTCTGAACCCATATAAGGAACCTATATGTCGGGATTCCGGAGGTGCAGCACCCGCCTCCCAAGTTGCTTCCATATGGCTCCTGTATTCCGGCAACAACAACGCGCCAGCCGGACGATAACGGGTCCGGATACCCCCGTTCCGGGAAGTCCCTGTCGCCATGGTCGCAATGCCGCCGTTATAAATGTGCTATTTAATAACAAAGAACTTGCGACTGATCGGTCAATAGTGCTGGCATATCCGAGTCTATGTTATATATTAAACACGAAGGAGGGGAGGCGCGGCAGAGCAGGCCGGTATGCGCGCGGCGTCGGAATGACGGGGGTCATGCATATGTTATCAAGCAAGCAGCAGACCGTTTACCGTGAAATATGCGACCGCATTACGGACGGCGAATATACCGCTGGGATGGCAATTCCTACGGAGTTCCAGTTGGTCAGCTCGTTCGGGGTGAGCCGGACCAGCGTTCGGATCGCGCTTTGCAGAATGCACGAGGAGGGGCTGATCGCCCGGCGGCGGGGGGCGGGGACGTATGTCACGCCGGACGCAAGGAAGATACTGGGGAGCCGTTCTCAGGCGATTACGCTGCGCGTATTGTTCCTCCTGATTCCGGAGCAGGCCAGCAATCCGATTTATCTTGGGATTCTGAAGGCGTGTTCCGAGTTAAAACTGCCGGGAGTCAGCTTTGAATTGCGGCTGGAGGAGCAGCTTCATTTCGAACGGTATCAGAATTCGGCTGACAGTCTGTTGATCGTGGACGGCGGGCTTATGGATCAGCTGCGCATTCTGCCGCAGGGGTGGAGCGGAAGGGTCATCGTCCTTAACCGGGTAAGTGAAAAATTCAATCATATTTGCACCGATAATGTTCCCGGGGGAGAGCTGCTGGCCCGGCATCTGCTTGAGAAGGGACACCGGAAGATTGCGCTCATACACTATGGACGGAACACCGAACAGGACTTTGCCGGCCGTCTGCAGGGGGTGTATGATGCGCTCCGGCAGGCGGGGGTGGAGCCCGTTCTCGATCTGACGATTCAGTTGCATCAGTACAAAATCTTCTCGCCGCACGAGGCGGCAGAGGCAGCGCTGCAGGCGGTCCAGCGCAAGGAGGTGACCGGGGTGATTGTCATCACCGATCTTCTCGCTCTGCCTCTATACGAGTTGGCGAACCTGATGGAGGTGCGGATTCCGCAGGATGTCAGCATCATCGGGTTCGACGACCAGCCGTATTCCCGGTTTCTGAGTCCGCCGCTCACAACCCTCCGGCAGCCGTTGGCGGAGATTGCCGCCAAACTGGGAGTTCTGGTTGAGGAGTTTGCTGAAGGGAAGCGTCCGTTTTGCGCCTGCCGGATTCCGCCCGTACTGATCGAGCGGGGAAGCACGGAGGCGTTTTCCGTTTGAAGTCTGGACATCAAGGATATGCCCGCTATGGACCGTATGCTGTTCCGGCAGACATTCACGTTGGTTGAAATGCTGGTGGTGATAACCATTATTTCGATCCTCTTTGCCTTGCTGCTCCCTTCGCTGCAACGGGGGCTTGCCATTACCAAGACGGTGGATTGCTCCAATCTCCAGCGCCAGCTGTTTATTTCCATTCTTCAGTTTGCCGATGACAAAAGCGGGGTGATGCCGATTGCGAAATTCAATAATTCCGTCAATTCCGCCTACGCCAACGAGATGTTCCCGCCCTTATCGCAGCTTTCGGAAAATGTTTTGGGCTTCTCCTACCCATCCAGCAGGAACGGACTATGGCCGTATATCGGGAAAATGCCTACGATTTCATGCCCGATTGACCCGCATACACCCCAGTACAACGCCAATGGGGGCTGGTGGCAGCCCAAGAGCAACTATCTTCTGGTGGAGAGTCGTTTTTCCATCTGTTATCGCAATCCTTGGGCCAGCGACTCCAGCTCAAAGTTGATGCGCGTGAACATGATTAAAAATCCGGGGCGGCAGCTGATGTTGATGGAAAATGACATCAATAGCACAGCGAGTGCAAATACCTGCGGAAAAGGGTATAATTGGGGGTATGCAAAATTTTCCTATTCCCACAACACGGATACCGGTTCGAATGCGATGTATTCCGACGGGCATGTCAAGTTTATGCTGCTGAATCATCCGGTTGATTTTGCGCTGGACTATAAAAACAACTATTTCAACAACGACGAAATTTCCAAAGAAAACTGGGAGTAAAGCAGGGGTTCGTTCCTGTTTGCATCGTTGACCGGGAGCCGGTCAGCGTGGGGTTTTGCAATCTGTTCCGGAAGACGTACATTCGCAGATGGAGGTACTATGATGCGTGTTCTGCCATGGCTGTTTCTCCTGGTCTTCAGCGCCGCGCTCTCTGCCGGCGAGCAGACGGCCGACTTGGGGTGGTGCTCGGTGGTCTGTCCGCAGATGGCCGGCGCGGGACAGAAGTTTACGATCAAGGTGACGCTGAAAGAGGTGCCGGCCGGAACCAAGCTCGGAGGCGACATCCATCTGGTCAAGCCCGACGGCACCTATCTGACCTACGGCGCGTGGGGCGGCGATCCGCGCGCGGTGAAGGCTGGAGAGACAGTCAGCATGACCTACACCATGCCGGAGTCCAAAGACGGCTCCGGCGGCGTCATCGTCCATTATTTTCTCAGCCCCAAAGGTTGGAATGAGAAGGTGAAGGATGGGGCATCCCCGGCGATCATGCTGGATGCCGCCGCAACCTCGAAGCTCCTGCGGCCGGCGACGGCGACGCTGAAGAAAAGCTGGATCAAAATCGGCAAGGCGCATCTGAGCGCCGAACGGGGGCCGGATGCGCCTTGGGTGGAGGGGGAGGAATTCATTCTGCCGGTGGAATATTACATCGATCCCACCGACGATTGGGGCGGCACGCGGATGGGGCTGTGGGCACTCGGGCCGTGGGTGGACTGTCCGGACGGGACGTACACCAAATCGCGCGGACATCAGAACTACTTCGGGCTGGACCGGGAGTCGCCTTGCGAGATTGGCAAGGTGATGACGATGGAGTTCAAGCTGAAGGTTCCGAAGCCCTTTGCCGGCGCGGCTCCGGAAGCCGGGAAGATGGGCGACGGAATGTTCTTTGTTTTGTTCTTCAAGGGGCATGACGGCAAGAATTGGCCCTGGCAGGTGCGGGGCGGCGGGATGGGGAAGATTGTCCGCAAGAACGGTTTTTTCGAGCTGGATGCCGCGACGCCGGGCAATCTCTTTACCTACAACCAGCCGGTGGAGCTTCAGGCCACGCTGGGCAATGCCGCCGCTGGCGCGGGCGAGAAAGAGTTGAAGTATCGCGTTCTGAACCAGAAGGGAAGCGAGATTGCGCAGGGGGCGCTGAAGTTCTCGGCGCAGAAGAGCGGGCAGATTGTTCCCTTGCCATTGTCGCTCAAAGAGCGGGGGACGTTTTTGCTCTCCGCCACGGTGGACGGGTGGGAGACGCGGGAGATCACCTTCGCCACGGTTCCCGATCTGGAGAAAATCATCGGCGACCGTCCGACGCCGTTCGGCGGCCAGAAATTCGTCGGCAATGCTGAAGCGGTCAAGGCGGCGCGCATGCTCGGCATGAGCACCTGCCGGGTCTGGATCAGTTGGAGTTCGCTGGAGCCGGAGAAGGGCAAGTGGAACGAGCAGAATCTCGAAGCGCTGGGGAACAACCTCAAGCAGCTCAATCAGTCGCACATCCGGCCGTGGCTCTTGTTTGACGGCCCTCCGGCGTGGGCGATCACCAATCCGGAGGCGCACGGCGGTGAGTTTTCGCCGTTCCCCTTCCGCGATGAGGAAGTGGCTGCGGCGGTGACGCGTCTTGCCACTCTTTACAAGGGGCAGATCAGCGGGTTTGAGTGGCAGAACGAAATCGTTCCGGGCAAGGCCTGCGCCGATCCGGTTGCGGATTATGCGCGCTTCTGCCGCGTGGCCACCGAGGCGGTGAAGAAGGTCGACTCGACCCTGACAACGCAGCTTGCCGGCGGCCTCTGGCCCCGCTCCTTCCGCAAATCGCTGCTGGCGGCGGGCGTTGGGGAGAGCATCGACATCCTGCCGGTGCATTACTCCACCCGCGGCGGAGTGGAGGAGGCGTGGAGCGATCTGGCGGCGGTCGGCGCGCAGAAGGCCGTGGTCTGGGACAACGAAACGGCGCTGGGGTGGTCGACCTGGAAGATGCCGCTGCGCACGGCGCTGATGGACAACAAGCAGAGCAATTATTTCATGCAGCGCTTCCCGGATGAATTGCTGGCGGGCTGCCAACAGATCGTTGTCTTCGGGGGAGAGCCCGACGCTGCCGGCAACTGGAGCCACTTCTGGGGCGATATGAGTCCGCGCCCCTCGGCGGCGACCCTGGGGGTGCTGGTCAGCAAGCTGGGACAGGCAAAACCGCTGGGGGAATTTTCATTGGGCAAGGCCGACGCGCTCAAGCTCTTTGAAGGTCCGGACCGCAAGGCCGTTTTGGTGGTGTCGACGGTGGAGAAGGACGGCGAGAGCGTCCGGTTGCCGGTCGGCGCGAAGCCGGCGGTTGCCACCGACCAGCAGGGAAATGAAACGCCGGTCGCTACGGAGCAGGGGCTTGCAACGTTGAGCCTGACGCCCGATCCGTACTTTGTAGAGGGCGGCGATCTGGATGTTCTCAAGGCGCAACTGGTGGTGCAGGTGCCGGGAGTGAGCACGGGGACGCCGCAGTTCTCCTTCGTCAAGGGCGCGGAAGCGAAGCTGTCGTTGCGGGTCATCAACTTTTACGATGTCCCCTTGCGCTGCACGCTGCGCTTGCAGTTGCCGGCGGAGTTCGGAAGCTCGGAGGCCCGGCCGGTCGCGTTGAAGCCGGGGGAACAGGCCACCGTTACGCTGCCGGTGAATGTGAGCGCTACGCCGGCCGGAGAGTATGCGGCGGCGCTGCTGACGGAATTCGAGAACAAGACCTTGCCCGTCGTGCAAAAACGGCTGAAGCTGAACGTCATCAGTTTGGATAAAATTGGTAACCTGCTGCAGAATCCCGGATTTGAAACCGCCGGCAGTTCTGAGCAGGAAGCGGCGAACTGGGGCGGCACCGGCAAAAACGGTCAGCGTGTGCCGCAGCAGGAAGCGACGGAACTCGGTCACGGGGACTTCGTCTATCGATTCACCAACACCGCCGGCAAGTACCAGTCCATCTGGCAGTCGGTGGAGAATCCCGGCGGCGGAGAGTACGTCTACAGCCTCTGGATCAAGTCGCAGAACCTGCAGGCGGGAAGCAACTTCTCCGTGACCGATGCGAGCGGGGCGACGAAGAATTACGACTGGATGCGGATCTTCAACGCGCCGCATACGCAGGAGTATTGGGATGTGTTCTCTTGTCGGGTGAACGTTCCGGCCGGGAGCAAGGGCGTTGGCAGCGCCCCGGTGTGCAACGGGGCCGGTACGGCCTTCATTGACAACGCCACGCTTACGCTCTACGAGGGTACGGACTACAACGCCTGTGTGCCGCAGGCTCCCGGCGGCATCAAGATCGACGGCAGCCTGACGGACTTCAGCCGGGCGAACCCGATCCCGCTACTGGGCAAGAGCCAGTTGCGTGTCAAGGACAAGGGCTATGTCTGGTCGCCGGCGAACCTGAGCGGAGCGGCATACCTCAACTGGGATGCGAACAACCTATATGTCGGCGTCGAGGTGCTGGATGATAAAAACGTCGCGGCGCAGAAGGACGATGCCTGCAACGGCGACGACAGCATCGAGATTGCCATTCACCCCCTCAACCGGCAGCCCGGCGAGGACAGCAAGGCGTTTGTGTACTACATCAGTGCGACCAACCCCGGCGGCAGCGGCAAGCATACAATCTTCCGCCCCGCCAGCCATAGCGGCGGCCTGAAGTCCGGATCGTTGGCGAAGGACTCCTCGACCTATGACATCGTGATCCGGCGCGAGGGAAGCAAAACGGTTTATGAAATTGCCATTCCCTTCAATGATATGGGCGGCGTTGCCGGAAGCGTCGGGAATAAGTTTGGGCTGTCGCTGGCGCTCAATGACAACGACGGAAGCGGCAAGGCGGCGACGATGTTGTGGGGCGAGGGGCTGTACCCGGCGTGGAGTCCGCGCAACTTTGGAATGGCAACGCTGGTTGCGCCCAAAAAGTAGTGAGCGACTGTTTCGAATCACGCCATGCGGCAGGCGACAATGCTCTGGCGGCAGGCTGTCACTTGGCACAACAGAAACCTTCAGATAGGAAACGCGACATTATGTACGACTGCATTCGCCCCGGACAGGTCTGGCTGGACACGGAAGGCAAACGGATTCAGGCTCACGGCGGCTCCATCATTACGGTGGACGGGGTGTTCTACTGGTATGGTGAAAACAAGGAAAAATCCTTGCCGAACTCCGGTATCTGGCATTATGGCGTCCGGATGTACCGCTCCACGGATTTATACAACTGGGAGGATCTCGGGGTTGTCATGCCGCCAGTGCTGGAGGATGCGACTCACCCGCTCCACCCTTCGCGGTATATGGACCGGCCGCACATCCTGTACTGCGCCGCAACCCGGCAGTATGTGCTCTGGATGAAGATCATGGGCAACGGCGGAATCCAGTTCCAGACCATTGCGACCGCTGACCGGGTGACGGGGCCGTACCACGTTGTACGCCAGTTCCGTCCGTTGGGGATGAGCTGCGGCGACTTCGATCTGGTCGCGGATTCCACGGAGGGCAAGGCGTATTATTACTTTGAACGGGTGCACAGCGAGTTGATTTGTGCCGATCTTACGGAGGACTACACCGGCGTGACGGGCTATTATTCGACGCATTTTCCGCGCATCAGCCCGCCGGAGGTTCGTGAGGCGCCAGCCTACTTCCGTCGCGGACGTTTGCATTATCTCTTCACCTCGGGAACTACCGGTTACTACCCCAACCGGAGTGAGGTCGCCTGTTCCATGTCGTATCACGGCCCCTGGCGGGTCTTGGGGGACCCTCATCCGGGCGACCCGGAACACCGATCCTTTCGCACGCAGATTACCAGCGTCTTCAAGCATCCGCAGAAGAAGGATCTTTTCATTGCGCTGGCCGACCGCTGGCTGCCGGATCTTCCCGCGACGTTGCCGGACATTGACGGCGCGTTCCGGGCGGGGTTCTCCTTTGAGAATTCGGATTTTTCCCGAATGAGCGAACTGCGGCCCCTTTCCAGCCAGAATACCTCGGTTGCGGATTATGTCTGGCTTCCGGTGCGATTTGATGGCGAAATGGCCTATCTTGACTGGCGCGATTCGTGGCGGATCGAGGACTTCGCCTGATTCTCCGAAAGGTTTGGAATGATTGATTTTGAAGGCGCAAGAAGCGCGTTTGACGCGCTTCTGAAGAAACGGGTCGTGCTGAATGCCGTTCATCGTTCCCTCGTGTGCGGGAACATCATGGAGAATACCTGTCGCGGCTTCCTCGCCGGCTTCCGCTCCGGCGGGGACATGATCGAACTCGATGTCGCCGCGACGCTGGACGGAACTTATTACCTGATTCACGACGGGATGGAACTGCGCGTCCTTGGCTCAAAGGAGGGTGTGCTCGATTCTTCGAGTTCCGAGTTCTCCGTCCGGCAATACCGGAACACCTGCGGCTCCTGTATCGGAACGCCGGAGCGGTTTCTGGATGTCTTGCCGCGGTTGCGGGGCATGGGGCTGATTAACGTGGATCGCTCCTGGCGCTACTGGGGGACCGGGTTCCTTGATCTGCTCGCGGAATTCTCCATGTTTGACCAGTTGCTGATCAAGTGTCCGGCGGAGGACCAGATAGCTCTGGATGCGCTTGAGAAATCGGGCTATCCGTTTCTATTCATGCCGATGGTCCGAAAGGCGGACGATTTGCGTGCGTTGTATGCCCGAAAGCTCAACCTTGTGGCCGCCGAGCTGTTGTTTTCCACCGAGGATTCGGAATTGCTTGATCCGGCCTGGATCCGGGAACTCAAGAACCGTCGCATCGCCGTCTGGATGAACGCCATCACCATGTCAAACGATGAGTGGTCGAACATCTCCGCGCATCACGATGATGACGGCGCCGTGCTTGGCGATCCCGACGCGCATTGGGGCTGGTTGATCGAACACGGCGCGGATATCCTCCAGACGGACTGGCCGACCATGTTGTATTGCTACCTGAAGAAACGCTTCCCGGAGTCTCGGCCGGAACTTTTTTGATTGGGAAACGGCTGCGGGGCGGCCGGCAACAGCGCGATTCAGGCGGCAGGCGTCCCTTTCGGTCGCCTGCCGCCTGTGTCATGGGTGTTCTGGTAGTGTGTTTTTTTCACGGCCAGATCCTCTCAGGACCGGACATTTGCGGAAAATGTAAAGAAAACTGATGAAATCCTGTTGAATAGAGTAAAAAAACAGGTAACCTACCGATGGTGTTTCCATCGGGGCACGGTGTACTGTTTTAC
Source organism: uncultured Planctomycetaceae bacterium (assembly GCA_964460225.1). GTDB lineage: Bacteria > Planctomycetota > SZUA-567 > SZUA-567 > SZUA-567 > CAYWTJ01. Next base: position 14,957 of record CAYWTJ010000085.1, on the reverse strand, counting down.
AGTCCGGGCGGGAAATACCGATTACACGACACCGGGTGAATGGCCGCCCTTGACGCGCTGAAGTCCCGTTTTCTGACGGAGTTCCGCTTATTATGTGATTCAAACCGGCTTTTCTCGATGTGTCTGTACTGGATTCCTGCAGAATTTTCCGCGAGAAAAAATGGATTTCATCACAACGCCCGCGTTTTACCGCACCAATCAGATCGTCAGTATCCTTTTTCTTCCTCTGGCGGTTATCTCCCTCTTTTTGATCAAGGTGGAAGATCGCATCGTCGTTGACGGGGTGGTCGAGAGCGATAATCAGGTCGTTTTGCGCTCGCCGCTTGATGAGACCCTGCTGGAGGATATTTTTGTCCACCCCGGCGATGACGTGAAAAAAGGCGCGCCGCTGGTGCAGTTCCGCGACCTGCTCAACTGGCGGCAAGATCTCGACCGCAAGCACAAGCGGCAGGATCTGCTCAAGGAAAAGGCTGACATTTACGTCAAGTTGCACGGCGAGGGCGCGCAATCGGGGCTGACCGCGAAGGATATGGTCAACGAATCCCAGACCTTGGAATTTGAGATTGCCGCACTGCAAGACAAGGTCGACCGGCTGACTCTGCGCGCGCCGTTTGATGGCCGCGTTACCGAACTGATGGTCAAGCCCTATGCGAAGATGGAGATCGGTACCCCGCTGCTGGCGTTATCGGCGATGGATGAAAAGGTCATTCGCTGTCAGGTTCCCGAGTCCCGCTTCCCTTACCTGCACAAGGGGCAACCCGTCGCCATCAAGTCCAACCTGTACAACTATTTTACCTTCCAGATTTATACCGGCGAGGTGAAGTCCTTCTATACCTACGCCTCCAATCCGGCGCTGGCCGGCTCCGCCAACCCGCTGCAGGGTCCCGCTTACGAAACGAAAATCGCCCTCACCGGCGAGGCGAAGGACCGGTTGACCATCGGCAGCACCGCCAGTTGTGAGATCCTCGTCGAAAACCAGCCGCTTTACCGGCTGCTTCTGGGAGAACGCAAGAAATGACCCCCCCCCCCGGCGGTCCCGGCGGCCTTGGCGGCCCCGGCGGCCCAGCGCCATCTGCGGAAGATACGGACGAAGAGCCGAAAAAGAAGCGCTACTGCTCCCTGCGCGAGGCCATGCGTTTCTACAACCACTACTTTTTCCCCTACCGTGGCGGCACGGCATGGGCGCTCTTTCTGCACCTGATGGATCTCGTCCCCTTCACCTTGTTGCCGTTGGTGACGATGGTCATCGTGGACTACTTCATCCCCGCGCGCAATGTGCCGGCGATCGGCTGGAGCATGGTCGCGGTGATGGTGCTGGTCTTCTTCAACCTGTACTTCCACTGCGGTTCGCGCATTCAGTTGTTCCGGATGCTGACCAGCGTTTCGCGCGATCTGCGCAACCACATCGTCCAGCGGCTGCAGGTGCTGTCGCTGTCGTACCACAATAAGAATCCCACCGGCCGTTACTACTCCAAAATCATGACCGATGTGGATAATCTGCAAAATTTCGCCAGCATCATGGTGATGGAAGGCGGCAACGTCTTCGGCGGGCTGGTCATCACCATCGCCATCCTGAGCTTCATCAACCTGAAGGTCCTGCTGCTCTCGCTGATCTTTATCCCGATTTTTCAGGTTGTGGTGTATGTCTTCAAGGAGCGGATGCAGCGCACCCGCAACCGTGCCCGCTGCGCGCGCGACAATCTCAGCTCCATCATCGGTAACTTCCTGCAATCCTCGCTGCTGGCGCGGATGCACGGCCACGAGAATTTCGAGAGCAACAAGGTCAACACCGGCTCTGAGCAGGTCATCAAGAGTACCATTGAGGCCGAGGCTGCGGTCACCGGCTTCATGGTCGCCAACATCTTCGGCATGCACCTGATCAACTACGGCGTGATGGCGCTCTGCGCGGTGTTCGTGATCGACGGCTCGCTGAGCTTCGGTGAAATGCTGCTGTTCAATAACTTCATCAACCGCATCGTCCAGCAGGTCAGTTCGCTGCTGAACATGCTTCCGCAGATCGTGGTCTTCACCGAGTCCGTCGCCAGCATCAAGGAAATCACCGACGCGCCGGACATCGAGTACAACCACGGCAAGCGCCGCATCAACAACATTCAGGGCCGCATCACCTTCGACAACGTGACCTTTACTTACGAGCAGGGCACGCGCCCGGTTTTGCGGGATGTGACGCTGAACATCGAACCCGGCGTCTCGGTGGGGCTGGTCGGCAAGTCCGGTTCCGGCAAAAGCACCTTCGTCAATCTCGCTCTCGGCCTGTACCGCACCAAGGAGGGCGTGGTGTCGATCGACGGTATGCCGGTCGACAGCCTCGATATGCGTACGGTCCGCAAACACGTCGGCGTGGTCAGCCAGAACCCGGTGCTCTTCTCCGGGACGATCCACGAGAACATTGTCCACGCTTACGGCGACACGCCGTTTGAAAAGGTGATCGAAGCGGCGAAGATGGCCAACGCCCATGACTTCATCATCCGCCTGCCCAAGGGCTACGACACGCAGGTGGGCGAACAGGGCGTCCTGCTTTCGGGCGGCCAGAAGCAGCGCATTGCGCTGGCGCGGACGATCCTGCGCGAGCCGAAGATACTGGTGCTTGACGAAGCGACCTCCGCGCTGGACTCGGAATCGGAACATCTGGTGCAGAATGCCATCGACAACCTCAACATCAAGATGACCAAACTGGTGATCGCCCACCGGCTGAGTACGATCCGCAAGGCGGACATCATCCTTGTCTTCGAGAACGGCCAGATCGTGGAGCAGGGATCGCACCAGGAACTGGTGGAGCAGTGCGGCGTTTATGCGGGACTTCTGGCGTACCAGTCGATGAACCCCGACGAAAGCGCCGATGCCCTTTCCAATACCCTTGTCGTCACCCGCTGACGGAGCCGGATGCACCCCCGGCTCCGGAAGGCGCGCCGCCGCGCGTACAGGCCGGCGGACGCCACCCGCAAACCCGATTTGCCGGACAACGTGAAGATACTATCTATGCTTCACGGCGGGGACGGTTGGCGTTTTGCTGTGAGCCGGCAATGTCCATCGGTTCGTTCGGCGGGTCCGTTCCGGAGTTGGATTCTGTACCCGGAGTGCCGGGAGCTATGGCGGCGAAGGATGCTCGCGCAACTGCGGCCAAGCGTGCTACGCTTGCCGCTCATGGTCCGACGGGCTTGCCGCTCACGGTGTCCGGATTAACGGAGGATGGACGGACCGCTATGGTCTGCTCTCATTCGGCTTGGTTTTGGCGATGAAGGCGGCTTCGCCGGGGCGCAGTTTCTCCTGTTTGACGCGACAGGCGTGTTTGTACAGCAGCTCTTGGCTGCGCAGCCATTGTTTCTTGTCCTGCGGCCGGCTGGCGCGCCGATAGCTGCCGTCGGGCTGCATCCGCCATGCCTTGACGTTATCCGTAAAGCCCGCCTCCAGCATTGCCAGCGCCTGTCCCATGCAGACCGGGTCCAGCACCGGGAACATCAGCTCCAGCCGCAGGTCAAAGTTGCGCTCCATCCAGTCCGCGCTCGCGAGGTACACCTCTTCGTTGCCGCTGTTGTGGAAATAAAAAATGCGCGGGTGCTCGAGGAAACGGTCGAGGATGCTTGTTACCCGGATGTTCTCCGACAACCCCGGCACCCCCGGTCGCAGGCGGCAGAGTCCGCGCACCAGCAGGTCGATCTTGACGCCTTTCTTCGACGCGGCATACAGGGACCGGATCACCTGCGGATCAATCAGCGAATTCATCTTCGCACGGATGAAGCCCGGTGTCTCCGGGGTGTGCGCTTCGGTCTCGCGCTTGATGAGCGCCAGAATTTTTTTGCGCAGTCCCAACGGCGCCATGGTGATGCAGTTCCAGCGCGGCGGCAGCGAATAGCCGGTAATCACGTTGAAAAATCCCGACACGTCCTGCCCGATCTGCGGGTTGCTCGTGAAGAGTCCGAGGTCGGTATAGATCCGCGCGGTCTTGTCGTTGTAGTTGCCGGTGCCGAGGTGGACGTAACGGCGGATGCCCTCGCGTTCCTTGCGCACCACCAGCAATACCTTGCTGTGGGTCTTAAAGCCGATGACGCCGTAAATCACGTGCGCGCCGGCGGAGTCCAGCGCCCGCGCCCAGCCGATGTTCGCCGCCTCGTCAAAGCGTGCGCGCAGCTCCACCAGCGCCGTCACCTGTTTGCCGTTTTCCGCCGCCCGCATCAGCGCCTTGACCACCGGGCTGTCGCCCGATACGCGATAGAGCGTAATCTTGATCGCCAGCACCGCCGGGTCTTCCGCCGCCCGCGTCACCAGCTCCACCACCGGGTCAAACTTCTGGAACGGCAGCGATACCAGATTGTCGCCCCGGCGCATTACCTCGAAAATATCGTATTCGCCGGTGAAGGCCGGATGGTCCTGCGGCGGCCAGGCGTCTTCGCAGAGATCGGGCCGTCCCACCGCGCCGATGAAGCCGAAAAAGCTCTTCAAGTCCAGCAGCCACGGCAGACGGAAGACCGCGCTGTCGTCGCGGAATTTCAGGTTGTCGCGCAACTCGGCCAGAATTTCCTGCGGCATATCGCTGGAGATTTCCAGCACGATCGGGTCGCCCCAGCGGCGGCTGCGTACGGCTTCATCGATGGCGCCCAGCAGGTCGTCCGCCGCGCCGTCGTCGACGATCATCTCCGCGTCGCGGAGCAGGCGGAAGGCATACGCGCCTTCGATGTTATAGCCGCCCAGCAGATTTTCCGAAAAAAGCCGGATCACGTCGTCGAGTGCCGCGAGGCGGATCTGGTCCTTGCGCGATGGCAGCCGCAAGAAGCGCGGCATCCCGCCCGGCATCTGCACCAGCACCGTGTCGGTCTTGTTGAAGAAGACCGCGCTGGTGTCGCGCGGCTTGACCCGGAAGAGCAGGTACACCGCCCCGCTTGCCAAGAGCGGGAACGGGTGCGCCGGATCGACCGCCATCGGCGTCAGCGCCGGCAGGATGTTTTCTTCATAATGCGTGGTCAGGAACTTGCGGTCATCGGAGGAAAAGTCCTCGCCGCGCACCAGTGCGACCCCTTCCTTCTGCAGCCGCGGCAGGATCTCCCCCAGCAGGCAGTCGTACTGCCGGCGGTACATCTCGTTCTTCTTGGCGGCGATTCCCGCCAGCACCGCATCGGGGCTGAGGCCGGAAACATCGGTGGTGTGCATCCCTGCCTTGCGCGCGCGGATGGTGTTGGCGACACGGACGGTGGTGAACTCATCGAGGTTGGAGGAGACGATGGCGATGAATTTCAGCCGGTCGAGAAGCGGCACCTCGGCGTTCTCGGCCTCCGCCAGTACGCGGAAGTTAAAGTCCAGCCAGCTAAGCTCCCGGTTCAAAAAATTGGTCGGGTTGTTCAGCTCGTCGCTGGTGTCCTTCTTCGGGGCGGCGGCCTCCTCGCCCGGTGTCGGTAAATCCGCGCTCATCACATACAGCTCCATTTTCTTGAATGCGGCAACGGCGCTCCGGCACCCGTTATTCGCCGCAATCGCTCCATCTTCTCAGCCACCCGCCAACAGGCAGTCAGCCCCCTGCCTCATGCCGGCAGTACCGCAAAGCCCTCCGGCAACGTTCCCCATTGCGGCAGGCGCGAGGCCGGACCGGTGATGCGCACACGTCCCCGGTCGGCCAGCGCGTTGACCTTGCCCCACAGCGTCGTATCGCCCCAATACTGCGGCGGTTCCTCCGCAGTGGCCACCGCCCGGAAGATTTCAACCGGCGTCCGTGCTCCGTCCGCGACCGCCGCCAGCGTCAATTCCTCCAGTCGGCCGCAACCGGTTTCGGGGTTGGGGATTTCAAGCAGGAGTCGGCCGGCGGCGGCCGGGACATACGGCAGCGGCGCGGATGTGCGATGAGCCAGTTCGTGCAGCAAAGGCGCCGAGCCGGAGGCAAACGCTGTCTCCGCGATCCCGGCAAAGGCAAAGATTTCCGCCGTCACCGGCTGCTGCGTGCCGTTCAGGGACGCCAGTTGTTGCGCCGAGAGCTGCCCGAGGCCGTGAAACGGTTCGATGCCCGGGTAAGCAGCCACGCAGATCAGCTCCGCCTCCAGCTTCAGCCCCCGCAGGCAGACCAGCACATGCGCCAGCATCGCCTGGTCGAAGAGGCACGAGTCGAACCAGAGGAGGAGGCGTTCGTTTGCTGCGGCCGCCGACTCAAGCCGGGCATATTGCGCGCGCAGCATGCGCAGGGTTCGCGTCCGGTCGATCCCGCCGCCGGTCTCGCATTCCAGAAACTCCGCCCGCCGCAGGAGCGCCGCCTCGTCCGGCCAGCCCGCCGGCCGCGCATCGGCGTACAGCACATCGCGCCAGACCAGAACCTCGCCCGGCAGCCCGGTCTTGCGCAGCAGCTCCCCCGCGCAGTCGCCGCTTGTGAGGTGCAGAATCTTGCTCATGCTGTGATGTCCCGTCCTGTTGGAATTACCAAAAAACAAGTAGCCACTGACACTCTGTGAACCCGCATGGTCCGTTCGTGGTTCGCTTACCGGACCGTGAACGAAAAACACGCAACGTTGCGTCCACATTTTAGTCGCGCTGGTCTACGGGATCGCTGCCGCTATTCGGCCGCAGAAACGACACGCAATCGTCCTCTGAGGTTTTCGTGCTCCCAAACGAAGAGGTAGCGGCAGCCGGTCGCGCTCTTCCAGTCGGGGCCGAACAGCTCCCGCGTATTGCCAACCCAAAATTCGGGCTTATCGTTCTTTGAAAACGCGCATTTTTTTCCTGCGACGGCGGTCACGCTTTTCAGGCGGACATAACAACCCGGCCCGCCCGTTCCGCCGCCGTCCAGCGACTGATAATCCAAAATACTATTCTTGGCTTCCCAAAGACGATCGACCGTCGCGTAAAAGACATCCGCCGTTTGATCGTTTGCAGGCGGCATGGCAACTGTCGCCGCCGGCAACGGCGGCGCGTCCGGAACGCACCCGGCCGGAAGCAGCAACATCAGCCAGCATGCAAACGGAATCCCGGATAGTCGCATGAAATCCCTCTGCATTCCATCGTTCGTAATCTTATGCCTTGCGGACGAGTTCGATGTTGAGGCCGGTGACTTCACGCAGAAGAAGTCCCTTTTCATCCATCGCCACCCTCTCCACCACCAGATCGCTCTCGCCCTCCACCTCGAAGGTCAGCACCGTCTTGTCCAGCGTCACCTTTACGTCCGTGATCGCCTGCAGGTGGGAGCGGTCCAGCGCGTCCGCCGCCCGCAGAATCGCCGCCAGCTTGCTGATCCGCAGCCGCTGTGCCAGCGGCCAGCGCATGAAACCCTCGTGCAGCGGCGAAGGCAGCGCCTTGCGGTGGTAGCGCGCGATCTGCGCAATCAGCGAGCGCTCCTCGCGGTTGAAGCCCACGATCTCCGACCATTCGATCAGGTACTGCGAGTGCTTGTGATGCCCCTCGTCGCCGATGAACATCCCGATGTCGTGCAGGATGCCCGCCACCTCCAGATACAGCCGGTCCTTGCCGGAGAGATCAAGATAATCCGCCAGCCCGTCGTAGATCTGCACCGCCAGCTTCGCCACCCGCACCGCGTGCGGCGCATCGTAGTCAAACCGCTCACCGAGGCCCTTGGCCGAACGGACCACCTGCTCCCCGAACTCCAGCAGCGGGTTCTGCCCCCACGCGCTCATGCGCAGGTCGTACAGCACCGAGGTCAGCAGCTCCAGCTCCGCCATATAAAACCGCTTGACCCCCAGCTCTTCAAACAGCCGCTCCAGCGTCAGCATGCCCGGCATCAGCAGCTCCGCCTCCGCGAGGCTCAATCCGCTGCGCTCCGCCATCTCCTCAGTCGAGCAGCGCTTGAGCGCCCGTAGCAGGCCGAAGAAAACCTCCGTCGTCGCCTCGATCCCCCCCTCGATCTCCCGGACCTTGCCGGTGCGCAGGAGCGCCCGTTCCACCAGCGTATTGGTGACCACGCATTCGTTGATCGTGTAATCCTGAAAGTGGTTCATCGTCGAGGTCACGACATTGCGGATCACACTCTCTTGCAGCATCTGCCGGTCGCCCATCCCGGAAATGCTCTGGAAGAGGCGCGCCGTGCCCAGCCGCCGGTTGCTCGCCAGCACGATGTTGGAGCCCTTCATCAGCAGCGTTTCCGTCGAACCGCCGCCGAGGTCGACAAACAGCGTATGCCCCTTGCGGCAGGTCACGTGTTTGTCGAGAAAGGGCAGCAGCACCTGACAGGTCAGCCGGCTCTCCTCGACGGCGTCGATCACCGAGATGCGGATGCCCGATTCGTGGCGGATGCGGTCGACCACCAGATCACAGTTGGTCGCGTCGCGGATGGAGCTGGTCGCCACCGCAAGGCACTCCGCCTCATACTCCTTAACGACGCCGGCGAAGTTGGTCAGCACCGTGCAGAGCGCGCGCAGGGTTTCGGGGGTGATGTGGCCGGCGGTGAAGGTGTCGCGGCCGATGGCGACGGGGTGGACGAGTTCCGACAGCACGCGCATTCCCCCGTCGGGGGTAATCTCAGCGACGCACATCCGCACGGAGGTGGAGCCGATGTCGATCGCCGCGACCTGTCGCGGCTTGCTCAGCTTCTTGGCGCGTATACGGTTTGTAGGCACGGCAATCCTTCCCTTCGCAGGTACGCCCGCACTGGCGTCCGGCAACTCCTTGACGGATGTTTGCCGGTATTTTTTTCGCAGAACCGGCGATCCTTCATGATATCACGGTCCCCTCGACAGTCAAGAATAACCGGAATATCCAACAAAGATTTAACAATATTCCCCCATCCGGCCGATATAGGGGGTGAAAACTACGGACCGCCGAATCAGGATTCATCATGCAACGCATCTTCCGGATGGATGGCAAAACCACCCTCGCCCTCCTCCTGGCAGCCCTGCTTCTATTGCTGGCTGCCTTCTGCAACACCCAGTCCGATCGCTACGAAAGCCTCCTCTTCGAGAAGGGGCTCTGGCTGCCCGGCAAGCTCGACGCCCTTGCCCTCAGCACCCCCCTCGGCAGGCCGGAAACCGAGGGCATCCTCCTGATGGAGGGCGCCGAAGGCTACCAGAATACCATCACCATCCCGCAAAACGTCCCGCAAAATCCCCTGCCTGCCGAGCCTGCCCCCGAGCCGAAGAAGGAAGCCCCCGCAGATCGCGCGACTCTCACCGCCCGGTACAACATCGTGATTGGCATGATGCGCGAAGGAAAACTCGTCGACGCCGAGCGGGAGCTGACCGCGTTCGTCGCCAGTTATCCCGAGGAGGCCGAAGGCTGGCGGCAATTGGGGGATTGCCGCTACAATATGGGGAAGGTTTCCGAAGCTCTGGGTGCCTATCGCCTTGCCCTGCGGAAGGATGCCGAAAATTATCTCGCCGAGCGCGGCCGGGGCGTCGCTTCGCTCTACCTCGGCTATGATGCGTGGGAGAAGGACCGCAGGAAAATCGCGCACGACTACTTTCAGACCGCACTCTCCAGCCTGCACTCTTGTCTGCAAGTCCATTCGGATGATGAGCTTGCGCGATATGGGCAGGCCTTAGCCGCCGAAGGCGCCAGCCGGCAGTTGTATGTCATTGCCTGCAAAGCGTTAAGCGGAGAACATGGCGATCAGGCCAAGGAAGTGATCCGAAATTGTCTGGATATTCTCGATGCTGCCATTGGCGCGACCGAAGATCGGCTGGAAAAGCGCCCGCAGGACGGTGAGGCGCGAATGCTGCTGGGCTGTCTGCTGATGCGGCGGGCAAAAATCCTGCAACCATTTGGACATATTGAAGAAGCAGTGGCAAACCTCCGGCAGGCGGTGCGCGCGTTCGAGCCGCTGGCGGGTGCCGAAACCAACCGCAGCAACTCCGCGAAGGGGCAGGTCGCTATCTGCCAGGATCTGCTGAAGGAATGGATGCAGTAACGAAATATAGCAGCAATACGTCCGGCTGGACATCATACAAACGACGTTCCAGCATTTTTGTCCCGCCGAGTTACGACGATGGAATGCTATAGAGCTATAGAGCTATATAGCTCTTCCTCCGGCTATGCGGACGCCGATAGGAATAAAAAAACCGGCAGCCGGAAGCGGCTGCCGGTTTTGATCGCTTGTCCGAGCTACTTGCCGCGACCGCCCCGGCTGCAGCGGCCATGATGCGCCCCGCCGCCCCGGCCGACGCCGTTGCCGCCCCGGATGCCGCCGCCCTTGCCGCAGTCTCCGCCCGCGCCGGGAACCCACGGTCCGCCGTGTTTCTCCTTGCCGCAGCCGCACTTGCCGCTGTTAGCCGGAACATCGGCAGAATGTCCCTCGCCTCCGCAGCAATCGTCCTTCTTCCCGGAATCTTCATTGCATGCCATAACAGTATCTCCTTTTCAAAGCCGAAAGAGTCGTGAAACGCCCCATGCCGGAAGGGTCACGGCATCCCGATAGCGCAACCAGTATTTTACGCATTCCGGCAATGCTTGACAACGGAAAAGCGATGCTGTAATATAAACCATAGTTCAGTATTCGTCAAGAGAAGATATGAACTATGGTTCTTTAAAAAATGAAGGATATCTGCAACTGCAGGGAGGGAAAGAGGATGCCGAGGCGTCAGGGCAGGAGGAAAATTCTGGGGCATCCTGGCTGCACCTGTTTTCGCCCATTGCAGGGGGAGCTGGCGGAGGCTCCGGGCTGGATCGCGCTGCAGCTTGACGAGCTGGAGGCGCTGCGTCTGGCCGACCGGGATGGCTTGCGGCAGGAGGAGGCGGCTGGGCGGATGGGGGTGTCGCGTCCGACCTTCACGCGGATCGTCGGCAGCGCCCGGCAGAAGGTGGCGCGGGCGCTCTGTGATGGGTTGGAGCTGCGGATTTCCGGCGGCAACGTCGAGATTGCGGCGGATTGTCCCGACTGCCGCCGGCCAACTCCGGAAATATCCTGCGGACGGCGCTGTCATGGCGGGTCGCAGGAAGAATAATGGTCGGATGGCCCGGCCGGAATCGGCCAGGCGGACGCGAAAATCCGGTTCCGGGTGAAGCGGCCGGGGCGATTCGCGGCGATTTGTATTCAAGACCGGCGGCGTCCGGCCGATGATGAAAGGGTAGGATTTTCTGCCGGGACGCGGTCAGGCCGGCGTAGCTGCGAGCATTGGAGAAACACCGTGAATCCCTTCGCCAAACAGCAGAAAGAATACCTCAAGGTCAAAATTCAGACCGCGAGCAAGGAGCAACTGGTCCTGATGCTGATGGACGGGGTGCTGCGCTTCTCGGAGCAGGGCCGCGTCGCCATCGAAAATAAGGATATCGAAAAGAAACAGTTCTCCCTTGTCCGTTCGCAGGACATCATCATTGAACTGTTGAGCGGCCTCAACCACGAACTGGGCGGAGAGATCTCCAAAAACCTCTCCCGGCTCTATACCTACGCCATCAAACGTCTGGTCGAGGCGAATATCAAGAACGACACCACCTGCATCGACGATATTCAGAATATCTTCCGCAATCTGCGCGAAGCCTGGGCCATCGCCATGGACAACGTCAACCGTGAACGCGCGGAGGACGCCCCGCACGAAGGTCTGCAGCACAAAGAACCGGCACCGCATCCTGCGGTGAACAGTTACGCCGGCGGCGGCAAGCTGGCGGGCCTCTCCGGACTCAAGCTCAACGTCGGAGCGTTGAAAGCGGCTCCGGCCGACGCCCCGGCCGGCGGATTGGGGTTGCGGAAACTGGGTTCGCTCGGAGCGTTTGCCGCCAAGAAATCCGAGAGCGAACAGCCCCGTCTGAGCGTACAGGGCTGAAGACCGGCTGCCTCTGCCGCGCCTTGCCTGAGTGCAAGGCGTTTTTTTTTGTCCTGAAAACGCCTCCCCTCCCGCAGGAAGGGCTACGGCTCGTGTGCCGCTCGCGGAACGCCCGCGCTTGCGCCGGCTGCGGGGGAGTTGTGCCGGCGACGTGGCGCCGGAATGCCGGCTATCCGCGGCAGGGGTAGGAAAACAGGTCGGTTAGCGGAATCGCTTCGAGCTCGGGGTACACCCTGTCCTTGGCCGACAATACCGGTTCCAGCCCCGGCAGCAGCGGCCAGTCAATGGCTATCCGCGGGTCATTCCAGATCACCCCGCGCTCCTCTTGCGGCGCATAAAAATCAGAACACTTGTAGCAGAACTCCGCCTCTTCGCTGAGCACATAGAACCCGTGTGCAAACCCTTCGGGCACGAAGAGCATCCGTTTGTTCTCCTCCGATAACTCGACCCCTTCCCATTTGCCGAAGGTCGCAGAGCCCTGTCGCAGATCCACCGCCACATCAAAGACCCGGCCCCGGATCACCCGCACCAGCTTCGCCTGCGGTTTGCCGAGTTGGTAGTGCAGACCGCGGAGCACGCCCTTGCGCGAGCGCGAATGGTTGTCCTGCACGAAGTCGTGCCGGATGCCTATGTCCGCAAATGTCAGCTTGTTGTAGGTCTCCATGAAGAATCCGCGTTCGTCGCCGAACACCCGCGGCTCAATCACGCATACGCCCTCAATGGCTGTTTCGATCCGATTCATATCCGTTCTCCGCTCCTGCCGTCGCGTTTGCTTCCGGTGGCCCGCCGTCTCAACCCGGCCGCGTGGCAATTGTAGCAATGGCTCACGGCAAAGAAAGAGGTTGCAGCGGCAATGCATCAAAGCAAGCGGCGGACCCGTGAGCCGGGTCCGCCGCCTGCATCTGACCGTGCCGCCGTTACTTCTTGGAATGCTGGGCGTTCAGGTAGGTATTGTCGATGAAGTTGATGTCGTAATCGTTGGTCACGAAGTTGACATTCTCCAGCAGTTGCCGGTGGAAGGGAATCGTGGTCTTGATTCCTTCGATGATGAACTCCGACAGCGCCCGCTTGCCGGCCTCGATCGTCTCCTTGCGATCCTTGCCGCGCACGATCAGCTTGGCGATCATGGAGTCGTAGTTCGGCGGAATCTTGTATCCCGAGTACGCGAAGGTGTCGACGCGCACGCCCTCGCCGAACGGCGGGATGAACATCTCGATCTTGCCGGGGAAGGGCGAGAAGTTGCGCTCCGGGTCTTCGGCGTTGATGCGGAACTCCATCGCGTGGCCGTTGAACTGGATGTCCTTCTGCCGCCAGCGCAGGGGTTCGCCGGAGGCGATCCGGAGCTGCTCCTCGATCAGGTCGAGGCCGGTGACCGTTTCCGTGACCGGGTGCTCCACCTGAATGCGGGTGTTCATCTCCATGAAGAAGAACTGATTCTTTTCGTAGAGGAACTCGATGGTGCCGGCGTTGGCGTAGCCGCAGGCCTTCGCCAACGAGACCGCCGCGTCGCCCATCTGCTGCCGGGTCTTCTTGTCGATGACCGGGGAGGGCGACTCCTCCAGCAGCTTCTGGTGCCGGCGCTGGATCGAGCAGTCGCGCTCGCCGAGGTGAATCACATTGCCGTGATGGTCGGCCAGCAATTGAATCTCGACGTGCCGGGGGTTCTCAAGGAACTTTTCCATATACAGCCCGCCGTCGCCGAACGCCGCTTCCGCTTCCGCGCGCGCCTGCTGCATGCCGCTGCGCAGCGACACGTCGTTGTGCGCGATGCGGATGCCGCGGCCGCCGCCGCCGGCGCTGGCCTTGATGATGACCGGGTAGCCGATCTGGTGGGCGATCTTGACGCCCTCCTCGTCGTTGGCGATTTTACCATCGCTGCCGGGCAGGATCGGTACGCCGGAGGACTTCGCCAGTTCGCGCGCGAAGGCCTTGTCCGACATCTTGTTCATCGCGTCCACGCCGGGGCCGATGAAGGCGATATCGACCGAACGGCAGACCTCGGCAAAGTGGCTGTTCTCCGACAGAAAACCGAAGCCGGGGTGGATCGCCTGCACGTCGGTGATCTGCGCGGCGGAGATGATGCTGGGAATGTGCAGATAGCTCTTGGCGCTCTCGGCCGGGCCGATGCAGACCGCCGCGTCCGCGAGTCGCACGTGCAGCGAGGTGCGGTCGGCCTCGGAGAAGACCGCCACCGTCTCGATACCGAGCTTGCGGCAGGTCCGGATGATGCGCACCGCGATCTCGCCGCGGTTGGCGATAAGAATCCGTTTAAACATAGCTCACCTTTATATAGCTGGACGATCCGGGACTTCGCGGCGCGCGGGTGCGCGCCGGCATGTCCGGCCGCCTTCAGGGACAGCGAAAAGATTATTCCCGGACGAGGAAGAGCGGCTGGCCGTATTCGACCGGTTCGCCGTTCTGGACGAGGATCTTCTCGACGGTGCCGGAGAGCTCGGCCTTGATCTCGTTCATGATCTTCATCGCTTCGATGATGCAGACCTGGGTGCTGGCGGTGACCTTGTCTCCGACCTTGATGAAGGCTTCCGAATCGGGGGAGGGAGAGGCGTAGAAGGTGCCGACGATCGGACTCTTGATCGGGGTCAGACCGGCGGTGCTCTCGGCGGCCGCAACAGCGGCGGGAGCGGCACCCGCAGCGGCGGGAGCGGCGGCATAGCTGACCGGCATCTGCATCGGGGCGGCGACCACATTGGCTCCGGCCTTCTTGAGAAGAACGCGGAAGTTCTCCTCCTCGAGGTCGATCTCGACCAGCTCAAACTCCTTCATCATCTCCAGCAGCTCGCGGATCTTTTCCGTGCTCATCTTTGACGTTTCCTTCCGTTTAGGATAAAATAGCCTCAAAAGCTACGTTGTAAATATTCGTTATCATGCGCCTGCCACCGCCGAAGCGGCGTCTTTCTCAAGGCTGCTGAGCACCTTCGCGCCCTCCGGCGTAATCAGTGCCATGTCCTCGATCCGGATGCCGCCTTGTCCGGGCAGGTAAATTCCCGGCTCGACCGTCACGATGTTGCCCGCCTCCAGCACCTCCTGCGACCGGCTGGAGAGGCGCGGCGCTTCGTGAACCTCAATCCCGACCCCATGCCCCAGCGAGTGCGTGAACTTTTCCAGCAGTCCGGCCTCGGCAAAGACCGCTTTCGCCGCCTCGTCGGCTTTCGCCGTCGGGGCGCCCGCCTTGAGCGCCGCAATCCCGGCCGCCTGCGCCGCCAGCACCGCCTCGTACCGCCGGAGCCAAATTTTTGGAAT
>CAYWTJ010000084.1:0-17048 GCA_964460225.1 uncultured Planctomycetaceae bacterium | reverse complement strand
CAAGGGGATAGAAGGTATGATCCGCTGGAATGATCACTGCATCGAGCGTCATTTAGGGCGGGCAAAGCGTCCTGTGATGCAGGAAGAACGGCGGGCGGCTGATCGTGAATTGCAAATGGAACTTGATGTAGGGGGGCGATAATGAATGACGGAATATGCAAGGAATTAGCGGAGTTGCCTGCGGATGCTCTTCTTGATGAAAAAGCATTATCAAGGGCGCTATCTGTAACAGGGCGAACGATTCGGAATATGGTAGCGCGTTGCGAATTGCCTCCAGCGGTAAAGATGGGTGGGCGGAATGTTTGGTTTTCTGGTAAGGTTCTTGACTGGATTAAGGAGGGTTACGCGAAGCAGGAGAAGGATGCGAAGACTATGCGGGCGCGAATTGCGGGGTATAGCTTGCAATAGTCGGGGTGTGTGGTAAAATGTTTTGGTCTGATATGAAAGGTGCGTAATGGCAACCATAGAGGAGAAAATACTTGCCAGTGGCAAGAAAATATATCGTGCGCGTTTTGTGGACTGGATGGGACGTAGGCGTAGTGCAACGCATCCAGTTCAGCGCGAGTTGGTAAAGTTGGTGAATCGTATCGAGCTTGAGGCGAAAGAGATTCGTAGTGGATTGCGTCCTGCTCCCGTTCTCTCAAGAAAAAACAACAGTAAGGGCATTGAAGAGGCGTTGCAGGAATATTTGTCTTGGGGCCGGTTACAGGGTGGTCATGGTGGCCGGGCGTGGAGTATTGCCCATTTGCGGCACAAGGAAAGTCGTATTCGTTACTGGCTTGGTCAATTGAAAATCGAGGTCGTTGGTGATCTGGACGGCATTCAAGGCCAGATAGAGCGGATTACACAGGAGATGGGCCGGAAGCGGAGCGGGAAGACACTGGCGAACTATGTGGAGGCTTTACGTAGCTTTTGCGAGTGGCTCTTAAAGCGGCGAATGCTGCATGAAAACCCGCTTTCGGGTCTCTCCTCGTTTAATACTGCCCCACAGTCTCGTCGGCGCTCGATGTCTGAAGAAGAGTTGCAGCGGTTGCTTGAAGTATCTTCTTATGAGCGGCGAATATTATACCTGTTGGCTGTTTGTTCGGGGTTACGTGCAAATGAGCTTAGAGAATCAACACCTGATCATGTTGATTTTAAACGTGGTGGCTTGGTCTTGGATGCGCGGTGGACAAAGAACCGTAAGGAGGGTTTTCAGCCTCTTCCGGTGGCATTGCTGGATGAATTGAGGGTGTTTATAGCGTCAGGTCGGGCAAAGGAGATGTATAAGGCGAATTACCGGCGGAATATCCGATCTGGTGCTTTTCCTACAAATCCTTTGGTTTATGTTCCTCGTGATGCTGCTCGTACATTTCGCCGCGATCTTGAGGCGGCGGGTATTTCGCTTGTAACAGTTGAGGGTAAACTTGATTTTCATGCACTGCGGGTTACTTATGATAATCTCGTTATTGAATCTGGTGCGAGTGTTAAAGAGGCTCAAGAGTTGATGCGCCACAGTACGCCGGAACTTACGATGAACACGTATGGCCGTGCGCGTAAGGAGCGTTTATCTGAGCTTGCGGAAGATGTCGGTTTGAAGGTTTTCGGGACAAAAGAGCCTGAAAAGTGGACTGAAAATGGACACGAAGTGTTAGTGATATCCGATAACGATAGTACTGAAAATGGGTTAGCTGAAAGTGTTGCCGGGTTCAAGTCCCCCCCCCCGGCACCATTTTTCAAATGAAGCCCTTTTGACCATACGTCAAAGGGTTTTTTTTATGCATAAACTTTCGGAAATGGGGGGCAGGGAGGTTGCGTCCCTACGGGGACGCGCCGCGACGTGTTCGCGTGCCTTTTTATCGTAACGCTTTGTCGCTAAGCGATTAATAAGTTTGGTGCGCTATTCGTAGCGCAGGGCGTCGATGGTGTCGAGGCTGGCGGCGCGGCTGGCGGGATAATAGCCGAAAAATACGCCTACCGCCGCCGATACGCTGAACGAAATAATGACGCTGATTGGCTCAATGACGGTCTTGTACTCGGTGTACGTGTCAATCAGCAGGCTGGAGCCGATGCCGAGGCCGCAGCCGATCGCCCCTCCGATGCCGCACATGAAGACCGCCTCCAGCAGGAACTGCCGGAGTATGTCCTTCTCCCGCGCCCCGATGGCTTTGCGTACTCCGATCTCGCGGGTGCGTTCCTTGACGGTCACCAACATGATGTTCATGATGCCGATGCCGCCGACCAGCAGCGAAATGCCTGCGATGGTTGCCAGCAGGATCCGGAAGGTATTCTGTACGTCCATTGCCATCTCCAGTACCGCGTCCTGACTCATGATGTGAAAGTCGTTGGACTGCCGGGCGCGCAGGTGGTGGTTGCGCCGCAGCAATACGGTGGTCTGTGCGATTACCTGCGGGATCTGATCCTTATCGAATACATGGACATTCATTTCGTCCAGCGACTCGTTGCCGAAGGCGCGCTTCATCGCGGTGTTCAGCGGAATGAAGACCAGCCTGTCCGCCCCCTTCCAGTCGGAATCCCCTTTGCGCTTGATGGTACCAATGACCTTGAAGACAAACTCGTTGATCCAGATCTCCTGACCGACGGGATTCTCGCCATCGGGGAAGAGACGCGCTACGACATCAGAGGTAATCACCGCTACGCGCGCGCCGGCGCTGTCTTCTTTTTCGGTGAATACGCGGCCGCGATCAACCTTGAAATTGCGGATGTCCAAGACGGTGTTGGTGATGCCGACGATCTGAGTCCAGGTATTCAGCGCGTTGCGCGAGACCTGTCCGCCGTTCCAGACCATCGCGCCGATGGAGCGTATCCCCTGTACTTTTTGCAGGATGTCCTCGGCGTCGCGGATGGTCAGGGTCGGTTTGGTGTCCTCGACGGTGACGCCGTTTTCTTCGCTCGGTTGGGGCTTGACGAAGAGAAAATTCGTGCCGAATTCACTGACCTTGGCAAGTACCTTGCGCTGCGCGCCGGAACCGATGCCGAGCATAGCAATCACTGCGGCCACGCCGATGATGATGCCGAGCATCGCCAGAAAGGTCCGGAACTTGTTCGCGAAGAGGCTGCTTAGCGCGACTTTGAAGGTGGTCCAGTAAAGCATGTCAGATGCATCCTCCGGCGGGGGCGGCTTCCGGCGGCTGGCGCTCTACCAGCATGGTTTGCCGTTGCGCATCGTTGTCGTCAATGATCCGGCCGTCGGCGATGCGGATGCGGCGCTGGCAGAAATTGGCGATCTTATTATCGTGGGTGACCATTACGATCGTGCGGCCGCTTTCATGCAGCCGCTTGAAAAGGTCGAGGATTTCCAGCCCGGTTTTGCTGTCGAGTGCGCCGGTGGGTTCATCCGCGAGAAGAATTGCGGGGTCGGTAATCAGGGCGCGGGCGATGGCGACGCGCTGACGCTGTCCGCCGGATAACTGGTTGGGCACGTGGTGAGCACGGTCGGCGAGGCTGACGGTAGCGAGCGCCTCCAGGGCGCGCTCCTTGGCATGATGGTTGCCGGCATACAATAGCGGGAGTTCGACGTTTTCCAGTGCGCTCAGACGCGGCAGAAGATTGAAGGACTGGAAGACAAAACCGATTTTGCGGTTGCGGATGCGTGCCTGCTGGTCGCCGCTGAGTCTGGATACGTCTTCGCCGTCCAGGATGTATTCGCCCGAGGTCGGACGATCAAGACAGCCCATGATATGCATCAGGGTGGATTTGCCGCTGCCGGAGGAGCCGATGATTGCTGTCAGCTCGCCGCGGGTGATCTCAAAACTCACGCCATCAAGCGCGCGGACCTCGCCGGAGCCCATCGGATAGATCTTAGTCAGGTTATCTGCACGGATCATACCGCATTCCTTGCCGCCGGCTTGCAACCGGCATACTGTTCTCTAAAAAGTACATGCACAGAATACTCTGTGAATTTTCTTATGCAACTTTTGCTGCGTTTGCGGTAAAATGCTGCTTTGGCCCCTGTGGGCGGCAACCTACACTATACGGGTAATGACCATGCCAGACAACCGTTCGTCGCACGGAATTGCGTTCAAGCTGATTTTCCGGGTACTGCTTTTTTGCGCAGTCACGGGATTTCTGGCGTCGGCGTACATCTTTTTCTGCTCTCGCCGCATTGCGCTGGAGAACCTCGATCAGAAGCTGGCGTCTCTCGCCCGTTCCAGCGCCCGCCAGATCGATGGGGAACTGCGCGGGGTGGAGGATTACTCCCGCGCACTGGCCTCCACCATCGGCCTGTTCCATCCCTCCCCGGTTCAATTGGGGGAGCTGCTCAAGGCGCGGGTAGAGCAGATTCCGGGGTTGTACGGTCTCGCGGCTGGTTTTGAGCCGCAGGTGCTTACTCCGGACACGCTCTGTATGAACGCCTGGCGCGAGAAGGGCCGGGTTCAGTTGCAGACAGTTGATTTTGCGCGCTTGAATTATTTCCAGCGCGAGTGGTATCGTTCTTCGCGCACAGGCGGCGGCTGGACCAGTCCCTATATCAACGTCGCCCCCGATGCCGCGGGGAATCCGGTCACCATTGTCAGTTACGGCTGCCCGATTTTGGACGGCGAGGCGCGTTTTGCCGGGGCGCTGTGCGCGGATCTTGATCTGTCGATTCTCTCGAAGATTGCCGAGACCGCGCGCCTCTCCGGGGATTGTTATGTCTGCATCGTTGACCGCAAGACCCGGCGCTTCATCGTCCATCCCGAGATGGAACTGGTGCGACAGGGCAAAACGTTCCTGCTTCCCGATGACCGCGCGGACGCGCAGGTGCGGGAGATGGCGATGAATCTTATGGCGGGGCGGGAGAGTTCGGGGGTGGTCAAGGACGAGCTCACCGGCGAGTTGCGCCGCATTTATTTCTTGCCGTTGCAGCGCAATGACTGGTCGCTTGGCGTCATCTACGACGAGAATGAAATTCTGCGTGACATCAATCGGCTGATGGCGCAGACGTTTTTGATTGCGTTGCTGAGCTTTTGCGCCCTTTCGCTGCTGGTCTACCGCAGCGCTCGGCGCATTACCCGGCCGCTGGTGATGCTGGATCTCGCTTCGCAGAACATTGCCTGCGGACGGCTCAATACCGGCTTGCCGCCGATCACGGAAAACACCGAGGTCGGCCGCCTCTGCGCTTCGGTGCGCACGATGGCGCAGGGGCTGATCGCTCTGGTCAAGGGCATCAAGCATTCGACCGTCCGGTTGGTGTCCGCTTCCACGCAGATCGCCGCCACCTCCGCCCGGCAGGAAGAGGCGATGAACGGATTTGAGTCCGAGGTTTCCTCGGTCGCTGCGGCGGTGGCGGAAATCTCCGCCTCGGCGCGGGAACTGGCCTCCACCATGCAGACGGTCAATCAGAGCGCGGTGGAAGCAGCGGGGCAGGCGGGAAAGGGCAAGGACTCGCTGCTGGCGCTGGAGGGGACAATGCGCACGCTCAACAACGCGACGCACTCGATGGCGGGAAAACTGGAATTGATCCGGCAGAGCGTCGAGAATATTTCCGGCATCGTCGGGGCGATTGCGGAGGTCGCGGAGCAGACGAATTTGCTCAGTCTGAATGCATCGATTGAGGCCGAGAAGGCGGGGGAGTACGGCAAGGGCTTTTCGGTGGTGGCGCGCGAGATCCGCCGCCTGTCGGACAAGACCTCGGTGGCGACGGTGGAGATCGGGCAGGTCGCGGCGGGGATGGACACGGCGGTCGAGGCGGGGGTGGCGGAGTTGGAATTGTTCACCGAAGCGGTCAGCCGCTGCGCCAGCGAGGCGGGGGCGATCGGCAAGGGCTTGGGCGGGGTGATTGCGCAGGTGACGGGGTTGAGTCCGAGTTTTCTGCGGGTTAACGACGGGATGCAGGCGCAGGCGCAGGGTGCGGCGGAGATCAGCGAAGCGATGCGCCGTCTGCGTACCGGTGCCGAGAGCGCGGCCGAGAGCATGAACCAGCTCAACTCTGCCACGGAGCAACTGCGCGAGGCCGCCAACTTGCTGCGCGAAGAAACGGCTCGTTTTCAGACGGAATAATTGCATGCTGAGAATAGCTGCTGACGCGATGCAAGTGCACAGAGAATACAGCGATTGGCATGGATTATAATCCGTTCATGGTTCGACGGACTCACCACGAACGGGTTCGGGAGATACTATTCGCCAGCACGTAAGCACTGAGGGAATACTAGGGGAGTCGTAATGTCGAAGCGGATTGTGTTCCATGTTACGGTAATTTTGACGATGTTACTTGTTACCGGAATTGTATATGCTGCCGGAACGTGGTGCATCGGTGCCTATATGCCGCTCAAGCTGGAATTGCCGCGCGTAACGCAGGTTGCCTTGCGTTTGAATGAGCTGCGCGTGTTGTTGTCCGTGCTTGGAGGTCTTGTATGTATTCTACTGATGGGAGCGAGCATTGTGCGCCGACAGGATTATTTTCTTCTTTCGTTGCTGATTCTGTGTGGCGTAACTTGCCTTAACATAGTCGCGCTCTTGTTTTTTCTGATGCCGATGATTTCAATAGGAGTTCATTCATTGGCATAGGTGATTTTAGGGGATAATATGCTAGAGACAGCGAAGGCGGCGGCGTTGGCGGCCGGGACGATTCAAAAAAAACACTACGGGCAACTGCTCAACGTCGATGCCCGGTTGCGCAATGACATCAAGCTGGAGGTTGACCGCCTCTGCGAAGCGGCGATCATCAATACCATCGTGCAAATCTTCCCGAAGCACGGCTTTCTTGCCGAGGAGCGCGGCGGGCAAAATATGGACAGCGAGTACGTCTGGGTCATCGATCCGCTGGACGGGACGGTGAACTATTTCTACGGCTTGCCCTATTTCTGCACCTCCATCGCCTGTTTTAAGAAGGGGGCAGGGGACTGGGCCGTTCTACCGGGACTCGGGCTGCCGGTGCTGGGCGTGGTGTATACGCCGGTGATCGGCGATCTGTTTTACGCCGAGGTCGGCAAAGGGGCATACCTCAACGACAACCGCATCCGGACGCCGCAGGTGAACACGCTGGAGGACTGCATGGTCGCTACCGGCTTCGGCAGCACGGCGGCGGGGCTGGATAAAATGCGCACGGGCTATCGCGCCTTGTCTGACCGCGTCTGCAAGATGCGTTGTCTCGGGGCGGCGGCGCTGGATATCTGCAACTGCGCCTGTGGGCGTTTGACCTCGTTTTTCGAGAAGGGCTTGCACCATTGGGATGTGGCGGCGGGCGCGATCATCGCCAGCGAGGCGGGAGCGGCCATCAAAGCCGCCGAGTACGAAGCTGGCCGCTGGGATTTTTTGGTGAGTGCTGCCGGTGTCGCCGCGGCGCTCGATCATGCCCTCAGCAGCGCGCCTGACGAGGAAAAATAAGTACGTCCGGAGTGCGACGGAGGCCGGGGGCGCGAATTTTGCAATTAGGAAGTGCAACCAGTTCCTGTTGCGTGATTTCAGGCAGATCGAAGATGAGCAAGTGGCAGTGGAAAGAGAAGGACGGCAGTACCGGCGGGCTGCTTTACGAACCGGGCAACTGGGGCGACATCCTCAAGGGCGAATGGCTTCTGCGCGTGTTGGCTTTTCTCACTGGCGGAACAGGTTCGGTAACGGAGGCGCAGGGGGGCGCATTCTTCGGAGGCTACCTTGATCCGTTTGCGGGGATGCCGGATTATCCGGTTTCGCGCGCCTGCCAGGAACGGATTTCAGGCTTGCCCCCGGAACTGCTTTTGCCGGCGGCGGTCTCGACTTATCTGGGCCGGGCGCGCTGGCCGGGATCGTGTGCGCTGGCGGCGGACTTTTTCGCAGCACGCAATTCCGGCGTGGTCAAGGCCGTTGCGGTTGCGGCCGATTCGGCGGGGGCGGGTTGTGAGGTGTATGATCTGGATGAGAGGCGGCGGGGCTTGCTGGCGGCGGATGCGCGGTTCCGGGTGCTATCTGCGAATAGTGGTTGGGATCTGCTTCCCCCGCCGGCGGATTTTGGTTTGGTGCTTGTAGATCCTTACGACGTTCTGGCGGAGTGGCAGACGATGCTGCCGCAGATTCTATCGACGGCACGGCGGATGCCGGTTTTGCTCTACATCTACAACCGCTCCGGGCGGGGCAAGGCGCAGTTGCAGGAGTACCGGAAATTCCGCTCAGCGTTGCGGGCGGCGGATTGTCCGGCGTTGTGGGGACGGGTGGCTGCGGATGCATTTCTGCCTGACTGTTGGCATGAGATGGTGTTCTTTCCCTCGTCTGCCGAGCACTGGGAGGGGGATTTTACCCGGGGACTGCGCGAGGCGACAGAAGCGGTGGAACGTGCGATTCAGGCCGCCGGAAGGTTTGGCATTTTATAAGCGGGTGGGCGCGGCTGTGGCGGTTCGATACTATGAGGGATGTGAGATGAAGGCGTTATTGGTGGCAAATCCATTCAAGGAGCGGGCGGGCGCGCTGGCGGCGCAAATGCGGACATTCCTCTCCGGCCGCTGCGAACTGGTGCCGGAGGAGGAGAGTGTCGGGGAGTCGCTGGAGGAATGCGGCGCGGATTTTGCGGTGGTTTTCGGTGGGGACGGCACGGTGCTGCACACCGTGGCGCGGCTGGGTGCGCGGCAGATTCCGCTGGTGACGGTCAACCTCGGGCGTCTGGGTTTTCTGGCCGAGATTACACCAGATGAGGTCGAATCGGCGCTCTTGCGTGTTTTGGCGGGGCAAGCGGTTGTATCGCACCGGATGATGCTACAGGGGAGGGTGCTGCGCGAAGATGAGGTTCGCTGGTGCGGGCATTGTCTAAATGAGTTCGCCTTTCTGCCGTCGGGGCAGGGGCGCATGTCCCGGTTGCGCCTGACGGTGGATGCGTCGGGTTTGACTGAGATCGCCGGCGACGGGCTGCTTCTTTCCACGCCGACGGGCTCGACAGGGTATGCGATGTCCGCCGGCGGTCCGATCCTCAGTCCGGAGCTGGAGGCGATGCTGCTGGTGCCGGTCTGTCCGCACCGGCTGTCGCACCGGCCGTTGGTGTTCTCGCGCAACGAAAGCGTTTGCGTGCGAGGGCGCGGCAACCTGACTTGCGACGGCCGGAAGGTGGTGGAACTGACCGAGGAGGACAGAACGGAGGTCGCCTGTTCCCAACTTTACGCGCAACTGGTGGTTGGCGATTGCTGTGGCCGCTATGACATCCTCCGTCGCAAGCTTGGGTGGGGCGAGTAGGCACGATCTTGCATGGTATAACCTTCCCACAAGCCGTAAATAAGGCGCACCGCAAGGGACTTGCGGTGCGCTCTTTTATTGTCGCCGGTTTGTTCCCGCAGGGTAGGGACTTCAGGCCGACGGGATGGTCTTGAGGGCGCGGTCGATGCGCGCCAGTGTCTGGTCGCGACCGATCAGGAAGAGCGTCTCGCCGATGCCGGGGCTGACCGTGCCGCCGGTGCAGGCAATCCGCAACGGCTGGGCGATGATGCCCATCTTGCCCTCGTATTCCTCGGCAAGTTGGTGGACGACACCCTCGATGGCTTCGTCGCTCCACGCTGGCAAAGCGGTCAGCGCCGCTTGCGCCTTGGCGAGCGCCTTCAGCCCTTCGCCTTCATTTTTCTGCAGATTCTTCTTCACGGCCTTTTCATCATAAGTAAAACTGTCGCTGAAGAAGTAATAGGTGTTGGCGATGAAGTCGGCGGTCTTGGTGATCCGCTCACGCTGCGTGCCGACCAGCTTGGTGAACCAGGTCTTGTCGAACTTGGTCGCATCGATGTTGTGCTTGCCCAGTTCCGCCGTCAGCAGCGCTTCGAGCTTTTCCTGCGGCAGTTGCATGATATACTGCTGATTCATCCAGTCAAGCTTCTTGAGGTCGAACTGGGCGGCGGAGGCGTTGACGCGGTCGAGGGTGAAGGCTGTCTTCATCTCGTCGCGGGTCATCACCTCCCGGTCGTCGCCGGGTGCCCAGCCGCAGAGGGCGAGGAAGTTGAAGAGCGCGTCGGGAAGAATTCCCTTGTCGCGGAAATCGCCGACGTAGGCGTCGCCGTCGCGCTTGGAGTAGGGCTTTCCGGAGGCGTTGACGATCATCGGGAAGTGGCCGTACTGCGGGGGGGTCACGCCGTAAGCCTTGAAGATGAAGAGGTGGCGGAAGGTATTTTCCACATGGTCGTTGCCGCGCAGGATGTGTGTGACCTGCTGCGTGACGTCATCGATGACGTTGGCGAGGTGGAAGATCGGCGAGCCGTCGCCGCGCGCGATGATGAAGTTGCGCAGGCTGTCGAGCGGCTTCTCCATCCGCCCGAGCACGAGGTCTTCAAAATACACATAGCGGCGCTGAAATTTTACGCCGACTACCTTGCTGCCGACTGCGTTGTTCAGCTCCTGCTGCGCGTG
Source organism: uncultured Planctomycetaceae bacterium (assembly GCA_964460225.1). Lineage (GTDB taxonomy): Bacteria > Planctomycetota > SZUA-567 > SZUA-567 > SZUA-567 > CAYWTJ01. Next base: position 6,776 of record CAYWTJ010000084.1, on the reverse strand, counting down.
GCCGAGTTTGGCGCGGACTGCGGCGGCGTCGATTTCGCCGCCATTTTCCAGCACGAAACGCGGAGCGGTGAGGGCGTCCCAGTTGACGGGGGTGGTGAAGGTTTCGCCGCTCTTGGGGGAGGTGGTCACATGGGTGATCGTCTCGGCGTTGGCGGTGAGCGTGCCGTCCTTCCATTGAATGAGGGCATCCTCGCGCGGCGCGGTCACGAAGGACTCGTCAAGCAGCTCCTTACAGATACGCAGAAAGATCGGCCCGTCCGGCTCGGGCTGGGACGCCACGCCGGCGGCGAGCATGGCGCGGGCGGCCTGCTCGTGGCGGGGGCGTTCCTTGGTCTGGTACATCGGTTCGCCGTCGTAGTCGAGGCCGAGCCAGTCGAGGGACTGGAAGAGCTTCTGGATCGCCTCGGGGGTGGAGCGTTCGAGGTCGGTGTCTTCGATGCGGATGAGGAACTCTCCGCCGTTGTGCCGGGCGGCGAGCCAGTTGAAGATCGCCACGCGGATGTTGCCGATGTGGACGTTGCCGGTGGGACTGGGAGCGAAGCGGGTACGCATAAGTGCCATTTTGTTTCTGCCTTTCCTGTTACGCAGTCCGGTCGGAGTATGATGCTTCCCGGGCATGGTCAAAGGATGGGATTTTAGTCAGACAGGGCGGAATTGCAAGCAGCGGGCACCGAAAGCGCGGCGGAGCGGTTTCGGATGCCATCTGGTCTTGTGTGGAAATATCCGTGTTTGGCGCTTGCATCGGGCCGGGGATCGGGATTTAATTGCAAGCAACTCTTGTGCGGCGGAAATAGGAGCGGACCTTGCGGATCATTGGAATCGACCCCGGTACGATCAACACCGGGTACGGCATCATCGAAGAGGACGGCAATGCTTTGCGCTTTGTCGCCAGCGGCACCATCAAGGCGCGCGGCGATGACATCGCCCAGCGGCTGGTGCAGATTTACCGGGGGCTGTGTGCGGTGATCGGGGAGTTCGCGCCCGAGGAGGCGGCGGTCGAAACGGTCTACAGCGGCGACAATCCGAAAACGGCGATTGCCATCGGCGAAGGCCGGGGCGTGGCGCTCTTGGCGGCGGCCGGGGCGGGACTGAAGGTGGCTGGGTACGAGCCGGCGGTGGTCAAGCGCGCGGTAACGGCGACGGGCCGGGCGGACAAGGAACAGGTGCGGCAGATGGTGAAGGTGTTGCTGGCGCTGCCTGCGCTTCCGGCGACCGATCACGAGTCCGACGCGCTGGCGATGGCGATCACGCACAGTCGTCGTCATAAAATGGAAGCCTTGGTCGGCGGCCAGACCGCGGCATTGCGCAACGCCCAAGGCACAACATCCTATCGCCGCCGGAGGAAGACGTGAAGTCTGTGGAGATATTGGTCATGGCCTTCGGACTGGGCGCCGGAGCCACTTCGAGATAAATGGAGGCCGTTTTGTCAGCAATTGAAATCTGCAACATCGGACTGCAACTGAAAAAAATGGCGGCGCGGCTGCCTGAGAAGCGGGCGGTGGTGTTTCCGTATGCGCGCGATGCCGCCGGGCGGGTGGCGTATACGCATGTCACCTTTTCGCAGCTTGATGCGCTCAGCGACGCCTACGCGCGCGGCCTGACGGCCTATGGCATCGGCCGGGGCGTGAAAACCCTCTGCATGGCCCGCCCCGGTATCGATTTCTTTGCTCTGGTCTTTGCGCTCTTCAAGGCCGGTGCGGTGCCGGTGCTGATTGATCCGGGGATGGGCGTGCAGCGCCTCTTGCATTGCATCGCCTCGGCGACTCCGGAGGCGATGGTCGGCATTCCGCTGGCGCATCTGATGCGCGTGCTGCGCCCGTCGTTTTTCCGGTCGGTCAAGTACAACGTCACCATCGGCCGCCGCTGGTGCTGGGGCGGGGCGCGGCTCTCGGACCTCGCGCTGCCCGGCGATGGTTATTCCGTTGTCGACACCAGAGCCGACGAGCGCGCCGCGATTCTGTTCACCACCGGCAGCACCGGCCCCGCCAAAGGCGTCGAGTACGAGCACGGCATGTTCGCGGCGCAATGCGAGTTGATCGCCAAAACCTATGGCGTGGGCGAGGACGACATCGATCTGCCGACCTTCCCACTCTTTGCGCTCTTTTCCGTCGGGATCGGCATGACTGCCGTGGTTCCGGACATGGACCCCACCCGTCCGGCGGATGTGAATCCTGCGCGGATTGTCGAGGCGGTGCGCAATCAAGGCTGCACCTTCTCCTTCGGTTCGCCCGCGCTCTGGGGGAAGGTCAGCCGCTATTGTGTTGAGAACCGGATCAAGCTGCCGAGCTTGCGCAAGGTGTTGATGGCCGGAGCGCCGGTGCCGCCGGAGGTGCATGAGCGGCTGCTGAATCACATCCTGCCCGAAGGCGCGCAGACGCATACGCCGTATGGCGCGACCGAAAGCCTGCCCGCGTGCGATATGCGCGGTTCGGAAGTGCTGGCGGAAACGGCAGCGAAGACGCGGCAGGGCAAAGGCTTTTGCGTGGGGCGTCCCGTGCCGGGTGTGGAGGTGGAAATCATCCGCCTGAGCGACGAGCCGATTGCGGCATGGTCGCCGGAACTGGTCCTGCCTACGGGGCAGATCGGCGAAATTACCGTCAAGGGCGGCAACGTCACCAAGCGTTATTACGAGCGCCCGGAGCATACAAAGCTGGCGAAGATTGCCGATGGCGACGCAATCCGTCACCGCATTGGCGATCTTGGCTACAAGGACGAACAGGGGCGGGTCTGGTTTTGCGGGCGCAAGGCGCATCGGGTGGAGATGGCTGGCAAAATTCTGTACAGCGTCTGCTGCGAGGCGATCTTCAACCGGCACCCGCAGGTAAAGCGTTCGGCGCTGGTCGGGGTGGGGGCGCGGCCAAATCAACAGCCGGTGATCGTCGTTGAATTGCACAATCCGGACACTCCGGCGACCGCCCGCGAGATCTTGCGCAAGGAACTGCTTGCGGCCGCCGCGAACGATCCGCTGACGGCAGACATTCAGGCCCTGCTGTTCCACCCGTCGTTCCCGGTGGACATCCGGCACAACGCAAAAATCAACCGCGAGGAGCTTGCCGTCTGGGCAGGTCATGAATTGGGACGATAGGGCGCGGGTGGCGGGTGCGCTCCGACCGTGATGGCATAGAGGAAGCGGTACTTGCGCCAGCCGGGGGCGAGGGCGGGCGGTTATTCGGCCGGCAGGGAGGCCGCGCGGGCTTTGTGGCGGCGGATGTGATCGGGATACAGTCGGCTCAGGCAGTCCGGGCAGAGGGAGTGCGTGAAGGTCAGATCCGAAACGTGATCGGCCATGTATTGCTCGATGTGGTGCCAGTAATTCTGGTCGTCGCGGATCTTCTTGCACTGCGCGCAGATCGGCAACAGCTCCTGCAGGTTCACCGTTTCGCTGATGTCTTCGAGGATGAGCAGGCAGTAATGTCCGTCGCGGAAGTCAAACGGCGTCGCCGTCACCAGCACCGGCACCTCGGAAACCGACTCCCCGCGCTTGAGTTCCAGAAAAAACTTCTTTCGTGTCGTCCGCTGGCCCTGAAACGACTCTTGGATGGACTGGCGGATGACGCAGTCAGGGCAGTTATTGGAGTGGCCGCATCCGGCGGGATTCGCGCGGGCGTTGATGCAGCCCAGCGCATCGCCGCTGCGTTTATGCAGAATCGGTTCTTCGTTGGGATCGGACAGATGAACCGCTGCCCGGTTAGCGAACGCAATCGCCACGTCATGGTCTACCACCATTGCCGCGAACGGCATTGCATCGACGATCTGATGCAGGAAGGCTTCATCCGGCTGGGTGTATCGCTTCATCGTCCTGTCCCTCTGTCCTCACAAGGAAACTCCATCGTATCAGCATCGTTTAGAAATTCCACAGAATTCTCTTCAAATCGTTACAGAATCAGATGCCGAATGTCCGAATATGAGCATATCTCAAGAATTCGTTTTCTCTCTGGCTGTTCCCGCTTGCCAGCGCGGAGTTTTTCTTCACGAAAATATCTGCCATCGTTGGCATAAAGAGGATTGCTTTCGTGCTCATTCGGGGGTATGATTATCGGAGATGCAATGAAAGATGTATTTCTTGGAGATGACGGTTTGTATTTTTTTTTTGAGAAAATAATCCAAAGAGGCTACATTTGTTCGTTTAATTGCCTTTAATAGGCTATTTACCGCCTGAATCGGGTGGATAAGATGAGCTGTGGTTTTTTGGGTGTCAGTTCGCTTCGTTTCTTTTTCCGAGCCACTTTGGGCAAGGATTTGTGAATAAGGTTGGGCATCATGTCTGATTCGCAGTTGTCGCAACAGGGGCACTCCTGCAACGGTCACGCGGGAAATACGTTCAGTATCCTGAATACGCCTGATGAGAAGCTCAATCGCATCGTGCGCAAGGAAAGTCTCGGGCCGGTGATCCGGCTGTATGAAGTGTACTGTCCGGCGATTGCTGGCTACTGCGAGCCGGGGCAGTTCATCGTGGTGCGCGGCGACGAGAAGAGCGAGCGCGTGCCGCTGACCATCGCGGATTTTGATCGCGCCGCCGGAACGATTACGATGGTGGTGCAGATTGTCGGCCTCGCGTCGGGCAAGCTGGACGCTTTGCAGCAGGGCGACCGGTTTCAGGATATTGTCGGCCCGCTTGGTCATGCCAGCGAGGTGGAGAACTTCGGCACGGTGGTCTGCATTGGCGGCGGGCTCGGCATCGCGCCGGTGTACCCGATCCAGCGCAAGCTCAAGGAGGCGGGCAATACCGTGTACTCGATCATGGGCGCGCGCAACAAGGATCTGATCTTCTGGGAAGATAAGATGCGCGCGGCGTGCGATCAGGCGTTTGTCGTAACCGATGACGGCAGCTACGGCGAGAAGGGCTTCGTGACCACGGCGCTGGAGAAGCTCATCAAGTCCGGCGAGCGGATCGACCGTGTGATCGCCATCGGGCCGCCCATCATGATGCGCGTGGTCTGCGATCTGACCCGGCAGTATAACCTCAAAACGATCGTGTCGCTGAATTCGATCATGGTCGATGGCACCGGCATGTGCGGCGGCTGCCGTGTCGAGGTTGCCGGCAAGACGCGCTTCACCTGCGTCGATGGCCCGGAGTTCGACGGGCATGAGGTGAACTTCCCGCTGCTGTTCCAGCGTCTGTCCACCTACAAGCAGGAGGAGGGGCGGATTTACGAAGAGTTCAAGAAGGAGAAGGAACTCCTCGGCAAGGTGCAGAAGGCGGCGGCGCGGGTGCCGATGCCGGCGCAGGATCCCAAGGTGCGCGCGCGGAATTTCGAGGAAGTTGCGCTCGGATATACCGCCGAGATGGCGCAGTCGGAGGCGTTGCGCTGCATCCAGTGCAAGAACCCCAAGTGTGTTGAAGGCTGCCCGGTGAACGTGGACATCCCAGGATTTGTCAAGGAAATTCAGCAGGGGCATTTCCTGAAGGCCGCGCAGAAGATCAAAACCACCAACAACCTCCCCTCGGTCTGCGGACGCGTCTGTCCGCAGGAATCGCAGTGCGAGGCGAAGTGCATTTTGGGCGTGAAGTCGCAGCCGGTGGCGATTGGCCGGCTGGAGCGTTTCGCCGCCGATGCCGAGAGTGCGGTCGGGGCTGCCGCGTTGCCGAAGATTCCCGTTGCGACGGGCAAGCGGGTTGCGATCATCGGTTCCGGTCCTTCGGGGCTGACGGCGGCGGCTGATCTGGCGATGATGGGGCATTCGGTGACGGTGTTCGAGGCGCTGCATTCGCCCGGCGGCGTGCTGGCGTATGGCATTCCGGAATTCCGGCTGCCGAAGGCGATTGTCAAGCGCGAATGTGAATATCTGCAGCGGCTGGGCGTGGAGTTCCGCTTCAACATGCCCATCGGGCAGACGATCGGTGTGCCTGAACTCAAGACGGCCGGCTATGATGCCGTGTTCCTCGGCACCGGCGCGGGCCTGCCGGCATTCATGAACATTCCCGGCGAGAACTTCAACGGGGTCTACTCCTCCAATGAGTTCTTGACGCGCATCAATCTGATGAAGGCCTACCGTGACGACTATGATACCCCGGTGTTGCGCGGCCGCAACGTGGCCGTGGTCGGCGGCGGTAATGTTGCCATGGATGCGGCGCGTTCGGCGTTGCGGCTGGGGGCGGAGAATGTCTATATCGTCTACCGGCGGTCGCGCAAGGAGATGCCCGCGCGCGAGGAGGAGGTGGCGCACGCGCTCGAGGAGGGCGTCATCATCCGGGAGTTGACCAATCCCGTTGAGGTTCTGGGTGACGAAAAGGGCTGGGTGAAGGGGTTGAAGTGCCAGCTCATGGCGCTTGGGGAGCCGGACGCCAGCGGCCGGCGCAGACCGGTGGAGGTGGCGGGCAGCGAGCACGTCATCGAGATCGACCAGTTCATCGTGGCGATCGGGCAGGGGCCCAATCCGATGCTGACCCGTAATTGGCCGGAGCTGCAACTGGATAAGCGCGGCAACATCATGGCGGATGAGGCGACGATGGCGACCAACGTGCCGGGGGTCTATGCCGGTGGCGACATCGTCAGCGGCGCGGCGACGGTGATTCTGGCGATGGGGGCGGGCAAGACCGCCGCGAAGTCGATCGACGCTTATCTCAAGACGCTGTAACCGGCGTCCTGCAGCGTGTCGGAAAATCAGCAGGGACGAGCCGCATGGCTCGTCCCTGTCTTTTGTTTTTTTGGGGGGGGCAGCGATGCAATCGCCTACAGGTCGATCGTCGACTCGGGCGTGATGATCGAACTGGGTGCGGCGGTCGGCGCGGCAGCGGAGTCCGGGCCGTAAATGCGTTCCCGGCTGAGACGGCA
>CAYWTJ010000083.1:0-57273 GCA_964460225.1 uncultured Planctomycetaceae bacterium | reverse complement strand
GAGCTGGCGTTCTGCAACGCGCTGCGGGTCACCTTGGTCGGGTCGATGATGCCTTCCTTGATCATGTCGACGTACTTGTCGTTGCGCGCGTCGTAGCCGTAGCTGACGTCGGCAGAGCCGAGCACGTTCTGGATTACAATCGCACCTTCCTTGCCGGCGTTGTCGACGATCGTGCGCAGCGGGGAGTGGATCGCGCGCCGGATGATGTCCACGCCGATCTTTTCGTCCTCGCCCTCGACCTTGACCTTATCCAGCACCTTCAGGCAGCGCAACAGGGCCACACCGCCGCCGGGGACGATGCCTTCTTCCACCGCAGCGCGGGTCGCGTGCAGGGCGTCCTCGACGCGGGCCTTCTTCTCCTTCATCTCCACCTCGGTCGCCGCGCCGACGTTGATCTGCGCCACGCCGCCGGCGAGCTTCGCCAGCCGCTCCTGCAGCTTCTCCTTGTCGTAATCGGAGGTGCTCGCCTCGATCTCATTGCGAATCTGATCGATGCGGCCCTTGATGGCGGCGCTCTTGCCCGCGCCTTCGATGATGGTGGTGTTTTCCTTGTCGATCACGATCTTTTTCGCGGTGCCGAGCGCGGAGAGCTCCAGCGTCTCGACGTTGACGCCGAGGTCCTTGAAGACCGCTTGCCCGCCGGTCAGAACCGCGATGTCCTCAAGCATTGCCTTTCGACGGTCGCCGTAACCGGGCGCCTTCACCGCAACGACATTCAGCGTACCGCGCAGCTTATTGATGACCAAGGTCGCCAGCGCTTCGCCGTCAACATCTTCCGCGATGATCAGCAGGGGCTTGCGCGCCTGCGCGACCTTCTCCAGCAGCGGAACGAGGTCCTTGATGTTGCTGATCTTTTCCTCGTGGATGAGAATCAGGGCGTTCTCAAGGGTGCAGCTCATGGTCTGCAGATCGGTGGCGAAATGCGGGCTGAGGTAGCCGCGGTCGAACTGCATGCCCTCAACGAGGTCGATGGTGGTGTCGAGCGCCTTGCCCTCTTCGACGGTGATGACGCCATCCTTGCCGACCTTGTCCATCGCGTCGGCGATCTTCTGACCGATGTCGGAGTCGCCGTTGGCGGAGATGGTGGCGACCTGCGCGATCTCCTTGCTGCTCTTGACGGGCTTGGAGATTTTCTTCAGCTCTTCGACAATGGCGGTGACCGCCTTGTCGATGCCGCGCTTGAGGGCCATCGCAGAAGCACCAGCGGTGACGTTCTTGAGACCTTCCTCAAAGATCGACTCAGCCAGAACGGTCGCGGTAGTGGTGCCGTCGCCGGCGGTGTCGCTGGTCTTGCTGGCAACCGACTTCACCATCTGCGCGCCCATGTTTTCGTAGGCGTCTTCGAGTTCGATCTCCTTGGCAACGGTCACGCCGTCCTTGGTGACCAGCGGTGCGCCGAAGGACTTCTCGATGACCACGTTGCGGCCGCGGGGCCCGAGGGTAACCTTCACGGCGCGGGCGAGTTGCTTGACGCCGCTGCGGACGGCTTCGCGCGCATCCACATCAAATGCAAGCTTCTTGGCAGGCATTTTTCTTTGCTCCTTTATATGGTTAAAAATATGCGTTGATGCTCAGAATCAGTTGTCGCGGGTAATTACTCCACCACGGCCAGAACGTCGTCCTCGGTCATGATGAGGTATTCCTCGCCGCCGAACTTAACCTCGGTGCCGGCATAGGAAGTGAAGAGGACACGATCCCCCTTTTTCAATTGAAGCTCACCGCGCTTGCCGTCGTCGCAGACCTTGCCGGGACCGACCGCCACAACCTTGCCCTCTTTCGGCTTCTCTTTTGCGGAATCCGGCAGCACGATGCCGCCCTTGGTTACCTCTTCCGCCGCCAGCCGCTTCACCAGAATCTTGTCGCCCAGAGGTTGAATCGCCATCGTTTTTTCTCCTTACCCTGTCAACCTTGAAAAAAATACGTCCCGCTTTATCAGTCCAGATACTTCTTCGTCTACCCATATTTCCAGTCGCCCGGAGTCTGCGATGCCGACCGATGCATACACCCATGCGGTCTGGCTGTGGCGCAGCAACAAACACTGTTCCAAGCCTCCAAACAACACGCATCATCATTCGTATCTTATTACGAACAAAGACGATATATTTTTTGCCACTAAGGTATTTTCTTTGGGAAATTTGGCGAGTCTGTCAAAATGACGCGCTCCGCACGGACGGTTGGGCCATATTCTGCTGCTGCGTGCTCTTGCCGGGTCACTCCGGCCGGATGGGAAGGCACAAACAGGATGGGGTCGCTTCGGGCACCTGCCGCAAACGCTCCGCGCAATGCCTGTGAGAGAGCCGTAACCGCCTGCGGAGGTATGTTTGAGGAAATCCCCCTCGAAACGGCAAAGAGATATTGACGGAATGCTAAAAAAGTTTATCGTTACGCGGATGGCGTCGCTTGCCGGTCGCCAACTCATGGACTTCGGATGCTGAATATGCGTACACGTCACCTCTGGTGGTCCATCTTTGCAGCCATGACGGTGTGCCTGATGCTCCCTCTGGGGCTTCTGGGGTGGTTTAACTACAAGTCCTCCCGCGAGCTGGCCCGCGAGGAGATCACCCAATCGGCGCTCCCGCTTACCCGCGATAATATTTACTCCGAGATTCATGCCGACCTCCTGGAGCCGATTCACGTCGCCACAACCATGGCCAACGACTCCTTCCTGAAGGACTGGGTCGGACAGGGAGAACGGGATCTGACGCGAATTCAGGATTATCTCTTCCAGATCCATCGCAAGTATAACTACTTCAGCGTGTTCTTTGTGTCCGCGCAGACGCAGAAGTACTATCACTTCCGCGGCCTGCACAAGCTTCTGAGCACCGAGGATTCCCACGACATCTGGTATTTCCGCTTTTTGAATGCCCAAAAGGAATACGTGCTGGATGTCGACACCGATGAAGCCGGCAACAACGAACTGACCATCTTCCTGAATTTCCGTGTCGAAGATGAGAGCAAGCGCCTGCTGGGGGTCACCGGCGTCGGAATGAAGATGGATACCGTCTCCCGGCTGCTGAAGTCCACCGGTGTTAAATATGGCCGGCAGGTGTTTCTGGTCAACCGCGCCGGCATCGTGCAAGCGCATGCCGATCCCGCCCTCATCCATCACGCAAACATCCGCCAGCTCCCCGGAATTCAGGCGATCTCCGGAGAAATCCTCGGGGCGTTCGACCATGTGACCAATCTCGAATACAGTGAAAAAGGGGAACGAACCTTTATTACCAGCCGCTATATGCCGGAGCTGGACTGGTTTCTGGTCGTGGCGCAGGATGAGCAGAAAGCCCTCACCGGGGCGTGGCAGAATTTCATGCGCACGCTGCTGTGCGGGGTGGTCATCTGGCTCTCGCTGGTGTTTCTGATGGTTTCGCTGGCGCAGCGCTATCACACCCGCATGGAACTGCTGGCCCGCGTCGACGAACTGACCCGTCTGGGCAACCGGCGACAGTTCGAAGATGACTTTGCGCAGGCGCTCGCGCGGCATCGGCGCAGTGGCGAGGAGGTGGCGCTGATATTGATGGATCTTGACGGCTTTAAGGCCGTCAACGATCAGCTTGGGCACATCAAAGGCGACGAACTGCTCAAGGGCGTCGCGGACGCCATCACGCGCGTCGTGCGCGCTGGCGATTGCCCGATCCGCTGGGGCGGGGATGAGTTCGCCGTGCTGGCCAACTGCAATCCTCCCGGAGCGCTGGCGCTGGCGGAGCGGATTCGCGCCGAGGTCAAGCAGGAAGCGGAGCGAATGGGCGAACGGGACGAATTCCCGGCGCGACGTCACGTGGCGATCAGTTGCGGCGTGGTTCCCCTGACCGATGTTTCAACCATTGAGTCCGTGCTGCACGAGGCGGATCAACTTTTGTATGCCTGCAAGGAATCCGGCGGAAATTGCGTTCGCGGCCACTGAGTCCCGCATCCTGCCTTACGCAACTGTGCCTGCCCCCCCTTTTCGCTCTCCCCGCGTCCACGATGCCGTCTGCCTTTTCTTTCCGTGACGATTTTCCAGCCCGCAAAATAGTTAGGCAAAACTAATAATTCTTATTGACTTATTGTTAGTTGCGGCTAAATTAACCGTCGATTGGTGAACATCATAGCCCCCGACACAGGATAAATCATGTCAGAATCGCTCCTCCGGGCTGCGCTCTGCGGCCAGCCCAACTGCGGTAAAAGCACCATGTTTAACGCCCTGACCGGGGCGACCGCCCGCGTCGGGAACTATCCCGGCATCACCGTTGAACGCATGGAGGGGCGCAGCCGCTGCGGGGAACAGGAGTTCCTGATTACCGATCTGCCCGGCACCTATGCCCTGACCTCCTACTCGCCGGAGGAGGTGGTGGCGCGCGACGTGATCGTGCATGAGCGGCCGGATGTGGTGATCTGCATGATGGATGCGATGGCGCTGGAGCGGAGCTTGTACCTGAGCGTACAGCTAAGGGAGCTGGGGGTACCGCTGGTTCTGGGGCTGAACATGATGGATTCTGCAAAAAAAGCGGGGCTGCATATCGACACGGCGAAGCTTTCGGAACTCTTGCAGGTGCCGGTGGTTGAATGCGTGGCCCGGCGCGGAATCGGCCGGAATGAGCTGCTGTCGGCAGCAATGCAGGTGGCGCGCGAATGGGGCGGAAGCTGGAAGCCGCTGGCAATATCATATGGCGCGGACATGGATCAGAAATTGGCGGAGATGACCAGCCGCATTGAGGAACAGAAGCTGCTGACGGCCAATTATCCCGCACGCTGGGTAGCGGTGAAGTATATGGAAGAGGACGAACACATTCTCGACCTCGGGCGGACGGCCTGCGCGCAGGGCGGCCTGCGCGCGGCGGATGGTCGCTGCCTGCATGAACAGCTTCTGGACGAAGTGCGCGCATTCTCGCGGCACACGGAGAAGACGCTCAACACCTATCCGGAGGCGATGGTGGCGGATTTCCGCTATGGCTTCGTCAGCTCGGTTCTCAAGCAGGGGGTAGTACGCCGGACTACCGAGTTCAGCCATGACCTTTCGGATAAAGCCGACAGCATTCTTACGCAGCGGTTTCTGGGGCCGTTAATCATGCTGGCGGTGTTGTACGGGATGTTTTATGCCACCATTAATCTTGGCGCGTATCCGCAGGGGTGGGTGGAGGCATGCTTCGCCTTCCTCTCGGGGCTTGCAAATGAACACATGGAGCCGGGGCTACTACTGAGCCTCGTGGATAGCGGCGTCATCAACGGCGTCGGTGCGGTCTTCGGCTTCGCACCGCTGATTATGGTGATGTTCCTGCTACTGGTCTTTCTGGAAGATCTGGGCTACATGGCGCGCGTGGCGTACATGCTCGACCGCATCTTCCGGATGTTCGGTCTGCATGGCGCGTCGGTGATGCCGTTTATCATCTCCGGCGGTATTCCCGGCGGCTGTGCGGTGCCGGGGGTGATGGCGGCGCGGACACTGCGCAGTCCGCGCGAACGGCTGGCGACGATTTTTTGCGCTCCGTTTATGATCTGCGGCGCGAAGATGACCGCGTTCCTGGTGTTGGCGGCGGCATTTTTCCCCGGGCGGGCAGAGAAGGTCATGTGGCTGCTGACCCTCGCCTCGTGGGTGGCGGCGCTGGGGATTGCGAAAATATTACGGCTGACGGTCATCAAGGGCGAATCGACGCCGTTCGTGATGGAACTCCCGCCTTACCGGCTGCCGACGCTCTACGGCGTACTGCTTCATACTTGGGAGCGCGTCTGGCAGTACATCAAGAAGGCGGGGACGGTGATCTTCGTGATCGCGGTGCTGATCTGGGCGACCATGACCTTTCCGGGACTGCCGGCGTCGAAGATCGGGGAGTTCTCGAAACAAGAAGAAGCGGCAAAACTAAAATATGCCGCCGAAGCAGACAAGGGCAAGCTGGCGGACGCCTTGCAGCAGATTGCGGACCAGCGGCAGGAAGAAGCCCTGCGGCATTCGCTGGCGGGGCGCTTCGGCGCGGCGCTGGAAGTGGTGACGCAATATGCAGGCTTCCATTGGCGGACGAATATCGCGTTGGTGGGCGGCTTTGCCGCGAAGGAGGTGATCGTCTCGACGCTGTCTACCGCGTATGCGATGGGCGAGGTGGACGCCGATGCAGCGGCGGAAGACCCGGGCGCGCAGGCCATCGGGAATACCGCGCCGCAAGCGGACAAGGCGTCAGGACAGCCAAAAGCGCTTTCCCAGGAAGACGCCGATGCGGAAGCGGCGGCACGGGGCGCACAGCGCTTCCGGGAACGGCTGGCGAATGCGCCGGAGTGGACGATGCCGGCGATCATCAGCACATTCCTCTTTATTCTGCTCTATTCGCCGTGCTTTGTGACGGTGGTGGCGATTGCGCGGGAATCAAGCTGGCGCTGGGCGCTCTTCAGCGTGCTCGGCAGCCTGAGCGGGGCATTCATCCTGAGTGTGATTGTTTATCAGGCGGGAATGCTCTTCTGGAAGTAAGTAACCCGTTCACTGCCGGAAAGCAGCCGCGCAGAGAGTCCCGGTCATCTTTGAGTAGGGACGACTGATTCCGGGCGTTGCGGCTATCCTTGTTTTCGCTTTTTACGCTGCGAAGAGAGATAAAGCCGTTCTATTTTTTCACGTGCCCAAGGGGTTTTCCGGAGGAATTTCAGCGCGGAGTTCACCGACGGCTCGTGGGTGAAACAGCGGATGTCAATTCGCGTCCCCAGATCTTCCCAGCCATACTGATCGACGAGTGTTTTGACGATCTGCTCCAGCGTGATGCCGTGCAACGGGTCCTTGGAAATAAATTCCGGCATAGCGTACTCCCGATCCTTGCGTAAAAAGCCGTTGGCTCCGGCGGTCATTTCCGAAAAAAAACAGGGCAGCTCCGTAACCTGCGGGGGCGATGGTCCGCTTTGCCGTTTAGAACCGGAAGTAGATGAAGTCGTACTCCGTGCCCTTGGCGAGAACAAGGAATGCCCCGAAGAGCACCCCGTAAAGCGCCCCGCGCAGCAGGGGCGAACTGACACGCCCGGCCAGCAGGCACCCGGCGAAGGGAAGGGTATAAAAGAGCGCGGCCCCCATCAGTGTCATGGCAGCGGGCAATTCCGAGGATGCACCAAGGGGCGTTTGCGGCAGAAGGGCGGGTGCACCGGCGAGGGTCATCTTGCCGAGAGCATCGGTGAGCCAATCAAGGCTGGGAGCGCGAAACAGCAGCCACCCGAGAAGGATCAGGTGAAAGGTTATTACGCGGCAGAGCAGGATCTTGAGAACGGTTGCGGTTGCGCCGCTGCCCTGCGGTTGCCAGGCGGCGCCGGCGATGCCAAGCACGCGGCAGAGCCAGACGAGGAAACCGAAGTACAGCCCCCACGCGACATAATGCCAGGCGGCGCCATGCCAGAGACCGCTGAGACCGAAGGTAAGCAGCAACACCGCCAACAGGCGCAGCACACCGCCCGTGCGTGAACCGCCAAGGGGGATGTAGAGGTAGTCACGAATCCAGAGCGAGAAGGAGATGTGCCAGCGCCGCCAGAAATCGGCGGGCGTAAGTGCGGCATACGGCGCGCGGAAGTTCTCCATCAGATCGATTCCGAAGAGGCGGGCCGAGCCCCGGGCGATATCGGTATAACCGGAGAAATCCCCGTAAATTTGCAGCGCGAAGGCGAAGGTACCGGCATACAACAGGACCGCCGACGGAGAATCCAGATAAAAAACCCGGTCCACAAGTGGGGCGAGATTGTCGGCGAGGACGGTTTTCTTCAGCAAGCCGCGCAGGAGCAACGGGAGCGCGGCGGTGATATTTTCCAGAGAAGAAAAACGAGCGTTTTGGCGGTTCAGTTGCGGCAAAAGGTGCCCGGCGCGTTCGATGGGACCGGCCACCAATTGCGGAAAAAAGCTGATGAAGAGAATGACCTGGAGCGGGTTGCGCTCGGCTCGCACGCTCCCACGCCAGACATCGACGAGATATCCGATGCACTGGAAGGTGAAAAAGGAGATCCCCAACGGAGGCAGCAGCGCGGAACCGGTGCCGGCCTCCAACCCAAGCGCATGATAGGCCGCCAGCAGGGCAGCATCAAGGTCACCGGCAGCCGCATCCAGCATCTGCAGGAAGGTCCCGCCCGTTGCGAGCCAACCGGTGGCATCAGTCAATAACCCGGCAAAAAATCGGGTGTATTTGAAGAAACCCAGAGTGCCAAGCAGAAAGATGAGGCCGGCAACGAGCAGGCCGTTGCGCCGGACGTAGAAACGATTCATCAGCAGCGCCGCCAACCAGGAAGCGCCAGACGCCGTCAGCAGCAGCAGGCACAGCCGGGGCTGAAGATAGCCGTAAAAGAACAGACTGGCGGCAAGCAGCAGTAGTACACGCAAACGGCGCACCGGCAAGAACCAGTACGCCGCACAGACCGCCGGCAGGAACAGCAGATATGCCCAAGAGGTGAAACTCATGGCTTGGCGGCTGTGCCTTTGCCGTTCTTGACCAGAGCCTTAGCGGGTTCGTTCGCCCCGGTTTTCTGCAGACTGCCGTGGAGTTCGGTAATCATCTGTTGCAGTTGCGCCTCGGTCGCGCCGCTCTTTTCTGAGGTCCAGTCGCCCATTCTCTGCCAGAGGTCACTCTCGCGCACTTCGGTTGAAACCCACTGCGCGCAGGTGTACAGCGACGGCGCGGCGAAAGATTCCTTCATCAAGTCCGCCTTGCCGTAGCTGCCGATCAGCAGCACCAGCACCGATGCGGCCGCCAACCCCTTGAGCGTGCCGAACGATGCGCCCAGCGCGCGGTCCGCGACCTTGCTTTCGCTTTGTCCAATCTTGGAACGCAGAATGGCGGCAAAAATTTTTACGACCAGCACCCCTGTCAGAAAGGCGACTGCCAGCGCCACTGCCGATGCCGCCAGCGGTTGCTCAAACCAACTACCCGTTTCCGCCTCCAGCCACGGCTGCCCATACCAGACGCAGGCGACGCCGGCGACGATCGCCAGGGGCGTGGAGAGTTGCCCAATCAGCCCGCTGAAATAGCCGAGGGCGCAGAAGGAGAGGGTGATTACCAGAATTATGATGTCCAGCCAATGCATAACGTTCCTGTCTTTTCGCTTTCCGGGCATACCGGGACTTCTTATAATAACGGCCAGAGTACTTGCAAACTTGACCGGAACTTCAGGCAGCCGCAGAGGAGAGCGAAGATGTTGTCCAGCCCGGCACGTCATACACTGTTGAACATCGTTCGAGGAGCCTTGCAGGCGGCGGTCGCGGGGAAACGTTATGTGCCGCCTGCGGTTTCAGCTCCAGAGCTTCTGGCCTGCTGCGGCTGCTTTGTGACCTATAAAACCCGCGGCGAACTGCGCGGCTGTCTGGGCTGCTTCACCTCCCAGGAACCGCTGTATCGCACGGTAGCCGCGTATGCGGGATATTCGGCAACCGAAGATCCCCGCTTTTGCGACAACCGGCTGACGGAAGCGGATTTGCCGGCAGTATATCTGGATATCTCTGTCCTTTCGCCGCTCCGCCCCTGCGCGGATCCGACAGGAATTGTATTGGGACGCGACGGGATTTATGTGAAAAAAGGCGGAAGATCCGGCTGTTTTTTACCGCAGGTGGCGACGGAAACCGGGTGGGACGTGGCGGATTATTGGGGGTATTGCTGCAGCCATAAAGCCGGGCTGCCCCACGATGCGTGGCAGCAGCCCGACATTCAACTCTTCACTTTTACCGCCGAGGTCATTGAGGCAGTCTTCGCGGACATCCCCTGAACCCTGTCCGAAGCACGGCTTCAGAGGGTGTTGGCCGAAGGAATATAGCCCTGCCGCACCAGCAGGTCGTAGCTGGTTTTGTAGGCCAATTGAGCCTGATCGATCTGCCCCGCCTTTTCGTAGCAGGTTCCCAGCAGATACCAGGCGCGGGAATTGTTCGGGTCGGCCTTAACCGCCTGCTCAAACGACGCCGCGGCTTGCTGATAGCGCTCCTGCCGCAGATAAACGGCTCCATCTTCCATCGCAGAAGATTTGTTCGCCTGATCGGTGGCCGCGTTCTTCCGCTTCTCGGCGTCGCCGAGTTTGGCCTGCAATTGTTTATACTGCGCCGCCGTCAGGACGCTCTTGCCATCGGCCTTCGGGGGCTGATCGCTGCAGGAGGTGAACAACATGCCCGCCAGACCCAGAATGCCCGTCAGCACAACCATCTTCCGCATTACAATCTCCTCCCGCTTGAAACGTCCGTCAGCCGAACCCGGCCATAACGCAACTCTTTGCGCTGCACAAGGTTCAGTCCGTGTTACCCGATACCTGCCGGGCCTGTTGCCATCCGGCGACAGACACCCACGCCTACCAATTATCCAAGAACCGAGATTTGTTTCAATGTTACGCCGGATTATTTTCAATAAATGTTGGCGGCGGGATTCAGGCAACGGGGTGTGATCGGACGATAAAGAACCGGGTGTTCCAGAAACGCCGGAACTCAGCAGATTTCCGCCGGGCGCGATGTGGCGGCTCACCGAAGCCATGCGCTCTCCCGGATGGATACGGAGTACTAACATGTGGAACCGGATCACCAGATATGCGCGGCTCCTCGGCTGGACGGCCCTGCGCGGACTTCTTCTGCTCTTGGGGCTTCTGCTGCTGGTGGCAGCGGGGGAACTCTGGTTCCGGCCGCTTTCGCAGGATGGCAGCCGGCTGTTTTCCGTCTTGTCGGCCGGATGCGGGGTAGGATTTCTACTGCTGCAATGGCTGTTCTTCCGGTTGTTGGGGCGCTTTCAGCGATTGCGGCGGGTGACGGCGCGGTTGCGGCGGGATTTGCTGGGGCGGGAGAGCCAGGTCAAGGCGCTGGATCATCGTCGCCGTTGCCTCGCGCGGCGGGTAGAAGAGCTGTCGGCGCAGGCGGTTATCGATACCGCAACGATCAAAAGTGATTCCTTCGACGACTTCATGAGCGGCATGGCGAACATCGCCCGCAGCCATAGTTGCGCGCAGGAATTATCGGTCTTCGCCTGCGATCAGGAAGAACCGGTGCCGTTGGGGGCGTGTCAGATCACCAGCGCGGCGGAACTGTGCCTGACTTTCAGCAGCGGCGGAGCCTCGGTGATTGCCCGCGACATCGCGGGACAGGGCGGAGTCAACCCGGCCCGGTTCAGCGCCTGCGCGATGCACATCAGCGAACAGGGGCTGCGGGTTGTGATTAACGGCGAATTGCTTTACGCCGGCGCTCCGGCGGGACGGATGCGCCTGACCCTCAATGGCATTGATCCGCAGAATCCCCCCGAACGCGACAGCCTGCGGCGGCAGGTGGCACTGCGGCTGGCGGGGGTATCGATCGACGGCATCGGGATACGCGAGGCCATGCGGGGGACGGGCCCGATCGCGGCGCCGGGACGTGACGGACTGGTGCGGCTGGCGCTGGCGCTCTCCTGCGGCGAGGACCGCCTGGGCGTGGTCCGTATGGGCTTTCATACCGGCGAGGAAGACAATCTGTACCTGCTGCAGAAAGCGCTCAAGACAACCGCCGACCGACTGGCGCAGGTGTTGCGGCATGAACGGATTTACGAAATGGCAATCAAGGACGGCTTGACCGGCCTCTTCAACAAACGTCACATGATGACCGTCTTTGAACGGCAATTTTTGCAGGCGCAACGACACAGCGGACAGCTCTGCATCATCATGATCGACATTGACCACTTCAAGCGGGTCAACGATACCTGGGGACATCTCACCGGCGATATCATCCTGCGGGAGGTAAGCGCGTTGTTGCTGGAAAACGCCCGTGCCAGCGATTTGCCCTGCCGTTACGGCGGCGAGGAGCTGGTGGTGATCCTGCCCGACGAGCAGCCGCAGACCGCCGGCCGAGTCGCCGAGCGCCTGCGGACAGCCATCGAGCGCAAAGAATTCATCTCCGATGCCGGGAAGCCCCTGCACGTCACGGCCAGCTTCGGTGTGGCGGGCATCCAGCCGGCGATGACGCGAGCCGAGGATCTCATCGCCGCCGCCGATCAGGCGCTCTACGAGGCCAAGCACGGCGGGCGCAACCGTGTGGTGCTGGCGCGTCAGGAAGCGGCTCCGATCTCGGCTCTGGCGTAAGCCGCGCAGGCGGCTGCAAGCGAGTACCCATTTTAGCGGATGCGGACTTGATCCGTAGCGCAAGGAGAAGATGATGCAAGCGAGTCCGATCGAGCCGATGGAATTCTGCTGCCGGCCGTTTGAGTTGCTACAACAACAGTGGCTGTTGCTGACCGCCGGGGAGAACACGCCCGGCGGCTATAATACCATGACCGTCGCCTGGGGCGGTTTCGGCATTCTCTGGAACAAACCGGTAGCGCAGATCTTTGTCCGGCCGACGCGCTTCACCTACGGATTTCTGGAACGGTTTCCCTCCTTCACGCTCTGCGCATTCCCGGATGCCGATCATAAAAAACTATCGTACTGCGGAGCGCACTCCGGCAAGGATGTTGATAAGATCAAACAGACAGGCCTGACACCGGTAGCCAGCCAGACGATCGGCGCGCCGGGTTTTGCCGAGGCGGAATTGATTCTGGAATGCCGCAAAATCTATGCCTTTGATATTGACCCCGCGCACACGATTGATAATCCCATCAGCGAACATTATCCGCAGAAGGATTATCACCGCTGCTATTTCGCGCAGATCCTCGCTATTTCCGGCGACCGGACACGCTACGCCCGTTGAGCATTCCCGCAGCCAAAGACGCCGCACGGGACAGCCGCTCGCAGACGCCGGGCGGTGGACAGGGGGAGAACAGGCATGACCAAGTTTACACTGAAAACAACCAGTCGCTGCGAGATGGTGAAGATTGACTCGCAGGTGCGGCAAGCGCTGCGGGAAGCCGGCGCGCGCAGCGGCACGGTGACCGTATATTGCCCTCACACGACCGCGTCCATTACGATCAATGAAAATGCCGATCCCGACGTTTGCCACGACCTGCTGGCGGACCTGGCGCGGGTGGCTCCGATGAAACAGGGCTATTACCGGCATGCCGAGGGAAATTCCGACGCGCACCTGAAGGCGATGCTGGTGGGCGCTTCGGCGCAGATGCTGGTCGAAGATGGGGAACTGGTGGCCGGAACCTGGCAGTCACTATACTTCTGCGAATTCGATGGCCCGCGCACGCGCACCGTGTGCGTTCAGTTCACCGGCCTCACGGCATGAATTCAAGCGGATCGACACAACACAAAGCCTGTCAATAAGAACGGGCGCAGAATGGGCAAGTTGTTGTCAGCAGACCCCGGCCCTCTTCTGGATTTGAATTCCCGCACGCCACTCACGAGCAACCGCTCACAAGCGACAGCCGCCTGACCTCATAGTTGATGCCGGCATACACGGCAGGAAACTGCCCACCCCATGCCAGAGCCTGCGTCGCACATTGAACCACATTGCCGCACGCATAGGACAACGAGCGTCCGGAATTCACTTTTCAGCTTAAGCAGAATGTAGTTTCCTCGTCAAAGAGGGGTAGCTCCCGAGAACGTTTTCCGACGCAAGAATCTGGTACGGCCGGCACGCGAACCAGATAGCTATCGATCAGACGGAGGCGCGGTATGCGAATAACTCGCATACCGCGCCTCGTTTGTTGGCTTGAAGGCACAACGCGATCAGTTGGCCGCCGGAATCGGAGCGATGTCCGGAATCTGCGGGGCTGATTCGATTCCCGCCGGAGCGGTCGGCGCCGCCGGGGATGCGGCGGGTGCAGCGGGCTTTCCCGGTGTGGCGGCCGGAGTACTGCCCGCAACGGCCGGCTTACGGCTGGGCGAGGTTCCACTTGCCGCGGGCAACGGGGTGTAATCCAGCGGAGTCCCGGCGCGGCCAGGGCTGTCAGTCCCCGGAGCGGCCGCCGGTTTCGTGGTGGCCGGCTTTGCGCCCGTCACGGGAGTCACAGGCGTTGTTACCGCAGCGGCAGGAGCTCCGACCGGAGCCGCCGGAGCAATGGGCGCGGGCTGTTCGAAGGTGATGGTGCCATACAGTCCGCTGCGGGCATTGGAGCCGTAGGTGTCGGCCCATTGTACCACCTCCACGCCGCTGCCGGGAACGGCCTCGGCGGGCGCGCCAGCGGCAGGCTTGCTCTTGCCAAGATCCATCTCCGCGAGTTTGCCGATATTGAAGCGATTGATCCGTCCAGTTTCCGCCGAGACGGCATTACCGGTCTTGGCGAACGGATCTTCGTGTACCGCCGTCGCCTGATAATCGTTGCGGACGATGTTCAATCCCCAGCGGGTTCCAACCGCCGGTTCGGCGGTCATGCCCAGCGCCTGATAGGGAATGAACACCTCGACGGTATAATAATCCTTCTGCCGGTCCACCGCGGACTCCCAAGTCGGATTCCACGCCAGTCCGTGGGCGCTGGAGCGGTCGAGGGTCGCATTCTTGATGTTGACCGCGAACTGGTAATACTCGCGCGCCTGATTGCGCGGACTCAGGAAAAACTCCACGCTCTCATCCAAATGAATCCCCTCGTCGTGGCCGGAAACCTTGGCGGCAATGGTCTGGGCGTCCTTGGCGGCACAGCGGACAATGGCGTAAATTCCCTTGCGGTCATAGGCAATGCGGGCTTGAATCGGCTGCTTGGGCTTGCCGCCGCCGCCGATCACCCCGAAATCCGTCAGCTCCGTGGCACCCACCCACGCCGGGTCGTCCATGCTGCCATCCACACGGATGCCCACGCCGGGACGGATCGGGGAGGTCTTGCGCTTCGTCAGGATCAGTTGCTGACGGGCCGAGCCGATCCCTTTCATGTTCACCACCAGACTCGGCATCGGGGCGTCAGGGGTGCGCGCATCGGGGGAGACCGTGAAATTCACCACGCCCTCGAACCCGCTTTTGAGGTTGTACTTCACCGCCGCCGGATCAATGGTATACGCCCCGGCCGCAGGCAGTTCCCAGATCAATTCGCCGCTCACCTCGCGGGGGGAAGCGTTGGCGATGGTGATGGCGATGTCCTGCTTGGCGGAGGGATTGTCAACGGCGCGGGCCGCGTCGCGGGCGACGATCAGCACCTCGCGCTGAAGGCTCAGCGTCGAGAGCGCATCGGTGAGAATATCCATCTTCTCAACCGCCGGTTCGCCCTGCGCACTGCTGCCGTCGGAGGCAATGGTCAATTCGTCCACCGGCGCGGGCTCCACACCGCCGGGGGCGCTGTACGGGTAAACCTTCCATTCCAGCTTTTCTTTGGTAGCATTCAGGACGCAGTAATGCGGGACGTTGGCATTTGCGGCCTTGTACTCACGCCCGGCGGACGCACCCTTGCCGGCCGGCATCGCCTGCAGCCCGCCGGTAACAACGTAGCGGATGGCACCCGCGCCGCCGGCCTTAACCGGCAGGGAACGGAAGTAATAATCGGCGCCGCCGCTGACCACCAGATCCACCCCACCGGCCTCCAGAATTGTGCCGAGGGTCTCGACCGCCCGCGCATGAATGCGGGTCGCGCCGAAGAGAGGCTGAGAGAGGACGACCACACACCAAGGCTGCGTGTTGGTAGCGAGATCTTTGCGCAGCCAACTCAGCACGCCCTCGCGCGTGGCAGGGGACTTCAACTCGTCAAGATCAAAGAATACCAGATGCACGCAGCCGCGGTTGTTGCTCCAGTACGGCAGCTTGGGAGCCGCCGCTGCACCGGCCGGAAGCGTCTTGCGCGTCTCCGGCAAGAGGAAGAAGGGCGCAACTTCGGAGAGCGGCCGGATGGGGTTGAAGAATTTCGCGTCCCACGAGGAAAGCTTGTCATCGGCCGGAAAAGAACCACCGGTCATGACAGCGGAGGTACTCTTCCATTGCCCCAGCCGTTTCGCGGTTTCCGCCAGAGCGCTCACATCCTCCGCGCCGCCGCCCAAAAAGCCGATGGTGACCGGACTGCCCGGTTGGGCGCGGGTCAGATGCAGTGTGACGCCGGGGGAATCCTCCAGTAGAAGCTGGATGTTCTCCTCCCCGCTGGCGGGAAGAACTTGCTCCAGCGGCAACGCATGATTAGTCTGACTGGCCCCGTAGCGCTGCGTCATCTTCTGTTGCTTGCTGCTGCGCAACCCGGGCACGCAAGGTGCATCGGTGCGAAAACGAACCATCTCCGGATTGGCGGCATCATCCAGCAGGATGTACGGCCCGGCGGTAAGCGATGGATGCTCCGGAGCGGGGTCGGAGGCAAGCTCCGGCATGTCCTCGCAACCGCCCAACAGCAACAGGCCGCCCAAAACCGACAGCCCAAGCAGCGACGGCAGAAGAATCAGGCGCGATAATGGTAACGAAATATTATACATGCACTATCCCCATTCAAATCTGGCAGCAGCCAGCCGAAATTCCACACCCCCTTGGTCGGGCCTGCATCGATGACGAAACCAGACGTCCGATAATCTTCTACGGCGACTGCAACGTCCGATAATTCTACGGAATCTGGACGGACCCCGGCTGTTGTTATCGGCAAATGGCTGTGGAACCGGCATAATTATGGGTGAAATTGCTGCAACTTCAATCGGAATATAGTGATAGTCCGCTCCCGCGCGGATCGACAGGGGATATCGCTACTTGTATGAGGCATAAGAGGATAAAGCAAGTGAAATCGGCCGGAGGCGCCGGAGAGGGCGCTGGAACTGTGAATTCAGGGAAAAATAGTATTGACGCGCCAGATGCAAAATGGATAATCGCCCGAATACGTTGGCTGCCGGGAGTACTGTCCCGGGGGGGCTGTGGATTTTTCGGGGCTGCAGGCGGTTGCCGGGGGACGGCGACCCGTCCTGAGGGCGCGGGAAGCCTGCAATAAACCAGAAAAAATGGGGGATATTCGTGGGTCAGGATCACGAAAATGACATTTCCGATTTGGAGGCCCGTTTCAACGAGGCTGGAAAAACCGGGAAATTAGGAAAGCTCAACGATCAGGTTTTTTACGCGTTGCGCTATGAAGGCGGCAAATCCCTGACATTTCCGTTCTCGAAGCAGCAGTTCGGCGTCCTGATCAACCTCGTCAGCGCGGTCAGTGAGGACGAGTTGGAGCGAATTGCCAGACAGTTACTCGAGTATGGGATGGCATATGCCCTCTGTACCGGCGAACAAGCCGAGGAGATGAGCGGCATTCTCGACCGCCTAATCGACGACAGCGGCTTTTTGTACGACGGCTGTACCCCTTACTCGGATGTCGAGGATGGGCTGAGCGATGCACTCGAATATTTTGTTCTCCCTACCGGAAACACCCAAACCAGCCTGATTGTCACGATCGGCAATGATGGCGACCACGGCGGGGCAATGGATCTTTTCGACAACCTTTTCGGCGGTGAACTGGAGATTTGCCCAGAGGAAGAGGAAGAAGAGGTCTGGCTGCGTCAGGTACTGAAATTGGTTTACAGCCAGCGCACTTCGCAGGGCGGCTCCGAGCGCGTCAGTCCGGTTCTGATCCAGCTCTGAGTGAGCTTCGGCGGCAATACAGCGGTAATTTTTCACACGCCTTCCGGCTATCCCCGGAAGGCGTGTTTTCTTTCCCTCCCGGAACCCCGGGCAACCGAAATGCCATTCAAACGCGACACGGGACATTGGTTCAAAAAAAAACGGCACAGGCCCGAAGGCCCGTGCCGGCAGAGCAATGGACGTTCTGCTATAACGTGCGCCTATTCCTGCTGTTTGTGCGGCAGCAGGGGTTGGGGCGGAGTGGCGGGAACCACGCGGCCGGGGCGGGCGGCAATGGCAGCCGCGTGGCGGCCGTTTTCGCCTTCCACCAGAACGGCCAACTGATTGACGATACTGCGCAGATTCTCTGCCTGCGCGGATAATTCCTCGGCGGCTGAAGCCGATTCCTCGGCGGTTGCCGCGTTCTGCTGGGTGATTTTGTCCATCTGGGAAACTGCGGTGTTGACCTGATCCACTCCTTGTGCCTGCTCCTGATTGGCGGTGGTGATCTGCTGAATCAGGCCGGCGACCTCATTGGTGCCCTTTTCGATGGTCGTGAATCCCTGTTCCAGCGCCTCGACGATCTTACCGCCGTTTTGCACACGGGTAACCGTTCCCTCGATCAACTCTGCCGTGTCGCGCGCAGCCTGCGCAGAGTGCTGCGCGAGGTTGCGCACCTCGTCCGCGACCACGGCGAATCCCTTGCCGGCATCGCCGGCGCGGGCGGCCTCGACAGCGGCATTGAGCGCAAGAAGATTGGTTTGGAAGGCAATCTCCTCAATGGTCTTGATGATTTTGCGGATGTTATCGGAGTAATCCTCAATCTCCCGCATTGCGCCGGCCATGTTTTTGACCTCCGTCGCGCCGCTGCCGACCTGTTGATTGCTGACCGTCATACGCTGGTTGGCGGTTCCGGCATTGTCGGCGTTCTGGCGCGTCATGGAGGACATCTCCTCCAGCGCGGAGGCGGTTTCCTCCAGCGAAGCGGCTTGCTGCGTGGTGCCGTCGGCCAGAAGCTGACTGGTGGAGGAGATTTGCGAAGCGGCGTCGGCAACCTGATTGGCGCCTTCGGTCAGGCCGTCGATGACGAAGCCAATGGCGCGGGAGATGCCATGTGAAATGGTGACGCTGATCAGAATCGCCAGCAGGACGAGGACGGCGATCGAGATGAGTAGCGAGGTCATCATGCCATCGAGAGAAGAATTGAGCGCCCGGCGGGTTTCCAGAAAATCGTCCTCGTATGCTCCCGCACCGATCACCCACTCCCAGGGCTTGAAGTAGTACAGCGCCGCGATCTTGCCGCGGGACGTCTTTTCTCCGGAGTTGATCCACGGATATTTCATGATGTACGCCTCACCGGTCTTGCTCTGCAAGCCCGTGTCGACCATATCGCGGATGATGAACTTTCCGGTGGAATCCTTGACCTGCGAAACATCAACGCCATCCGAGGCGCCCTTATTGGAGATGAGGTAACGATACTTATCGTGGCCCTCGGCGCCGATCACATAAATATACCCGGTCTTGCCAACGATGGTTTCCAGAGCGATTTTCCGGATGCGGTCGCCCATGTCCTGCGGTACGCCGGCGTAAAGCATGCCGATCACAGCCCCCTTGGCATCGGTCAGCGGAGCGTAGGCGGTCAGATACCAGCGGTCAACCACATAGGCGCGCCCCTTGTAGATCTGTCCGGAAAGGATCGCCTTGATGGTCGGGTTTTGCACACCCGCGGCGTCTCTGGCCGGGATGTAGGTGCCGATCGCCCGGTTGCCATCCTTGGCGCGGACATTGGTGGCGATGCGGAGCATATCGCCGGCCTCATTCATGCGCTGAAAGACCGTGACGGTGCTGTGGGTGATTTTCTCCACCCCGTCGACAAAGGGCGAAGGAGTGGAAAACGCCGCATCCTGCCCGGCGTTGGTGCCGGCGATGCGCCAGACCGGCAGCTCAACCTCGGATTTTTTTCCGGTAATTTGATCCGTGGCAACCCATTTTTCCGTCGCATCCGCACTCGGAACAATTCCGCCGAGGTTGGTCAGAGACTGCTGCGAGATCTGCAGATCGGTCCCGACCTTCTCCTGAATGATGTCGTTATACATCTTGCAGAGGTCATAGATTTTTCCGGCGTTATTGTTGACCTCCTTGAGCATCATCGGCTCGGTTTCGCGCGTGATGGAATCACTCAGGGAGGCTTTCCCCATTTGCAGGATGATGACAACCACCAGCGCCATCACCAGCAGCGGCACGGTTCCGATCAGTTGGATTTTCGTTCCCAGTTTCATGTCATTCCTCCGTCCGGTGTCCACACAATGCCGCACTGCACGCAGTCAACGCGCAGCGACCTCCGGTCTCGCGGTTAGTAAAAGATAGAATCCTACCCGACACACTGAGGTCAGTAGACCGGAGGCGCCGTTTTTTGTCAAGTGAATTTCTTGCCTCGCAGGCTCCCCCCGCCAATGCTGCGTTTCTGCCCTCGCAAAGTATATTCAGATACCGGCCGGCAACACGTCCGAACTCGCTGCGGCTCCACCCGCTTCGTTACTCCCCCGCCCCCTCCCCGCGCCCGCATTTTCCCCGTTCTATTCGCCGGCAGCCGCCGGAGCCGGCTACCGAACTCCGCGCGGCGCGGCCCATCTATTATCCCTGCCAGAAAGCAGATACTTCCACGCCAATCCTCCGCGCCAAATTGCCCTCCATGTCACCTTTAACCGGAAACCAGCGTAAAAACTGCTGACAAACGTGAAAAGGCGCATTAGAATAGGCGGTTGATCTTATGGGGATAAGTTCCGGATCGTTTGTTCAAACAATACTCAGGATTCATTCTTATAGACGAGAGAGCGGGAGCTGAAAAATGAAACAGGCACTGAAAGCACTGTATGCGACGCTGGCCTTAGCCGGCGCAGTCTGGGCAGGGGACGTCGTTCCCGGCACCGGACATTATGTCGGAGATGAAATTCCGTTTGTGGAGGGTCAACCGGCTCCGGCGGCCCCGTCCGGGTACGCCTGGTGTCTGGAAAAGCGCAAGGCGATCATGCGCACGGTCAAGGAACAGGTCAAGGTCCGGGACGAGACCTCTTATTATGAAACGCTGCCGCCGCAGTACGAGTCCCGCAACGAACAGGTGCTGGTGGAGCCGGAACAAAAGAAGGCGATTCTGGTTGCGCCGGCGGTCTACCGCGATGTCCCGGAACAGAAACTGGTGGAGCCGGCCACGGTCGATTACCGCACCATCCCCGCTCAGTACGAGTGGGTGGATGAACAGGTGGAGGTCGTTCCGGAGCGCGTCGAAAAGGAGTTCGTTCCGGCCCAGTACGAGGACTATACCGAACAGGTTCTTGTCCACCCCGAACGCACCATCCGCGAAGAGGTTCCCGGCTGTGACAAGGATGGCAGCAAGATCGACTGCTACGGTTCGCGGACGATCCCGGCCGAATACCAGACCGTAACCAAGAAGCGGCTGGTCAACCCGGCGACCACGCAGACCAAGGTGATCCCGGCGGAAAAGAAGGTCATGAAGGTGCGTAAGGTCGTCAGCCCGGCGCGGGTGGACAAGGTTGAGGTTCCGGCCAAGTATGAAACCGTAACGAAAAAAGTACTCGACCGGCCGGCGGAATACCGCTACGAGACCATCCCGGCCAAGTATAGCACCGTAGAAAAGAAGGTAGTCGTCGCCCCCGAAGGAAAGCGTCTGGTGCGGATTCCGGCAAAGTACGAAACCATCTCCCGGATGGAGGTGGTCAGTCCGGAACGTCTGGTCTGGGTGCTGAAGGACAACCGCAACATCGCTTGTCCGCTGCCGGGCAACAGCGTCGACTCGCAGGTCGAGGATGTCGCTCCGCGCTCAAATGCCCGCAGTTCCGCCAACACCACCGGCAGCGTGAACAACAGCGGCAGCAGCGAAGCCTCGGTGGACGATTTGGTGAAACGTTACGGCCGGGTTCCCGGAACTGCCGCTAACCGCTAAGCACCCGCCTCACAGGCGACAAATCAAGCAGAAAAATTGCCGGCGCCCCCCCGCGGGGACGCCGGTTTTTTCTCCCCCTCCGCAACCGTCTGCGGCCGACAAAAAGCCCGGCTGCGCAAGCGCAGCCGGGCGAAAAGGACCATCCGCCAGCCGGTCAGCGATGATCCCCGATGCTGGACTCGTACTGTTTGTCGACCTTTTGGATGTGATTGAGCAGCCAGTCCTTCAGGAAGGTCATGGTCTCCACCCCCAGAGAATGCCCCGCCTCCAGCCGCTTCTGAAACTCCGCCACCTTCGCCTCAAAGCTCCGGTGCAACTTCTCCTGCTGCGCCAGTCCCGGGAATTTTACCAGACGCAGAGCCGCCTCCTCGCGCCCGAAGTGCGTCCTGGTGTAATCCAGCAGCTCCGTCAGAATGTCTTCCTGAACATTGTTGGCTTTGCCCGAACGCAGCGCCGCGTACAGCTTATTGATGATGCCGACCAGCACCTTGTGCTGCTCATCCATCAGATGCGACCCGACCGAAAAACGCTCCGACCAGGGAATAAGCGCCTCGCAGTCATCAGCCGGCGCGGGGAGCGCACGCACCGCGCCGCCCCACGGACTCTCTGCTACGGCGAGAACAGGTTGCTCGTGCCGGGAGTCGCCGGCGAAGGCATGACCGGCGGTTGCTCCAATGTCAAACCGCTGCAGCAGCTTCTGCAAAAGGAGCGAGAGCTGCGAAAGTTCTTCCGCTGCGGTGGCCGTCTGTTCGGCGCTGGCGGTATTCTGCTGCGTAACCTCGCTGATCTGATTGAGGCCGATGCTGACCTGCGCCACCCCCTGCGCCTGCTCGTTGGAGGAGGAGGCAATGTCCTCGGCGAGATCGGCGACCTTCTTGATGCTCGCCACAATTTCACCGAACACCTGCGCCGTGTGTCCGGCAATCTGTGAGCCGTTTCCGACCTTGCGGTTGGATGATTCGATCAACTCGGCGGTCTCGCGCGCGGCCTTGGCGCTGCGGGCGGCGAGGTTGCGCACCTCCTGCGCCACGACCGCAAACCCCTTGCCGTGCGATCCGGCGCGGGCAGCCTCGACAGCGGCGTTAAGCGCAAGCAGATTGGTCTGAAATGCGATATCGTCAATGGTCTTGATGATCTTGCTGATGTGCTGGCTGGAAGCGATGATCTCCTGCATGGCGGCGGTCATCTCGCTCATGCGGGCGCTGCCGCGTTCGGCGGCGTCGCGGCTGGCGGCGGCAAGCTGACTGGCCTGCATGGCATTTTCCGCATTGTGTTTGCCCTGCGAACCGATCTGCGTGATCGAGGCGGTCACCTCCTCAAGACTGGCGGCGGAACGCGTCGCACCCTGCGAGAGCTGATCGGAAGATTCGAAGACCAGAATCGCACTGTTCTTGATCTGGCTGCCGGTATCGTTGAGTTCCCCGACCATGCCGCGCAATCCCTGCACCATCTCGCGCAGCGCCAGACCGAGGACATCCTGCTCCCCGGCCAGCTCCACCTCTCGGGTAAGATCTCCCCCCGCGATTTCCCGCGCCAGCTCCGCCGTCCGCTGCAGATTTCCGGTCATGCCGTTGAGAGCCCCGGCGAGCGCGCCAAGTTCGTCACGGCTGGAAATATCCGCCCGCTGCGTAAAGTCTCCCCGGCTGACAGCCTGCGCCACCAGCGTCGCCTTATGAAGGCTGTGGCCGATGTTGCGCGCCAGCAGCCAGGTGGCAATCACCACCGCCAGCAGCGAGACGATGAAAAATCCGATATCAAAATATCGGGCATATTTCTCATCGCGCTCCATCCCCACAAGCTTACGCGTGATTTCCGCCTGCTCGGCATCGGCAAAAGCGGCGATCGCCTGCGCATACTCCCGTCCGGCCTGATCCAGTTGCGCCGGCTGCAAACCATACTGCCCGCTGGCTCCCCGGTCGATCACGGTCGCATACGCCTGCCGGATTGCCTGCCATGAGGGAAGTTTCGAAAATTGCGCGAGCGTCAGCCGCTGCTTTTCGGTCGAGAAAATCAGCGCCGGCGATTCCAGACTGGAATCAACCATCTCCTTGGATCGGATGATCGTCTGGCGGAGTGCGGCCGGCTGCGGAAGGTTGGTCGCAGCCGCGCCGCTGAGCAGAATCTGCAGGCGCGCGGCATGCTCCTGCGCCAGCTCCAGCAGCGACAACGACATGAACACCTTGCCGATGCCCTTGGTCGAGGGCGCATTCGCCGCCGGGTTGTACACGGAAAAAATCCGCTCCACCACCGGAGCGTAATCGTCCAGCGCCTTGTCGAGAGCCTCCGGAGTCCGCTGCACGTTACGCGCCTTCGCCAGCCGGGCGCGAAGCTCGTCAATCCCCCCCTTGTCAAGGCCGGAAAAAGCAACCAGCGCCTGATCGGTCGCGGCACAGACCTCCTGCAGCGGACGCAGAGACGGCAATTTCAAGGCTTGCGCCGCCACGGCCGCCCGCTCATTCTGAACCAGCGACAGCAGAACGGATGTTTGCGCAAGCAGGTGGTTGTTTCGGATCATGCCCTCCGTCATCCGGGCATTCGAACTGATGCTCAAAAAGCTGATCACCGACGAATACAGGTAGAACGCCATCGGTATCAGCGCCAACAACAGCAATTTGTGGTGAATCCTCATGATCTCGCTTCGTCTCCCGCTCCGACATTGGCACACAATAACCTCAGGCCATATAATACAATTATTATAGCATTATACTTTATTATACACTTTCTGCAAGAAAATATATGGTCATATTCTCGTTAGGATGGCGAAAGAATCGAATCATTCCTTGATGCCGCGAAAGCGCACAGGTGAACGATCGGTGGCGTAGCTCGACGTTGGGCCATTGCGGATGCGCGACTAAACGGATGGTACGGAGTTCCCTGATCCGAGTACTGATGCGATATTGCAGCTACAGATTCGAATTTGAAACTGATTGGCACAAGCTCTTATGACCACTGGGAGACGACGGGAGGGAATGGGAACAAATTGGCGGAGGTCGGGGTTACTCGTAACTCTCAAGCTTGCGATAGAGGGTTTTCAGGCCGATGCCAAGGTTTTTTGCGGCTTGAGTTTTGTTGCCATCCACGCGCGCGAGTTCGCTGAGAATATAGCGTTTTTCCACCTCCTCCAGCGCCAGACCCGGACGCAAAACGATATCCGCGCCGACCTGCGATAGACGCGCCGGCAAGAGGTCGCCGGAGTCCACAACAGTCGCAGTGCCGACATCCCGCAGTTCCTCGTCGACCGAGGGGGCAGGCAGAAATGCGGGACGCGCCGGGGCAGGCAGACTCTTTACAGGATAGAAACCGGCATGGCCGCTGACCTCTTCGGGAAGTTGTTCAAGGCCGATGACCTCGCCCGGCGCGCGCACCAGCGCGCCTTCGATGACGTTCTCCAATTCCCGGACATTCCCCGGCCAGCGGTAAGCGCAGAGCGCCTGCAAAAAAGAAGGAGCAAATTTTTTGTGGATGCCGTAGCGGGCGGAATACTTCAGCAGAAAATGCTCGGACAGAAACACGATATCGTCCGCCCGTTCGCGCAGCGGCGGCACGCGGATCTTCACCACGTTGATGCGGTAATAAAGATCTTCGCGGAAGGTGCCCTCGGCAACCATCGCACGCAGATCGCGGTTGGTCGCGCAGATCAAACGGATATCAATGGGAATGGTCTCGGTGCCGCCGACGCGCTCGAATTCCCGCTCCTGCAGGATGCGCAGCAGCTTGACCTGCATCTCCAGCGGCATCTCGCCGATCTCGTCGAGAAATAGCGTGCCGCCGTCGGCGAGTTCGAAGCGCCCCTTGCGCTGCCGGATCGCGCCCGAGAACGCCCCCCGTTCGTGGCCGAAGAGCTCACTCTCCACCAGCTCCCGCGATAGCGCCGCGACATTGACCTTCACAAACGGCCCACCCGCCCGCACCGACAGCCCCTGAATCGCATTGGCGACCAGTTCCTTTCCCGTCCCGCTCTCCCCCTCGATCAGGACGGTAACATCAGTGCGCGCAATCTGCTTGATGCATTCCTTGACGCGCGCCGCGCCCTCCGAGCGGCCGACAATGTTGTCCAGCGCGCCGGCAGTCTCGACCTTCCGCTCCAGCTCCGCCAGATGCAGCGCATTCTTGACGATCACCCGCAGCTTGTTGAGGTCGACGGGCTTGGTCAGGTATTCATACGCCCCGCGCCGGGTCGCCTCGACGGCATTCTCGATCGAACCGTGGCCGGTAATCATCACCACCGGCGTAGCCGGGTGCAGCGCCTTGCTGCGGCTGAGCACCTCCAGACCGCTGCCGTCGGGCAGCATCAGGTCGGACAGAACCAGATCAAAGGGGCGGGCATCGAGCTGCTTGCAGGCGGTGGTCAAATCCTTGGCGAGGACGACCAGATGACCGGCATCCTCCAGAACTTCAGCGAGTGTGTCGCGGGTGGCCTCGTGATCGTCCACCAGCAGGATCGCGCAGGCGGGCATGATCAGTTGGCTCCCGTCGCCGCCCGGCGCTTTTCGCGATCGCGCTTGAGGAGGTCTTCAATCCGCTCCCGCCAGGGGTGTTTATCGGGCGCAAGCTGCAGGAATGCATTAAAGTGCTGCAGGGCTTTCTCGCGGCTGGGCTTGTCAATCAGGTAGATATGCCCCAGTTGCAGATTGCTCTCGTAATGGTTCGGGTCGAGGGACAGCGTCTCCATGAATTCCTTCTCCGCCTGCGCGATGTGATTGTCGCGGCGGAAGGCAAGGGCGAGGCGATAATGCGCGTCAACGTTCTGCGGATCGCGGACGATCACCCAGTTGAGCAGGGTCTGGGCAAGCTGCAACTGCCCGGATTCGAGATAGATACAGCCAAGGTAATAACGCGCCGGAACAAATTCGTCATTGAGCTCGGTCGTTTTCTTGAAGTAGCGGGTGGCGATGTTGAGGCGCTGGTTATTATCGGGAAACCCGTGAAAGTAGCAGCGCCCGAGATTATAGGCCGCAATGTAGTTGTTCGGCTCCAGCCGGAAGGCCTTTTCAAGCTTCTGTGTCGCATCTTCGTACTTGCCCTCGTACAGCAGCGCCTGCCCCCAGAGCAGCCAATTGCGCGCCTGATTGGCGTTGAGGCCAACGGCGGTTTCGGCGTTTTTCTCGGCCATCCCGAAGTTCTGCAGGTCGCAGTACGCCAGCGCACGCCAGTAATAACAGTCGGGATTCTCGGGCGCAAGCTTCATGGCACTATTAAAACGCGCCAGTGCGCGGGCGGTGTCACCCGTCGCCAACAGCTCCGACCCTTCGTAGATGAACTTGCGCATCTGATAGTCGTCGTCCGGCGAGAGCGTGTCCGCCGCCCGCGCTCCCGGCAGGGCAACAACCCCGAGAAATACCGCCAGCAAGCATACCAGTCCGCGCAGACAAGCCGCCGACCTCGCCTTTGCGACAGCGAAAAACCGCAGCGGCAGAATAACCGAATACGTCACTATGGAAACGGAAGAATTCCGCATAATCAGGCCCTTGTCATTTTGGCACGATCCCCACGGGGAACTATAGGAATCCGCATGGAAAAAGTCAAGAGTGTTACGTAATTTAACATATTGATATTGTAGCAGTTAGGCTCAATTTTTCTGGGATTTCGGCCGATAGATCCGCAGGGGAGTATTCAACCACCGGTTCGGGGATCGCGCATTATGAAGATCGCACTTTTTTCCTGGGAAGCACGGTACGGCATCGAGATCGGCGGCGTCGCGGCGCATGTATCCGACCTTGCGGCAGCGCTGGCAGCGCTCGGGCATGAGGTCCACCTCTTCACCCGGCAGGGGGCGGGACAACCGCTGGAGGACTTCATCTTCGGCGTCCGCTACCACCGTTGTCCCTGTGCGCGGCATGGGAATTTTCTGGAAGAAGTCCGTGCCTTCAACCGCTCGCTGGAGTATTACTTCAGCGAGGTTGCCAAGACCTGCGGCGGCTTCGACCTCGTACACTGTCACGACTGGTTGACGTTACAGGCGGGTGAGGCGGTACGCAACGACTGCCGCTTTGTCGTCACCTTTCATACAACCGAATGGGGCCGCTCCGGAAGCTGGCCCGAAAACGGGCAGGCACGGGAGATCGCGGACCTCGAAGCCGCCGCGACCCAGAAGGCCGACGCCGTGATCGCCGTCAGCCATGAGGTTCGCCGGCAGGTCGATCTGCTCTACCGCTGCCCGGAGTGGAAGCTGCGGGTCATCTATCATGGCATCGACCTCACACGCTTCACCCCCGCGCCGGAGGACGCCGCCCGGATGCGCGCCGTGCTCCGGATTGCGGCCGATCAGCCGGTGGCGCTCTTTGTCGGAACATTGAGCTTCCGGAAGGGACCGGAGGTTCTGCTGCGGGCATTTTCCGAAGCGTTGCGCAGGGTTCCGCAGGCAAAACTGGTCTTCGCGGGCGAGGGCGAGATGCGCGGCAGGTTGGAAGCCGAGGCGCAAGCGGATGGCTTTTCGGAGGCAGTTCGCTTTGCCGGCTGGCCGAAGGCCGCTGAGTTGCAAGCCCTATACGCGGCGGCGGATGTCGTCTGCCTGCCATACCGATACGACCCATTTGGGGTGGTTGCCCTCGAGGCTTGGGCGGCAAGCAAGCCGGTGATCGTCAGCGGCGATGGCGCGGCGGGTGAAATGGTTTATGACAAAGCCAACGGTCTGCGCTGCTACGAAAGCGGACTCGGTGACGCACTGGGCGGCCTGCTGGCGGAGCCGGAAATGGCGCGCTGGCTGGGGCGCAACGGGCGGGTGGCGGCGGAAACCGCTTTCTCCTGGCAAGCCATCTCTGAACAGACAATCCGCGCCTACGCCGCAAAAGACGACATTGATGTTTGACCAGCGGACAAATCCCGCCCCTTGAAACCATACGGCCCGATATCACCCGCCCTCAAACTCGATAATCCTGATTGCTCCCAAATTCACCGGATGCCCTCACGCAAGGCATCCGCTTTCATTATCGAGACAAACGACCATAAAGGCCTCCTGCTCATTGATAACAAACGGGTTGCGCTATACATCAAGCGTATAGCACACAAATTCAATATCATATCAACACCACTTTCGGATAAAAGTTGTACTATATTTTTACTTTTTGATAAGTTGTTGTTGACATTTCGCTGATGAGGTGGTATTTATGGAAATCAGAAACGGGTAAATTGTAACAGTGACGTGTCGTGACAGTTCACACGAGGAAACCATCATTCAGACCAGCGGAATTTTGAATGTGCGTAACGTCGATATAGAACGGATTCTCAGAAGCGAATCACTGGCAGTGTGGTTCCAACCGATTGTATCGGTGCGGCGACAGTCCATCCAGATTCTGGAAGCACTGACGCGCGGCATTGATCCCGGCAGCGGAGAGTTAATTCCCCCGCTCGAGCTCTTCGGGGCGGCGGAGATCGCCGGCTGTCTGGGCGAACTTGAGCTTCTTTGCATCCGAAAAGCATTGGAAAATTTCAGCCGGATCAAGGACGCCTACCCCGACACGCTGATCTCGCTGAACATCGGCAACCGCCTGCTCGACCAGCTTCCGGATTACGTCTGGTTTGACCAGCAGTTGAGCCGGCTGGACATCCCCGCCAACCGCATCATCATCGAGGTGCTGGAATCGGTGCTGATTCAGGAGAACGCCTACGCCGATTTTCTGGATTATTGCCGGGGCAGCGGCATGCTGATCGCCATCGACGACGTCGGTTCCCAGTACTCGGGGCTGATCCGCATCGTCGAAATCAAACCCGATCTCATCAAGATTGACCGCAGCCTCATCAGCATGGTGAACCGGGAAAAGTGGCAACTTGAGGTCGTGCGTGCCCTGACCGGCCTGGCGCACCGCACCGGGGTGCTGGTGGTGGCCGAAGGCATCGAGACCGAAGGCGAAGCGCTTTCGTGCATGGAGATGGGCATCGACCTGCATCAGGGGTTTCTGTACTCGCGTGCGCATTCCTTCGAAAATATCAACACCAATCACGGCTGCCGCGAGGCGATGCAGAAGATGGCCGGCGAATACCGCAAGCATTCGCATCTGGTGCAGACCCACCGGCGGGCGAGCATTCGCGGAAATATGCAGGAAATCAACGAAATCTACGACGATCTGGTTAAGGTGAGCCTGCCGGAGCTGGACTGCACGCTGCAGCGGCTGATCCGGCAATTCGAGCGGGTGCAGTTTCTGTATATCCTGAACGATTCGGGCGTGAGCATCACCGATACCGTCGGCCAGCCGGACAGCACCATCCGCAAGCGCCGCTACATCTTCCGCCCTGCCCGCAAAGGCGAGGATTTGTCGCTCAAGGACTACTTCCTCTGGCTGCAGACGGGGCTGAATAAGTATGTATCCGACCCGTATATCTCCTCGGCTACCGGTGAGGAATGCGTGACCTATTCGGTGCGCTTCACAACCGCGGATCACGTCCCCTGCGTTCTCTGCATCGATATCAGCGCCGAGTTGATCCCCGGCGGGATGAGCGTGCCACCCAACAGCCACTAAGAAGGCGATTGCAGCCCAGCGCAGCAGACGAAAAAATGTGCCGCATCCCGTAAGGGATGCGGCTTTTGACTGATCCGTTCGGTCTTGGGGGAACGGGCGGATTTTATCCTGTAGCGGCCCATCAACTGGCGGCCGTCTTCTTCATTTTCGTCACGTAATCGCTCATCATCTTGGTGTCGCGGAAGAGTTGCGTGAAGGTGCTGTCGGCCCGCAACGCCGTCTGCAGCTTGTCTTTGTCGCTGCCGCTGCTGGTCACCACCACCTGCCCCGAGGAATCAAGGTTGAGGGTGACATCCTGCTTCGTGTCGATGTTGTTTGTCTTGCAGATCGCCGCAAGTTTTTCCTGCAGCGCTTTGGCGTTTTGCTGCATGGCTGCTTCGATGGACGCGCCATTGACCGGTTTGCTGCTGCTGAGAAGGGAGGAAAGGGCATTGCCGCCATTGTTGTAGCCATTCATCCCATACAGGGAGTTCATGCCATTCAACATCGGGTTCATCATGCCATTATTCATCAGGTTGTTGCCGTACATGCCGGAATTTCCCAGCGCGGCCAGTTGGCTCAATAGCTGGCTGTTGGTGGCGCTGCTGCTGGTATCGGTGGCGGAGGACGTTTTCAGCGCCGCCAGTTGCTTGCGGAGGCTGGCGATCTCCTCTGCCTGCGCCTGATTCTGCTCCTGCTCCTTCACCATCGCGCTGACGATGTTGGAGTTGCCGCCGTAGTTGCTCAGAAGCGACATGGCACCCGATGCTGTGGAACTGGACATGACAAATCCTCCTCTGCCTCTTCCGTCCGGCCGCAAACACCGGCGCGGAACCCGGATACCCTACCGGCTGATAGATATGTTATCGGACACCATGTCCCCCCTTCTGCAGCCAGAATAGATTTTTTTGTGGCGCCCGTATTTTTTTGCTGGCGAAAAAATGCTACTCTCTTTATATTATTTGAACTGCCGCCCCGACCGTTCCTGCCCCGCCGAACCTGCGCCGGGCATCTTGCGGTGCGGCGAGGGTCAGACGAAATTGGTTTCGTTTTTCCGGTATCACTCTTTTTTTCAGGAAAGGATTAACCATGGATCTCAAGAACTCCAAGACCGCCGTCAATCTCATGACCGCCTTCGCCGGCGAATCGCAGGCCCGCAACCGTTACACGTACTTTGCCGGCGCCGCCCAGAAGGAGGGCTTCCGCCAGATCAGCGAGATCTTCGAGGAGACCGCCGATCAGGAACGGGAGCACGCCAAGCGACTCTTCAAGTTCATGGATGGCGGCGTCCTCGGCATTCTGCCCGATGCGGCCTTCCCGTTCGGCCCCATCGCCAAAACCCGCGAAAATCTGCTGGAAGGCGCTGGCGGCGAGCACTACGAATGGGAAACAATGTACCCTGGCTTCGCCAAGATCGCGGACGCAGAAGGTTTTGCGGACATCGCCGAAGTTTTCCGCAACATCGCCATCGCGGAAAAGCAGCATGAAAAGCGTTATCTGGCGCTGGCCGGCAACATCGAAAAGGGACTGGTCTTCACCCGTCCGCAACCGGTGATCTGGCGCTGCATCAACTGCGGCTGGCTGCACGAAGGAACCAGTGCGCCCAAGGTCTGCGGCGCCTGCAACCATCCGACGGCGCATTTTGAAATCCTCGCGGAGAACTGGTAAGCGCCGGAGGAAAGCCGGTTTGATCCGGCCCGTCGTAGCTGAATCGGTTTTTGCACGCAAAACGACATTTCAGGAGAAACAGAATGGCGGATTTTAAAGGCATCTATAAGTGCGAACTGTGCGGCAACATTGTCGAGGTCATTCACGGCAGCGGCGGGGAGCTTTCCTGTTGCGGGCAGGCGATGAAGAAGTTTGAGGAAAAGACCGCCGACAGCAGCAAAGAGAAGCATGTTCCGCTGATCGAGAAGACCGAAAAGGGCTACAAGGTCACCGTTGGCAGCACGTTGCATCCAATGACCCCCGAACACTTCATCGAGTGGATTGAACTGACCATTGGCGACAAGAAGGTGCAGCGAGTCTATCTCAAGCCCGGCGAAGAGCCAGTGGCGCACTTCCAGATCTGCGAAAAATGTTTCGACAAACCCGTGAGCGCGCGCGAGTTCTGCAACATTCACGGTCTCTGGAAGTCATAGTCCCGGCGACGCTCCGGCCGGGGCGCGAAAGATCCCAATGCGCGGCGGTTCGCCTTCCGGCGGGTCGCCGCATTTTTGTGCCTGCCGCCTACCCAATGCCGCCGGGCCGGCTATAATATTCCCGCATGCTGACTTGCGCCTTTGCACCGGAATGAAGGAACCCATCATGAATGACCTGCTGAGCTTCGATCACGCCCACCTCTGGCATCCTTACGCGGCGGCGGTGAATGCATCCAGCGTGCTGCACGTGAGCAGTGCGCACGGGGCTCGGCTCAAACTCGCTGACGGGCGGGAACTGATCGACGGCATCAGTTCGTGGTGGTGCATGCTGCACGGCTACAATCATCCGGTCCTCAACCGCGCTCTGGAGCGGCAACTGGGGGAAATGGCGCATGTGATGTTCGCGGGCCTGACGCACACACCGGCGGTGGAGCTGACGCGGGCGCTGCTGAAGATCGTGCCGCAAAACCTGCAACATGTGTTTTATGCGGACTCCGGCTCGGTGGCGGTGGAAGTGGCGCTAAAAATGGCGGTTCAATACTGGCACGGACTGGGACGGCCGGACAAGCGCCGTTTTCTCGCGCTCAAAGGCGGCTATCACGGCGACACGGCCGGAGCGATGGCGGTCTGCGACCCAGACACCGGCATGCACACCCTCTTTGCCGGCTATCTGCCGCACCAGCTCTTCACCGAACGCCCGTCCTGTGCCTTCCACGCGCCCTTTGACGACCAAAGCTGCCGCGATCTGGAGCGGATGCTGGAGGAGCATCATGACGAATTGGCGGCGCTGATTCTCGAGCCGATCCTGCAGGGCGCGGGAGGAATGTGGCTGTACCATCCCGAATACCTGCGCCGGGCGCGGGCGCTCTGCAAGCAGTACGATGTCCTGCTGATTGCAGATGAGGTGGCGACCGGCTTCGGACGGACGGGAAAAATGTTCGCCTGCGAATGGGCGGGAATCGAACCGGATCTGCTCTGCATCGGCAAAGCGTTGACCGGCGGCTATCTGACCATGTCGGCGGTGCTGGCTTCGGGGGAGGTGGGGCGCGGGGTGAGTGCCCACGACGGAGCCTTCATGCACGGTCCGACCTTCATGGCGAACCCGCTGGCCTGCGCGGTGGCACTGGCAAGCGTGGAGCTGCTGCAAAGTTACGACTGGCAGGCGGATGTCCGCCGGATCGAGGCCGCGCTGCGGGAAGGACTGAGTCCTTGCATCGAATCGCCGTTGGTTGCCGGGGTACGGGTGCTGGGGGCGGTCGGCGCGGTGGAGATGAGGCAATTGCCGGACCGGGAGCGGCTGCAGCAGGTGTGCTTGCAGATGGGCGTCTGGCTGCGGCCGTTCGGCAAGGTTCTGTACCTCCTGCCGCCTTATATCACCTCCGACACCGAACTGCAGACGCTGATCGCCGCAGTGCGCACCCTATGCCGGTAGGCCCCGATTCGTGCCGGAAAGTCAGCCAAAAGAGCACAAACGGCATTGATCACAAAAACCACATGAAGTAATTCTATCTGCGACCGGCTGCCCACCCTGCACCGCACGACCCTCAAAACGGGACAAGCCCAACACGCATGAGCGCACTGCCGCAAGCGCCATTTCTCGCGCGCTTCGCATTTGTACCTCCAAACGCAGCTACCAGTCCGCCCCCATAGCCCGGCCTTACGCCATGGGAGTATCTTCGGCCGTGCGCCGAACCCGGCCGCGCGGGAAGAACTGGCTCAGCGCCAGAAGCAGACTCCCGGGCAGTACCCAGTTCCCGAGGAACAACGCCCCGCCCACGAGGAGCAACCCCAGCCATATGGCGAATTGCACCGAGGCACCGCGTTTTTTCAGGATCATCCGCCGGGAAACGGGCCTGCCCTTGTCGACGTTCGCCGCCGAGTCTGGCAGCTGATCTGCCAGCGCAATCTGTACCCGGAAGCGGCGAATCCCCCCCATTGCCAGCAACACGCCCAAGAGCAGATACAGGAACCAGACACCGTACACAAAATAGGGCAACGTCCCGCCGGTGGCACGAATTTCGAAGCCGGGCGCGGGCTGGGCCGTAACGGCAAACAGAATCGCGGCCTCGCCAAGGAGCGGCGCATCCGCGGCGTTGGAGAGCAACCGGGGCAGCAACAGCGTCCCGTCCGGCAGCGGCCAGGAAGCAACCAGCAGTTCGCCCGTCAGCGGCAGGGCGTGATCGAAACGGCCATTTTTGCGGGCGGCGGCGAGGCCAAAGGCGCTGGCGGAGACACCAAGCCCCGTCAGAACCGGCCCGGAATCAACATCCATGTACCAGTCTTTATCCGTCACGTCCCGCGCAAACTCGCGAAAGCCCCGGACGCCATGGCGCACATCCCAGAAGCGCTCCTCGAAACGCGCATACCAGTCCTTAGCATCCTGCGGCCAGAAATCCGGCGCGCAGAATCCGACGTATGCGTTGCCGC
The DNA here is from genome assembly GCA_964460225.1 of uncultured Planctomycetaceae bacterium. GTDB lineage: Bacteria > Planctomycetota > SZUA-567 > SZUA-567 > SZUA-567 > CAYWTJ01. The sequence continues at coordinate 23,019 of CAYWTJ010000083.1, read as the reverse complement.
AACCCTGCGACTCCAGAATCATCGCTCCGCTCACCGCCTCCGAGCAAAAGGGAATCAACCCGTGCCGGTCCAGAAGCGCACCCGAGAAAGCACGCTTCCCCCGCGCCAGCAATGGATCGTAATCGTCACCGGTCGCTTTTCCCGAGCGAGCGATCACATGCCATGCCATCAGCACATCTGCCGGGTAGCATTCACCGGGATAATCATCAAGCAGGCCCTGCGGGGAGCGGTCGATTTCGGCGGCAAGGGCGGCCGTTTCCTGCCGCAGCATCAGCAGATGAGCATTGCTTCCGGTGAGATTGCGGTGACTGGTGAGGGCCGAAATGCGCAAGGCGCGATAGAAGAGATCCTGCCGGGTCAGATAGTCCGCGCCCCAATGTTTTTTCACCCATCCGGCGTGTTTCTCATCCAGCAGCAGCGCCGTCGCGGCCTCAATGGCGCCGCGCGCATACTTCGCCGGCTCAAAGGGCAGAACCCGAGGATCCTCCTGCCAGCTTTTTTGCAGCGACTCCACGGCCCAGAGATAAAAGACCGATCCGAAGAGCGGCCATTCCGTGCCGGAGATATTGTTGGTGCCGAGATGTTCGGCGCGTGTGTCCGCGATGCGCGTCACCGCCCATTTCTGATACTTCGGGGTGAGGTCAAGAAAGAGATCATGCGCGAAGCGGGAGACGCCCGGCTGCCCGTTCTGCGGATCACTGAGATACCGGATGAGCGTTCCGGCGGGAATGAGCAGGAAAAATACCGCCGCCGTCAGTATCAGAAACAGATTCCCCAACCGCCAGATTACGAGCCGCTGCCGCATCCCGTCCCTCCCGATAGTGGTATCCCAGCCGACTCGACCGTAATTCGCCCCGAGCGGGGGCCGCACGCCCCTGCATGCGCGGCTGTACGCCGGCCCGCACCTGCCAGCAACGGTTATTTTACGGAGAGGACCTTCCCGGTCCTACTGTCGATCCGCACCTTCGACACGCGCCCCTCCGTCAGCGGCGGAAGGGTCCCGGATACCGTCCAGACGCCCTTGTCATCAACCGCGGCAACCAGCGGCAACTGCCGATTCAGGGATTCCCGGCCGTATTTCTGCAAAATCTGCCCCATCGCCATCCGGATTGCGGTATCCTGCGTCGGGCAGCCCTTGGGAGCTTCCTTATTTTGCGCGGCGGTCGGATCGCTATACCGGTCGGCCTGCCACTCCGGAGACTTGCGTTCCGTATTCGCGGCCGGTGGTACTGGCTGGGGTTGTTTGCCGGCGGTTTTCTGCGCCTGCCCCCCCAGACATCCGCTCAAAAAAAACGTTCCCGCCAGCACCGCCCCCTTAACGGCAAACCGGAAGAAGCCGGCAGCCTCTGAGATGTTGCAATGCATAATCCGTTCCTTCGCGTGAAACCTTCCGGTCACATCGCCATGAATTATACGAAAAGAGCTTTGCCGCAACAACGTTTATCGGAAAAAGATAACCCACCCGCAGAGAGAAGCCGGTTCGCCCCGGGAATGAAAAAGCCCGGTTCCGGACGGTGCCGGGCCGGGCAGATCCTTGGCCTGAAAGAAACGACAACTTGGGGAGCGCGCCTGCATTCGCGGCTCGTCAGCTCTCCAAGGCTCCAATCAGATCCTTCACCGTCGTCTTGTGTTCACGGCACCAGAGAGCCAGTTCCTCGATCAGCCGGGCCGTGACGCCGGGCTCCACAAAATTCCACATCCCCACCTCCACCGCCGACGCGCCCGCCAACAGGAAGGCCACCACCTCGCGGATGCTGCACACCCCGCCGCAGGCGATGACGGGGCACCGTACCGCCTTCGCCACCTGATACACGCAGCGCAGCGCCAGCGGATGTACCGCCGGCCCGGACATTCCGCCGGTGACGTTCGCCAGAATGGGTTTGCGCTTCTCGATGTTGATCGCCATTCCGAGGAAGGTATTCGCCGCTACCAGCGCATCCGCGCCAGCCGCCTCAATCTCGCGGGCGATAGCGGCGATGTCCGTGACGTTCGGCGAGAGTTTGACCCAAAGCGGAAGGCTGGTGACCTGTTTGAGCTTGCGCACCAACTTCGCTGACGCCTCCCCGCAGACGCCGAAAGCCATGCCGCCCTCTTTGACGTTGGGGCAGGAAATATTGATCTCCAGCGCCGCCACCCCGGACCCGTCCAACCCCTGCGCCGCTTTCAGGTAATCGTCCTCGCACTTACCCGCCACGTTGACAACCACCAGACGCGCGTTCTTCTTCAGCGGCGGCAGAAGGGTCTTCAGAAAATACTCCAACCCCTCGTTCTGCAGGCCAATGGCATTGAGCATCCCCGCAGGGGTCTCCACCACCCGCGGCGGCGGATTGCCACGCGTCGGCTTCAGCGTCACGCTCTTGGTGACGACCGCGCCGAGGGTTTTGAGATTTAGGAAATCGGCGTATTCCTTGCCGCTGCCGAAGGTGCCGGAAGCGCTCAGAATCGGGTTCTGCAACCTCACCTTGCCAACGGCCGTCGCCAACAGTTTGCTCTCGTTTTTCATTCCTGCATCTGCTCCGTCAAAACTACCAGCTATCGGTACGGAAGGGGGAAGCCGGAAGTCCGGCGGCATTGTACAAATTGAACCCCTCGGGATTGTCAGCCCAAGCAAAGCGCACCGCCAGCGGTGCCGGCACCTCCGGGCTGCTGACCAGAATGCTCGCGCCGTCAATCTGCGCAACCGCCTCGTGGAAGGTCTTGTCCATCCCCGCGATCACGAAGTTCCTGAGCACCCCCCCCTTGGCCACCAGTCCGCCGTCAACGCAGTCAAAGCGCAGACGGATCTTTCCGCCTTCAATCGCCATGGACTGATACAACGGCCCCGAGGCGACCATGTGCTTGGCGTAGGTCTTGGCCAAGGCCCACTGCGCCAGCCGGTGGCCGACGGTCTTTTTGTCGGCCGGATGAATATTGTCCGCATCGCCCACATCGATAATAACAGCCATGCCGGTTTCCGGCTCGCTCAGCGCCAGCCGTTGCGACTCGCGCAGCCGCGCCCAGACGCTGGCGTCCTGATAATTTTGCGGCATCAGAAAATTCGCCAGTTGCACCTGCAGGAAGGGGAAATCGCCCTGCCCCCAGTAAAAACGCCAGTCGCGGATCATCGACTTCAGGGCTTCGCAGTAACGGTCGCAATTCGCCGCAAAACCGTCGTTAGCGTTGGACTCACCCTGATACCAGATCGCCCCGCGCAGCGCATACGGCAGCAACGGCGCAATCATGTTGTCGAAGAGCATACCCGGGCTGTTCGGCGTACCGGGGCCGGGCGGGGTCTGCATCGACGGCACAATCGTCACCAGACCGAAATCATGCTCAATCCGGTAGCGCCACTCGCCTGCCAACGAAATCGCCGCACCGCCGCCGGTCGCTTCCAGCTTCATCCGGTTCGCCGGGCCGATCAGTCCGCCATCGTAGGCGAAGGAATCCGCGCGCACCGCAATCACATTCTTGCCGGCCTTGACGAGATTGCCCGGAACCGTGTAGGTGCGCGGACGATTCCAGTAGCACTCCTCAAACCCGGTGCCGAGCGCTCCGACCTGCACGCCGTTGAAGTAGGTGATGTCCTGCTTGTCAATTGCGCCGAGATTGAGCGTCAATTCGCGTCCCGCCCAATCCGCCGGCACGTCCACCGAAAGGCGGAACCAAAATACGCCGCTCTTCTTGTGCCCCTGTGTCGTCCAGGGGTTGGGAAGCTTCATCTGCGGCCAGTCGCCGTCATCAAAGTCCGTATTCGCCCAGCCCTGCCCGAGCGCTCCGTTGCCGGGATCGGCCGGATAAGGCGAAGCTTTGGCGGACTCTGCCGGCTGATTGCGCCCCTGCCAGTAGGGGAGGCCGTGGGTGGTGTTTTCATAACTGGCAAGCCAAGGGGCGGTACCGGCGTTGCGCGCCAGGCTCTCGCGGCTGGTCCACGCCTCCACGATCGTCCCCCCCCACGAAGAATTGATGACGCCGACCTTGACTCCAAGCTCCTCATGCAGCCGACGGGCAAAGAAATATCCGACCGCACTGAAGGCCGAGAGGTTATTTTCGCCATCGCCAACCTCCCAACGGGTTTCGACCGCGCTTTGCCGGCCGGCAAAGGCATTATGCGGAATGTAAGCCATCCGCACGCCATCGCAGCAAAGGGACGTATCGGTTTCGATCGCCACCTGACTGAGCGTCCACTCCATATTCGACTGTCCCGAAGCCAGCCAGACCTCGCCAACCCAGACATCCTTCACAATTACCTTCTGCTTCTCCACCGGCGCTTCCACGACCAACTCATACGGACCGCCCGCCGGCAGAGCCGGCAACCGCACCAGAAATTTCCCGTCCGCACCAGCCAGCGTCTGCGCCTGCGCCCCGCCCAGGGTCGCCGTCACCGGCGAAAGAGGCTGCATCCATCCCCAGACCGGAATCATAATATCCCGCTGAAGCACCGCATGATCGCTGAACAATTCCGCCAGACGCAATTGATTGGTCGACATTGCCTTCATCCTCATTCAAAAGAAGTATCGGGAAAGACCACTCCCGTGCCATAGTATACGCACCGCACAAACGGGCAAAAGGGGATTGCGCACGCAAAGCCGCTATTCCGGGGCATCGGACCGGCACGGAGCCCCCCTCGCCCCCGCGCCACATCCCCCGGCCAGCGCCAGCGCGGCGCTCAGAACAACCGCCGCCCCCACGGCCACCGGGAAGGATGAACCTCAGGCAGAGAAACAGCATGAAGCCCGGTCCTTTCGGATCGGGCTTCATTTTGTACGACATTCTTGATCCGGTTACAGCCGGAGGTTCAGCTTACCGGAATCTTGCACATAAAGGAATAGGGCTCTTCGCTCATGAACTTCTCGCGGTCGATCTTCATCTTCGAGAGACGGCGCTCGTGGACGCGGCGGATGTCTTCCATCTGACGCTGCTCCTTGATCTCGCCGACCCGACGCTCATCGACCTCTTCCATCATGTCCCAGAAATCCTCACCTACGGCAAGCTGGTCCCAATTGACCCACCTGTCTCTGGATTGCATTTGCGCGGTCTCCTGTGGAAAAAAGTATATGAAAAATGAACCTCGTAAACATTGAATCATAACAAAGCAGACCCGGTGCCGGCACCTGCGCACCCGGGAGTTTCTGTCACCAATATGCCATAAAACCCTCGAAAGTGTTAGTTTTTTTTGGGGATTATTTGTGGAGTTTATGGTGAAATTGAAATAAAATCTTGAATTACAATGGGTTACCGGAGTTATTTTTTCTGATAAATCGTCGGTTTGATGTAATTCAGGTTGTGTTTCAAGCCGCTCAGCCCTTCCGAATGTCCGATAAAAAGCACCCCGCCGGGGTTCAGCGCCGCGCTGAATTTATCCACCAGGTTTTGCTGGGTTGTCTTATCGAAATAAATCATCACATTCCTGCAGAAAATAATATCAAATTTGCCTTTAAATGGAAACGGCTCGATCAGATTGAGGTATTTAAACCGCACCATATTCCGCAGAATCGATTTGATCCGGTAGCGCGCGCCGTCGGCCGAACGCTGAAAATACTTCGAGAGGTAGTTCAGCGGAACCGGCTTGACCATCTCCTTGTTGTATACCCCCTCGGCGCCGGTCTGCATGACATTGGTGTCGATGTCCGTGGCCAGAAACCGGGCATTCCAAGTCAGGATATCGGGGATGGTATTCAGGATCACCATCGCCATCGTATAGACCTCCGCCCCGGTGCTGCAGCCCGCGCTCCAGGCCCGGAAGCGCAGATTGCCGCTTTTCAGCGCCCGCTCCCGGATCTGCGGCATCAGTTGATGCTCCAGATAATCAAAATGCTTGCTCTCGCGGAAAAACGAGGTGAGGTTGGTCGAAATCGCATTCATCAACTCGCTAACCGCCTCGCCGGTGGTGTCGCTGGTGAGCTGATCGTAGTACTCGCGGAAGCCCTTGAGGTTTTTCTCGCGGATGATCTTTCCGATGCGGGTGTTCACCAGCTCCCGTTTGCGCTCGGTGAGGTGGATCCCGCATACGTCATAGACATAGGCCGCAATCTTATGGAAAAGCGCATCGGTCAGGTCATTGTTGACTGGCATACGATATTCCTGTGTTTTTGACGTATTCTAACCTCGTTTCAAAATAACGCAACATCAAAACACCCGCATTATCCGCCGTGATTTTCTGCTTGCAAATATCTGTAATTCTGTACAATAACGACATGGAAATTTACTATTACGCCGAACGCTGGCTGCAGGGACCGATTCCGGGCAAGGAACTGGCTCATCTGGTGAAAAACGGGGAATTGGGGGCGGACACCCCCGTCTGGCCCCAGACCAACGATGACTGGATTCCTGCCGCGTTTTTCGCCTCTCTGGCCGAGGAGATCTCCTCGGACGAAACGCCCGTGCTGGAATATCCGGCCAACGGGAAGTTTTCCGTGGACCAGAATCTGCCTCAGCCGCGCGACCTCTTTGCCCTGCGTCTGGCACGCGACCAGAACCTGATCACGGCCCTGCAGGCCGGTCGCCTGCTCGATGAAATCCTGCAAAATCCGGCAAAAGCCCACGACGTCCCCGGAAAACTTCACCGCTGGGGCTGGATCACCGCCGGCCAGCGCTCTTCGCTCTCCTGCCTGATCCAGGCGCAACCGAATCAACAGATCCTTGCCGGGTACGAAATCCTCGAAAAGCTCGGAAGCGGCAGCATGGGGACGACCTACCGCGCCAAACAACTCTCCTTGGATCGCATTCTGGCGCTCAAGGTGCTGCTGCCGCGCTTCAGTCAGGATCCGGACTACGTCCGGCGTTTCATGCGCGAAGCCCGGCTGGCGGCAAAGCTCAACCACGAGAACATCGCCACGGCCTATGAGGTCGGTTCTTCCGGCGGGCAGTATTTTCTTGCGATGGAGCTGGTGGAGGGGCGGACGGTGAGCGCGATCATCCGCGACAGCGGCCCCCTGCCGGAAGCCAACGCGGCGAAGATCGTCATCAAGTGTGCGCAAGCGCTGCAATACGCCCATGAAATCGGAATCATTCACCGTGACATCTCGCCGAAGAACATCATCGTGCGGGAGGACGGCACGCCGAAATTGATCGATCTTGGCCTTGCCAAGACCGTCAGTTCCCACAAAAGCGATGAAACCGGAACCGCCATCGGGACGCCCGCCTACATCTCGCCGGAGCAGGCGCTGGGACGCAAGAAGGTCGACATCCGCAGCGACATTTACAGCCTCGGCTGCGTCTTTTTCGAAATGCTGACCGGGCATCCGCCGTATCAGGGCGAGTCGGCGCTTGAAACGATCTCGATGCATCTCAACCGCAACTTCCCGCAGATCACCGGGAACGACGTCAGCGCGCCGATCCGCCGGATCGTGAAGAAGATGACCCAGCGCAACCCCAACAGCCGCTATCAGGAGCCGCAGGAGGTTGTCGAGGACCTTGAGCGCACGCTGGAGTCCGCCCGGCATGAGACGGAAGATGTCCCGCCGGTAATGGAGCAACTGGAACACTGGCAGGGGGTACAGCCGGTGGAGATCGTGATGCGCGGCAGTTGGCGTGAATACATGCACCTGATCGCGCAGGAGATCGCCGACCGGTTGGAGCAGGAGCAGGCCGACCCCGAATTTCAGGGCTACGTGCAGACGACCTTCACCGAACTGGTCACCAACGCCTTCGATCACGGCTGCCGCGATCAAGAACGCAGTCAGGTCCGCATCCGCATGGAGTTGAACAAGGCATTTTTCCGGCTGGAGGTTGAGGACAATGGTCCCGGTTTCGCGGCGAACGCCATGCTGCAGAAGTTGCGCGAAGCGCCGGTCAACCGCGAACGGCAGCGGGGCATCATCCAGATCCTGCAGATCGTGGACATCCTCGAATACAACGAAACCGGGAACCGGGTGAAGGCGGTGCTGTACCGCAAGAGCCGGGGGAGCGGGATTTTCGAGGAGACGCGCGAGGGGCTGCGGTTTGTCGAGGTCAAGGGCAAGGGGGATATGGCGTTGACGGAGGCGTTCCGGCGCTGGGCGGAGAACTTCCCGGCGACGGCGCAGACGCGGCTCTGCCTGATGTTGCGCACCGACTGGGTGAGTTCAATGTTTGTCGGGACCATCGCGCGTCTCTCCTCGAAGATGGAGGAGACGGGCGGGCGGATGTCGATCTGGGTGGAGCGTCCGAGCTGCCGCCGGATCATGCATCAACTCGGCATCAACACCTTCGTGGACATCCACAGCGCCTTCGACACCGCCGTCAAAGCCCTCAAATAAAAGTAGTGGTTGAACACAACGGTTTATTCGAGAATCAACATGTCCGATATTTTTTATACCTCAGTCGTGGCGCTCTCAAGCGGCCTTATCAGCGGCGTGTTTATTGCCGCCATGAACTATTTTCTGACGAGAAAGAAGGAGCGTGAAGCGGAGTGGCGCAAGGAAAAGCTTCTGTACTATAAGAATTTTATTGAAAGTATGAATGGCATTATTATCGGTGATTCTACTGACGAGGGGCAGCGTGCGTTTAGTCAAACCTGCAACAATTTGCTGTTGTTTGCCCCCCAGTACGTGATTGACGCCATTACGGAATTTCGGGACGAAATAAAATCAACCAATCCCACTCCATTAAAAGAAAAACATGACCATTTGCTAAACAGACTCCTTTTGGCAATACGTAAAGATATTGGGATATATCCGGCAGATGAAGAGTCTACCTTCCATGCTGTGCTATGGGCAACTGGGTGCAGCAAGAGAGAGATAAAAACTCGCGGTTGAACATGCCAGCCAGCCACCTTGTATAAGATTGTTCAAGATTGATTCGGCACGCACCTGAGTCGTGTTCTGGCGCTTTGCTGTTCATTCGACGCGAACCAGATAGGTTGTAACGTGTGGGCGGATGCACTTGAAAACGTCAAAGGCGGCGGTGCGCAACGGATGAGGTCGGGACGTTCCGGCGACGCGCGGCTGAAAGCGATGAGAGGGGAAAGCATGTTCATGCGCTTCATGTTTACCGGGTTTGTCCTGTTTTTGGCGGGTTGCACCCAATCTGTTTGTGGACTCGCCCCGTATGCGGAACATGGCTTGTATGGCTTTCTGGATGCAAACGGAAAGCGCGTCACGCCCCCATCCTTCGAACAGATCGGTGCTTTTTCGGAAGGGTTATGCGCGGTGAAACTTCCCGGTACTCCTGCAATCGGAACGGGGGGGCCAAGAGACGGGTTGTGGGGATATCTTGATTGTTCCGGCAATTACGCCATTCGCCCGAACTATCTCGAGGCCAAGGAATTTCAGGGTGGTACGGCCTCGGTCCTACTTTTGACCATAGGCGACAATCCCAATCTGCACGCAGAGAAAAAACATTTTTTGGTGATCGACCGCTTTGGCCGGATCATAAAGTCAAACGAGTAAATTCGGGCGATTGAACGCCCCGTAATAATTAGCCTGAAGCAGACGCGGGGGGATGGCCGATAATGGCGGTGGTGGGTCGACGCAATTTATGGCGTCGCTTGTTTTTCTGCAAAGGATCGGCAACTGAAAACCTTCTGGATCATGGCGGTGCTCTCGCTGGCGGCGGATCTGCTCAGCAAGCATTGGATCTTCAACTGGCTGATGGCTACCCCCACGCAGACCTATCCAATCGTTCCCGGCTGGCTGCGCCTGAGCCTGCACATCAATGAGGGCGCGGTCTGGGGCATGGGCGGCGAGCACCCGACCCTCCTGCTTCTGGTCACGGCGCTGATTATCCCCATCGTCGGCGTGATGGCTTGGTCTTGCCGGCATGAGAACGCCCCGCGCTGGGCCTTGGGAATCCTCCTCGGCGGCGCGGCCGGCAACCTCTACGACCGGGTATTCACCGCAGTTCAGCTCCACCGCTATCCCGCTCCGGTCGAAGGCGTTCGAGACTTCATCGACATGGGGATTCCCGGCGTTTATAGCTGGCCGGTCTTTAATGTTGCGGATATCGCAATCGTCATCGGAGTCATCATCTTCGCCTGGTGGAACCTCTTCTCGGCCGGAAAAAAATCGGGCAAACCGGCCGAAGGGTCCTCCGACAGCAAGTCCGACTGACGCCCGTTCCGCCAACCGCGGTTCCGCCGTTCACAGGGCGTTGCCCGGCTATTCGACGGTAACGGTGATGGCCGGCTCCGGGGCAGGAAGGAGGACCTCGATTTGCGTCGTCCGGCCGTTATACTGCACAACCACCTTGTGCTTGCCGTGAAAACACCGGTCGGAGAAAATGCCTGCGCTGTCTGTTTTGCCGCTTACGTGCGTCCACCATTTATGGAACACCAGTTCTTCATATTCCCGCAACGCGGGCTTCGGTGTCCAATCCCGGTAAAAAAACGGCGCATCGGTCAGCCAGTGCTGACCGTCCCAGAACCCCCACGTCAACACGCCATTCACCGACGGGTGGCTGAAAAACGCCGTCAACGCATCCCGGAACATCTCCCCCTGCAGGTTTTTGTCCACGCTTTTTACGTCAAATTCCGTAATCGAAATCGGCAGTCCCAGTGTCGCCAACTGGTCCAGCGATGTCAGAATTTTCTCCGGCTCCATGATGCCGATATGGCCTTGTGCGCCGAGTCCGCCGATCGGAGCTCCGGCATCCTTGATTAATTTGGCATGCCGCATGAAATAATCAATCTTACGCCCAGTCAGCAGAGAGTTCTCGACGATGACCAATTGCGCCTCCGGCGCCGCTTCATGCGCGACACGGAACCAATCCGCCATCACCGGCTCACCAAGAATCTGCATGTAATCCCGGTTGGCAGCCGTTTCGTTGATTACATCCCAAGAATAGATCTTGCCGTTCAGCGTTGAGCCAATGTCACGGATATGCCTACGGATTGCCTCCGCCAGCCATTTGTCGGCGGCGGCGCGATTGCCGTCTTTTTTGATTTTCTCATATTCCGTTTTTATCCCGGCCGGAGATTTGCTCCAGCTCGGCCAGACCATGACATGCCCCCGCAGCCGCAAACCATTTTCCTGCAGCCAGTCTGTCCAGCTCAGAGCGCGTTTCCGGTTGGCGGGGTCATCCCATGAGCGCCACTTGTAGAGGTTCTCCATTCCCGCCGCATTGAACAACCGCACAAGCTCAGCCCGGTAACGCACGGCATTCGCGGTGTTGTTGGAAAGGTCCAGCCAGTTCCCGCCAACCGCCGTGCCGAAGGGGAAATCATGGCGGAGCATATCAATCTTCACCTCCGCGCCCGACACGGTCTTGCCGGACTTGTCCAGAACCGCGACCCGCACCGCTGAGGTGCGATACTTTTGAATCCGTTCCGCCGCGGCCTTGCGCCATGCCGCATCAGGCGACCGGCCGGCATAGTCTTCCCGGCGGTAGGGAAGCTCCCCTTCGCGTACTTTTTTGCCGTAGGACAGAAAGGTAAACCCGGTTATCTTCAACTCGCTGCCGGCCTCCGCCATTTCAAAAACCAGAGAAACCGCCCCTGCCTTCGATGCCTGCCACGCCGGGGCATGATGTACAAACCGGCGAGTTTCACCGGGCTTCAACGCAAAAGATATCGGCCACAGAAGTCCATCCGCCAAAATGCGTCCCGACAGCCCCTCCTGACCAGCCGTTTTTTCCGGGGCTTGCAAGACAATATCCCAATAGCAGATATCGCCCTGCGCTATGTCAAGCAGACTGGGCAGGCTAAACGATGTTTTCTTTTTATCCGCAACCAGAACCACTCCGCCGCCGTCGGCCTTAATCTGCCCCGCCCTTGCCGGCATGGCCGTTTTCAACGCGGCCGCCAGTTCGTCTGCAAACACCGCCAGACCGCCAGAGGGAAGCTTGCCGTCGTGCACCACCTCCCCCACAGGGACGGCATCATTCGCCATCTCCGCCCGTGCCGCCGCCTCTTCCGCGCTTTCCCCGCACAATGCCGGGGCGGCATTCAGGCACAGAACCAACAGCAGACCTATCATTCTTGCCAACATACGATCCTCCCGGCGACCAGAGCCAGCCTGAATTCATTCCGCACAATTCTCCATCGTCCGTGCCGCATCACGCCCTCCCTTTCTTTTCAGGGAGCGACACGCCTTCACTGCCCGGTACGGCGAAGCATCGCCAATCCCCGGAACTTGCCGGAAGCGTCCGGACGATGAGCATCCCCCATTCGCCGGAGGTATTACCTTCCCCCCGCCTTTATCATTTCCGACAGGGTGACAAACCGGAATTCGTTCTCCTTGAGATACTTGAGGACCTCCGGCAGCGCCTCCAACGTCTTGCCCGGCCAGGTATGCATCAGCACGATGCTTCCCGGAACGACCTTCACCGTTGCCCGCTCGATGATCTGCTCTCTGGTCGTATCCTTGTTCCAGTCCGCAACGCTGGCATTGGAGTTCACCGCCCGCAGCTTCAGTTCATTCAGCACCGCCCACACCTTTGCATCGTACTTCAGGTTCGGAGCGCGAAAGACCACCGGCGTCGCGCCGGTCTTCTCCTTGACAATCTCCTGCGTCTTGACGATCTCTTCGCGGATCTTCGTTTCATCAAGGCCGGCAAGGGTCGGATGCGTATAGGAGTGATTGCCGATCTCGTTGCCGAGTTCGATGATTTTTTTCGCCACTTCGGGGTATTTTTCGACATTCATCCCCTTTACAAAAAATGTGGCGTGCACCCCCTCCTTCGTCAACAGATCGAGTATTTTCAGCGTCTGGGGATCAGGGCCGTCGTCAAAGGTCAGCGCAACCAATTTTTCCGCCGACTTTATCATATAAATCGGGGTATCCGCCGCCTGGAGCCGGAACATCCCCGAACACAGCAGCATGACGAATAAAACAAAACAAGAACGGGTAAACATGGGTTCTCCTTGAACACAATGCCGATGGCAATCATGCAGGCTTCCGCTACGGGAGGACTGCGGGACATTCTTGCGGATACCGCACAAGGGACTACTCGATGACGCTGGTCGCGCCGGCGACAGCGCGAAGCTCTGCTGATGGGGTGGCATCGTCATAGCTGCCGGGCAACCATTGTGCGTGGCAATCAAGAAATGCCGCGTTCATGCCGCCGATATTGCCATGCCGGTGCACTTGGAACGTGCTTATTCCGACGCCATAGGAGGGCTTATAGGTCAGGATGGTTTTGGCCAGCATGGCGGTGCCGGCCGCCCGCTCCCACCAGTCCAGAAACATCACGGCGAGGGAGGTCTTGCGGATTTCCGCGAGCCGCACCGGCCGGCCGTCTGGCGTATTGGGGGTATAATTGCTCCAGCGCGTTGGGGTCGAGGACGTAGCATTGCGAAATGCCGCAAGCGTTCCATTGCCCGAAAAACTGCGGGCGATGCGGGGATCGGAAAACTTCGCCTGATCGTAATAGCTGTCGGTGGCGCTCAGCCAATTCCGGCATGCCCACGGATGTTCATCGGACGGGCAGATGAAAACCGTCTGCTCCCGCGGGTCTCCCCAGATGCCAAGGGCGGTGAAATTGGTATTCATGGCGCTGGTGTAGGGCACGCCGGAAACATAGACAAACAATTTCTGATAGAGGCCTTCACTGACCCCGTTGCCGCTACCGCTGGTGGAAGGGAAGAAGCCGTCGTGCTCCTGCAGGTAATCGGAATTGGCAAGCGACAGCAAGCGGATGTTGTTGCGGCAGGATAACTCGCGCGCCGACTGCAGCGACGACTGGAGACTCGGCAGCAACAGCGCCGCCAGTATGGCGATAATCGTAATCACCACCAGCATCTCAACCAGCGTAAAACGGTCCATACTGATCTTCAGCATTGCGGTTGCCTCCGCCCGATTCGCCTGCGCGCCGCCCGGACACCACGGCATCGGCAACATCGCCGTCGCGGCAGCGAAACCTCCGTTTTTACTGAAACAGACACAACCAGCCATGCCGTCACCGCCTCGCCTTCTGCCGAACGCCGGCCAGGCTCGATTGTGCGGCTCACGCCGATTCGCCGGGGATCAACTCCGGTTCAATCCGCACCGAGCGGCACTCTTGCCGCGCCATGCGCTCCACCTTCCCCGCCGCCCGCCCCCCCCGGCAGCCCGTGCGCTCACGCTCGGGCCGGCACAGGTGCGACAACAGCCCCATCGCGGCCTGAGCGACCCGAGCCGGCGGAAAATCCACCGTCGTCAGCGGCACCGGCGAGCACTGGGCGGTCAGATTGCGCGTCAGCGCCGCCAGCGCCAGATCCTGCGGCACCCGCAGCCCCAAGGCTCGCGCCTCATGCAGCACCCCCAGCGCCAGCATCTCGCTGCGGCAGACAATCACCTTGGCCGGTCTGGCCAATCGGCGCGCCTGTTGCAGAATCGACCTTCCCGGCGCGAGGGAAAAAAGGCTGTCGTGCCGGATTTTCTTATCCCGCAAGACCTCTCCCGTCTGCTGACCCAAATCGGGCTGAAGCACCGTGGCCTCCGCCCCGCCCCACAAATCCCGGCACACCGCACGAAAGCAGTCAACCTCCTCCTGCGTCGAACGGGAAAATCTACCGGACTCGGTGGTCGCAAGGGCCGGCACCGGATAGCCCTTTCCCTTGAGCAGTTGCAGGAGCAAGACAAACTGCCGGTGATAGTCCGGCACGATCGCGCAGAACGGTCCCTGCCGGAGATTTCCGCCCCACACAATCAGCGGAAAACCATTGGTCGCCGCCAGCCGCAGCGGGTGATCCTCCGGCACATCGGCCCAGTTTTCATGCAGCGCCCGCAACAGGATCGCATCCACCCGCATCTCGAGAAACCGTCGCAAATGACGCACCTCGGTCTGCAAAATATGCTGGCTGACAGCGGTCTGAATGTCCCACCCCGCCTCCTCGCCGCAGAAGAACAACTCCTGCACCACCTCGTTATACCCGCTGGTCAAATTCGGCACCACCACCCCCGCCATCCGGCAGCGCTTCCCCCGGAAGCTCCGGGCAACCTGATTGGGGATATACCCCATCTCCTGCGCCGCTTCCCGCACCCGCCGACGCGTCTCTTCGTTGATAGTCCCCTTGCCGGACAACGCATACGCCACGGTCGAATAGCTGATCCCAAGCCGCGCGGCAATATCCTTTACGGTAATCGACATACCTTCTCCCCCGTTTCTTCCGGGCGCTGTCATTCATGTTGTCGGCTCCTCCCCAAAGAAGCGGATTAGCGACATATCCAACGTTGGATATTGTACCGGCGGATTATTCATAGTCAAATGAATCTTAAAAATGTTTTGGGTTCCCGCAGAAATGACGACCGGGTCTGCCACGGAACGCCCCCCCCCTATAAAGTGCACGTGTGCCGGGGAAGGCGAAAAAGGCGAAATCCGAAAAAACCGATGCCGGGCGAGGGAACGTCGATTATTTCCCGCCGGAAGCGGCAAAGAAACGCTGGTACAGCTCCTCGACAAACAGCCGGCTGATCCGTTTCCACCACACGCCCATCTCCACTCCCTCATCCGGCATCTGAAAACAAACAATACCCTGCACAGCCGCCCATCCGTGGCATCGTAAGGCCGCGGCCGCAACAGAGTCGGCCACGCGACCAGTCACAGATTCACTCCGGCGCAAAGATCACCATCAACCCAATCGGCCTCTGGTCAATCACACGCGGAATGATTCCACACGGAAGACCTCTGGTTATGCTGGCATATCTTCAGCGAAAACGAACGCTATGTAAGGGGGAAACAACAACCTGCTTTCAACAATATTATTCCGGTCCCGCGCCACCCTTCAGCCGGGACATCCAGCGCAAAATCCATGCGCGTCCGCCATTGCATCAATCACGATATCCACTTCAATATTTAGGAGATGCATCCGTTTTCGCAACCTGCCAGTCCTGAGTTACTTCCGATATAGATGCGGCCCTGCGCAAAAAATGCGCAGGGCCGCATGCAACATAAACAGGCGTATCCATTACTTCCCATCGCGCATAAGCAGCTCCACCAATTCCGGAACAGAGGCGAATGCCAGGCCCACGCAGGTATCCGCCGAACCGTAATAGAGGGCCAGCCGTCCTGTTGGCGCGTCGCAGAGTGCCGTGCAGGGGAAGGTTACGTTCGGCACCAGACCGGTCATTTCGTAGGCCTCTTTCGGGCCGAACACGTGATATGGCAGACGCCGCAACACCTGCCACGGCCGCTCCAGATCCAGAAGCGCCAGTCCCATCCGGTAGACCAAGCCGTTGCAAGTGCGGCAGACGCCGTGATAGAGCAGAAGCCAGCCCTCACTCGTTTCGATCGGTGCCGGACCGGGTCCGATCTTGTGATCCTGCCACCACCCGGGGCCTTTTCCCATCACGAACCGATGCTCGCCCCAATACACCAGATCGGGACTCTGACTAAGAAAGATGTCGCCAAACGGCGTATGCCCGGTGTCGCTGGGCCGGCTGAGCAGCAGATACTTTCCGCCGACCTTGCGCGGGAAGAGCACCCCGTTGCGGTTGTAGGGCAGAAACGCGTTTTCGAGTTGCTGATAGCGCACAAAATCCGTCGTCCAGGCCATCCCGATGGTGGCGCCGTGGAAATCGTTGCACCACACCACATAATAACGGTCGTCCATGGCAATTACCCGAGGATCGTACTGCCAGCCGGAACAGGCAAGTTCCGGCGCTCCGCCCTCCAGCGTCAACGGCTCGGGCGAGATCTCCCACTGCAGACCATCCCGGCTCTTCCCGGTATGCAGATGCGGCAGTCCGGTGGTATGATCCAGCCGGAATACCCCCCGGAATTCGCCCTGATACGCCACCACGGCGCTGTTATACACCCCGTCCGCAATGCACACCGCATCCCGCCGGATCAGCGGATTGCCTGCATATCGCCAGATGCACTCGCGTGATCCGGCAGGCCGGGGCTGCCAGGGAAGATTTGCCACCGCCGGTCCCTTCACCTCAATTACCATATTTCTTCCTTCCATCGGCTGATTTTTTCGTCACGCCAGCGCCGGCGGAACCGGTTACTGTCCGAGGATGATCCGCCCCCATTTGCCGCGCTCTTTCGAATTCTGGCCGGTGCCGTTCCACATCAACTGCCGCAACCGCCCCTCGCCCGCACCGTCGTCTATTCCGATGTCAAAGAGCATTTCCTTGCCCTGAACCGGCTTGGTGCCGAGAGCCTCCCACGGCAGCGCTGCCTCCAGAATATACCCCTTGCCGTCGGGCTGCGGTGCCACGGAGATCTCAATCTGCGGCTGTTTATCGGCGCTCACGATAAACGGCTTGCCGCCGGATTTGTCCGCCCCCAGCAGGATCTGCCGGTCGCCGAACTGCAATTGTCCGCCCTGCTCAAGGTTTTCATGGCCGAAGAAGATCTCGATCCCGTCGCCGTTCCACAACCCGCCGCCGGTGCCCGAATTATTCAACGGCGTCTCATCCCGGATCTGTGCGAATACGTAGAGGAAGCGATCGTCATAGCTGAGTTTGAAGTTCGCCTCGGTCCCGGCCGGATCGCTGCCGATGACAATCCGGTTGCCGGCGATATTCTCCGGCGGGATATTCGGCCACCCCTCGAGCTGCCCATCGACCTTGTTCGCGCCGACCATGCGCGGGACGGTGATCTGCCGGTTGACGGTCTTGCCGCCGGTCACCATGGCGAAGCGCGGATCGTCCAGAACATAGGGCTTTGCCCCCTCCAGCCAGACCTTGTAGACCGCATCGTTGTTGGTCTTCACCATCTCGTCCATCATTTCCGTGTACGGCCGGTCAACAACGTTGAAGAGCCCGACGCTGTAGTTTTCGCCGTTGTACTGCTGAAAAAAACGGCCCGTCAGCGGCTGATCGATCAGCACGAACCACTGCACCCCGACCACGTAGCCCAACGCCGCGCCGCCTTCGACGTAATTGCGGTAGGCGAGGCCGCGCATCTTCTGCGTGCCGACATCCATGCGGGCGGGATTGCCGCTGTCTTTTGCGGAGCAGTAATGGAATTCGCTCCAGAGCTGGGGCTTGCCGCCAGTCCACTTGTGGATGCGGCTGATGAACGCCTCGTCAATGGCGTAGGTGTAGTAGTTGATCGAAATAACATCCAGATACTTGCCGGCGATGGTGCAGAGCTGCTCGTTGTTGGCGGTGCCGGGCTGCCAGCGGTTGCCGATCAGCATATGATTTTTGTCGAACTGATCATAGGTCTCGCGGATCAGTTTGTAATATGCCTCCAGAAATTCTCCGGTAAATTCGTTCATGTCCTCGTAAGCGGCTTTGGTCGTGACCGGCAGGCCGTGCCTGGTCGCCTCAGCGAAGGTCGTCTCCTTTGTCCCCCAGGCGGTGTTGAAGGCATCGATGGTCTGGTACTTCTTTTCCATCTTCTCCATCAGCTTCACCTTGCAGGTCTGCTTGTCGTCGAGCTTCGGCAGTCCGCGCGGCAGATCCTCGAACGCCTGCTCGTTCTCCAGAAACCAGCCGATCATCAACGGATCGCTGGCGGCGGCGGCAACGCTTTTGGCGAACTTTGCCTGAAGATACTCCACGTTTTTCGGATTGAACGGATCGAACACGCCCCGGATGCCGGGCAACGCTTCGGGTTTCGGCAGAAAACCGCAATACGGCAGGTTCAACGACTCGGACTTCGCCGTCTTACCCGAAAACGCACCCATCGAATTGAACCCCGCCTGCCGTACCCGGCCGATCATGCGCTCCATATTCTCGTCGGCCGACCAACGGCCGAACTTGCGGATGACATTGGCGATATAAAACGAAACCGCCTTGTCGCTCCACCACGGATCTTTGTGCCAGGCGTCGGCAAACTTCCCCGTCCGCTCCGGCAGCCATTCGTACACGCTCTCGCGCCCTTTGACATAGGTGAAGTCTTCACCGGGTCCCATGCAGCAGATCCCGAGCTGAAAGAAGGCATTGCCGTCCGGGTCCGCCAGCACCCACCCCCGCTTCGCATCCTTCTTCTGCTCAACATGGAAGAACCCCGTTTTTTTCAGTCCCAGTTTCTCCCCGCTGCCCGCCAGCCCGCCGAACTTGTCCTGCGCCAGCGGCTTGAATGCGCCGAAGTACGCCTCCTGTTTCTTGATGTCGGAGACCAGTTCCTCCTCCGCCTTCAGCTTGTCGGGGAAGTCCTTGCGGGCGTTCTGGCCGAACGGATCCTCGATAATCACCCGCTGTGCCTGCGAAGTGTCTTTGGCGAAGGAAATCTCCATCACCGGGTTGTCCTTATTGAGCGGAATGAACAAAGTCATCGCGTAGATCGACCAGCCCCATTCCCGGTTATCCTGCAACTGCACATAGGTGAAGGGCGGGAAGGTCATGTTCAGCGCCGTATTATCGACATTAATCACCCCCAGATGCCGGGTATGATTGCTGTAGAACTGTGCCTTGGCCGGCTTTTCCGCCGGGAAAACCCCGGAAGCGTTGTTGTCCGCCGTCCACTTGCCCCCCGCGCTCAGATTGAACGGGAGCATCATCGAAAACTTGCCGCTCTTCACCCCCTCCAGCGTCCCGCTGAAGGTATACACCACCTTCTCGCCCTCGATGGCAATTCCCAGCACCGTCCCGCTGGGATATTTCAGATTTGCCTTTTTCTTCCCCTCCGGCCGGACTTCATTCGGCTTCTCTTTCTTGCCCTTCACTTCAAGCTCAGGATACGACAGGACTACGCCCCCGAGGCTTCCCGCTCCGGTGCTTACCCCATCCTCACCGACGTCCGCCGCTCGCGCGACCGGCAGCGCCGCCCAACACAACAGCGCCACCAGCAGCGTCCAGCGCCCTTCACAAATTCGCATCGTCTTCCTCCTGTTTGGGAATCCCGCCGAAACCTCGGGCGGACTCCGTCAGTTCGCCTCTCTCATAACCGGCCGGTCCGGATCGTCCCGGAACGCGACAGACACCCCCGCGCGTTCCAGCCTGCGCGCGGGCCGGAACGTCGGGTCACTCCCTGATTGCTCAAGTATGGAATTTGTTTCGGCCGCCGCACAAAGCCGCCATCCCTGCGGAATGCGGGCGGTTCCGCGGCATATTCCGCCGCCCCCCCCCCCGCGCAGCGCCGCCGGTCTATCCGGCGACGGGTGCGGTAGAAGAACGCAGAATCAGCTCCGGCGGCAACACCACCCGGGGAGCGATCGGCAAAGACCGCTTGGCGCCCATCTGCAACACCAGTTGCCGCGCCGACTCGCGCCCCAGCTCAAAGGTCGGCACCCGCACCGAGGTCAACGCGGGGGTGACAACCGCCGCCGCGTCAATGTCGTCATACCCGACCAGCGAAAGCCGTCGCGGCACCGCAACCCCGGCTTCCGCCGCCGCACGCAACACCCCCAGAGCCACGAGGTCATTGCTGCTCAAAAACGCCGTCGGAATATCCCCGGTCTGCAGCAGCGGACGCGCCCACGCCGCCGCCGCCGAAACCTGCGTGAATCCGCGATAGACCCATTCGGGGCGGATTTCCAGCCCGCAACGGACCATATGATAACAGAAATGCGCGTAGCGCTCCGCGTATACCGGATTCCCCTGCGGCCCCAGCAGAAAACCGATCTTCCGGTGCCCGGATTCATAAAGATGGTCGAAGGCCAACTCCATTCCGAGGCGATTATCCACCGTCACCCACGGATAACGCCCCCCTGTCGGCACGTCCGCCAGCACCACCGGCTGCCGGAATCCATCCAGAAACGAGGTCAGCAATTCATCCGGCTGCCCGGTGACGATCACTCCGTCCAGCGGTTGGTCGTACAATGCCTGCAACCGTCGCGCATCCTGCAGGTCCGTCACCATCTGCAGCACCGGCCGGTAGCCCCACTCCGTCAACTCCGCGCAGATGCCGTCAATGATAGTGCGGAAGAAGGAGTTGGCGATGCGTTCGGTATTCTGCAGCGCCGTATAATCGGCACAGTCATCCACAAAATCCACGTTGATCCGGCCGCCCGGAAAGGAGTAATGCTCCAGCGCCCCCCGCCAGTGCAACAACACATCAACCAATGCCGGCCGCGCTTCCGCCTCCGCAGCGGGCCGCGCGCGCAACGCCGGCCGGCCGCCGTGTACATCGCCCCGCTGCGCCTGCCGCTTGCGCGGTACGTAATTCACCTCACGCATCGCCTGCAAAATAGCCTGACGCAGATGATTGCTGACGGAATCGGTGTTGTTGATCACCCGCGAAACTGTGGCGATCGAACATCCGACCATCTGGGCAATCGTTTCAATGTTGGCTGACACGGCTATCTCCCTGCAGGTAAAAAAATGCTCACTCAAACGCCGGCGGAGCATTCCCGCCGACAGCGACGCCAAGCCCGCAGCGCCGCAGCATGATTTTACACAGGTGGAGGCCATCCATTTACTGTAAAAATATTTTTTTCATCCGAAAGCAGCATAACCCACCGCCAGCACAAGTCAAATTTTTTCAGTATTATTTTGTAAATAGAGCGACAAATAACAGGGATTCACCCTACTTTACTCGCAATGAACAAGACAATTCGCTACCATAATATTTACTGTAAATTTCAGTAAATACTTTACGAGCGTCATTTCATGTTGTATAGTTCCAGCAGGAACAATGGTCGCGGAAGGGCGACACGCCGCTGCATCTACTCATTCGGGGGGAACCGTCATGACCGAGCACACGTTTCAGACGCAACCGCTGCGGCGGGTGGAGACCGCGCAACCGGCGATTTCGCTTACCTTTGATGACGGCCCCCATCCGGAGCTGACGCCACGAATTCTTGATGCGTTGGCTCATGCCGGCGCACGGGCGACGTTCTTCTGCAAGGCGTGTTTCGTCCGCCAATACCCGGAACTGGCGCGTCAGGCGTTGCGGGAGGGGCATGAAATCGCCAACCACACCGTCAACCATCCCGACCTCGACCGCCTCGCATCGGTCGAAGAAATCCGGAATGAAATCGTCCATGCCCAAGAGATCATCCAATCCGTCACCGGCTGCGTTCCGAAGTTGTTTCGCGCGCCCTGCGGGCGGCATGACGAGCGGGTCTGGCAGGTGCTGCGGGAGTTCGGCCTGCCCTCGGTGCTGATGAGCGTCAATCCCCGCGACTGGGACCGGGACAACGCTACCGCCGAGAGCATCGAAGAACTTGCGACCGTCGGACTTCGCGCCGGGGACATCGTGCTGTTTCATGACTGGCAGCCCCACACCGCCGCTGCATTGCCGGGTATTCTGCAAAAAATCCATGCCGCAAACTTGAAGGCGGTGACCGTTTCCGAATTGCTTTTTCTGGCCGGAAAATGACACCCGTGGTATATCGTAAGGCGCAGGGGAAGCATCCAGTCCGCCGGATTTGCGCGGGACGGCAATAGGGAGCTCTATGAAATTACCACCTCCAACCTCAGCCGGTTTGACGCTCTCCCTTTGCCGGCCGGCGACCGGAACGGGCCGCCGCTTTACGCTGGTGGAAATGTTGGTGGTAATCACCATCATCGCCATTCTCTCGGCGCTTCTGCTGCCGGCGCTACAACAGGCGCTGAGTGCCTCCCGCGCCACGTCCTGCGCAAACCAACTGCGACAGGTCGGCATCTGGGGCATGCAATATGCCGACACCTGGAGCGGGGTGCTGCCGACCAATGGCGGACGCGGCTGCATCGCCGGCAGCGGCTACTTCGCCAAAGGACTCAGTTCGTGGGACAGCAACTGGTACTGGAAGACGGAATGGGTGGGAACTTGGGGGAAGGTCTACAAGGGCACGGTCTTGCACTGCCCGCAGGCCGTCTCGTCCGTCCAGCCGATTAGCGGGTATGACGATACCATGAACTGTACCTACGGATTGAATTTCATGCTCGGCGGCGATTACGTCACAAGCTGGCCCAATCCGCCGGCGATCCCCCGCACACGCAATCTTCAGGGCAGCGCCTTCTGGTTTTCCGACGCCGGGGTGTATAAGGCCTGGTCCACATCCACCACCTGGTACGGGTACAAGCCGGATATTTCCCTCTTCGGATACAACTGGAGCAACGCCGGCACCCGCCCCTGGCACTGGAACCTCGACAGCACCATCCCGGAATTTGAGGCACATCCGGCGGGCGCATCGAACTTCCTGTTCGGCGACCTTCATTTAAAAGCCATCGGCTACGGGCAGTATGCCATAATGACCGCCGCCGAGAAGAAGCGCTTTGATGCCCGCTGAAACACTCCCGGTATGAGGACGACCATGCTGCAGAACGGTTTGTGCTTCCGGCGCCACGCGAACTTCACGCTGATCGAGATGCTGGTGGTAATCAC
>CAYWTJ010000082.1:0-2937 GCA_964460225.1 uncultured Planctomycetaceae bacterium | reverse complement strand
CCGTCAAGCAGCACTGCGCCGCCGTGATGAACCGCCAGCTCTTTGTTGAACCATTTTTCCTTGATGCCGCACAAGAACCAATATTCCGTTCACGCCAACACGCCGATCTTCTCCGACGGCTTGATCTACATCACCAGCGGCTATAATTTCGGCGGCGGCGCGCTCTCCCTCACCTCCAGCGGCATCAAGGAAAAATGGTTCAACAAAGAGCTGGCGGTTCATCACGGCGGCGCAGTGCTGCTTGACGGCAGCGTGATCGGGGCCAGCGATCGCGGCTGGGTCGCCGTGGACTTCAAATCCGGCAAGACACTCTGGCAGAAGCCGCTGGTCGGCAAAGGTTCACTTACCGTTGCCGACGGACTGATTTACGGTTATGGCGAAAAAGGGGTGGTCGGACTGATCAAGGCCGACAGCAAAGGCGCAGAACTGATCAGCCAGTTCAAAATCACCGAAGGCAGCAAGGAACACTGGGCGCATCCGGTTGTTTCCGGGGGGCGGCTCTACATCCGTCACGGCGACGTACTGATGGCGTTTGACCTAAAGCAGTAGAACTTAGCCGCGGTTTGACGTGTCCGGCGGCGGAGATGATATGGAATCGCAGCTCCCCGATATTCTTTTTTGCCGATGCCTGCACCGGCAAGATCTTGTTCCGGCGCCGGTACGCGAGGCTTTGGAGCAACTGTGGGCGAGGTCCCGGATATGGGTGGTTGATGACCTTTGCCGACTGGTCGCGGATCACGACCCCAGGCTTCCCCTCTTCGCCCGGCACCGGCAGCCAGTGATTGTTGCCTGCCACGCCCGTGCGGTGCGGGCGCTCTTTGAATCGGCAAACGCCCCACTGGCGGCAGAGGCATTCCTGCTAAACCTGCGCGAGTCTCCGGCCGAGGCGGTCAGCGCCTTGGCGTCGCGCATAGCCTACGGAGTCCCCCTGACAACCGAAAGCGATGACGACTGGCATCCGTGGTTTCCCGTCATCGACCGCACCCGCTGTACGAATTGCAAGCAATGCCTGAATTTCTGCCTTTTCAACACCTACACCCTTGATGCCGCCGACCGCGTAGCGGTCACCAATCCGCGCGGCTGCAAGACCAACTGCCCAGCCTGCGCCCGCATCTGTCCGGCGGCAGCCATCATCTTCCCCAAATACGATGCAGCCCCCATCGACGGTAGCCCCATCACCAACGAGCCGGAGCAACGGGAACGTATCCGGGTCGACACGCGAGCCATTCTCGGCAGCGATGTCTACGCCGCGCTGCGCAAGCGGCGCGCGGGGCGAAGCCTGCTCTCGGAACAGTCCCGCAGCGAACAGGAAGAGAAGGCCCGGCTGGAACGGGAGGCATGGAAAATGCGCGAGCAGGAGGGAACGAAATGACCCCCAAACTCCTCTGGCGCATGCTGCGCGAGCCAGATTGGCGCTGCCTCTGGAAATTTGCCGCCACCTTCGGCTGGAAAAACTTCCGGGCGATTGAGCGTTTCAAACGCGCAACCGCACGCGGCGAAACAGGCGTGCCGTTTCTGATGATCTCCCTGACCGACCGCTGCAACCTCCACTGCACGGGATGTTGGGTCTCGTCGCAGGGCGCCGGACGCACGCTGCCGCTGGAAGAGCTTGACACCCTGATCGGGGAATGGAAGCGGCGCGGGACGTATTTTTTCGGACTTCTTGGCGGCGAGCCCTTGTTGAGCCCGGCCTTGCTGCCAATTCTGCAGCAGCATCCGGACTGCTACTTCCAGCTCTTCACCAACGGCCTGCTTCTGAATCAGGACTACGCCGAACACCTGCGCTGTCTGGGCAATGTTACGCCGCTAATCAGTATCGAGGGGCTGGCCGAAGAGAGCGACCGCAGACGCGGCGGCCACGGTGTCTATGAGGCATCGCTGCGCGCCCTCGCCTGCTGCGCCGAAGCCGGCCTCATCACCGGAGTCGCCACCAGCGTCTGCGCGAACAATATCGACGAACTGGCCAGTGAGTCTTTCGTGCAGGAGATGATCGACCGCGGCGCGCACTACCTGTGGTATTACATCTACCGTCCCGTCGGCCCCGCCCCCTGCCCCGAGCAAGCACTGACGCGCGAACAGATTATACGACTGCGGAAGTTTCTGGTCGAAATCCGCTCACGCGCGCCCATCGCAATCATTGACGCATACTGGGACCATGAGGGACGGGCGCTTTGCCCCGCAGCCGTCGGCATCAGCCACCACGTCGGACCGGGTGGCGATATCGAACCCTGCCCGCCGCTTCAGTTCTCCTGCGCGGCAGCGCGGGACGGCGCGCAGGCCATTCTGCATAGTCCAGCCTTAGCCGACGTCCGAAAGTTTTTGCGCGAACAGGCGCGCGGCTGCATTCTTCTGAATGACCCGGCTGCCTTGCTGCATTTTCTGGAAGAAAGCGGCATGCGGGACTCCAGCGGGCGCGAAACATTCCTGCAGGAGCTGCGCAACATGCGTCCCCTGCCGGACCACGATCTCGGACCGGATCGCATCCCGGAGCAACACTGGGCATACCGGCTGGCAAAGAAATACTGGTTTTTCGGCTTCGGCGCATACGGTTAAAATGCCGCCGCAACAGACATCCGGCCGGCACCCCGCACGACACACCATACGGGCTGCCGGTTCATGCCGGAGGATTCCGCACCGGCACAGGGACATCATATGACCGCACATAACAACCGCTCATCCGCTGCCCCGTCCGCCCCGTCGCACGCCCCTGCGAATGGCGCGGCCGGAGTGCCGCAGAGCGCATCCGCACGGCACAGGTTACGGGAGTGCGCAGAGCAACACGTCCGAACCTGCCCATTACTCCCCCCCCTTACGCTGGAGGAGCTACGGGGACACGGACGACTGGTGTGTAAGGCCGCGGCGCTTGCTCCGGCCTATGAAGACTTCGCCACACTAATGGTCAACAATGCCGTCTGGCGCGACGTGGTAGCGGCGGTG
>CAYWTJ010000081.1:0-3803 GCA_964460225.1 uncultured Planctomycetaceae bacterium | reverse complement strand
CCTGCCCGTACAATGAACTGGTGGAAATGCGCATTCTGCCGGCGGAGTGGGCGACGAAGGGAAACATTACCGAGGGAATGGAGACCGGGGCTGCCGCGCTGGCCGGACGGCTGAAACGAAACGGCGACGATGCGACGGTGCAATAAGAGGCCGCGGAGAGTTCCGGCAGATGCAGACGCGCCGCAAGCTCCGGCGCTGCGTCGTCCCACGGATCATCATCGCAGAACAACGGAATGTCGAGCAGGTCGTTGCGCGCCTGCGGCGTTACGGCCTTCTCCTCCGCGCCAGCGCAAGACAAGCCGAACCACAGCAGCAGCACCGCGCAGAGGCGCGCAGTCATACGATGCTCCGCGGGCAGATCGCGGGCACACGGCCAGAACGCCAGTCCCCGCGAGAAGGAAGAATCAGATCACCGGAATGGTGAAGAAGAAATTCGAGCCTGTTCCGATCTTGCTGATGACATCCAGCTTTCCACCGTGCCCCTGCTCAACGATCATTTTGCAGATCGGCATCCCCAGCCCAGTGCCATCGGTATGATGCTCCACCGACTCGATCTGCTCAAAGCGGGAGAAGACCCGGCTCATGTTCTCCGGGGCGATGCCGATGCCGTTGTCCTCCACCGACACACGCACCGCCGGAGGGGTATGTTCGGCGTCCGCCTCGATGCGGCAGGTACTGACACGAAGCTGCCCGCCCTCGGGGGTATACTTGATGGCATTGGAAAGCAGATTCATCATCACCTGCATGATGCGGTCAGAGTCGCAGCGCACCTCCGGCAGGTCCGGCTCAAGATTCAGCGCGACCTTATGCCGCTTCTTTTCGGCGGCGGCGCTGCTGTTCTGCACCGCGCCGCGCACGATGTCGTTGATGTCATTTCCGGTATAGAGATACTCCATCTTTCCGGCTTCCATCTTGGTCAGATCAAGCACGTCGTTAATCAAGCGCGTCAGCCGTTCACCCTCGGCGTAGATGATGCGCAGGTACTCATTGCGCTCCTCCTCGCCGACGACCATGCCCTCCATCAGCAACGCCTCGGTGTAGGCCAGAATCGAGGTCAGCGGCGTGCGCAGTTCATGGCTGACCAGCGACAGGAAATCATTTTTCAGCGCGTCCACCTCGCGCAGTTTGTTGACCTCGCGGCTGAGCATCAGGTCCCGGCAAACCGCCACGTAGCTGCCCGCCACGCCATCGGCCCCCATGCTCATCGGCGTGATCGTGACCCCCAGCACCGCCTCGCTGCCGAGGCTGTCGAGGCGCAATTCCGCCTCCGCCCCGTCCTGCTGCTCCAGCAATTGCGTCAGGCAGCGGCAGACCTCCACCGGCAGCACCTGTTCATACTCCCGCCCCACAACTTCGTCGCGGCGGATGCCGAACATCACCTCCAGCGTGCCGTTTAACAGCCAGATCTTCCGGTTCGGAGAAAACGCCAGAATGCCCAACGGAACGCTCTCGACCAGATCGGCCATCCGCTCCTGGCTCTCCTCCAGCCGTTCGCGGAAGAAATGCGCCTCAATCCGGGAGGCGACTTCATTCGCCATCAGATTGAAGAAAACAAACTGTCCCTGCGTAAACTCCGCGCTGTCCTGGTTCACCCAGAGCGCGGCCACGCCGATCACCTGCACGTTACCGATCAGCGGCAGCAGCAGAACCGCCGCCTTCCCGCCCTCGCCGGGAATGACCGTCGCCTCCTGATTGTCGATCGCCCACTGCACATACGCCCACTCGGGAACCATGCCCTCAGCAGTCATGTCCCGCACCAGCCGCAGCTTGCCGCTCTGGTCGCGCAGATAAATCTGGGCGTAATCAAAATCGACGGCCAGATCGAGCAAGACCTCAAGCTGATCGAGCGTTTCCTCGACATTCGGGGCGCGGCGCACATTCAGCAGTTCGTTCTGGAACCGCTGCAGGTCGCCGAAGGTGGCTGTAAGGCCTTCCGCAAGGTCATCCATACGCTCAGCGTCCAATCAGTTCAATAAAGCCCCCGGCCAGCTTCAGCTCGTCCAGAGTCTCGTGGATTATTTTTTCCAGCATCACGCTGTCCAGCCCGAAACGCTGGCATACCAGCGGATCGATCCCCATCATCACCTCATCGCCGGAACTGCCGATCCCCAGCGCCCGCGCCAGCGAACTGCCGACGTGCGCCGCCGCGACCAGCCCCTGATCCGACTTCGCCTGCATCGGACGGGCGTAATAATTCATGGCGTTGCGCAGCGGCAACGGCAGCTTCCACTTCTCGCCCACCCAGTCCCCGGCGTGGCAATGCGTGAAGCCCAGCACCAGTTTCTCCGCCTCATACAACGTACACTTGTCCTGCAAACAAACCTGCCGCACCAGCGCATACTCCTGCGGGAACATCTGATCGATAATCATCACCCCCACCGAGTGAATCAGCCCCGCGACAAAGGCATCATCCGGGGTGACATTGGTGTCGAAGCGGCGGATCGCCTCCTTCGCGCCGATCGCCGACCCCAGCGCATGCAGCCAGAATTGCGGGATGTTGACACTCTTGCTGGAGCGCCCCTTGGTCAGATCGAAGAGCGACGCCGCCATCACCACGTTTTTTACTTTGTTAAAACCGATAATCACCACCGCATGCTGAACGGTCTTGATCTGCCCCGGAAAACCGTAAAACGCCGAATTCACCAGCCGCAGCACCTTCGTCGTCAGGGCCTGATCCTGTTCGATGATCCGTCCGACATCGGCGGCGTTGGTCTTTGAGGAATTCGCCAGCTTGATGATCTCGTTGACGACACTGGGCAGGGTCGGCAAATCCTTGGCGCATTCCAGTTTTTTGCGTGCCTCCGCCGAGTTCATAACCATTGCCGCTCACTCCTAAGCTTATTCTTACCCGCCGTCGCGCAGTCCAATCGCTACATCCCCGGAATGACGCCCCGGCCCTTTGCAATCAGGCAGCGAATGACGATCTGCCGGTATTCCTCATTGAACGGCGTATGATCCAGATTGGCAAACCGCGCCTCGACATCGGCATTGATGCGGGCGGCAAATTCCAGATCCTCCTCCACCGACGGTTTTCCGTTTGCGCGCGATACGGCAGACTCCGCGCCCCCGGCCGCCGGATCCTCCACCACCACCTCCACGCCGACGATGCCCCACCGCGGCAAGCGGTTGATCGCCATCGGCGTCAGGCGTCCGCCTTCGGGGATAATAATGCGCCCCTCACGGTCGCTCACCGCCTTCGCGACGATCATGCCCGCCTGAACATCGTCAATGCCAATCCATTTGCTCGACATTCTGTTTTGCTTTCCATCCTTTTCTGGCTCATCCCCCTTCAGCTTCCGGGGCGACTGCGGGTATCGTAAAGGCCAGTGAATATTTCGTCAAGCGATATCTGCCCGCACCTGTTCATTTCACAGACGATTTCGCCGCGTCGCCCTCCGGCGATGCCGGATACGCCCGCATCAGCAGCGCACTCAGGGCGTGCTGGACGTAATCCACACGGACCTCGCCCATGCGCATGTTATCCTGTCGGGCGCTGCGCGTCCCGGCATCCTCGCCATCGGTCGAATTCTGCGCCGGTTCCTGAGCCGGTTGCGCTTGCGCCCCAGCAGTCTTATTCTGCTTGACCGGCCCCCATTCATCGGGGTCTTCGACGGACTTTTTTTCTGCGGCCTGCGTTTCCGGCACTTTGCAGATTGATCTCGGCATGCCGCCGCTCAATTCGCCGCCGGCGATTTGCGCCCGGCACAAAAACCGCAGCGCCAGATCACAGGAGCGTTTTATCGTTTCGCGCAGCGGGTCTTCCGCCGGCAGCAAGCGCAGCGCCGCCAGCATTCCCTCCACCC
>CAYWTJ010000080.1:0-17796 GCA_964460225.1 uncultured Planctomycetaceae bacterium | reverse complement strand
GGCATCGACCTGCTGCGCGGGATGATCGACCGGTTCGCCGCCGGCGACACCAGCAAGGAGTTCCTGCCGCCGGAGAGCGCCTGCCTCGATCGTTTTGCGAAATTGCTGGCTTCGACCGGCGGGGACATCGGCGCGCTGGCTACCGCCGCCCGGCAGGAAATGGAGAAGTTGCTGGCAGCCGCTGCCGGCAATGCGCTGGAGGGCGCGATCAAGGACGCGCACGCGAAGGTGATGGAGGTCTTGCACAGCGTGGCGCCGAAGAACACCGCCGCCGCTCCCGGTTCGGACGCCTACCACATCGGAAAAACCGTGGTGACGGCCGATCTGAATGCGATCAAGAATTTCATTCATGAGATAAAAGTCGCCGCCGAGGACAAGGCGCGCAGCGAAGCGTTTCTGGTGTCGCTGGGCAAGCTCCGGGCGGCGGCCGAAAGCGAAAAGCGGATGCCGCTGATTGAGGTGCTGGCGGCGCTGCACAACGACTTTACCACCATCCAGAGCGCTGGCATCGGGTTTGATGAACTGATGGGCAGCCTGCTCAAGGAGCGGCTGGACAAGGCGATGGAGTCGATCGAGGTGGTCGCCGCCGCTGTGGAGTCGGCAGCTCCGGCTCCGGTTGCTGCTGCGGCGGCATCAGCGGCAACAGCGTCGCCCGCTGCGCCGTCTGCCGAACCGGCGCATCCGGTCGAGGCGGCCAGCAAGACGCTGCGCATTGAGGAGGAGAAGGTCGACCACTTCATGTCTTTCGTGGGCGAATTGATTATCGCCAGCGAGGTATTTGCCTATTTGCAGAAGAAGCTGGAGCCGTTCCCGCAGGTGCGCGAGGTTTCGCAGGAGTTCAAGAACGCGAACATCGCGTTCAACGAACTGTCCAATAATCTGCAGAAGAGCCTGATGGCGGTCCGGCGGCTGCCCCTGAAGAACATTTTGCAGAAGATGCCGCGACTGGTGCGCGACGTTTGCTCCTCCACCGGCAAGCAGGCGAAGCTGGTGCTGGAAGGGGAGGACGTGCAGATTGACAAGTCCCTGCTGGAGGGGCTGGAGAATCCGTTGGTGCACATGGTGCGCAACTCGGTGGACCACGGGCTGGAAGGGCCGGAAGATCGCGCGGCGGCGGGTAAGGAAGAGGTGGGGACGGTCTGGATCAGCGCGAGCGCGGATGACGAGACTTTCCGCCTGACGATCCGTGACGACGGCGCGGGACTGAATCTGCCGGCGATCAAGGCCAAGGCGGTGGAGAAGGGGCTGATTTCCGAGGAAAAAGCGCGGAGCATGACCGACTCGGAGGCGGGGCTGTTGATCTTCGGCGCGGGGGTCTCGACGGCGAAGAAGGTCACGGATGTCTCGGGGCGCGGCGTCGGCATGGACGTGGTGCGGACCAATATCGAGCGGCTCGGGGGCGTGATTGCCATCGACACCGTGCGCGGCAAGGGCACGACCTTTACCATCAGCCTGCCGATGACGGTGACGCTGATGGTGGTGGACGGACTGGTGGCGAAGATCGGCGAGGATTTCTATATCATCCCGGTAATGGACGTGCGCGAGTCGGTGCGTCCCAAGCCCGAACAGGTATCGACGATTGCCGGCAAGGGCGAGGTGATCGATGTGCGCGGTCAGTTGTATCGGCTGGTGCGGCTGAACCAGGTTCTGGACCTGAAGGCGCGGTTTACGCGGCCGGAGGAGTCGACGGTGATTCTGGTGGAATCGCGGCGGATGGGTACGTGCGGGGTGATGGTGGATGAGGTGGTGGGACAGCAGTCGCTGGTTCTGAAGGATCTGGGGCGGCAGTTCAACGCGCTGGAGTTCCTGCAGGGCGGAGCGGTGATGGGAGACGGACGGATTGCGCTGGTTCTGGATACGGAAGGGTTGCTGACGGCGTCCCTCAAACTGCAAGGGGAAATGGAATGACCGAAGATACGATTGCGCGCATCGAGGCGACCCTGAAAAATTCGGCGCTGGAGGCGGCGGAGAAGCAGCAACTGCTGCAATTGGTGGAGAGCTTGCGGCGTGAGCTGCGGTCGCTGCCGCAGGAGCGGGCGGAAAAGGGAGCCAGCGTTGCTGCCTTTGCCGAAGTTGCCGCGCGCGAGGCGGTTCGCAAGGAAAAAGACCCGGAAATGCTGGACTACGCCACCGGCGGCATGGCAAAAGCGCTGCAGAACCTCGGCAAAGACCATCCGGGCCTGACGCGGGTAGTGAACCAGATTTGTGATTTTTTAAGCGGAACCGGCATCTGATCCGATTCCGCTTGTAACGGTCCCTGCGCTGATGGTACTGCGGGGCATGGTAGGGGTGGGGCTTTTTCTGTAAGAGGCCGTCGCGCGGCTGCGCGGCGGCCTCTTACGTTTGCCTCCGGGGGCACGTTGTTGACCGGCCGCCGGGGAAGCGCATGGGGGCAGATGGTTCGTGAGCGTATGGCGAACGTCAGGGGAGAGAGGATGCTCCGGCTTCTTGGGCGGGCGTGATTCAAAGGGAAAAGGGCACAAAAAGAAACCACCTCCCAAGTGATCGGGAGGCGGTTTGCTTGGCAATTGAGCGCCGAATAAAAGACTACTTGTCGCAGGTGGTGCAGGTGCTGCAGGTGGAACAGGTCGGTTCCGGAGCCTTGCAGGTGTTGCAGGAATCGCAACCGCTCAGAACGGAGACACCCAGCAGAACCAGAGCCATGAGAGCGAACATCTTCATTTGTTTCTCCTTAATTACCCAAACCGTTATCCCAAGCGGGATAAACACCCCTGATGCAATGAATGCACTATAAGGCTGCAAAGAAATTCTGGCAAGAAAAAAAAGAGATTTTTTTCATTGGCTGCCGCATGGCATTCATTCTTGCCGGATCTCCTCCGTCTGTGTTGATCGGGCCTATCGTGAGGATTCCTGCGGCGTTTGCGCGGGAGCATTCTGTTCCCGGTTGGAAAGATCCAGAAACTGGCGGAGATATTCCATGTCCCCGTCCATGTATGCAGGACGGGAGACAGTCTCGGCGTGATGTGCCGTTCCCTGACCGGCCGAGAGGCGCAGTACCGTGTCCCGGAACGGCCGGATTTGTTTTTTTTGAATCAGCCCGTACAGGACCTGTTCCCGGACCTCGGTCGTCGGGTCGTTGAGCAGCGTATCCGAAAGACTTTTGATGCAGACATCATCGCAGAGCGAAATCAGTTCCTCGTTCATGAACATGCGATGATACCAGACCTTGTCCTGCCCGATATGAGTTACGATGAAGTCCCGCAGTTCCCTGCGCCGGTCCGGATGGCCGCGATACAGCGCCTGCAGGAGCAGAAAACGGTCATACACTCCCAGCGATTCCTCTTTGGACCGTCCCTCGGCAAACGCGAGGTAGTCGGTTTCCTGCGGGCTGACTGCAGGTAGGTATTCGAAAATTACCCGGTCCCGATTCTCGCTATAGAGGCGTATGACATCCTGTCCGTTCAGCAATCCTTTCGCCTTGAGAATCGCCAGCGGCAATGCTCCCGGCCCATTCCATACCGAGTGTTCATAATCGACCTCATGCCCGAATTGGATCCGGTAAACGGCGAGCAGAATTTCTTTGTCGGTGACTTCCGCTTTCCGGCGGTACATCTCCTGCATGGTGAAGAGCATCACCACAAAGCGCAGTTGTGTCGGATGGCTCTGATACCTTTTTAGCGAATCGCGAAGGAATTGCGTGTAGCGTTCCGGCGGTAAGGCCGGTTTGGGGATGCCATAGGTCCGGGCGCTTTTTGCGTTGTTCTTCAGGCTGCATTCGACCCAGTAAGGCTTGACCCAGCCATATGCGCCTTCCGGCGTGTTTTTCCCGCCAACAAGGATGCCGTCCCTTCGCGGCGAGCCGGAAAACGGCGAATTGCTTTGAGCGTAAACCGCGAGGGGCAGGGAGCCTAATTCGCGCAAAATTCCTTCCGCCGCTTCGTCCTGCTCATACGGCAACGCGACGCCCGCATCCGGTGTTACCGGCTTGTCAGCGTTCTCTCGGTTTGGCTCGCCCGCGCTGATCTGGGTGGCAATCAGCAACAAGCCGCACAGGAGCAGTCTTCCTCGAATCCGTCGGCGCATGAATGCCCCTTTCTCCGAACCATGCCGGCATTCATTCCGGCACGCAGAAACGGACGGCGGCGGGCAGGACTTTTATCCGTACCGGCAAGGCTCCGCCGGTGTCGCCGTCCACCTGTACCGCAATCTCCGGCGTCACGTTCATCGCCTCGTATGCGGCCGGTGTTTGCTCTGCGGGCGTAGCATCGGCTTGCGGCGTTGTTGTGGTGGCCGGCAAAAATTCCACCTCCCGCGCGGTCAGCAGGACGGTGTCGGCATCCTCGCGCACCCGGTCAAAAAGCGCCCGCAGTCCCAGCCGCAGCAAGCTCCCCGCCGTCCGCCCCCGGAACGCCAGCACGTTGAGCTGTCCGTCATCTGCGCACGCCCCCGCAAACAACCGGAACGGCCCGGCGTAGCGGTTGAAATTTCCGGCTACGACATACGAAAATTCCCCCGGCAGTTCCCGTCCGTCGGCGCGGACCAGAATCCGGTCGCGTTGCGGGGCGAGGACTTCCCGCAGGACCGGACGCACGTAATGCAGAATGTGGATGCCTCCCGCGCCGCGTCCGTGGCTGATTTGCCGCACGATGCGCGCGTCAAGCCCCGCCCCGCAGCAGAGCGCGAAACGCCGGCCGTTGACCTCCCCCAGATCGATCGCCCGCTCAGGAGAGGTTGCGATCAATCGCGCCAGCGCGGTCAGGCGGCGGGGCAGACCCAGTTCTCGGGAAATGACGTTGGCGGTGCCGCCGGGGATGATCGCCAGTGGGGTGTTGCTGCCGCAATCGGCCAGGCCGTTGATGATCTCGTTGATTGTTCCGTCGCCGCCGATCCCGGCGAGAGCGGCGAATTCGCCGGCGTAGGTGCGGGCGAGTTCGCGCGCGTGGCCGGCGCGGGCGGTGGCGAAGAGCTCGCAGCGCAGACCGAGACGCGTCAGGTGACGTTCGAGATTCGCCGCGATTTCCGGGGCGCGGGCGCGCCCGGCTACGGGGTTGAAGATGATTCCGGCGCTGGCGCGGGGGTTATTCATCAGAGGTTTTTTTGTGATGCCAGTGGTTGTAACGCCCCTCGCGCCAGGCCGCCAGCTCCCCGCCGCGGATATGGTGCGCGCGGGCGACCTTGATGATGGTCATCGAGTCGAGAACTGCGAGGTCAAGGTCATCGTTAATCACAAGGTGGTCGTATCCTTCCAGCTTACTGATTTCGCGTTCGGCAATGGTAAGCCGGGCCTCGATGTCTTCCTTTGATTCGGTGCCGCGCTTGCTCAGCCGCTCACGCAGGATGGCCGGGCTGGGGGGCAGAACGAAGATCTGTTCGCAGTCGGGATATCCCTTCTTGATCGCTTCCGCGCCGTTGACGTCCACGACCAGCAGCACCGTGCGCGAACCAGCCAGCAATTCATCGATCCCCGCCCGGGGCGTGCCATAGTAATTGGTGTTGAAGACGTTGTATTCCACGAAGCCGTTGTTGTCCAGTCCCTCGCGGAACTTGTCGACGGAGATGAAGTGGTAGTCGCGGCCGTCGCGTTCCCCCGGACGCGGCGTGCGGGTGGTGGCGGTCACGACGCGGCAGATCTCGCCCTTGGAGCGTTTGATCATCTCCTCGGCGATGGTGCTTTTTCCGCTCCCGGCGGGACCGGAGATGACCACCAGAAGACCGCGGCGGTCCATCGCCGGCTCGGCGGCGTTTTTTCGCATGGCATACAGCCTCTGGCTGTCGGAGGAACTCAAGCTCATTTTTACGCGCAACTCCACAGAGACAGGCCGCACAGCAGGAGCGGCACCCCAAGCACGGCGGCAATGCCCGCCAGTAACAGAATCGGTTTGCGGCCGCGCAGGCGGAAGTTCGGGTAAAGAACCCGTTCTCCGGGACAGGCCGGAAAAAGCAGCATCATCCCCTGACCGGCCGCGAATGCCAGCAGCCAGAGGGCGAGCAGAATCACCAGAATGGCGAACAATGCAAGTAGCATGATTACTCGATATTAGCAGCCTGTTCCTTGATTTTTTCCACCGCCATCTTCGCGTCGACCGCGAGTTTGGTCAGTTGCAGGTCGTTGGCTTTGCTGGCGGTGGTGTTCACCTCGCGCAACATCTCCTGCGCCAGAAAATCCAACCGCTTGCCAATCTCGCCGCCCTGCTCGATGGTCTGCCG
This sequence comes from uncultured Planctomycetaceae bacterium, assembly GCA_964460225.1. Taxonomy (GTDB): domain Bacteria; phylum Planctomycetota; class SZUA-567; order SZUA-567; family SZUA-567; genus CAYWTJ01. The sequence continues at coordinate 11,628 of CAYWTJ010000080.1, read as the reverse complement.
GAACTGCGCCACATGCGAGGTCAGCCGATCCATTTCTTCGTTGATGTCCGCCCGGTCGGCAAAAAAGAGCAGTTCCCGCTCCAGCGCCGCGTTGTCACAGTCGCGCACCTCGGCCAGCTCCGCCAGCCGTTCGCGCAGCTTGACGCGCTGCTTCTCCACGACCTCCGGCGCGCGGCTGCGGGCGTTGACGCGAAAATCCTCCACCGCCTGCACGATTTGCAACAGCCGTTCCGCCGTCGCCGCACCCTCGCTTTTGCGCATCTGCGCCATTTGTTCCAGCGCCGTTTTCAGGGCGGCCTGCACCAGCGGCCACTCGGCCTCCGTAAGCGACTCGTCCAGTCCCGCATCGAAGAGGCCGGGGATGTCCAGCAGGTCGCGCGCCGTCAGATTGTCGGTCAATCCCAGCTTGTCCGCCAGCGTGCGGATGGTGTGGATGGCCGCCGCCGCGGTTTCCTCCAGCACCGGAGCCGCGTCGAGCGAGAGCTTGCGGGAAAGATTCACGGTGACGTCAATCGAGCCGCGCAGGAGTTGCTCCGCGATCAGATCGCGCAGATCCTTCTCGTAGACGCCCATCGAAGGTCTGGCACGGACTCCGAGTTTCTGTCCGCGATTGTTGACGGAGCGCAGCTCCACGCGCACGGCGGCATGCTCGTTTTCCGCTGCGCCAAGGCCGAAGCCGGTCATGCTGAATACAGGTTTCTTGGACAACGACTCTCCTTTGTTCGACAAATCGGCCTGCGACGCGGACTCAGGCGGTTTTTTCACCGCCCGGGGCCGAGGCGCCGCCCTCTTTTGGTAGCGCCGCTTCCGCTTGTTTTTTCATCTCGGCCGCGCGCCGTTCCATTTCATGCAACTGCTCGACATTCGGCAGATTGCTGGCGACCTTCTGGCCCGCCGCCGGCCGGCAGAGACTCGCCACCTTCCGGGCGGTGATCTCATGCATTCCCCCTCCGCGCAGCGCCTCCAGAACCTTGGGTGGCGTCATCGGCTGCACCGCCAGCGCCATCTCGCGCGCCTTTTCGTACTCATTCCAGAAAATCTGCTCGTTGATGGTGTCGCCGAGCATCGTCGCTTCTTCAATCGAATTGCTCAACCACGCGACCAGACTGCGCAGTTGCTCGATCTGCGGCCCGGTAATCTGCCCGCTGTGCACCCCTTTGTCGAGTACGGCCTTGGTGATCTGCCGGCGCTTGACGCACTCCGCAAAGATGCTCCGCACGTAGGCATAGGCCGGATCGAAGCTCTTGACCGAGAGGTGCAGATCCAGCAGCAGGAACATCAGCGTGACCTGCTTCTTGATGTCGTCTTCCTTGCCGCTCTGGTTCAGCATCTCGGTGTAATAGAAAATCGCCTTGTCCAGCGCCTGCTTTTCGCTCACCGGCATCTCCGGCCAGAGCTCCTGCAGCCGGTGCAGATACTCCTCCAGCGTGATGAACCCGTTGGGAAGGTCGTTGCTGTTGGTTGAGCCGAAGGCGGCGCGTTCGCGGTATAGCCAAGCCAGCCGCAGAAAAAAACGCGAAAGCTTGTGCGGCAGCCGGTTGTTGGGGGTGAGAAATGCCTCCTGAATGTTGCAGGCCATCAGGTGGGTCAGGATTGCGGTTTCGTTGGAGATCAGCTCTGCATCCGTTTTCAGCCCGGTGCCGACGACGTTCAAAAAGGTGTTGTCGCTCCGGGCGGACTGGACGATCTTGTCCTTGACAAAGTCAAGCCGCCCCTTCCAGATGCGGTCAATCTTATCCCGGAAGACATCGATTTCATCGCAGAAATGACAGTGCGGACAATGCCAGATGAAGTGATTTTCCGGCCGGATGCGGCTGTGCTCCTCATCGTTCCATTTGTAGGTCACGACGTGGTGGTCACGCTCAATCTCCACCGGCTGGTAGATCTTGCTCTTGATGTAATGCTGGTGGGATTCCCGTTCGCACACCGGGCAGACCACCCGGACCGTGACGAAAGGGCTGCTCTTCTTGCCCGAACCTTCCGCGCTCATCGCACCCTCCCGGTCAGCTATCTCGCCATTCGCGCAGGTGCTGCGTTCTGCCGCTGCGCACGACCGCTCCGGTCCTTGCTGTTCGCCCACGCCCGACCGGAAAGCCAGCCCCTCCCCGTGAGCAACGCGCCTCCGCGCTTGTCCCGATAACCGCGCCAAAGAAAGCCGCAAGGGTTACGGGCCGAGTCGTAATCAGTTTGCCGGCTTGGCAGGCGTAGCCGGGGTTACGGGCGCGGCGGCCGGGGCTGCCGCAGGAGTCGTGGTGTCCGATTTTCCGGCGGGCGCAGCCGGAGCAGCCGGGACGCTACCCGCAGGCAGAACTGCCCCGCTGGCCGGCAGCGCGGGAATCGCTATGCCGGTCTTCGCGGCCGGAGCCGCAGGAGCGGCCGGAACGCCTGCCGGCAGGATGCCGGGCGTGATCTGACCGCTATTTTCCTGATTGATAAAGTAATTCAGTGCGAGGATGACCGCAATGAAGCAGATAAAGAAATATACGGTCATGCGCCGCAACGGGTTTTTGGCTCCCATCACGCTATCGGTGACGGCGCCGCCCATGGCCGCCAGTCCGCCGCCTTTGCCTTCCTGCAGCAGAATCGTGCAGATGAGAAGAAAACCCAGAAGAAGAAAGAAAATGCCCAGAACGTAAATCACAGATGTTCTCCGGTATCGCGGTAAACGAAATCCCCCGGAACGCCGTGTCACGGCCTTCCGGGGGCTGATTCTACGCAAAACAATCATTCTGGCAAGGGAAATAGCGCCCCTTGCGGGCAAATTTCTTGTTCGCGACGGTTGTTAGCCGTTGAACTTCACCAGCTTCTCGAAAGAGTCGGCCTTCAGAGCCGCTCCGCCGACCAGCGCACCGTCGACGTCGGGGCAGGACATCAGTTCCTTGACGTTATCCGGCTTCACCGAGCCGCCGTACTGAATCCGCACGCCGTCGGCGACTTCCTTGCTGAAGATGCCCGCCAGAACCGAACGGATGTAGGCGTGAACCTCCTGCGCCTGCGCGGGGGTGGCGGTCTTGCCGGTGCCGATGGCCCAGACCGGCTCATAGGCGATGACGACGTTCTTCATCTCATCGGCGCTCAGGCCGGCCAGCCCGTTGACGAGCTGGATGTTGATGACGGCGTTGGTGGTGCTGTTCTCGCGTTCAGCCAGCAGCTCGCCCACGCAGACGATCGCCTGCAGGCCGGCCTTGAGGGCGGCCTTGGTCTTCTTGTTGACGGTCGCGTCGGTCTCGCCGAAGAACTGGCGGCGTTCGGAGTGGCCGATGATGACGAAGCGGCAGCCGGCGTCCTTGATCAGCGACGGGGAGACCTCGCCGGTGAAGGCGCCGGACTCTTCCCAGTAGCAGTCCTCCGCCCCGACCTGAATGCTGGTGCCCTTGAGCTCTTGCGCGAGAGCGTAGAGGCAGGTGTAGGGAGCGCCGATGCCGATCTCGACATCCTTGACCGCACCGACAGCGGCCTTGGCGAGCTTGGCGAAATCGAGGGCTTCAGCGATGGTCTTGTTGAGCTTCCAGTTACCACAGATGTAGGGCTTGCGCATCATGACTCCTTCTTTATGCGATGGACGAGAGCCTGTTCAGGCTACCAAAATGTATGCTTGCCGGAAGTTGTACTGTTCGTATTGCAATCGTGAAAATTATAGCGGTTCCGGCATGCGTGTCCAGACACCGGTACGCAAAAAACCGACAATTTCGTCTGCTGCGCAACTACGGCGCTTCATGGCTCAGCCGGCGGAACGCGCCCGACAGAACCGCCGTGATTTTTTGTTTCCAATCTTGCTTCGTCTGTCGGCGTCGTTGCGGGCGTATCAGCGATCAATCAAAGGTGAACTCGTTGGTGCGGATGGTGATTTCCTTGGTGGTTGCAACGATGTCGGCGGTGGTGACGATGTAGTTGGTGACGTTATTGCGCTTCTGCGCGACGGGGCTGAGCACCACGATAAAATAGCGGCCGATGCCCGGGACGGTCAGGTTGAATTTTCCGCCGCCGTCGGTCTTGAGAAGCGTGACGTCCGGGTTGCCGCCCGCGCCGGTGATCGGAGACTTCAAATCACTGGTCATATCATTGAAGGTCGTGTAGAAGGTTTCCAGCGCGGCTTTGGTCTCGGCCTGACATTGCGCCAGCAACGGCTGGTATTTGGCGTCGACCTGATTGAGCATATCGCGCAGAGTCGGGCCGGTGTTGATCGTGGTCGTGGTGGGCACTCCGTCCTTGACCGTAGTGACGGTTGTGGTCTGCTGGACGAAGGTGTTGGTGGTTTGTTTGCGTTCAGCGTCCCAGGCATCTTTCAGGGAGTCGTATTTCTTGCGTCCGTTGCGGTTGTCGCGGTAGGCCTTGAGCATGGTGCCGTATCCCCCCGCGATTTTGACCGAGGTCTGTCCGCCGACGACCACCAGTTCCGTGTTCGGGATCAGCTCTTTTCCGCTGTACAGCATTCCTTTCACCGTGATCGCTGTAGCGGCCGGTGTCCCCGCGGGAGCGGCTTGCGCGGGCGGGGTGAGGGGCTGTGCGGCTGGGGGAAGCGGCTGCTCGTCGGCGGCCGTCAGCCGTCCTGCGCAGGCGTACATCAGAACCGCCGCAGAGAGGAACACAGACCGCAATCGGCGGGGGGAAGCGAAGGCAGAGCGCATAGCGTAGGCACCTTTCATGTTGCTCGTAGCCAGAGGATGCGTGTGGGAGGATTGCCTGACACTGCCAGTAGTATCGCAGAATCGCTCCACCGGGTCAAGCTGAATCGTCAGGGGAACCGCGCAGCGGTCAATGATAGGCTGCCACCCACAGAAGCGCAAACAAACAGCCCGCCAGTGCCTTCGGAGGCAGCATTGAAGGGACTGCCAAGAAAACAAGCGAATCCTTCTCTTCGTGAACGGTGCAGCGCGGCGTCATTCTGTGGCGGTTGGCGGGGTGCGTTTCTTTTTCAGGTCGGGGTAGGAGCGAATGAAGAGCAGCGCCGCCAGCAGAGCGTAGCCCACGCAATAGCCCCAATCGAGCCCCAGCAGCAGGCAGACCGCCGGAAGCGACGCGATCGCCAGCACGCCGCTGAGGTGATACCGCCGCAGCGCCGCGAAGAGGAGCAGCCAGATTCCCATCATGATCGTCCATACCAGCGGAACCGCCGCGATGACGCCCCCCAAAGCCGGGGCGATGCCCTTGCCGCCCCGAAACTTCAATTGCGCCGGAAACACATGCCCTACCACCACGGCAAACGCCACCAGCGACAGAACCAGCGGCGACTGTTCCAGTCCGCGCGCCAGCAGGACCGCCAGAATCGCTTTTACGCCGTCGATCAGAAGGACGATCAGAAAGCCCTGTCGCCCCAGCACCCGTCCGGCGTTGGTGGCGCCCGCCGTGCCGCTGCCGAGTTTGCGGATGTCTGCCCCCTTCCTCTGCCACTTCACCAGATAATATCCGGCATTGAAGCAGCCCACGACATAGGCAATCAGGATCACTGCCGCAGCTTGAAGAACCACTGGAAGCTGTTGGAAAAAGTGGAGTGTCTCGTTCATTGCGTTTTGTTGATCCTCAATTGTAATGTGGTGTCTATGGGGCGTTCCTGCACTCCCTTTGGTTCGTGTGTCATATGGGCTGTTAACTGTGATAGTTTGCGTATGTAGCCCGCCTCGTCGCATAAGGTATGAAGCCGACTGCCGTCTTTGCGGAGGTAGCTGATGACGCCGCCGCCAGTAATCGGAACGTGGCAGACCTCGTCACGGCAGCGTGTGGAATGGAGCCGTGTTCCTTTGCACCCCGTCATTTCCAGAAACGACAAATGGTTGGAATCTTCACAGGTAAACCGTCCGGGGCACCCGGCAATCGGCCTCCAAGGGAAACGCGCGAATAGCCGCGCAAAATCGTCCAAGCACATTTCGTCACGCGCTCCAATCGCACTCGGAACTATCGCCTGCATCCTGCTTTCATCAGCCTTCAATAGCCCGGCATTTCTTGCCGAAAGAACGCATCACCCGCAATCACGCGCATAGTTTCGTATGGGACTTCATCGGGCCAGTCGTAAGTGTAGTTTCGAAGCCTCGGTTGCGCGTTTGCCTCGTCTCTGTTCAGGATGATCAGAAACCGGGTGAATCGCGATGACAGACAGAGGAAAGGACGTTTGTCTGTAACAATCGAAATCGTTTTCTTGTCGGGGGCGGTGAATATAACGTCGACCTTAACTTTGCCGTCATTCGAAACATCCTGTACGGAAAGCGGCGCATAGAACGTGAACTGCTCAAGCCGCTCGCCTCACACATGTACTTGCCGCCAATCAATGGGCGAAATTGCGAATACAGTCGCCAGCACAGCCAGCGCGGTCAGGATGCATGCCATAGGCCCCCGTGTGCAATGCACCCGAATCAATCTCATCCCCCCCGTCCATCCTTTTTGCCATCGTCCCGCGGTCGGTTAATTGTTTTGTTTGACGAGGGTGAAGGTGAACTTGGGCAGGCGGTCGGCGGCGGCGCAGAAGCGGCGGAATTCCTTATACTCCGCCACCGTGATCCGCTGTCTGGTCAACTCCGCGTCGTAGTCGATCTCCAGCAGATTGCCGTTGATGTTATAGCTCACCTTCAGTGTCCCGAACGCGGTCTTCATCTCCTGATTGTCGAGTTGGTCGCTCAGCGCCCAGCCGTCGGGCCACTCGATCCGGATTTTCCGCTTCACCGAAAACAGTGTCGGCAGCACCACATCGAGGCTGCGCGCCGAGGTTCTGGCGAACGCCGAAAATTCCTCCGGCACGCCCCCGGTCTTGCCGAACTCGCCCGCAATCAGCGGCGCGGGAATCCGGAAGGTCAACCCCTGCGGCACGGGCTTGACGAAGTCCGCGATCCGCACCCGGCCCTTGAAGGACATGGTATTGGGCTTATCCGCCACCTCGCCCACGTCCTCCACCACCTGCGCCGCCACCCGCCCGTAGCGTTGGGTGCTGACGTTGCGCAGGACGTTGTCCCAGGTCTGCGGGTTGCGGAACCAGGACCGCAGGTACGCCGCCCCTTGGCCGCTGGCGCGGAAGTCGTCCTCGAAGTCGGTCGCGCCCTTGTCGTCGATCTTGAGCGTCAGGTCCTGATCCCACGCATTCATCTGCGGCGTATGCGGCGGAAGAGAGACCCGTTCCGCGCCCTCGGGGCGGACGATGATCGCCTCCGCGCCCGCGTCGGTGAAGGGCAGCGCGTCGATGGTGTGGAACTGAATGGTGCCGTCGAGGTAGTAACGCTTGCCCCCGGCGACGACCATGGCGATGCAGTGGTTGAAGTGCGCGAGGATCGGCAGGGTCAGGTCTTCGCTGCCCCGGCCGGCGGCCAGCTCCGACGGGTCGGTCGCCCGCAGCAGCACCGGCCACGCCTCGAGCCCCGCCTCCCGCGCCATGACATCAATCAGAGTCGCCTTGTCCTTGCAGTCGCCGAAGCGGCGGGTGAAGATCGCGCCCGCGTTGTAGGGCTTGTAGCCGTGGACGCCGAACTCCCAGGCGTTGTTGCGAATTTCGCCGCTGACGAAACCGAAGATCGCCGCGAGCTTTTCGGTCTGGGATTTGCCGTCGCCGGCCAGTTCCGCGAGCTTCTCCTTGATGTCCCCGGTGGAGACGTTCTGATCTCGAATCAGATTCCAATACCATTTCGCCAGAGCGTCCCAGCTCTGGAAGGTCGAGATCTGCACCGTTGGCGTGACCTCGCGCATGGGTGGCATCAGCGGCAGCGGCTCGATGGCCGGCAGGTTCTCCATCTGCCAGATGCGGGTGGTGCGGCCCTCGCGGGTCTGCACCTGCGGCTCGGGCGCTCCGCCGGTGTTGTGCAGATAGATGGCTTTGTCCTGCGGCGTCACCAGCATGTAGCGGCTGACGCGCACCGGCGAGTAGAAGCGGAAGGCGCGGATGTTGCCGAAGTAATCGCCGAAGAAATCGGGCCGTGTCTGGTTGATCGTGTATTCCACCTCCACCACATCCCCCGGCAGCAGAGAGGGGAATACGATCAGCATCAGTTGCCGGTCGCCCTCGCGCGGGATCGGCACCGTCTGCGCGGTGTTCAGTTGCCCGTCGGCGTGCCTTACGCGCGCCAGCATGACCTGCGCTTCTTCCGTCTCGCCGTCGTACCAGACGGGGATGCGCCGGTTCTTTTCGGCGCTGCGCTGATCGGGCAGACGGGCGACGAAATGCACCGTCCGCCGCTTGGTGCCGTTGGTCTGGATCTCATCGCACTGTTCGTTGAGCAGAAAGATCCCGTCCTCGCCGGCGGCGGGATGGTAGTCGGCGTACTGCTGGGCAAATTCCCCGAGGTCGGAGATCACCGTCAGCGCGCTGGAGCGGCTGAGGCCGCGAAAGGCGAGATAGTCGCGCAGATTCGCATCCGAGGGCGCGGCGGCCAGTGCGCGCTGATAGGCCGGCAGCGCATCCTTGCCTTGTTTCTGCAATGCCTGCGCCTGCAGCTTGAGCGCCAGTCCGTCGTCAGGGTTGAGCGCCAGCGCGGCCGCAATTGCTTCCGCGGCCTTTGGCAGATCGCCGGCGGTCAGGCACTGGGCGGCCAGTTCCCGCAGCAGCAGGTTGTCGGTGGGGTACAGGGTGAGCTGCTTCTGCAAGAGCGCGATGGCATCGGCGTCGCGGCCGAGACGGCGCAGGATCAGCAGGTTCTTCTGGAAGATATTCTGGTTGGTGTGGTCGGCGGCACGGGCCGGGGTGAGGCTTTTCAGCGCTTCGGCGGCGGTGCTGTAACTCATCTCCAGATCTGCTTTCATCAGCCGCAGCTCCGGCATCGCCGGGTTACGCCGCACCAGCTCCGCCGCAAGTTGCATGGCTCGCACGCCCCATTCCCGCTGTTGGTAAATGCGACAGAGCAGCATTCCCGCCTGCGGCGAACCGGGGTTGCATTCCAGCGCTCGGTTTGCCAGATCCTGCGCCTCGGCGGGAATGTTCATGTTGTCGAGGTAATATCCCGCCAGCATATTCAGCGCCGCGACGTTCTTCGGGTCCACCTCCAGCGCCTTCAAAAGCGCCATGCGGCTGAGGTTGTTGTCGCGGTCGGGCAGTTGCCGGCCAGCGTTGCTGTCGGCACCGGCCAGAGCCAGCATGTAGATGCTGCTTTGCGGCGACTTTCGTGCGGCCTGCAATAAAAGCTGCCGCGCCGCCGGGGCATTCGCCCCCAGCGTCTGGCGCTTGCACAGCAGCCAGCCGAGGTAGTATGCCGCGCGGGTATTCGCCGGATCGTTCTTCACCAGCGCCGAGAGCGTCTGCGTTGCGCCGGCCTCGGGCTTGACCGAGCCCTCGACCACGGCCGGAGACTTGGCCTGCGACGGCGTCAGACGCTCGGGGGTGAGAGCCGGGTATTGAACTCCGGCAAGGAGAGCGCCGTCGGGGGCGGTCAGGCGGGCGTAAAATCCGGCCGGGAACTCCGGCGTTTTGTGAAATTCCAGCGTCAGGATGTTCCGGCCCTTCTGCAGTTGCAGGCCATTGGCGGTGAGGTCGAAGCCGGGGAAACGCGATTCGGCGGCCGTGAAGAATTCACGGCCGTTAATCAAGCCGCGCACCGGCGCACCGGCCCCGAGGCGTAGCGCCGCATCGCATGCGTTCTCCGCATCGATGACGGTCGTGAGCCGGACGTTGCGCAGCCGCAGCGGGGGCAGATAGCAGTCCAGCGGTACCAACCCATCGGTGGTGGCAACCTTCAGAAACCGCACCGGCGGCAACGGCGCGACTAAGGTCTTGGCTGCCTGTGCCGGTTGTACAGCCGCTACGGGAGCGACCGGGGACGTCGGGGCGGGCGAGGCAGCCGGGGGCGTGGCCGGTTTGGCTTGGCCCGGTTGGGCGGCCGGCGGAACGGTGGCTTTTTCCGGTGTTGCGGGGGCTGACGGGACGGCCGGAATTTCGGCAATTTCCTCCAGGGCCCAGTGGCGCAGGAACTGGAGCTTTTCCGCGAGAGAGAGGGCCTTGTCCGCTTCGCCTGAGCGCAAATAGAGCTGCAATTGCGCCCACTGCATCCGCGCCACGGTCAGCGGCGGCAGCGGCATGCTTCCCAGCAGGGTCTGCAACTCTTTTTGCAGGTCGGCGTTTTCGCCGGTGCGGGCGGTGAGGTCGAGCAGCTTGTCGACCAGAAATTCCGCCTGCGCGAGGTTGTAGGACGTTTCCTCTTTGTTCTGTACGTGCAGCAGGCTTTCGCGCAATGCCGCGATATACTCCATCTGTGCGCTCAACTCCTCGCCGCGCAGTTCAAATTCCTCCGCCTTTTTCAGCGAGGTCGGCAGATCGGCTCCCGGTACGGCCAGCAGCACCGGCGGCACTCCGGCTGCCGGCTTGGCCGGCTGGGCGGGGGCTGGTTGGACGGGCGCCGGGTTGTCTGGCTTTGCCGCGTCATCATCGTCTTTGCTTTCGGTCGCCTCCTTGCCGTCATCTGCTTCGTCGGCAGCGAAGGCAGGCAGGGCACCAGCCATGACGCCTATCAGCAAGGCAAGGAAGACGCCCCGCCCCCACCGATCACACAACCGACGCAGGATCTTCGCAGATGCAGGTAACAGCCCCGATGGCGCAGCTTGCAGCAGATCTGACATGACATCTTCCCCTGAATATAATGTGGTAACGCCGGACCGGCAGAGCGCATCCGCCTGCCGCTCTGTCCCGCTCCCCGCCCGGAGCCGCTTTCACCGGCAGTATCTCTGGCTGAGTGTAACGGAAGCTCCGGCGGGGCGCAAGCAGAAGATATGAAATTAACGCGGAGCGCGGGCGGCGGATCCGCTTCGTTCGCCGGCTCCTCGCGGGGATCGCTTTCGTGTCGGGCGAGAGGGGATGGCTCAACAACAAACCCCACCCCAAGGAGCCGCTTTAGATGGGTGAGATGTAATATTATAAAGCAAATATGCGCGTAGAGAGGACGAAGGAAGAGCGGCGGTGTAAAGAAATACTGGCGGGATGCGGACTTCGGTGTTTGCGGGAATGACATTGTTTGTTTGTCTGCCATTTGAGTCGCTTGTTTGTTTTGTTTTCCGCTAAAAAATAGGGTAAAGTGATAGACAGCGGACATTGGGCCTCGGGCGTATCGTTCCGCGCGTCATATCACCGTACTGAGCATCAAACAGGCAGGTTGCTCTTGTTTCTCTGGTTGGATGTGATTCAGGACTCCCTGAGGATGTCGGGGCGTGGGATGCCGGAATAGGCGGCCGCGCAAGGGAAAGCGAGGAACACTATGTGTGGAAAACAGTTATGGCGTCCTCGCATGGGACGGCGATTTACGGTCGTCGAGATGCTGGTGGTGGTCACCATCGTGATGATCCTGTTGGCGCTGCTGCTGCCGCTGTTGCAGAACACCCTCCGGAATTCCAGACGGATTTCCTGCGCTAACAACCTTAAGGAACTCATGGTGGCAAAGCTGGGGTATGCCGACGACCACGCCGGCCTCCTGCCAAAATACAAGAATGGCTGGGATGGCGAACGGACTTGGAATATTGAGCGGATGCTCGCGGGGTATATGGGGTTGGACGGCAAAGTGATCGGGGTGACCATGGTCGCGGGTGGGACTTTCCTTTGTCCCAGTTCTCCCATTTCGGTGCGGGTTTCCGGCACAAACCAAACCCGCTACAACCACGACAATGTCACACTCGGCTCCACCGATCACGCCTACTGCGGTAATAGTTCGGTCGTCCGGTGGGACTGCCCCGCCC
>CAYWTJ010000079.1:0-13091 GCA_964460225.1 uncultured Planctomycetaceae bacterium | reverse complement strand
TGCTGTTTGAGGATGCGTTCTGCCGGTTGACGGTCCGGCTGGTGCGGCTGGGGGGGGATATTCCCGATCGGGATAACCCGTGGGTGGAGTATATCGATCCGCAGCGGATCCGGCTACCGCTGATGTGGCGGATGCCGCGGACCGGGGAACGGATGCGGGGGATGGGACGGTCGCCGTGCAAGCGGATCTCGGAAATTCTGAAGGACCGCAAGGTGCCGCGCGAGCGGCGGGCGCTCCTGCGGGTGATCGCGGATGCGGAGGGGGTACTCTGGCTGCCGGGCGTCTTCCCGGCCGGCCGCTGCGCCTGTACCGACCTTGCAGGCGAGGCGCTGCGGGTTGAGATTTCGCTCAAATAGTCTTTGACAGAACAAAATCCCGGCAATAGAGTAGACGGTTGATATTCTTTGTTGAGACTCATTTATGGGTGGGAAATTCCGCTGTTTCGCCGCGGGAGACAAAAGAAAGGTGCATATGCGCAGGACCAAGATCATTGCCACCATTGGCCCCGCCTCGGTCGATCCGGCCGCGCTGCGGGAGTTGATCTATGCGGGGGTGGACGTTTTTCGTCTGAACTTTTCACACGGGACGCCGGAGTCGCACCGCGCCGCCGCCGAGGCGATCCGGGAAGCAAGCGCGGAATGCGGACGCGATGTTGCGCTGTTGCAGGACCTCTGCGGGCCGAAGATCCGCTGTGGGGAAATCGAGAACAATGCGACCGAGCTGATCGCGGGGCAGGAGACCTGCATCACCACCTCGGGGATTGTCGGTACCGCGGCCCGTTTTTCCTGCACGTACAAGGGGCTGACCAAGGACGCCGCGCCGGGCCACCGGATTCTGCTTAATGACGGGTTGCTGGAGCTGGAGGTGCTGGCGGTGGCTGGCGACGATGTTCGCTGCGGATCGATATACTCCACCCACGGGTTATCCCGATCGGGAATATCCCCCCCCAGCCGCACCAGCCGGACCGTCAACCGGCAGAACGCATCCTCAAACAGCAGATCCCCGCGCAACTCCTCCGGGCCGGCCGCCAGCAGCAGCGGCATCTTCTCCGGCCCCGCGCCGGACCTCCCGCGCAGAAACAAGCCTTCCCCTTCCCGGCGAAGCTGGAGGCCGCCGCAGAGCATCTGCGCTCCTCCCCCCGCAAGCAGTCCCGTAAGCGCAGCCGCTTGCGCCTTGCGTAAACGCCCCTGCTCCGGCTCCGCCAGAAGCGCAGCCGCCTCCTCCACCGCCCGCCGCCAGCCGCACTCCGCCACGTCCCCCGCAGGGTCTCTCTTTTGAATCCGGATGCCCCCGTCCTGACGCCGGCACTCCAGTTTCTCCGTCTCCCGCCGGGTATATTCCTCGACCAGTTCCGCCAATCCGGCCGCCCCCAGCAGGCGAAGCTCAAGGTCCGCAAACATTCCGCGAAGCACCGGCAGGACGCCGTGCCGCAGCCGGTTGCGGGTATATGAAATATCCGTGTTGCTGCTGTCCTCGCAGGGCCGCAGGCCAGACCGCGCCATGAATTCGTCCAGATCCGCCCGCGCAACCCCGAGCAATGGCCGGAACAATCGCCCCCCCCCTGCAGCCGGGATGCCGCAAAGTCCCCGCCAGCCGCAGCCGCGCAACAGCCGCATCAGGATCGTCTCGATCTGGTCGTCGCGATGATGCGCCAGCAGCAGAAGCGGCCTGAGCTTCTCACAATCCGCTGCGGCCGCCGCCCCCTGCCCGGCCGCCGTATCCGCCGCCCCGCCCTCGCCGGAAGCATCCGCCAGCGACCGGAAAAAATCATAGCGGGCGCGACGGGCCGCATCCTCAAGATTCTCCCGCCGCGCGCGGGCCAGCGCCGGCACATCCACCCGCCGGCTGCAAAAGGGAACATCATGCCGCAGACAGTAGTCGCGGCAGAAGTCCTCGTCGCGTTCCGCTTCCGCGCCCCGGATGCCGTGGTTGAGGTGTGCCGCCAACAGCGGCGGATGCCCCGGCAGCGTTCGACACAGTTCCAACAGCGCCAGCGAATCGGTGCCGCCGGAAAACCCGACGATCCACCGTGCGGCGCGCGGCGCGCCCGCCATCCTCTGCGCAAAATAGCTCTGCAATTCTCCCGCGTTCATTCGGCTCCACCCGCTCCGTCATCTCCCGGAACAATGTCCGCGCCTCCGGCTGTCAGCGGCCGCGCATCCGCAACAGGCCGGAAGGATTATCCCCGATTCCGAACCGGAAGCAACGGGCTTCCGGTCAAGCGGGAAAACGTCCCATACGCAGAATCCGTTTCGAAGGAATGTCCGGCGGCAGCGGTCTCTCGCGGCAATCCCCTCCGGTCAGAAACGGCTTGCCAGATCCGGGCGAGAGGCGTCAGGCGAGCGGACGGGTCTGGCGGGAAAGGGCGGCATAGGCTGCCGCCACCGGCCGCAAGGTGCGCGGGCGGGCGTCGGAGGTGAAGTCAATGCCGGCGAGCCCGAACTTTTTGGTGTACCCTTCGGCCCACTCGAAGTTGTCGGTCAATGACCAGTAAAAATAGCCGCGGATGTCCGCCCCGTGCTGCAGTGCTTCGTGCAGGCATCGGATGTGTTCGGTAAAGAGCCGCAAGCGCAAATCCTCGTCAGAGGTCGCAAAACCGGACTCGGTGATGTACAACGGCAACGCATAACGGCGGGTCAGCAGGGGCAGCAGCCGCGCCAGCCACTGCGGGTCCTGCTCCCACATATCGTCGCAACTGGAGCCAAGGGCGGCAAAGTGCTCCGGCGGCGTGCCGCTGACGGGTGAGACATCCCCGAAGCCGCGCACGCGCATCCGGCCGTAATAATTCACGCCGATGAAATCGCAGCCCGGCGCGTCCCCGGCGCCATGCAAAAACGCTTCGAGAATATGCAGCGTGAAAAAACGTTTGCAGAGCCAGGCGTTGAGACGGTCCAACGGATGCCAGCGGCGGGCAGGGGTGAAAAACTTGAAGTGCTTGGCGATTCCGACCTGCGCCTGCGGATTCGCCGCATGCAGAATGCGCCGCGCCAGATGGTGCCCGCTCACCAGATGCCCGAACGCCTTCCACGCCTGCCAGAAGCAGAACCGCTTATGCGGCGGAAAGAGGCCGATCAGGTATGACATCGTCAGATACACGCCGGGTTCGTTGACCGTAATCCAAAACCGCACCGGCAGATCCAGAGCGGCAACACGACGGGTGAAATCCGCGAAATATTCCGGCGCGTGCGGGTGGGTCCAGCCCCCCCGGTCGGCCAGCCAACGGGGGCAGGCGAAATGAAAGAGCGTCACGAACGGTTCAATGCCGCGCCCGTGCAGCCACTGCAACATCTGGCGGTAACGCGCCACCGCCCCGGCGTCCAGCTCCGCGCCGGGACCGGGTTGCAGACGTCCCCAATCCAGACCGAGGCGGAAGGCGTTTAAATCGAGCTGTTCCAGCAGCCGGAAGTCGGTTTCAAAATCCTCCCAGGCCCCGCAGCCCTCGTCGGCGCAGCGGCCGTCGCGGGCGACAAAATCCGCCCACTCATTACAGGTGCAACCCTCGACCTGCGTGGGGCTGGTGGCACTGCCCCAGAAAAAGCCTTCGGGAAAATTCAGACCGTTGATCGACTCGCCGCTCATGGGTTCCCTTGAACCGAAGCCACCGCCACTGCGGAGAAAAACAAAAGGCCGGCTCTGCTCCGCCGGCCTGCACGTAATCCAAAACAGAAGCTAAACGCCGAGGACATCGACGAAATTCTTGACCGACTGCGCACTGCTCCACTCCGGCTGAAAGCCCTCGCATTTGCCGCCCTTGCGGATGTCCGCGCAAAGATCCAGCTTCTTCTGCTCGACGCAATGGAAATAGCCGCGCTTGCGATAGAACTCGCCCAAATACTCCTGCTCGGTCTGACCCGGCGTCGGAATCAGCAGCGCCTTGCGCACGCCCACCTCCGCCAGCTCCATCATCGAGGTGTACCCTGAACGGCTGACAAAGAACTTGCAGCGATTGAGGCAGTCGGCCATCTCCGTGCTGCCCAGATACGGATGATAAGTCACCGAATCGGGAATCTTCGGCTTGGCCTTGTCCGGGTTGCCGCCCGCGATCACGACCTTCCCCTCCAGTTGCGCGACCTGCTGAAAGACCATCTCCTCCAGCAACGAGCGCTGAGGCTCCGGGCCGGTCAAAGTGATGAGATAATCAATATCCTTCTCGCATTTGCGCTTTCCGATGTGCGAGATATGCCCGATGTACTCGACCTTTTTCGCCTTGATGAAGTTCAGCTTGTGGCTCAGGCGGCCGGTGAGGTTATCCTTGCCCGCATAATCCGGGACGATCACCTTCTTGAATTTGCCCATCCGTTGCGCCAGCCAGGCTTCGGCAAACAGCTCCGCCCCGAGCGGCGCGACAAACCGCAGTTGATGATTAATCAGGAACGAACTCTTCTTCTCGCCGTACACGTCGTAGCGGCAGTCGGAGATCACCAGATCGTACCCGCCCTTTCCGATGACGGCCTTGGAAAGCTCCCGCGCCCGCTGCAGACTTTTGAGCATTTGCGGGCCGTTCTTGATGAAGCTCAGGACAAAATGCTCCGACGCCGTGTAGGGCGAGGTGACGCTGGGAACGTCGTGATAGCCGCACTGTTTTCCGAAGTGCTCCTTGAGCACCTTCAGCGCCCGGCCGGTAGAGATAAAATCGATGGTGCAGCCCTTATCGAGCAGCGCCTGCGCCAACGGCTTGCAGCGCGTGGCATGCCCCAGCCCCCAATCAAACACCCCGAATGCAATATGCTTGCTCATACACCCTCCCTTGCTTACCACCCCTTTGCCCCGCGACACCAGCATCCGGGACCATGTTTCTCGATATATCCAGCCTTCTGAAGTAGGCTCAAATAATCCTGCGGCATTACCTGCGAATCATTTATGTTAATGAACCCGACTCCCGGATGCCCAATCACCGGGACAAGATCAGCAATCCGGTTGGATGCCGCATTAAAAGTGGACAAAGCAGGCATTTGTCGCACCCATTCGTAATGCGTAACTTCTGTCCCACTCAATACCAAATTTATCAACAGAGGAAGCTTGGCACCCCGCATTGCAGAATCGGTGACATTGCACCCTGGCATATAAAGACCGGTCAGCAGGAGACAATCCTGCAAAAAGCGCCAATCGTCAAACCGGCACTGGCTCAAATGCAATTCATCGGCGCAAGACAGATCAATGCCCTGTAGTGATTCGAGGCAACTGAACTCCGCCCGCAAGGTATGCAGGCTCTGCTCGCCTAACATCTCTATAGAACGCACAGGCGTTGCTGCAATCGAAAGTATCTTTAAGGTCTGCTTTGTCAATTCCGGCAACTGCACCCGCCGGTTGTCAAATACATCAAGTATTTCAAGCGGCTGATCGCGTAGCGGCGAGAGATCGGTCAGATCGCAATGCGGGGCATGGAACTCCGTAATTTCCAGCAAGCGCAGCGGCTCAATGTCGCAGAGCGGCAGCTTTCCGCAGGAATCCGGATCGTTCGCAACAACGGAGAAGATCCAGCCGCCTGTGTCACGCTCATGAAGCACCACCTTCGCCACCGCCGCAAGTCCGGGGTTCCGGGCAGACAGCTCTTCACAGATTTCCGTCGCCCCCATTTCTCCGCCCCCTCTGCCACCATTTGCATCTGTAAAGGTAGCGTATTTCCCGCAACGGGCAAGAAAAAAATAGCGGCAATCCTCAACGCCCAGCCGCAAGCGTTTCCAGAGTGCTCCCGCCGGCCTTGCGCCACAGGGCCCCGCCCCATGCGCCGCCTGCAGCCCCGGCTGTCTGCGCCCGTTGCGCCGGTTGCTCCTCGTCCGATTCCGCGGTTTGCGTCACCGTCTGCGCCGCGATCAGTTCGACAATCTGCTCCCAATGCTCGGTAAAGGCGCGCGTATAATCGTAATCCTCGGCGAAGGTCCGGGCCTGCGCTCCCATCTGCCGCCGCTCCTGCGAACTCTGCCGCAGCACCCGCCGCAGCGCCGCATCCAGTCCGGCCGCATCGCCTGCCCGAAAGACGTATCCGGTCACGCCGTCTCGCATCCGCTCCTGCAGACCGCCGTCGTCGCTCACCACCACCGGCAACCCCGAGGCCTGCGCCTCCAATACCCCGACGCCAGACGCCTCTGCCGCCTGCGGAAAAACCAACACGTCGCTCGCCGCATACAGTTCCGCCAACTCCTGCTCCGGCAAACCACCGGTAAATGTCACCCGGTCCTTGAGCGCCGGGGTCGCCTCCGCACGCCTGCGCAGCACCGCGCCATACTCGCCCTCGCCGCTGAAAACCAGCCTCGCCTGCGGAAACTCCGCGAACAAGCACTCGCAGACACTCAGCAGCAGATCCAGCCCCCGCTCGCGCGCCAGCCGGCCGGCATACAAGATCAGCGGCCCGCCGCCGTCCCCGCTTCGCGCCGCTTCCGGCAGCCCCCGCTCGTTCGCCACTCCGGCCGGGGCGAGGTAGTGCGCCCGCACCTCCGCGCGGTACTGCCGGGGCGAAAAGAGCTGGCAGTCCACCCCGCGCGGGCAGAGGCACAGCTTCTCCCTGCTCACCCCACGTGCGGCCAGCACCTCAAACGCGTGCCGGGAGCTGACCTGCACCAGAGCAGTCTGATTGAAGAACCAGACCATGTACCGCCACGCCAGATCCGACAGCGACCGGTCTTCGGTCACCGCCTGTACATACTCCGCCAGTCCGGTGTGATAGGTCGAGAATACCGGAATGCCGAGGATGCGCCCGACCAGCAGGGCGCTCAATCCCACCGGCCCCGGCGTTGCGGCCTGCAAACAGGTAAAGTCCGCGTCAAAGCAGTAGTCAAGCAACTGCAGAAGAGGCGGAAAATTCAACTGTCCCCCCTTCTGATCCGGCAGTTCGCAGGTGTAGACCGGCGCAAAGTTCCGCAGCCCCGGATGCCCCTCATAGCCCGAGCGGCAAGTCAGCATCCGCAGATCGCGCCCGGTCATCAGCGCACACTCCAACTGCTGCCGCAGCGTCGCGGCCACGCCGTTGCACTCATGGAAGGTGTCCGTAAAGCAGCCAACCCGCACCCCTTCGGCCGGTAGCGCCGCCGGTCGCATTTCACGCGTAATGTTGCGGGCAAGGCGGCGTTCGGCGGCATAAAAAGGGTAGGAGACGAAATACGGCGCCAGCATCAGCCCCAGCGTTCCGGCGCTGCCGAGGAGGTGAAACAAGTCAAAGATCTCTCCGCTCGTCAGCCGGCGCACGAAGGACTCCGCCAGCGCTGCCAGCGTCCGGTTGGACACCCGGTCAACAAAGTCGTACCACATCGCGCCGTCATCGCGCTCCCCCGCCGCGGCTGATAGCACTCCCCGCAACTCCGGATTCTCCCGGATCAGCCGCACCGCTTCGCTGCGTATATACCCCGTAAGCGAGTCCTCGATGCCGGGAGTCTTCCGATTCCGCAGATTCCCCAGCGCATACCCGAGCGCAGCCAGCATCCCGTAATTCCTCGGCTGCCCCGGCAGCAGCGTCGCATCGCAAAAACGCAGCATTACATCCAGCCCCGTGTATTTATCCAGACCAAACCGCCCCTTGACGAAGCGATAGGCGACGGAATAGATGTCGCGGGCGAAGGAGCGGCCGGTCGCGCAGCCGGCGCTTATGGTCGCGCGCCCCTCCTGCACGCCCGCAAAAAATTTGTCCAGATCCTCCGCTCCGGATACGCGCGTAAAACTGGCGCCGAAGCCGGTGCCGGCGTGGTCGTCGCTGCCGCAGAGCAGGGCCTTGCGCCATGGCGTTTCTCCCTGCGGCATGATGGCATGCCGGTCGGCAAGGAGCGCGATTTCCTGCGGCGTCAACGTGCCAAGCACCAACCGCAGATGCTCGTTGACCTCGCGGACCTGATCGCCATTGATTTCGAAGGTGTTGAACAGCAGCAGAAGCTTCTCGAAATGACTGCGGGTGAACTTGTCATTGACGGCGGAATAGGCATGCGCAATGGCATGCGGGATCCGCCGCGCGCGCAGGAAGGCGACCAGATCGTAGAGGTTCTCGCGAAGCCGTTGAATTTCGCAGTGCGCCTCTTCGGTAATATCATACGCCAGCACGTGTACCTTGCACCGGTCCTCCGGAAAATACGCCGTCACCTCCTCGCTGATGAAGGTTCCCGGCAGATGCGCCACCGCCAGACATCCCTCTATGGAGTTGTGATCGGTGAAGGTCACCCGATTCATCCCGAGGCGCAACAGCGCATGGTAGCAGGCGACCGGATCGGTAAAGCTTTCCGGACAGCCCAGCTTCTGCAGCAGCCAGACTGCGGGCCGCCGGGAATGACAGGTATGCACATGCAGGTCTATTTTCATCCGCGCTCCCTCTTCTGTCTCCACGGCGGAAGCGATGCCGCCGCAATCCCGCACATTTCACTCCTTGCTCCGGGCGGACAACCGCAGCCGGACAACGCAAGCATACCCCGCCATGTTAGCCGGCGATTACGTTGCCGTTAGTAAGCCATAATCCTGTTTGCCCTTCCCGCGCCCGCCCTCCCCGCAGAGCGCCCGGGGAGCACGCATTTCGGGTGCCGCCCCCTTTACCGGCAAAAAAAAAAGCTGCCCGCAGCGCGGACAGCCGGAAGAGACGGACGAACGGGGAATCGGCAAAGCCCGGTCCCGCACAAGGCCGGATTCAGAATTCATCCAGCCGTGTTTCGTAGGGCTTGCACCCTTTCGTGGACGTGTTTTCATAAAAAAAGCTGCTGGTAAACGGATCGGCATACATCTCGAACGAGCCATTCTTGACATACTTATATTTCTGCAGAATGCGGATATGCATGTCCAGAAACGCGGTCGGACGCGGGCCATACGCGCCGTGCCAACTGGAGATCGCCCCGCCATAGTCGTTGTTGTTGTTATCAACAATCCAGGCCGGCGACCGGCCGCGCGTGCAATAGTGAATCGGATTGCGCGAGGGAGCTTGGATATAACCGACCCGTTGCGACGGCACCCCCGGCCCGCAGGAATTGTAACGATTGCCGGCGTAGGAGTTCAGACTCTGCCCGGTCGAGCCATCGTGCGAATACCGCGTGTAAACGCCGGAAGGATTGAGCGAACCGTTCGCGTTGCAGTTGGCAACCCGCACCGGAGAACTCGGGCAGACAAAGATGCCGCCGATCACATGCAGGTCGCCCGAAGCCCATAGCACACCCGCATAAGGCGCGATGATCTTTTCCAGCCGTATCCCGCGGCCGTTGTCCCACGCGCCGCCGCTGCCCAAGGGCAAAGTGCCATCATGATCCGTGGCATACGTCAGTTGCACCCCCGCGATCTGCTTGAGGTTGTTCACACAGGTGCTGCGCCGGGCCTCCTCCAGCGCCTTTTCCATCGCCGGCAGCAACAGGGAGGCCAGAATGGCGATAATCGTAATCACCACCAGCATCTCGACCAGAGTGAATCGCTTTCCTGACGACATCGCTTCCCCTCGCATCGCATTGACAACCCGCCCCGGCACAGCCAACCGCACATTATCATACTACCATACGGCCCCTGACTTCGCCACCCTTGCTCTTGTCTGTTCCAAAAACATCTTCTTGCAACCAATTCGCCGGAAACCGGACGATTATCGTCAAATACGGCAAAATCCGCTTTCCCGGAAAAGATATTAAAAAAAGACAAGGGCGCTCCTTCCGGACCGCCCTTGCCGTTACATCGTCTTTTTTCAGCGGATCAATGTCCCGCCCTCAAACACCGATTCCGGCGGAAAATCGCCCGCGCTTATACACCAAAACGCGCCGGAGCCTTGCCCGCCAACGGCAGAATTGCATACGCCAGCTTGTATTCGCCGCCCGGAATCAGGTATTGCGGCAGCGCGTCCGGCCCGCAACTGGCCGTACCCAGGCCACGCTGAACAGCATCGATCAGCACGGTCGTTTCCGGCCGCATTTCCAGCTCATAGGTGTGATACGCCTTCGTCAGATCCTCCGGAGTAAAGTGCTGGGCGCTGAAGCTGAAGGCCGCGCCGGTGGCCTGGAACTGCAGGCCGTACTTCCGGTCATCCTGCAGGCTGAACCAGGTCACATCCTCCTTGTTGCCGTTTTCCTGCGGCAACACATACGGATAATACTGCTCCGTCACGCTCCCGCCGAAGCGTCCGAAACCGGCTCCGTATTTGCGGTCGCTGTAGCTCTCGACCGGGCCGCGCCCGAACCATTCCAGCTTCTCGAAGTCCGGCGCAACGTTCAGCATAACGCCCAAACGGGCAGGATCGGTCATCCCCTTGGCGAAGCGGAATACATGCTCACAGTAGATTGCCCCGGCGGCGGTGAAGCGGTACCGGTTCTGCACCTCGAACTTCCCCTCGCCCTTGCTGCAGGCGTAGGCGATCTTCGACGCGAGGATCACATCCTTGCCCTTCTGGCTGATTCCGGACTCCAGTACCGTCGGGGTCAGTTTGTCATAACCGGCGTTCATCCAGCGTCCCAGCGGTTTCCACTCCGCCGACCACTGATCCTTCTTGCACTTCACGCCATCGTTGTCGGTCGGTCCGCGCCAGATGTTGAACGACGGCCCGGCGGTAATGATCTTCCGTTCGCCGAGGCTCACCGAGCAGAGCGCGCCGTTCGCCTCATCCACAACCGCCGTCACGCCGCTCTCGCCCAGTTGGAGCATCCCCTGCTTCTGCGCGACGTCTCCCTTTGCGGCGGCCGCCACCGGCAGCGCGCCCGCGCCTTTGCACGGCAACTTGTACTGCTCCCATGCCACCTCATGCCCCTTGCCGCACCAGGGGGTCTTCTCGCGGGTCTTAAAGGAGACGGTCAAATACGCCTCCTGTCCCGCCAGCAGCTTCGGTTCCTTGAGCGCGATCTTCAGAGCCGCGCTCTTCTGCGGCGCGAGCTTGAGTACCGGCAACTTCCCGGTCTGCACCACCCGCCCCTCGACCTCAACCTTCCAGTCGCCCGCCAGCCAGTCGAGGCTGGTGAAGAAATCATTGTTGAAGATCGTGATCTCCCCCTTGGCAAGGTTTTTGGCGGCGAACTGCACCGGCTGCGCGAGCTTCTTGAACTCCCACATCTGCGGCTTCGGCTGGCGGTCGGAGGTTACCATGCCGTCGCAGACAAAGTTCGCATCGTTCGGCTCATCCCCGAAATCGCCGCCATAAGCCCAGTATTTGCGCCCTGTCTTCGGGTCCACCTTCGGCAGTCCGTGGTCAATCCACTCCCAGATGAAGCCGCCCTGCAGCCCCGGATACTTGTAGATGGCGTCCCAGTACTCTTTCAGGCCGCCGCAGGAGTTGCCCATCGCATGCGCGTATTCGCACATAATAAACGGACGGACCGCGTCGATGTCTTTTTCGGCAATCGTCTTCTTTGCGAACTTGATCACATCATTGATGTGGGGGTACATCGGGCACTGCAGATCGGTCGCGCGCTCGCCGCCGAGGTCGTAGCCGTTGCGGCCCTGATTCCACATGATCTTCATCGCGTCCTCGCAATGCAGGATGCGGGTCTTGTCGAAGGAGCGCACCCAATTGGCGCCCGCGTCGCGATTTTCGCCATAGCCCGACTCATTGCCCATGCTCCAGCCGAAGATGCAAGGGTGGTTCTTATCGCGCAGCACCATCCGCTGCACCCGCTCGAAGAACTGCTTGCGCCAGCGGGGCTCATGGCTAAGCGTCCCGTAGTTCGCGTGCGTCTCGACATTCGCCTCATCCAGAATCAGGATGCCGTACTCGTCGCAGAGATCGAGCCACTGCGGATCGTTGGGATAGTGCGAGGTGCGCACGGCGTTGAAGTTGAACTGCTTGAGCAGATAGATGTCGCGCAGCATGTTCTCGCGCGATACGGTCTTGCCTTGGTCAGGGTCGTGATCGTGGCGGTTGGCGCCCTTGATGAAAACAGGCTTGCCGTTAATCAGCAACTGCCGGTTCTTGAGCTGCACATTCCGGAAGCCCACGCGAATCGCGGTATGCTCCAGCTCCTTGCCCTGCGGGTCCTTCAGGGTCAGAACCAGCGTATACAGATTCGGCTGCTCCGACGACCATTGCAGCGGCTTCTTCACCGCGACCTTGATCGCCCCTTCGTAATAGGCCTTGCGGTACGAGTTACTGACCAACACCGAGGGCAGTTTCTTGAACACCGCCTTTCCGGCCGCATCGAACAACTGCGCCTCCACCATATGGCCGCGCCGCGGCTTTTCCAGCGGATAGCCCTCGTCTGGGTCGGTGCCGTGCGCCAACTTGACCTTCACCGTCAGCTCGCCGTCTTGATAGCGGCTGTCGAGCAGCGCCGTGGCAAACACATCCTCGATGTAGGACTTCGTGGTGCTGTAAAGGAACACGCTGCGGTGGATGCCCGCCATCCACCACTGGTCCTGATCCTCAATGTAGGAGCTGTCGCTGTAGCGGATGCACAGAACCGCCAGCGTATTGTCGCCAGTTTTGACGAACCGGGTCAGGTCGAACTCCGCCGGCAGACGGCAGTCCTTGCTCATCCCCACGAACTGCCCGTTGACGTAGAGCGTGTAAAAGCTCTCGACGCCGCCGATCTGAATCACCGTGCGCCGGCCGTCCCACCCCTCGGGCAGCGTGAAGGAGGTCCGGTAGACCCCGGTCGGGTTCTCCGCCGGGACCGTGGGCGGGGTATTCTCGAAGGGCATAATCACGTTGGTATAGTGCGGCTTGTCCCAGCCCTGCATTGTCCAGTTGCCGGGGACGGTGATCTTGTCCCACTTGCCCTCGGCCATCGCGCCGAGGTCCGACAGCGGCACAAGGCCGGGATTGGCGTAGTAGCGGAAATCCCACTTGCCATCGAGGCTGCAATACCACGGGGACTTCTGCGGGTCACGTGCCAGCGCTTGCCTCACGCTCTTGTACGGATGCATCGTGGCGCGCATCGGCAGGCGGTTGACCTCGGTCAGCTCCGGAATTTCCCACTGATTGGGGAATACTTGCGTCGGCATTCTTGCTCCCTTTTCAAAAAGGCTCTCCATAAATCATCAGAACATCTCCCTATTTCTACCCTTTTTCCTCCGCCGGCGCAATTTCGCTTCTGGTATTCTTTTATGGAAAATGGTATTTGTTTCCCGCCGCGCCCGCGACGCGCCCGCGACGCGCCCGCGCCGCGACGTGCCGCCCGCTGACGGCGGCCTCCCCTCCTGTGCCTGACTTGACATTTTCCGGCGCG
>CAYWTJ010000078.1:0-13152 GCA_964460225.1 uncultured Planctomycetaceae bacterium | reverse complement strand
TACCACGCGGGCATGATCGGGCGCAACCTGATCGAGCGCACCGCCCGGATTCCCAGTTACGCCGAGTACGCGGCGGACTTTCACTACCGTGATCCGCTGCTGGACCCGTCGGTGCTGGTGATCGCCATCACCCAGTCGGGCGAGACGATGGACACGCTGTACGGCGTGCGGGCGGCGCGCACGGCGGGCTGCAAGGTGCTGAGCGTTGTCAATACCGTCGGTTCGACCATTGCGCGCGAATCCGACGGGGTATTCTACATGCACTGCGGCCCCGAGATCGGGGTGGCGAGCACGAAGGCGTTCACGGCGATGATCGCGAGCCTGTACATCCTGTCGCTACGGATGGCGCAGATCCGCGGCACCCTCGACAGCGCGGAGCTGGTGCGGCGCACGCAGGATATTCTGGAGGTCGGCCCGCGCGTGGAGGCGGTGCTGGCGACGGCGAACTACATCCGGCAGGTGGCGATGCGTTACGTCAACGCCGGCAACTTTTTGTTCCTCGGGCGCGGGACGGGCTGGCCGCTGGCGATGGAGGGCGCGCTGAAATTGAAGGAGGTCAGCTACATTCACGCCGAGGGGTATGACGCGGCGGAGATGAAGCACGGGCCGATTGCGCTGATCGATGAGAACATGCCGACGCTGTTCATTGCGCTCAAGGGGCGGCGGTACGACAAGATCATCAGCAACATTCAGGAGGTGAAGGCGCGCAAGGGGAAGGTGATCGTGATCGCCAGTCACGATGATGACGCGATTCATCAGATTGCCGACGATGTGATTTACGTCCGTGCCGAGAGCGGCGTGATGAATTCCATTGTGGCGGCGGTGCCGTTGCAGCTTCTGGCCTACTACATAGCCGACGCGCGCGGCTGCGACGTGGACAAGCCTAAGAATCTCGCCAAGAGCGTGACTGTCGAATAGTCTTGCCGCGCCTATGCGATTCAACAAAAACTTCCCCGAACGCAAGGCCGGGGAAGTTTTTGTTAGATCGGAGGCTATCAAATCGCCCCGCAGCTTCCGTTCCTCTGTGCTTGGGACGGCGCGAAGCTCATGCGGAACCGAGCCGGGCCCGGTGTTTCAGGAGAGGCGGGAGAAGTGCTCAATGGCTTTGGCGAACTCGGCGATGGTCTTGTCGGCGTCGCCGTGTTCAATGCCGTCGCGCACACAGTGGTTGAGATGCCCCTCCAGAATCATCTGCCCCACCTTGTGCAGCGCGCTCTTGGCGGCGTGAATCTGAATCAACACCTCCTCACACGGCACGTCGGCGTCGATCATCTTGCCGATTGCCGCCAACTGTCCGCTCACCTTTTTCAGCCGCCGGTGCAGACTCGCGGAATCCATACACTGCCGCATCCGAATTCTCCTTTTTCGTTGTCGCATCCCCCCTATCGTATCCGCTGCGCGCCTGAAACGCAAGCGCCGTTCCGCCCGGCCGGAACGCGAAGGCGTCTGCCGCAACCGATGCCGTTGCGAACATCCGTTCAGGGAATCCTCTGGCGGGCAGGAGGAAAACCGGATATGGTATGCGCAGGGGAAACGGGCGGCGAGGGCCGGCGGGTTGCCGTTACGGGTGCGGCGACGGCGCGAGCCGGGTATGAAATGGAGGAGTGGCGTGCAGCAAGATTTTGTCAAACCGGTGGTTGTCTTTTCGCGCTGTCTTGGGTTTGAAGCCTGTCGCTACAATGGCGCAATCATTGAGGATCATTTCGTCCGCGAATTGGTTCCGTTCGTGACCCCGCTGGCCCCTTGTCCGGAGGTCGAGTGCGGTCTTGGCGTGCCGCGCGAGCCAATCCGCATCGTCGCCACGCCGCAGGGGGAGCGCCGGCTGGTGCAGCCCGCCACCGGACTCGACATTACCCCGCAGATGCGGGGATTCATCGAGGACTTTTGCGCGCCTTTTGCGCCGGCCGCGACGATGATCGACGGTGCAATCCTCAAGGCGAAGTCCCCTTCCTGCGGGCGCGGTACGGTCAAGATTTATCCCGCCGCCGACAGCACCCAGCCGTATTCCCAGAAATCAGACGGTTTTTTTGCGCATGCCCTGACCGAACTTCTGCCGTGGCTACCGGTGGAGGATGAGGGGCGGCTGAATAATTTCGTGTTACGCGAGCGGTTTCTGACCCGGATCTTCACGCTGGCGGCGTTCCGGGAAGAGGTCCGGCAAGGCGGCTTCAATCAACCCGGCGCGGGATTTGAGCACCTGATGAAGTTCCATGCCAAAAATAAGGAGCTCTTGCGCTTTTACAGTCAGCCCTGCAAGAGCAGAATGGGGCAATTGATCGCCAGCCATGACGGGCACAACGCCGATGCGTTGATCGACGAATACGAAAAATTGCTGCGGCAGGCGATGGCTGCGCATCCGCGCAGGCAGGCGTTGGCAAACTTCTTCGAGCACGCGCTGGGCTATTTTAAGGACGAACTCAAGCCGGCCGACAAGAGTTATTTCCTCGATTGTCTGCAACAGTGGCGCGACGGGCGGCTGCCGGCGAGTGCGGTGCTGGCCATTGCGCGCGGCTGGGCGCTGCATTATGAAAAGACGTGGCTGCTGGAGCAGACAATCTGGAATCCCTTTCCGCAGCGGCTGGTGGAGATTCACGACTCCGGAAAGGGGCGGGATCTGTAACGACAATATCCTGCATGTTCGGAATGGAGCATGTAGGTTGCGCCGCGCTGCCGGAGTTGCCCGGGGCAAAAATAGGCCCTCGCGCCGTCAATTGGTCTCAAGACGGGTGTTGGCCTTGCGGTAGGCGTTCGGTGGCTGTCCGAAGATGCGCTTGAAGAGCCGGTGAAAGTAGCTGGGGTTGTCGAATCCCGCGCGATAGCAGACCTCAAGCAACGGATAATTCGTGCCGGTGAGCAATTCGGCGGCGTAATCCAGACGCTGGCGGTAGATGTATTGCGAAGGCGTCATCTTGAGATATTTCATGAAGCACCGGCTGACGTGTTCGGGGCATTTGTTGGCGTGTTCGACGATGTCCGCCACCCGGATCGGCTGCTCCCGTTGCTGGTGAATCCAGGACACGGTGTTCTCCAGCCAGTCCGGCATCTGCTCTTTCTCGTAACCGAAGAGGTTGGGATCGGCAAAATGGGTCAATAGCGTGTGGATGAAAAAAGCGGAAAATACGGCGCGCCGCCCCTCCGTGTTGGGCGGGGTTTCGAGCTGGGCCAGCCCCTGTTCGTAGTCCTGCAGCTCGGACGGGGAGAGGTGGACCAGCAGCGGTGCCGGCTTGGCCAGAGGGCCGGAGATGAGGCTGGCGTTTTCCCAGAGAATTTCGATCTGCCGCAGCCAGAGATTGGACACCTGCAGATTGCTCATCAGCATCTCCTCGTTGCCCGCCTCCAGCTCATGCCCGTCGAAATCGCGCACCATCAGCAGATCGCCCTGTTTCTGCCGGACGGTCTGACTGCTGACCGTATGGATCAGTTCTCCGCGATGGACACAGACCAGTTCGAGAAACCCGTTGTGCTGATGGTAGGGGAAATGCCACGGGGCGACGGTGCGGTTGATGCCGCGCACAAAGCCGGTGGGCGTCTTGGGGAAATGGGTCAGAAGCATGGGACATCCCGTTGCATTGACGCGGTGTTCGTTGTCAAAGTCAAATTCGTGCAGTCGTATGTCAAATATATACACGAATTGAAAGAGAAAATCGAGTATTAAGTCAAATAGATTACGATCCTTGGGATTGGAGAGAGCATGACGACGCTGGCGGGAGTGAAGCTTGGGGTACAGCTCTGGTCGCTGAACGGGTATGAGCCGGATGACTTCGGCAAGGTTTTGCAGACCGTTTCCGAGATCGGGTACGATGGGGTGGAGTTCGCGGGATTTCATGGCATGCCGGCGGAGGAGCTGAAGCGGCGGTTGGCGGACGAGAATCTCGCTGTTGCCGGTTCGCACACGGGGCTGAATCTGTTGCGCGAGCAATTTGAGGCCACGGTGGATTACAATCTCGCCATCGGCAACCGGCGGCTCATTGTTCCCGGCGTGGGGGAGGATGTGCGCGGGAGTCTGGATGGCTGGCGGAGATTCGCCGACGAGTTATGTGGATACCAGGAGCGGGTCAGGAGCCTGGGGCTGCTGGTCGGTTATCACAACCACGACTTTGAATTCCGGCCGCTTGAGGGCAAAATTCCCTACTACGAGTTTCTGCGCTGGCTGCCGTCTCAGATGCAGATGCAACTGGATATGGGGTGGTGCTTTCTGGCCGGTCACGATGCCCGCGATATTTTCCGGGCATTTCCCGGGCGCTTCGGTTCGGTGCATGTGAAGGCGTTCTGCAAGGCGCTTGAGAGCGCGCGTCTGGGTGAGGATGATGTGGACTGGGCGCGGGTTCTGCCGGTCGCGGTGGAGGCGGGGAAGGCGGAATGGTTCGTGGTCGAGCATGAGAACCACGGCGGGAATCCTCCCGTTGACAATGTGAAGGTCTGTCTCGATTATCTGCGTGCTTTGCAACGGTAACGTCAGGAAAGCTTGCATGCTTGCCGTGTGCGGGCGTTTCGGGCGGCGGGTGACGCAGAGACATGGAGCGGCGGCGTATTCGTGCGGTTTGTTTTTATGCAAAAGGAGATGGTTTTATGCTGAAACCTGTCATGGTGGGCATCATTGGTTGCGGCAACATCAGTCAGGCCTATTTTAACGGGGCCAAGATGTTCCCGATCCTAAAAATCAAGGCCTGCGCCGACATCAATCTGGAGGCGGCGAAGAAAAAAGCCGAAGAGAACAAGGACTTGGGCGTTGTTGCCCTGACCGTCGACGAGTTGCTGGCGGACCCGGAGATTGAGGTCGTAATCAACCTTACGATCCCTGCCGTACACGCCGAGGTCAGCTTGCGCATTCTCGCGGCCGGAAAGAATGTTCATCTTGAAAAGCCGCTGGCGGTCGATCTTGCCGACGGCAAAAGGGTGATCGAGACTGCGAAGGCCAAAGGGCTGCGCGTGGGGTGCGCGCCGGACACCTTCCTTGGCGCGGGGCTGCAGACCTGCCGCAAGCTCATCGATGACGGCTGGATCGGTCGGCCGCTCTCAGGGACGATTTTCATGCTCGGTCATGGTCCCGAGGGGTGGCACCCCAATCCGGCCTTCTTCTATCAGGCCGGTGGCGGGCCGATGTTCGACATGGGGCCGTATTACATCACGGCGCTGATTCATCTGCTCGGGCCGGTCAAGAGTGTGACGGCCGTGACCAGCAAGGGGTATGACAAGCGTCTGGCGACCTGCAAGGAACACTTCGGCGAGTATCTGCCGGTCGACGTTCCGACCCACAACGCAGGGGTGCTGGAGTTCCAGAGCGGTGCGCTGATTACGGCGATGATCAGCTTCGATGTCTGGGCGCACAAGCACACGAACATCGAACTGTACGGCACCGAGGGGAGCATCCGCGTCCCCGACCCCAACAGTTTCGGCGGCCCCGTGGAGATCAACCGTCCCGAGGACAAGGAATGGAAGACCTTCGGCCTGTGCAATCCGTATGTCGAGAACAGCCGTTCCATCGGCGCGGCGGATATGGCGTATGGGCTGCGCACCGGCCGGCCGCACCGCTGCTCGGGCGAACTCGCCTACCATGCGCTGGAGGTGATGCACTCGTTTGAGAAGTCCTCGAATGCGGGAGCGCGGGTCGTGCTGGAAAGCACCTGCGCCCAGCCCAAGGCCCTGCCGCTGGGCCTGCCCAAGGGAATGCTGGACGAGTAGTCAGGCCCTCTATGCGGGAAAGAGGGGGCGCGAGAGGTTCAAGGCGGGGACTGCTGCAGAGCGGTTCCCGCTTTTTTATAATCATGGGGTTTTGGCGCGTTTGCCGTGCGTCGATGTCTTGCGGGGCGCGGGCGCATGGGGGAGGCTTGCGGAATGAAAAAGCCCGGCTGCAAGGCCGGGCTTATGAGGAGGTGGGGTGGGGCTACCGCTTCTTTTTCTTTTTGCCGCCGCCGTTGCCGGAGGCCTGCTGGGCGTTGGGAATGACCTTGGCCTCTACCGCGACCGCTCCATCGCCGGCGGGCATGACCTTGGCCGCCTCCTCCGCGTTCAGGGTGCGCTTGAGGAAGTAGTGTTCAATGATGGTCAGCAGACTCTGGACGGTGAAGTACAGTACCAGACCGGCCGGCATCGCATAGAAGATGAAACCGAAGAGGACCGGCATCAGCCGCATCATCTTCATCTGCGCTTCCATTTGCGGATCGGTGCTCTTGGGCATCATCTTCATGTTCCACATCTGTAGAACGATGTAGATCAGCGGCAGCAGATTCAGGGTATCCCAGCCGAAAACCGGGACGCTGAAGCCCAGGTGGAAGAGCGCGTCCGGTTTGGTGAGGTCGTCGATCCAGCCGGGGATGAAGGCCTCCTGTCGGATGTCGAACGCACGGGAGAAGACGCCGTACAGGGCGAAGAAGATCGGCATCTGCAGCAGCATCGGCAGGCAGCCGCCGATGGGGTTGACGCCATTTTCCCGGAAGATGCGCATCGTCTCTTGCTGCTGCTTCTGCTTATCGTCCTTGAACTTTTCGCGGATCTGTTTCAGCAGCGGCTGTACCGATTGCATCTTGTGCTGCGAACGCATGCTCTTGCGCGTCAGCGGATGCAGAATCGTCTTCACCAGCAGCGTCAGCAGGATGATGGCGATACCGTAGTTCTTCGTGACGTCGGCAATGTATTGCAGAATGCCCAGCAGCGGGCGGCTGATCGGGCCCAGCAACTGGTAGGTGAAGGTGACGATGTTGTCCAGTTGCGGGTTGAAGCTGCCCGTGACGCGGTCGGAGAGCGGGCCGGCGTAGAACTGGAAGGAGTGGTCTGCGCGGCCGGCGGGCTGCACCGTGAACGGTTCGGTAATCAGCGAGGCCTGCCCTTGCTGTTCGTGTTTGGCCATGACCGCGGCCACCCACGGCGCGTCCTTCCCGAACTGGAGGGCGAAATCCTTGCTCGGCAGGATCCGCTCGAAGAGCGCTTCGCGTGAGAGGTCCGGCTGGCGCGTCAGCAGAATCGAGGTGAAGAAGCGGTTATGCAAGCCGAGCCAGACGGTGCGCTTTTCGGTGTGCGCAAAGCTGCCGGATTCCGTGAGGTCGCTGAGGTAGGTCTCGGTCCGCTTGATATCCTTCTCGCCGGAGAGGTGGCCGCTGATGCCGTTGAGAATGCCGAAGCTGTTGTCGGTATCGTCGGGAATAATTCCGGCAGGGCCAGTGAGCTTGTAGGAGAGCGCTACCGCGCCGGCGGAGGTGTTTTGGAAGTTTACGGAGTGGTCGAACCCGAAGCCGGGCTTGGCGTGCGCGGCGCTGAAATCGTAGACCCGGCGGATGACGAGGTCACCGACCGTCGTCTGGAAGGCGAGGATCGGCCCGGCGGGTTTGAGGTCGCCCAGCGGCTTGGCATCGGCGGGCAAACTGAGGAGTTGCCACTGGCGGCCCGCGAGATCGATGCGGTTCGCGCCCAGATTCAGTTCTTGCAACGCGAGGCTGTTGCGCCCCGGCAGCATCGGCGCCTCCATCGGCAGCGGGAAGCGGGAGAATTCCTTGGTCGGCTTGGGGAGGTTGTAGAACTGTTTGAGCGTATAGCTCTTGAGCGCCGCGCCCTGCGTCGTGAATACCGCCGTGAAGACCGGGCAATCGATTACGATGTCATCGTAGGCGACGACCGGGGTCTCGGCGGCTCCTGCTGCGGGCTGCGCGGGTATCGCGGCAATGGCTCCCGGCAGGGCCGGCGCGGGTGCCGCGGCGCGCGTGGCCGGAGTGGCCGGCTTGGGAGACGGGGCGGGCGCAGTCCGATCCATGAAGTACATGATCGTGACGAAGAGCGCTACGCCCAGCAACAGATTGGTGGTCATATTCGGTTTCAAGATAGCACATCCTTATATTGTCTGGTGATATTCATCGTTTTCTTGCGGTGCTTGCCGGCTAAGGCACATCCGGTCCGGCATCGGCATCTGGTTCTTTGGGCGCTTCCGGAGCGGGCGGATGGAACCGCCATTGTCCCGGCTCCGGGACCGGGTCGAAGCCGCCCCGGGCAAGCGGGTGGCAGCGCAGAATCCGCCAGCATCCCAGCAGCCCGCCTTTGAGCAGGCCATGCACCGAAATTGCTTCAATCATATAGTTGCTGCACGACGGCTCATAAATGCAGACCTTCGGCAGACACGGCCCGATCATGCGCTGGTATACAATTCGCACCAGCAAGATGACCATCCGCCCCGGCAGGCGCAGCAACCGGCCGGATACCTGTTCAGCAGCTTGCCCGGTTTTCACGTTCCATATCTCCCGCACCTTCGGGGGGAACCGCCGATTTCGATTCGGCCGGACGGGGGACGCTCCGGTCACACTCGGCGCAGGCGCGACCGGCGGCTTTGACGAGGGAATCCAAAAGTTCGGACTGCGGGGCGGCGTCTACGCCGGCCCGGGCGATGAATGCATAATCGAACCCGACGCGGAAACTGGGCTTATGGGTCCGATAAAGTTGCCGGATCAAACGCTTGATCTTGTTGCGGCGGAAAGCCTTGCCGGATTTTTTTCCGACGATGGGGGCGATCCGGCCGTGCGGCAGTCCATTGGGCAGGCAGCGGGCGATGAAAAAGTGGCTCTTTCCGGCGAACCCTGTCTCGAAAATACACTCAATCTCTTTGCTGCCAAGGCGTTCCGCCTTGGCAAGCCCTTGCGCCTCTGTTTGCACCCACGGCCTCCTGCATTGGTGGGGAAATTCTCACAATCCGGCCCGGATTGTCAAGAGAAAAGCCGGATGTGCCGATTTAACCTCTATCCTGCGTCCGGCCTATGCCGGAAGATGCGGGAGGCCGGTCTTTCGACGGGAATTTCAGGATCACAAAACACATAGAGAGAAGGAGAGTTTGGAAATGCATAAGGTATTGGCTGCACTGTTGTTGCTGGCATTGATCGCTCCGGCGCAGGCCTTGGATCTGCCGGGGTTCGGGCGAAAGAAGGATGATGAGAAATCTGCTGCAAAGGATGACGATGCCCCGAGTGAGCAGGGCATGGGCGGCGAAAAGGCAGGAAATTCCGGTGAGAAGCCCAAGGGGGATGCGCCCTTTCCGGTTCGCGTGACCAACGAGGACGTCAACGGCACCAACACGAAATTTCTGGAGACCTACTTTGTGGCGTTGAGCTTCATGCAGAAGATGCAGTTGCCAGACGGCACTATGACCAGTGAGCCGGGACGGGTGCTGGTCTTCCAGAAGGGCGATCTGTTTGTCGTGGCCTTTTACCGTCCGCTGGATGGCGCGTATGTCCTTTTGGGTCAGCCGGTTGTGCTGAAAAATGCCGGCGTTCCGCGCGAGGACTTTCATCTGACGCATAATGTTCCGACTATTGTTGCAAAACGTACCGACGCTCCCGGCATTTGGCGGGCGTATGTCTTGTCCGGAAAGTCCGTGAGCGAGGCTGCACCTGACGACACCGTTCTGAGTCCTGCCAGTCTTCCGGCGCTGGCTCCGACAGCCCCGGCAGCCTCCTCGGTTCCTGCGGCGAAATAACCGGATATTCTCTGGTGCAATGGCGGCATGGGACACTCTGCACATAATAAAAGGCCCGTTGCACGATCCGGTGCGGCGGGCCATTTATATGTTCGGATGGTGTTTTGTCGGGGCGGTTCTTGTGAAGGCGGGCCGTTTGGTTAGAATCGGGCAGGCGGAAGAGGGGGTGCGGCATTGGCTGAAGGGAGTTTTGTGGACAGCATGGGATGGACTCCGGTGGAGTTGCTTGGCATTGTAGCCGGTTTTTTTACGACCCTCGCGTTTTTGCCGCAGGTCATTAAAGTTTGGAAGACCCGGGAGACG
Source organism: uncultured Planctomycetaceae bacterium (assembly GCA_964460225.1). Classification (GTDB taxonomy): domain Bacteria; phylum Planctomycetota; class SZUA-567; order SZUA-567; family SZUA-567; genus CAYWTJ01. The sequence continues at coordinate 3,398 of CAYWTJ010000078.1, read as the reverse complement.
AAAGATCTGTCTCTGGCGATGTTCGTTCTCTTTCTGGCCGGGGTGCTGCTCTGGACGATTTATGGCTTGATCCAGATGTCCCCCTCGATCATCCTCGCCAACGGCGTGACCTTCGTGCTCTCGATGTACATCCTGATTATGAAAATCCGGCATGGCTGATTTCCATGCGTGGAATTGATCCGGTAAATGACCGAAGGGCAGGCAAGGCGTCCCTCGGCGCATAGCGCGGCCGGCCGCTCCGGCGACGCGAACAGGAAAGGAAACAAATGGCTGAGAATCTTCTGCGCTGCATCGAAGGCACGCGCGACTACTTCGGCGACGACGGCAACCGTTTTGAAAAGGCGCACATCGCCGCGTCCAACCTCTTCCGCCGCTACGGGTACGAGCGGATCACGACGCCCATCTTTGAGCCGACGGAGCTGTTCGCGCGCGGTATCGGCGCCACGACCGACATTGTCGAAAAGGAGATGTACACCTTTCAGCCCGGCAGTGACATGCTGACCCTGCGGCCGGAAGGAACGGCTGGCGTGGTGCGGGCTTATCTGCAACACAACTTTCACAAGAACGGTGGACTGGACAAACTCTGGTACGCGGGGCCGATGTTTCGCCGCGAACGGCCGCAAAAGGGCCGGCAGCGGCAGTTTCATCAGGTGGGCGTGGAGGCCATTGGCAGCGGCGATCCGCTGCTGGACGCGGAAGTCATTACGATGGGGCTGGCGTACTACGCCTCGCTGGGAATCACCGGCGTCCGCACCCGTTTAAACTCCATTGGCTGCCCCGAATGCCGACCGGCCTACCGCGAGATTCTGCGCGAGGCGGTCAAACCGCTTTTGCCGGACCTCTGCAAGTCCTGTCAGGGCCGGTATGAGCGCAACGTTCTGCGCATCCTCGACTGCAAGGTCTGCGCCGAGAAGACCAAGGGGCTGCCCGCGACCTACGACCACCTCTGCGCGGGCTGCGCCGATCACTTTGCAACGGTGAAGGACGCACTCGCCGCAAGCGGTGCGGACGTCACGGTGGATTCGACGCTCGTGCGCGGGCTGGACTACTATACCCGCACGGTTTTTGAGTTCACCCACTCCGCCCTCGGCGCGCAGGACGCCCTCGGCGGCGGCGGTCGCTATGACGGGCTGGTGCAGGAACTGGGCGGCCCGGCGATGCCGGCGGTGGGGTTTGCCATCGGCGTCGAGCGGGTGATGATCGCGATGGAGACGCTCAACACCTGCAACTGCAAAGAGCCGCTGATGGTTTACGGGATCGGCCTCGGCGATGCGGCGCACCGCTCGATGGCGGGTTTGCTGGCGCGGGTGCGGGCGGCGGGAATTTCGGCGGACATGGACTTTGAAGCCCGCTCGATGAAAGCGCAAATGCGCGCGGCCAACCGCAAGGGGGCACTGCTCACGCTGATTCTCGGCGACGGGGAGCTGGAGAAAGGCTGCGTGATCGTGAAGGACATGCGCGAGGGCGGCGAGCAGCAGGAGGTGCCGCTTGATCGATTCATGGAGACTCTGCGCCGGCAGGTCCCGCAACTGTAATCGCCGCACGGGGGTTGGGGCGCAAGCACACCACGAGGGAGAAACGATGGCGGAGAACGACAGGCGCAGGACGCTGATTTTGAACTTTGTGGCGGCGGCGGGCATCGTCATCTGCGGCGTGCTGATCGGTGGGACGGCGCGGATGTTCCTCTTTCCGCCGGAGGAGGACAGCGGCGACAACGGCGTGTCGGAGGTCGTGACCCCCGAGGGACAGACCATGACCGCGCTGGCGTATCAGCCTGAGAAGGAGGCCGACCGCAAGCAGGCGGTGGAGGCGCTCAAGGCTTATCAGATCGAGAGTGTCTGGCACGCGGGCAAAATTATGGTCAAGCCGGCGGACGCGGATCTCGCGCTGGACTGTCTGTCGGCGCTGGGGATGGTGCCGGGGACCGAGCATTTCTCGCTGGTGGATGTGAAGGCCGACCCGAAGACGCAGCCGAGACGGTTTGAGTTCCAGCAGCGGCTGGCGATCCAGAATATGCTGGTGAAGATGTTGCCGATGATATCGGCGTCGATCGCGGATGGAAAGGTTCAATACCTTCCCAAGGGGAAGGACGGCAGCGCGGTGAGGGTCACGCTGAAGTTGAAACCGGGGACAACCTTGAGTGCGCGGACGCAGGCGGAGATCATTCATAACGTGGTCGAACTCAGTCCCGGCGTGAACGCAGATGCGGTCATTCTGGTGGACGAGAATGGCAAGGTATTTCGCTAAACCCGTCCGGCGCTGGCGAACGTATTCAGAGCAGAACGCACCGATGCGGGGCGTTCTGCTCTCTTTTGGCGGCCGGGAGGGGAAGAAATGGCGAATTATCCGGGGCGGGTGGCGGCGATTGGCGTTTTGGTAATGTGGTTGTTTTCGGCATATGCCGCCGGGGCGGCGGATCGGCCGGGAACGCAGAAGCTACGAGCTTTCTCCTCTACCATTCATGAACTTTCACCGTACTGGGTGACGCGCAATACGGCGCTGTATGCCCAGTTTCATATCGTGGATCTGCACGTCGCGCAATTGCGCCTCCAGAGCAAGTCGGTAACCGGCGAGCCCCTTCCCCTGTATGGCAAGACCCGGAATTCGTATGCGCCTGCATACGACTTTGCTGCGTTTTGCGGTTTTTGCGTGTCCCTGTCCGACGGCGATCTTGCGAACCTTATTATCAATCTCGACCGGTTAACCGGAAAAGAGAAGGCGATCGTTCTGTCTGTGATGTATCAGCGCTTCCGTCCGGAGTATTGCCGATATTTTGCGGCGTTAGCCAACTCGAAGGAGACGGCGTTCGCTCCGGTGGTGGAGGAGGGGGCTGGCAAGGTTTTTTCCAGTAATTGGGGACACGAAAACATGGAGGATTTCTCGGGGTACTCCGTCGGCGATTATGCCAACGTATACAGGTCTCAATGGGCAAACCTTATTTCGTGTGAGGAATTGAGCCAATCGTGGATGATCGGGAGGACACCGATCGCGCCGGAAAAATACCGCGTTATAGCCTGGCAGTTGCGTCTGCAGGCTGCCAATCGTTTTTTGGAGCGTAATACGCCTGATCGTTTTGCGATTGCATCGATCAAAGCGGAAATCCTGCGACTGCCGCCCTGTGAACAGGCGGTCGTACTGGCATGGTTGTTTTCCAACCACCCCGGTATGTACTGTTCGGGCTTTGCTTCCTGGCATTTCGTTGACAATCGCCACAATCGTCTGCTGACCTCTCGGGACGAACTGCTTCGCCTCCATACTACGGATATGCCATACCAACGAATCGTCACAATATTGGATTCAAGCTTTGTGTTGCCATATGCCGGGGTACAGCCAACGGACCCCGGCTTCCGGGATCTTGTCTGCTTTTATGCCGCAAACTGGAACGAACTCTATCCTTC
>CAYWTJ010000077.1:0-48362 GCA_964460225.1 uncultured Planctomycetaceae bacterium | reverse complement strand
TTTATGCTGACCGGCAACCGGCCCATCCAAACCCGAAATCCTCTCCAGAATTGTTGATAAAGTGAAAAACCGGGCATTTCTGCCCGGTTTTCTGTGAAATGTAATTTGGTTGGGAATACGATAATAATGTGGTTGAGGACAAGATCGCAATACTCCTTGCCCCTGCGGCAGCGGAAAGAAGTACAAAAAGTGCTGCGGCCGGGGATGATCCGCTGAGTCGCACGTACAACTCAACGGATCATCTCCGGAGATATTCGGACGAACCGGATTGAAGTCACATCCTGGCAGTGGCGCGCCGCATGCAGAAGTTCGAGAACGAGCGCCTGTCGTCAGGGCTGGCAAGAGCAATATGACCGGGGCGATGGCTACCTTGCCGCCGTCTTGGCTTATGAAGGCGGTTGCTCTGCGGTACGGGGCGGCTCCCGGTGGCGAGCCGTCAGCCCGGCGCTTGCTTCAGACGGGAATGCTGTCGAGAAACGCACGGTTGGTGGGGTACTTGTCAAGCAGCTTTTTCAGCGATAACATCGCTTCCTTCGGGTCACGCTCCGCCAGCACCCGCCTGAGTTTGTCCAGTCGCCGGGTATCGTCTGCGCCGTGCAGGCGGGCTTCCTTACGGGTGCCGCTGGCGGTCAGATCGATGGCGGGAAAGATCCGCGCTTCCGCAAGTTCGCGGTCAAGGATGATCTCGCTGTTTCCGGTGCCTTTGAATTCCTCGAAGATAAACTGATCCATCCGCGAACCGGTGTCAACAAGCGCGGTGGCGATGATGGTGATGGAGCCGCCGTTCTCAACCTTTCGCGCGGCGCCGAAAAATTTGCGCGGCAGGTCGAGCGCGCCCGCCTCAATGCCCCCGGACATCATCCGGCCTTTGCCGCTGCCGTTGAGGTTGAACGCCCGGCCCATGCGCGTGAGGCTGTCGGCAAGCACCACCACATCGTGGCCGCATTCGAGCTCCGCCCGCAAGTTCGCCAGCACCAGTTCCGCCAGCTCCGCGTGCGCCTCGGTCGGTTGGTCGTTGGAGCTGGCGAGTACCTGGCCCTCGATAGTGCGACGGAAGTGCGTCACCTCCTCGGGGCGTTCGTCGATCAGCAGCATCACCAGACGGATGCCGGGGTCGGCCTTGCGGATGGCGCGGGCAATCTGCTCCAGCAGGATCGTTTTACCGGCTTTGGGCGGGGCGACAATCAGGCCGCGCGTGCCTTTGCCGATCGGAGCGATCAGATCCACGATGCGCATGGATTCTTCGCCGGAGCCTTCGAGCACCAGCTTATCGCAGGGATCGACCGCCACCAGCTCGGTGAATTTGGTGCGTCGGGCGAACTGCTCGGGCGGCAGTGCGCATATGGCTTCGATGGAGAGCAGGCCGCGGCCATCGGTGGTGCCGGATATTTCCGCTCCGTTGACAAGAGCGTATTTGGCGACAAATTCCTGCGGCACCTGCACGTCCGCGCCGCTGGAGAAGAGGCTGCGTTCCGGCAGCCGCAGGTGTCCGCCTTTTTTACCGGCTTTAAAAATGCCGCAGATGGGGTCCAAAATTGATCCTTGCTGAGGAAAGAAAATGCTGCCGTTGGGTACGGAAGCGTGGGCGCGGGAGAAACTACATCACGGGGGAGGGGCGCAACATCCGGTTATCGGCCGTCCCAGTATAAAAAATTGCGCAACATCGCAAGGCCGATTTCACCGCTCTTTTCGGGGTGGAACTGCGCCGCGAAGAGGTTGCCCCGCGCCACCGCGCTGGCGAAGGTCGTGCCGCCGTACTCGGTTGTCGCGCATGTCAGCGCCGGATCGGCCGGGACTATATGATAGGAATGCACGAAATAGCACTCGCCGCCGGCCGGCAGATCCTTCAGGATCTGGTGCGGCCGCACCGGGGTGACTGCGTTCCAGCCCATGTGCGGCACCTTCAGTCCGGCTTGCGTGGCGTTCGCGCCAAAGTCAAAGCGCTTGACCTGACCGGGAAAGATGCCGAGACAGTCTACGCCGCCATCCTCGGCGGAGCGCTCGAACAGAAGTTGCTGCCCGATGCAGATCGCCAGCACCGGCTTGCCGGCGGCAATCGCCTCCCGCAGCGCCAGGTCCAGTCCCAGCCGCCGCAGATTGCGCATGCAGGCCGCCGCCGACCCCACGCCGGGGAAGATCACCCGCTCGGCCGCCGCGACCTCGGCGGGGTTTTGCGTCACCTTGCATTGGCCGCCGACGTGCCGCACCGCGAGTTCAACGCTGGTCAGGTTGCCGGCTTCATAATCAAGAATCGCGATCATTTGTTTCCCCAAGAGTAGCCGGTGACCTCCAGATGGAAGCTCCCGCTTTTGAGACTGGCAAGTCCGAACGGGATTTCCGCCGACCGGATAATCTCGGAATTTTCGGGATCGCCTTTCCATACGGTTCGGGTCGCGGCCACGGGACGCGGCAAGGAGACCGGTTTGAATTCCACCGGACTTTCAACGACAGTCAGCTCCTGGCGGGCCGGCGGAGCGCCCAGTATCGCCCCGGGATCGAACCCGTCGCGGACAACGCTGAGCGTACTGCCCACGCCCTCGACGGTCAGTTGCAGGTCCAGCTTTTCCCCATTGACCGCCAATATAAGCAGTGAACATTCGACGGGTTTGTTGTCGCCGCTCTCCGCAGCAGGCACCGCAGCGGGGGCGGCGGATTCCAGCCGGTAGGTCACCACGCATCCCGGTTGCAGCAAGCGCGGCCAAGCGACGCTGTCCGCCGCCGGCAATGATCCGCAAACCAGAAGGAAAAGGACGGCTCGCAGCCGCAGGACTTGTAAGATCATGGATGATAGTCTACGAATGAAGTTGCGGCGCGTCAAGGCGTTGTCCGAAGACGGAGGCAAAATTGCGCTATCCGGGCGGCGAAGCGGGCGCATTCCGGCGATAGCCCGGTAATAAGCCGGCCTCGCGGGTGTTTGGGGCACGGGCGTGAATCCGATCCGCTTCGATGGCGAAAAAAAATGAGGATTCCTGTTGTTTATCAGGAGGCGGATGGTATGTTGTTTACAACGTTGTATTTTGCGCCTGCAACCGCCATAAGCATGCGTCCCGTGTGGGGGAACACGGTCGTTTTACTTTATCTGTAAGCTGGGAAAGAAGATGTAGGTGCGTGGAGCTTTCCGACCGATAACCTGAGGGTAGAATATGGTTTCCATGAAAGACGTCGCTTCGTTGTGCGGCGTCTCATTCAAAACGGTTTCCAATGTCATCAACCGGCATCCGAATGTGCGGGCCGAGGTCCGGGAAAGGGTATTGGCGGCAATCGCTGAAACGGGATATGTGCCGAATCTGCAAGCCCGCGCGCTGGTTCTGAAGAAAGCCGGTCCTGCGTCGCATCTGGGATACCGCATCGGCTGCGTGATTAGCGAACCCATCCGCCAAAACAGCAACTCTTATTACTCCATGATTCTTCGGGGGATCGAGAGTGAGATCCGTCATGCCGGTCACCAACTGAAATTTATTGAAGCGGATGATGAATTGCTGCGCGACCCGCTGCGGCTGAACTATTTTATCTCGCCGGAGAATACCGATGGCATGATCTCGTTTGTTGCCGAGCAAAGCGCCGTTTTCTCCAGACTCTGCTCCAGACCTCTGGTGCTGATCGGCAAGCATGACAAATACGATTGCGTTACCAGCCGCAAGGTGGACGGCATCGCGCTTGTGATGAACCATTTGTTTCAACAGGGCCACAGGGACATCGGGTTCGCGGGGGGGGCGGATGGCGATCGGCGCAAGGCGTTCCTCGCGGAGCTGAACCGTTTGCAGCTTGAATTCCGCGCGGAGTGGTGTCTGGGGCCGGGGTATGGATTTGCTCCGGGTCGCACGGCGGCCCACGCCCTTACTAAGCTGCCCGGTCTGCCGACCGCCATGGTCTGCGCAAATGACCTGACGGCGATCGGGATGATTCATGGCTTGTTGGAGCAGGAGGTTCCGGTGCCGGAGCGGGTTTCCGTTACCGGTTATGACGACATTCCCGAGGGGCAACTGATCTATCCGCCCCTGACAACGGTGAACGTGAATGCTGAGGGCGCGGGGCGGATGGCCGTGCGGGCCCTGTTGGAGCGAATTCGCAATCCTGAGCAGGAGGTTTGTTCGCGCAGCCTGCCGGTTTCGCTTGTCGTCCGGGGCTCGGTGCGTACCCTGCCGGTGCGTTAACCGCCATAGATTCAATTTCAAAAAACATCCATCATCTTTTATAAGGAGCAATCGTGTACGCCGGCATCTGGACAGGAATTTTTGAGAAATGGCCTTTGCATGAAACGCTGGAAACCCTCGCGGCGGCAGGTTGGCGGGCGGTGGAAATCTCGGACGAACATCTGGATCGGATCATGACGTCGAATGATCCGCAAATGGAAATTGAGAAAGCAAACCACGCGGCAAAAAAACATGGGTTGCTCATACCGCAGGCGCACGCGCATTTGAAGGCCGACATTACGCATGAAGATCCGCAGCAGCGGGCGGATGAAATCCAGTGGGTGTTCCGGCACTTTGAAATCGCCCGACAACTCGGCGCCCGCGACGTTATCGTGCATCCGGGCGTGGGTTGCGGCATGGCCGGCCGGGCCGCCGCCAGACGGACGCTGGAGCTCAATGCGAATTCCTTCAAGATGCTCTGCGATAAGGCAGGTGAGCAGGGATTGCGCGTGGCGGTGGAGAATCTCTTTGATCACAGGGGCGTGCCCGGCGTGCGGCGGTTCGGAGCGGAACCCGGAGAGCTGGCGGACCTGCTTGAGGCGGTGGATGCCGAAAACTTCGGGATCGTCTTCGATACCTCCCATGCAAACATCCAGCGTCTGGACATGGCCGGCACAATTCGTGAATATGGCAAAAGTCTGATTTGCACGCATATTTCCGATAACGACGGTTCCGGAGATCAACACCGGGTGCCCGGCTCGGGTTCGGTCAACTGGGGGGCGCTGGTCGGTGCGCTGCATGAAGTCGGCTACAACGGGATGTTCAATCTGGAGGTTCCGGGCGAGCGCCATCCCGATGCGAAATTGCAGCGGCTGAAGCTGGATTACTGCCGCCGTGTCGCGGAGAGCCTATGCGCCGAATAGCGCGCGACAGCCGTTTGCGGGGAAGCGTTGCTATTGCGGAGCATCTGGAAAGGAATTCTTTATGAAGCTGTACATTGTTCGTCATGGCGATCCGGATTATTCCATTGACAACCTGACGCCGAAGGGCCAGCGCGAAGCGAAGGCACTGGCGGAGTATTTCAAGCCGATCGGGCTTCACCGAATCTTTACCAGCCCCTGCGGGCGGGCCATCGCAACGGCGGAGTATACCGCGCAGGCTGCGGGGTTGCCGGTGACGGTTGAGCCCTGGTCGGGCGAATTGACGTTACAGGCCAGTAAGCAGGGACTCATGGCGTGGGACGTTCACGCCCATCTGCTGGGTGAAAACCGGGCCGTTCCCGAAGCGATCCGGCCGGTCCTGACGGAGGAGGAATATGCCGGCATGCACCGGGAGGTGGCGCGAATCCGGCAAGAGTCCGACCGGTTTCTGGAAAAGCTGGGCTTCGTACCGGCGGGCGGTCATTACCGGATCACCAACCCGAGCAAGGAGCGCATCGCGTTCTTCTGCCACGGCGGCATGGGGTTGACGTGGCTGTCGGTGCTGTTGCATGTGCCGGTTACGGCAATGTGGAGCTCCTTCTTTCTCCCTACTTCCTCCGTCACCGAAATTCTTTTTGATGAACGCGTTGCCGGGGTGGCGACTGCGCGGTGCGTGGTCATGGGCGGCACACCGCACCTGACGGTAGCGGGACTGCCGCCGGGGAACTGGGGACTGAAGGCGAACTGCGAGTAGTCGGTTGGGAGTTTCGATCAAGCAACAGGTGCAGGAATCTTGTTTGGAAAGGCACACCGTGGGCCGGATGGTTTGCCGCGTCTCAACGCATGGCATGTATCAAGTGGAGTTGGATCTGCAATATGCGGTACAGGATCAGGTGAATCGGGATCTTCATTCGTTCGATCTCTATTTCTTGTTTCCGTATCATCTGGGCATCAACGAAGAGCAGTGTCCTTCACGACAGTTTTTTCGGAATGTGAAATCCTACGCTCGGATTTTGCCGGCATCCGTCCCGTTTGCCCATATCGCAGATCCCCAGTGCGCCTGCAGTCCGCTTACCAGAATTCGCCGGGCTCTGGAGGGGAATCCGCTGGCGCGCACCATTCCGGAGGATGAGATCTCCTATGAGCTGCGGATGTTGGTGAACATGCACCACGGAGAGTTTCGCGGCCTTCGTCAGTTGATACAGCTACTGCTGAAAGACGATGCCTCGGATGAGGATATCCAGACGCGTCTGGCTCAGATCCTGCGGGATCATGATGTTTTCATCGAAGCCTTCCGCCAGCTTCCCGCATTGTTTTCCGATACGCGAATCTCCGGCCAGCTTCGAGAGGCTCTGGCCTGGGCGGAGGAGGCGATCAGCATCAAGACCGGGCGGGAACTGCATAAACTCCGGCTGCTTTGTCAGCGGCGGGAGGGCTTGCGCGGGCTTGTACAGGAGCTGGTGGCCCGGTGCGGCAGCGAACAGGCATTCAGAGCCTCCCGCCATTTTGCCACCGTGATCGATCCGGCCGACCCGATTACGGGCGAACTTTTTTTGTATCGGGAGGGCTTGCTCAAAAAATGGGCGCAAAGCTCAACCTATCTCTCGGTCGCCCGTTCGCGAAAAAATGCCCGTATTGCCCATGTTCTGGCGGGGGTAGCGGCGGCGATTGCCATGGTCTTCGCCGTTGCGGCCATGTTTCTGGCCGAATGTCTCTTTGTCAGTTACAGCTTGCCGTGGGCGATTTTAATTGTGGTGTCCTATATGTTTAAGGACAGGATCAAAGAAATTTTGCGCGGGGTTTTATTGCAGTGGCAGCCTCGCCTGATTGCGGATGAAATTTGTCGTCTGATCGATCCGCGCACCGGAGAAAAGATCGGAAGCACGCTCTCGCGCGCCCGCTACGTTGACAGGTCCATGATCCCGGATTATGTGCGGCAGATGCGTTATTCCAGCCGCGATCAACTGCAGCAGATCCTGCCCCCGGAATCGGTTTTGCATTTCCACAACGAGCTGCGAATGTTCAATCAGCGCCTCTTGTCCAGTCACTCCCGCTTGACTGGGGTCGGAGCGCTTTTCCGCATCCGCATCGAACCCTGGTTGCGCTATATGGACGACCCAAGCAACCGCATTTATTTCGTTTCGTCGCAGGAGCCTCATAGTCTGGACGCCAATCGGGTGTATCACATCAACATGGTTGTGCGGATCTGCAGAGACGCAGACGATGCTTCGGAACAGTTTTTTCATGCGCGGCTGATTGTAAACCGTAATGGGATCCTGCGCATCGAACAAACAGTATGACCGCGATCACCGCGCTCCTCCTTGTTCTCTTCTTCCGTTCCGCTTGATTTCTTGCGTGTTGTGAATTTGATCGTCCAGAAAGGAATGTCATGTCGTTTATCCCTGAGTTAGGCGGTTCTGTGATTCACCTGATCGCTTCTGCGGATGCGGCGTCGATCCATGCGCTTGGCGCAAGTGCCATCCGCACGTTTGAACTGTGTCCCGGAGTATTTGCCAATGATGCGGGCGGAGAGGTGAAGGCTCTTTTCCGGCAAATGCTGCATGCGTCCGGCAAGCGCGTCGCATCCTGGCATGTCCCATATGGAGAGGAATACGACCTGTCTTCTCCGGACGAAACTTGCCGTCGGCAAGCGGTGGATCATATCCGGGAACAGATCGCAGAGGCAGAATTCTGGGGTTGTCAAATACTGGTCGTCCATCCGGGGCCGGAGCCTTTCCCGCAGTCAGAGCGTTCTCCCCGGCAGAAGAGGGTTGCGCGGTCTGTATGTGAGCTTCATGCTGCCTTGCAAAAAGCAGGACTGAGGCTTGCGTTGGAGTTATTGCCCCGGCAGTGTCTTGGCAGAACCGTGGAAGAGTTGTTTGCCATGCTTGAAGGGGCGGAAGACACTTGTGGCATCTGCCTGGACGTGAACCATTTTATGGCGGCTTACCGGGAGATACCGGACGCTGTGCGAAGATGCGGAAATAGGCTCCTGACCCTGCATCTGTCGGATTATGACGGAATTGACGAGCGGCATTGGATTCCTGCGCCGGGGCGTGGGGTCGTGTGCTGGCAAGAGTTATTTCAAGCTTTGTCGCAGATCGGGTATCAAGGGACATTCAACCTGGAATGCCGCATGCCAAAAGACATGACGACCGTGGAGCGCGTTGCTCTCTGGGAGGACTCGTTTGGGGATTTTTTGCTTCCTGCCTACTATGCGGCGGGCGCGGTGCCTTTGGAGCGGCGTTGTGACTCCGTGCTGTGCGCCGAACAGCGTAATTGCGAGATTCTGCTCCTGAACTGGCGAAAGGGGTGGTCACGTCCCCAGTCGGTTTTATGGCGTTGGTCGCCGCTGGACGACGACGCCATTGCTGCGGCCCATAAAGGCTGGTATCAGAATTTCAGCGATTGCAAATGCGTCATGAGGCAAACACATGTGCTGGCGGTCGCCTCTGGCGGAGCGGTTTCCCTGATCCGTATCGCGGATCGGAAGGTCGTTTTCTATGCGTATGCCGGCGGGAATACGCATTCCGCAGCGCTTCTTCCAGATGGGAATATCGCATGCGCTTCAAGCTCCGGAAACTTTATCACGATCTTCGTGCGCCCGACATTGTTCACCGGTCCCGAGAATGTAAAATCCGTGACGGTAGAATACCGGGATGCGCATGGCGTCGTCTGGGATCATCCGCAAAAACTTCTCTGGGTATTGGGACATGACAGGCTTGCGTCTTTTCGGTACAACGCAGATCGGGAGCTCCCTGAGCTGACGATGGTTGACTGCTTTCGTCCCTCCGATGACGACTTTATCGGGCACGACTTGATTCCGGTTCCCCACACCCAGAGTCTGTATCTGACCGGGCACCGCCATGTCCTGCGTTTTGATACTGTTTCTCACGAAATATCGCCCTGCTTCTCCCTGCATGATGTCAAAAGCATCAGCGAACACCCTGCCTCCGGGGGGATCATTATGCAGATACCGGAGGAGCAATGGTGGAGCGACACCCTTGTTACCGACCGCGGAGTCAGGCAGACGCTTCCTGGAGCAAGATTCTATAAGGCAAGATGGTTTGTGGACAATGAATTAACGGATAGTCTGCCTGCGCAGGGGTAGGCATATAATAGGGCTCTTTTTTGTTTCACAAACAAAGAAAAGGGCAAGAAACGTGTTCTATTGCGGAGAAAGACAAGAAATCAGCAATGGAGCCGGGGAATCGCGCGGCGCTGCGCCCTGTCCGGTAATTCAGTTCGCAGGTTGTATATAGCCATTCCTGTCTTTTTATCTTGTTTGTGTGATGGCCGCATGAAAACAAGCGAGCGTCATGCACGCAGTCCAGATGCGCTGCTGCCTTGCCCGTAGCGTGCTCTGGCATGACAATCTGGACTGCGGATGCGCGATTGAAATAGAGCCGGGGTTTGCGGCTTATTTCTTGAGGACCGAACCGCCGAGGGGCAGGCGCATTCCGGCCTCTTCCATTACGATCTGGAACATGTTATACCACGCCAGCGCCGCGCAGAGAAGCAGGTCATAGGCCGCGAGTTTTCCGATCAGCAGGTCTTCGGTGAATTCCTTGTAGGTCAGTCCCGCAAAGCCGAGGAAGAGGGTCAGGAAGATCAGCGTAAGCGTGAAGTGATGCTTGAGCGAGGCGATCAGCAGCAGAAAGGTGAACGCTCCCCAGACGCCCAGAAACCAGCCGAGGTCATGCGCGGTGAAGGCAAAGAGCGGATTGGTGGAGGTCTTGCCGACGATCAGCAGCAGCACCAGCGAAATCCAGAACGCCCCATAGCCGCTGAAAGCGCAAAATCCGAAGTTGTTGCCCTTCTTGAATTCCAGAAATCCGGCGATCAACTGCGCCCCGCCGCCGAAGACCAGTCCCAGCCAAAGAACCGGCGAGAGTGAACACCAGTCTAGATTTTTAAATTGCAACATCATGGTGGTCATGCCGAATCCCGCCAGTCCCACAACCGCCGGATTCCCGAGCTTCTGTCCTTCCACTTCTTCTCCTTGTCATGAATGCACGAAACGCAAAGCGGAATCGTTGCGAATTTCCGAAAAAATGGCCGCTGCCCGGTTAGGGGTAACGGCCATCTTGAGTCAGTTGAAGTAACCGGAAGTTACTTGGCGGCAGCCTTTTTGGCGACCTTCTTAGCAGCCTTTTTCGCGGGCTTCGCGCAGGCGGACTTGCAGCAGGCGCTCTTGCAGGCGGACTTCACCGGCTTGATCATCTTGCTCATGTCCAGTTCTGCGATGGGCTGAAGCTTGCCGATCAGCGGCTTGCCCCATGCCATGAAGGCTTCGGTGACGTTGTTGCCTTCCTTGTTGATGAACTCCTTGGGCAGGTGACGGGTCTTGCCGGCCACCGCCTTGAGCGGAACGCGCACGAACTTGACCTTGTAGGTCTTGCCCGGGACGCGCTGAATCGCAATGGAGCCGTCGACGAACTTCCCGGCGAGGGCTTCCTTCGCGGCGGTGCGGCCGACGTTGAGGGCTTCCTCGCGGTCCACCGGGCTGAGGTCCGGCCAGGAGCGCTGCAGGTAGCCGAAGGTGTCGCCGCGGGCGCGGATCTTGGTGAAGCCCTTGGCTTCGAGGTGCTTCTTGATTTCACCGACGAGCGCATCGGCCAGCGCACCGGTCCCGGAGAGCTGGACGTTGCCATGGCTGTCGGCTTCGAGGCTGCCCTTGGAGAGAAGCTGCAGAATCGGGGTGTGGTTCTTGTCCTCGATGCCCTCGGAGACGGCGATCACGCAACGGCCGAGCTTCTTGTAGATCTTTTCGACGTCCACAACGAACTGCTTGATGTCGAAGGCCTTTTCCGGCATGTACACCAGGTGCGGACCGGAGTCCTTGAACTCCTTGCCCAGCGCGGAGGACGCGGTCAGGAAGCCCGCGTGGCGACCCATGCAGACGCCGAGGTAGATGCCGCCGAAGGCCTTGTTGTCAAGGTCCACGCCGCGGAAGGCGTTGGCGCAGTACCGGGCGGCGGAGCCGTAGCCGGGGGTGTGATCGTTTTCCATCAGGTCGCAGTCGACGGTCTTGGAGACGTGGAAGAGACGCAGCTCATAGCCGGCCTTCTTCGCTTCGTCGTTGATGATGTCGAGGGACTCGGAGGTGTCGTTGCCGCCGGCGCCGAAGACGTAGCGGATGTTGTACTTCGCGAAGACCTCAAGCATCTTGGCGTTGTCCTCGGCCTTCGGCTTGTGGCGGGTGGAGAAGAGCGCGGTCGCGGGGGTGTGGGTGATGTTTTCGAGGGTCTTCTTGGTCTGGGCGCGGAGGTTGACAAACTCCTCGTTCAGAATGCCGTCGATCCCGTGGAGGCTGCCCCAGATGCCGGTGACTTCCTTGGCGTTCATCAGGCCCTCAACCACCCCGATCCAGCTGGCGTTGATCACTGCGGTCGGACCGCCCTGCGTGAAAACCACCGCATTTCCAACAAGCTTACCCATAACACAAATCCTCCTGCTGAAACAAAAAAAGAACTTCCTGCCAAAATCCTGCCAAAACTGTGTCATTCGTTTGCAATCGGACCGGAACTGTAGGGTTCCATAAACCCGACTACCTTATATCGGAAGAATAGGGAAAAAATGCACGAAAACAAGAAAAATCTGGAAATTCCCGCGGTTTCCGGGGGCGTCCAGCGGGTGCGGACAGACGCAATTCCTCCTTTGTTTGCGGATGCTGCGTGCGGCGCCTTGCCTCGGGCGGATCGCCCGCCGTTTGCGCCATATCGCAACGCGATGGGCAGAACCAATCGCGCGAATCGATGTGTCGTTCGCGATGTCTGATTCTGGGGCAGGCGATTTTTCCCCGCGTTTTGCGCACTCAGGACGCCGGCGGGCAGGGGAGGGCTCAGGAGTCGTCACTGATGCCGTAGGAGTCGAGCAGGAGGTTTGACAGGGTTGTGCTGAGGTTGGAGTTGCGGGTCGCTGCCTCCATCAAGGCTTGGGAGGCGTCAAGGGTGCCGAGTAAAACGGAGAGCTTCACCTGTGCCGCGAGCGTAGCTGCGTCCTCGCTGGTGGTTGTGCTGTCGTCACTTGCCTCGTCGGTCTCGGCGGAGGCAAGCGACGAAACCGTATCTTCCAGTCCCAGCGAATCGCTCAGACCGGAAAATTCCGTTTCCGACAGGGTGCCGTCTCCATCGGTATCGGCGTTCCGGTACAGCGCATAAAGCGAAGATGCGTCCAGCCCGCTCAAAACCGTACTCACACCCGCGTCATCGGCATCGTTCAGCAGGGCGTCGGCGTAGTCGGTCAGTTCTTCGGATGACACTGCGCCATCCTCATCCGCATCGGCGTCATCGAAGAGGTCGCTGGAATCGGCAGAATCGGCGGAATCGGCGGAATCGGCGGAAGCCTCCGCAGTCTGGTAATCGTCGAGGCTCAAGGTCTCGTCGAGCGCGGTAAACTCGGTTGCCGAGAGGGTGCCGTCGCCGTCGGTATCGGAATTGGCATACAACGTGTACAGGTTCGCCGCACTCAGGGTGTTTAGCAGACTGCCGGCATCGGCATTTTCCTGCATATCCTCGATCAGGGCGTCGAATTCGTCCTCCGAAACGTAACCATCCCCGTCGGTGTCCGCGACACCATACCAGGACGATACGTCATCGGTGTCCTCGACGGTATCGGTGGTTGTCGTATCCGTGGTAGACGCCGTTGAACTGGCGGCGTAGAGCGAGGAGGAGCTGGATGAGCTGTCGATGGCGGACATGGCGATCTCCTGCCGGTTGGCGGATGTCAACGCGCATCCGCGACGGGTTAATTGTGCGGGACTGGTCGCGGGTAACTAAAATATGCTCTTTCTTTCCGGCAGGGCTGCTCATCGGCTGGAGCGTCTGGAGGGGCGGGGACAAAAAGGTGTCCCGTCTGCCGGGAGCAGACGGGACTGGGAGGAAGAGAGCAAGCTCTCTTTGTGGGGCGGGAAGGTGCGACGGGGCACGCGCCCCGCGCGGGCGGGATCAGGCAACTGTGTTGACGCCGGTCGTGCTGGCGGTGGTGGGCGTCGCTGCAGACGAGGTGCTGGAGGTGCCGTAAGCCTGCTCGACGATTTGCGCCAGATAGCTGTAAAGATCACTGGCGTCGCTGCTGGAGCTGCTGGAACTGCTCGATTTGAGCGATTCCAGAAGCGCGCTGATGTCGATGCCCGAAGCGGTCGAGGTGGAGGAGGAGCCGTCGGTGCTTTGCTGCGCGGGGGGCATCCCGCCGGCCGGGGGCATTCCGCCCGCCGGAGGCGTTCCGCCGGCCGGCATATCCGGGCGCAGGGACTCGCCGATCGCGGAGAATTCCTCTTCCGAAAGCGTTCCGTCCCCGTCCGTGTCGCCCTCGGTGTAGAGCGACTCCAGATCCTCCTCGCTCATGGAACTGAGGGTGGACGTGGAGCCGCTGGCGCTGTCCTTGGACTGCAACTCCTGCAAAAAGCTGACAAATTCGTCCTTCGACACCGAGCCGTCGCTGTCGGTATCGACCTTGCCGTACAGCTCCGAGTCGTCGGGTTTGGCGGCCGAACTGGTTGTGGACGAGGTGGAGGTGCTGGACGTGCTGCTGGCAAGGCTGGCGAGGTAGGCGGCGAGCGTGCTGCTGCTGCTGACACTATCAACGGACATGATTGTTCTCCTAACGGATTGTTGACGGAATCGTACCGCGCTGCACTGCTGCACGATGCGGCGTGCGGCGCGTGTTCTCTGTTGGTGGAGCGAACTCACAACCTCTGTTTATTTGATCACCGGTAACCGGCCGGATTGATTTTGCCCCTGTTTTCCCGTAAACCGGATTGGGGGTACGAAGAGTGAATGAGCGGACGGCGGATATTTGTCACACAATTATTTCACGGAAGTTCTTGCAGAAAAAACCTAAAAATTCGCGCTAAAGTTTTTGTGGCGGAAAGCCGATAATTGCACCTTTTTTGCCGGTCTGTTCTGGTGCCGTGTGATGTAATGTCTTGCCGGCGCTTCGGATGCGTGTTTTCTGCCTCCGCGCAAACGCGTTCTGTTCGTATTGCGGATGGCAGGGGCGATGGGCGAAAAAACTTTATTTTTGTTACTCTCCTCTTTCAAAAAATCATTATCCTGATGAGCCGGATGTTCGGCTGATATGGCCGGATGGGCGGTCGTTCCCGCTCTGGAGCCGGGTGCGCTGGTTGGCCCGCTTCAATCCGGAAAAAGGATGCGCGAATCGATTTGAAGAGCAACGCCAGTCAGAGTGATGAGGATGTTGTGTTGATCGAGCGGACCCGGAATGGGGATCCGTCGGCTTTTGACTGGATAATTTTGCGCTATCAGGAGGTGATCGGCAATCAGATGCGGCGCTTTTCGCGCGACCGGCGTGTGATTGAGGAATTGACGCAGAATGTCTTTGTCAATGCCTTTTTCAGTCTGAAGAACTACCGGCCCGAAGCGCCGTTTATCAACTGGTTGCGCACCATCGCCAGTCGCACGGGGTACGCCTTTTGGCGGGAGGAATACAAGAAAGCGCGCAATGTCCCTATAGAAGATTGGGATGGCGCCGATTATAACGTCGAGAAGGACGAGCGCGCCCGAAGGCAACTGGACTGGTTGCTTGCGCAGTTGAAGCCGCCGGAGCGGCAGGTGATGTGTCTGCTGTATCTGGACAATTATTCCGTGGCGGAGGCGGCGCAGATTACGGGGTGGACCGAGGGGATGATCAAGATGCGGGCGCACCGGTCGCGCAAGAAATTGCAGCGGATTCTTGCCGAGCGCGGCATGAATGGAGAAGATCATGGATGAGATCCGTTTGATACAGCAGCTTGCCCGCTCTGCGCTTACCTTGCAGGAGCCGTTGCCGGATCTGCGTTTTGCCGTTCGCCGAGAGATTCTCGCGCGGCAGCGCCGTCTGGAGGATCGCCGCAATCTGATGCGACTCTTGACCGTGGCGGGGTCCTGCGGGCTTGCGGCGGCAGTGCTTTTCGCCGTCAGCGTGTACGCCGTGTCCGGCCTGGCGCGCGATCTGGCATGGAACGGTTCGATTATGCATTTGATGTCGTTTTAGGTTTGTTTGTTCATTTCGCGTTATGCCGATGAGATGGGAGCCTTTCGATGGATGCGCCCGAGAGTGAGCCGGCTGTGCCGGATACGACAGTCCCGACAAAACGGCGGACGGATTTTTTTTATGCCTGTCTGGCTGCGGCTTTTTTTCTGGGCGTCAGCGTTGGCGTTCTGGTTTCGGTGTTCGGGATGCGCTACTTTCTGGAGCACATGCAGCCGCGGCCGGAACAGTTTGCCGATGACATTGCCGGGCGGATTGCCAGCGATTTCCGGCTTTCGCAGGACGAGCGGCAGGCGGTTTCGCGCATTCTGGCCGATGGGCACCACGAGATTTCCGGCGAAATCGCGGACTCGTTCACCCAGATCGGCAAGCTGGAGGAGGCGATCGCGGCCCGCATAGCGAAGGTGATTCCCGAGGGACGGGACCGGGAGCGTTGGCTTGCCGACTATGAATCGTACTTTCCCCGTCCGCCGCGCCCGCGTCCCGGCGATGCCCAGATGCCCGGTGACGACCGGATGCGTCCGGATGATCGGATGCGTCCGGACGACCGGATGCCCGGCGATATGCCTCCGCCCCCTGGCGGGAGAATGCCGGGGCGGTAGGCCGGAGGTCTTCCGGTTGGCGGGAGAATAATGAGAGCGCCGGGACCGCGATGCGGACCCGGCGCTCTCTTGGTTCTGTGCGGCCGCGCAGTCGGGGCTGCGGCGGCTAAATCGCGATGGCGCGCAGCAGCCGGGAAAGTTTTCCTGTGCGCGGCTTCATTTTGATCTCCCGTTCCAGCCGTAAGGCCCCCGAACGGGAGAGGACGCAGCCGGTAAAGGCCAACAGCGTTACCGGACGCCGCGCCCGCGTGTAGCGCGCCCCGGCCTTGCCGGCGTTGTGGGCATGCAGCCGGCGGATGATATCGGTTGTGACGCCGCAGTACATGGTCCCGTCCGCGCAACGCAGCAGATAGACACCCCAGTCTTCCGCCCTCATCGGTCATCTCTTTGTAGATGGAACGTTGTTATGCGGCGCCGGCAGCCGCCTGCAAGTTCTTTGTTCGTTCCGGCGTCTGAACGCTATGCCGCAAGCGTGGTTTCGCGCAGCCGGTAGCGGACGCAGAGCGAGAGATCGAGCGAAACCATAATCAGGTTGGCGAGATAGAAATAAAACACCCAAGGCAAACCGGTGCCGGGGGCGACGATCTTGCTGGCCATGCCGCAGAGATAGCCGACAATCAACAGGCTCAGGAAGATGAAGCTCTTGCCCTTGCTGGTCTTGGCGCGGTAGGTCTTCAGGATGGAAAAGGGCCAGCTTGTACCGAAGAGTACCATCATGCCCGCTTCCAGAATCTGCTGCAAATTGTCCATGCTTGCTATCCTTCCAGAGGGAAATCGATCCGCAGAACTTCCGCCGGACCCGTTAAAAATTTGTAGCGCTCTTTGAGGGGAACGCACCCGAATCCGGCCGAATAAGTTACGGCGCAGGTTTTGTCCCCGGCGTACCCAGATACGGGCCTTCCGGGTCTTCCCGCGAAAAACGGCTCATGGCCTGCATCGGACTGATTGGCAGCGGCGCGTAGACCGGCAGGTCGTCGCGTAGCCGGAGTTTGTAGAGCGTCATGTTCCCGGCGTGCTCCTCGGCGCGGCGCGAGTGTGCGCTTTGAGCGATCACCTCGAAAGCGCCGTATGTGGCAAGTCGCTCCATCGAGCTGGAACGGTCGATCAGATAGACCGTTTTCCCCCGGAACCGTTCCTGCATCAGGTAGGTTTCATTGTGCAGCAATTCGGCCCGCGCTGGCAGGTAGAACTGAATCCGGAAGAAATCCATCCCGCCCCGGGGGTGGGCGTTCAGCAGGAGGGGCGTGTCGGCCGGCGCAAGGCGCGCCGCCTCTTTCAGGAACGCCGTGTCCTCAAGGGTCTGATCCTGATAGGCCGCCAGCCCGGAGTAGAGAAAGAAACTCAGCCCCGCGAACCCGGCCAGCAGGGAACCGAGGGTCAGTCCCGCCCGCCGGTTGCGCAGTCCGAGCGAGAGCAGAAACATCGCGCAGAGCAGAAACACGCTCAGGGCCGCCAGCCACGTCAGAGGCGCGTGCAGCTTGTCCCGCAGGAGCCAGAGCAGGCCGACCGTTCCGGCCGCCGTCGCCATCCAGAACCATTGCGCCCGCAGGATGCGCGGCCAGGCCGGGAGCTTCTGCCAGAGCCACTGCATTCCGAAGGCCGCGAAGATCGCCCATGCTCCGGTCACATGCAGCATGTAATGGTGATGCTTGCTCTGGCTGAAGGAGAAGACCAGAATGGTCAGAATTCCCCAGCACCAGACGAAGCGGAGCGGCGAATAGCGCTCACGGCAGGCGGGGAGAAAGGTCAGGAGCATGCCCAGCAGACAGACCGGCGTCCAGGGGGCGGCGATGCCGGGCATGTTCTGCAGGTAGTAGTACCATTTTTGCTCGAGAAACCCGCCATTTAAACGGCTGAAGAGGTCGTAGGTCCAGACCTTGTACGCGCCCGGAGCCAGATGCTCGGTCAGCAGCGGCCACCAGAGCGCCATCGCCAGCAGCGCCAGCCAGCCCCAGAGCCAGACGTAGCGCAGAATCCGCCGCAGGTCCAGATTCCAGAGCAAAAAGCCGGCCAGCGGAATGCCGGCCATGAGCGTCCCGAAGACCAGCCCCTTGACCAGACTGCACGCCCCCAGCAGAGAAAACAGCGCCAACACCAGCCACGGCCTTGCTCCGACGGGATGGATGCTTTCGTGACGGCTTTCAAGGACCTTTCCCGGTTCGATGCTCCCCGTTCCCGCCAGCAGGCGCGAGGCATAGCGTGGCGAGAATTCCAGCTTCAGAAAGACCGCCAGCGCGCCGTAAAGCACGACCGTCAGAAAGATGTCGTCCTCCGCCAGCCACGAATAGCTGAAGAACTCGAACATCGTCGCTTGCGCGAATCCCGCCAGCAGTCCGATGGAACGCCCGAAGAGAAATGCGGCCATCCAGGCCAGCAGCAGAACGCCGGCCAGCCCCGCCAGCATCGGGGCCAGACGAACCTTCCAGATGGCGTCCGGGCCGCCGAACGGGGCGGTCACCAGCGCGGTGATCCAGTGCGGCACCGGGGGGCGCTCAACCCAAGGCCGCCCGCCGTTGCTGGGAACCATCCAGTTGCGCCAGTCGTGGCTGGCTACCATCTCGCGGGTGGTCTGTGGCAATCGCCCCTCATGCATGGTGAGTGGACGGCCGCCTATGGTGGAGTAGCCAAAGAACAGGACGCAGAACAGGGTCAGAAGCAGATACCCGGCACGCCCGATGGTCTGCTGGTGGGGCATGGGTCGCCTTTCATGTCGGGAACGAGTCGTCAACCGCAACCGTATAATGCGTATAGGATATAGAAATTGCCCGCGATGACAAGGGGCAGCGGCGAGAGTACCGGCGGATGGTCGAGGTTGTAAAACGGCGGGGAACCCAATCCGTTCGCAGCGCGTCCGTCGAACCGTGAGCGGGTTTTACGATTTGGAGAGGGCAAGCGCATAAAAATAGGCCGAAAAGCAAGTTTGGCTGCGAATTCATGACGGCGTTCGTTTCACGCTTGCGGCAATGCGATCCAGCGTGCTACGTTGGCGCGGGTTTGGGGCGCGTAGCTCCATGCGGTGAATAGATCTTAAAACCCTATCAGGTGTTTCCGCCGTTTCATGACGGATCGGGAAGTAATGCCTAACGTTGGAGGGCCTTCAGGCGTTTCATGGCGTAACGCGCATAGGCGTCGGCGGGAAAATCGTTGATGAGTTTGGTGTATTGCTCCCGCGCCTGCTCCTGTTCCTTCGCGTTGCCGTAAAAGTTTTTTTCTGCCGCCAGCCAGAGGATGCGCGCCGGGTTGACGCTCTTGCCGAATTTGACCGGCTCCTGCCAGTGTTCCTGCGCCTTGGCTTCCGCGCTGAGGGAGGGCGGAAAGAAGTCATCGTAATACAGCAGAAGCGGAAGACCGCAGCCGGCGAGAAGGCCGAAGAGTGCGCCGAAGGCGCAAAGAAGAACCGCCCGGACGCGCGAAACCGGCCAGACCGGATAAACCGGTACCCGCCGGCCCCAGATTCCGGGAAGTTTTTCGGCGTTGAGCGGATGATGTCCGCCGCGCAGAAGTTCAAAGTCCCGCAGCAGAGCGGAGGTAAGCTTGTAGCCCCGGCGCGGGGTCGTATTCATGAGGGTATAGATGACTGCGGTCAGCCGCTGCCCGATTTTGAAGTTGTATTTCATGGCGACGGGGCGGATCTGGTGCTGGAGTTCCTCGACCGTTTGCAGCGGATCACGGCCGGTGCCGGCCTCGAAGAGGGTGCAGCCGAGGCTGTATAAATCGGCCGTCTGGGAGGTCGTCTTGTCGAGCGCCGGGGTGTGGTAGCGCGGACGGTTGTCGCCGGTGCCGGGGTGATAGATGCCGTTTTCACAGATCAGGTCAAAGCCGGTCAGAATCGCCTGTCCGTCTTCGGTGATGATGATGTTCTCGGCGCCGATTTTCCCGTGCGCCAGTCCTTTGCCGTGCAGATAGTGCAGCGCCTCCGCAAGTTCGTGGCCGATGTTCAACAGGTCTTGCTGGGGAAGAATCGGCGTCTGGGCGAGGATTTCGCTGAGGCGACGTCCGCGAAAGTGGTGCAGAATCAGATACAGATACAGGGGGGTCTCGCCCATATCGATGGCACCGGAAATCCCCCGGTGGTTGAGGCCGGCAATCAGCTTCGCTTCCCGCTGGAACTGTTCCAGCGCGGCCGGGTCGTCCAGTGAGGTTTTGGTCAGTACGCGCAGCTCCACCTCGCGGTCCACCGACTCCTGATGACCGCTGTAGATGCGAACCTGCCCGATGGTGCGCAGGTGGCCGGTAATTTTATAGCCCGGGATCTGCGGAATCGTTTTGATATGGGACACCAGTTCGTTACGGACGCGCTCGGCCTGTTCACGGGTAAGCACCCCCATCTCGATCAGCAGCTCGGTGAGGGTGGGGGGATTGGTTTTCTCCTCCCGCTGTATGCGAATCGCGTCCGCGGCTTCCAAGGCGGCAGGGGTGCACAGCCCGCGCTTGAGCAGCACCGTCCGGAAGCGATCCTCAAATCCCGCGCTCATGGCAGTATCTCCTCCAACGCCGTGATGATCCGCTCCGATGAGCCCTGCCGGGCAATCAGCGCTTCCCGGCCGCGTCGCGCCCGCGTCAGCGCCGTCTCCGGGGCGCGGCAGATCTCCTGCAAGGCCGGCAACAGAGCTTCCCGGTTCTCAATCAGGGTCAAGCCGTCGGCGGCGCGCAAGACCTCCACGGCCTCGGTGAAGTTGTGGTAGCTGGGGCCGATGATGGTCGGGCGCTCCAAACCGCACGGTTCCAGCATATTCTGTCCGCCGTGGTTGATGAAGGTTCCGCCGATGAACACCACGTCGGCCGCCGCATACAAATTCGCCAGTTCGCCCATCGTGTCGACCAGTATCACCGGGAGATTCGCCGGGGCGGGGGCCTCTTCGGTCAGTTTGCTGCGCCGCACGCAGGGGAAGAATGCCGTGGCTTGCGCTTCCACCGCGTCCAGCCGGTGGGGATGGCGCGGCACGAGAACCAGCTTCGCTTCCGGAAACTCCTCGCGGAGTTTGGCGAACGCGGCAAGAACGGTCGCTTCCTCATCCGGTTCGCCGGGGTGGGTGCTGCCCGCCACCAGCACCGGCGAACCAGCGTTTGCGCCGATCAGCCTGCGGTAGCGCTCCCGCCCGGCGGGGTTGAGCGTGGTCGGAACGGTGTCGTATTTCACGCTCCCGGTGACGCGCACGCGTGCCGGTTCGACGCCGAGTCCCAGCAGCCGGTCGGCGTATTCCTGCGTCTGCGCCAGCCAGAGGGCCGGGGCGTTGAGCATTCCCCGGATCAGCCCACCGGCAACGGGCAGCGAGGAGGCGCGGGCGTATTGCGTCACGCTCTTTTCTGTAATGCGGGCGTTGGCGACGAGGACGGGGATGCCGCGCGTCTGCGCTTCGCGCAGGAAATTCGGCCAGACCTCCAGCTCCATCAGAATGATCGCCGCCGGGCGCAGCCGGTCAAAGAAGCGGCCGACCCACTTCGAGACATCCAGCGGAAAGAAGTGGACGTTCCCGGCGCCGTATTTGTCGCAGGCGACCTGCCGGCCGGTGGCGGTGCTGACGCTGACGCGCACCTCCCAGTCTGGATGGCGGCGCTTGAATTCGTCAATGACCGTCCGCGCGGCCACGGCTTCGCCCACCGACACGGCATGCACCAGCAGACAGGGCTTGTCGCCGGCGCGTGGCGGGATGAATCCATATTTTTCCCGCACCGCGTCGCCGTATTTGTGCGTGTGGTGGTGATGCCAGGCGATATAGGGCCGCAACGTAAATGCGTAGGCGGCGTCGGTGAAGAATTTAGCGACATGTTTTTTTATCATAGGAATAGTACCAGCAAAATTGCGCCCAGAACGACAAAGAGGGTGTTGAAACGCCCCGGCACACGCTCCACGCCCCAAAAATATGCGCACGAAATGCCCAGCGCCAGAACGCCGTAGACCGTCATGAAGAGTACCCCCGACGTCAGCCCGCCCTCGCCGAGAATACCGAGCAGGACGAATACCTTCAGGCCGATGCACGCCAGACCGAAGATGAGCCCCTTATGCCAGAAGGGCAATCCCCCGGTCAAGAGGTTGTTCATCTTCAGGAGTGTGAACATGACGGCAATTTTCAGAATCAGTTCGAGCATGTTTCCCCTTTTTCCAGCCTTCCCGCCGGGTAGGGCATAGGCAATGCGCACGTGCAAACAAGTTCCTGCTATTATCCGGAAATTCGGCGGCGGATGCAACCGGCAAAGA
Organism: uncultured Planctomycetaceae bacterium; assembly: GCA_964460225.1. GTDB lineage: Bacteria > Planctomycetota > SZUA-567 > SZUA-567 > SZUA-567 > CAYWTJ01. The sequence goes on along the minus strand of CAYWTJ010000077.1, from coordinate 26,515 downwards.
GTCAGAACTTGGTTTCGGCACCGCTGCCGGCGAGCGTTCCGGAATCCTCGGTTGCGGCGTCGACGTCCGGAGCGCCCGCGAAGATCGCCTTGACGCGTGGACGGTTAAGAACCAGAATCGTGAAGATTCCCAGCAGTGTACCGTAAGGGAGGCTCATTAAATTCAGGCACCCGACGACGAAGCAGAAGATGCGGTGCTTCTCGCTGCGCAGCCAGCGCCCGGCCAGAAAATTCAGCAAACCCAGCGTGAGGCAGAACAGCGCCGCCGCGCCGCCGAAGATGGCGAACATCATTCCGACCATCTTCGCCTCCTCAAGTCCTTTGCCGTGCGCGGGGCCGGGCAGGCCGCCGGCGAGCATGAACAGGCCGATTCCCGCGTACAGCAGTCCGAAAAGGGCGCAGAAGGCAATGGTGCCGGCGTTGACGTAATAGACAATGCCGAGGATCTTCAGGTGGTCGCGGTCGCGGTCATAGAGTTGCATCATCGTCTCCTTGCGCGGATGGGCTGGCGCAGACGCCCGCCGGTGAGAAAAGATCTATCGTGGCCTTGCGATACAAAACCGTTAGGCGGAAAAGGACAAGGATCGTCCTCACCGGGAAGCCGAGGAGATGCCGCATTGCCGTGTAGGGCAGAGGGCTCCGCGCCTTCCGCCACCGCCAGCTCCGCAGATTCATTACTGCCTGCAGACCGCCCCCCCCCACCGGCGTGTCCCGTCGTCACGGTCGGGCAGGCTCATGGTTTCCGGGTATAAAGCGTATGTGAAAATGAAAAAAGTCAAGCAGAATCGAACATTTCAAAACGTAACTGTTTCCTGCGCTTACGGTTAGGAAACCAGAATCTTGAAAAACCGTGTCGCGGAAAAAGCGCTGTTTGCGGGGGGGGCGCGGCTGCTATTTCCTTGACAGGGAACAAACGCGGGGATATGCTGGAAAAATAGACCATGGCCGTGATTGTCAGGGATAGGAGAAAAATGCAACTGTCTGTCAAGAGTGTGTCGCAACTCCTGAATGTGTCTGAAAAGACCATTTACCGTTGGATCAAACAGAAGGTGATTCCTTTTTACTGTCTGAATGAGCAGTTCCGCTTTAACCGGGCGGAGATTCTGGAGTGGGCTACCTCCCGCCGGATTCAGGTGTCGCACGAGATCTTTGATGAGCCGGAGGCCGCCGCGCTGCCCAGCCTTTCGGAGGCGATTCGTTCCGGCGGGGTGGCTTACCGCGTGAGCGGGAAGGACAAGCCCGCGCTCCTGCGCTCCGTGGTGGAGGTTATGCGTCTGCCGGACGAGGTGGACCGCGAACATCTGTATCAGGTTCTGCTGGCGCGCGAGCTGCTGGGCTCGACCGCCATCGGTGAGGGAATCGCCATTCCGCACGTGCGCAATCCGATTGTTTTGCATGTCAACAAGCCCATTATCACGCTCTGTTTTCTGGATACCCCCATCGACTTTGGCGCTCTGGACGGCGTGCCGGTTTCGGTTCTGTTCGCGCTGGTCAGTCCGACGATCCGCGCACATCTGCATCTGCTGTCCCGTCTGAGCTTCGCGCTGCAAAATCCGGATTTTAAGGGAATTCTGCAGCGTCAGGCTTCCCGCGAGGAGCTGATGGAGCAATTGGCCCGTTTTGAAGAGACTCTGCCCGCGCCCGACGCTGTGGTGCCGGACGCCGATACCCCGCTGTAACCGGGAGTCACCCGATGTCGCTTACCCTGATTTTGCTCGCAATTGTCTGCGCCGCGTGCAGCGGCTTGCCGGCGCTTCTGCTGAAACGGCGGTTGCCCGTGGCGGGCTTGCGTCTGGCGGTCGGGATGTTGGCGGTGGCGGCGATGTTCGGGATTGCCGGGGGGCTGACCGGCCTTTGCTCGGGGCAGACTCCGGGGCGGATTCTGCCGGCGTGGTTGCTGGGCGGCGGAGCCCGGGTTGAGCTGGATGCCTTGAGCGCATTCTTTCTGGTGCCGTTGTTTTTTATCAGCGGCCTGGGGGCGATATACGCCTGCGGATACTGGCGGCGGGGCGAGCAGAAGCGTTATGGCGGGACCTTCGCGCTTTTCTGGGGCTTGCTGACGGCCGGGATTGCGCTGCTGGTGATCGCGCGGCAGTCGGTGTTGTTTCTGTCGGGGTGGGAGTTCATGGCTCTCTCCGCTTTTTTCCTGATCTGCATCGAGGATAAAAACAGCGACGCACGGCGGGCGGCATGGGTGTATTTCATTGCCACGCACATCGCCACGCTCTGCCTGTTTGCGCTGTTCGGGCTGCTGCGTCTGGTGACGGGGACCTTGGAGTTTGTGCCGCTGGCGCCGGGGCAGGCGGGCGTCGGGATGTTAAGCGCGCTCTTCTTTCTGGGGCTGGTCAGCTTCGGGCTGAAGGCGGGCGTCCTGCCCTTGCACTTCTGGTTGCCGGCCGCACACGCCAATGCCCCGAGTCATGTTTCCGCGTTCCTGTCCGGAATCATCCTGAAGGTCGGCATCTACGGGCTGCTGCGGCTGTGCGGGCTGCTCCCGGAGCCGCCGTTGTTCTGGGGCGGTCTTCTGCTGGCGTTGGGGTGTGTCAGCGGCGTCCTCGGGGTGGCGTTCGCGTTGGCGCAACATGATCTCAAGCGCCTGCTGGCCTATCACAGCGTCGAAAATATCGGGATTATTCTGATGGGGGTGGGGCTGGCGATGGTCGGGCGTTCGCTGGGGCGCGACGATCTGATTGCGTTGGGCTTGGCGGGCGCGGTGCTGCACGTTTGGAATCACAGCCTTTTCAAATCGCTGCTGTTTTTCGGGGCGGGCGCCGTGGTGAGTGCCACGCGCACGCGGGAGATCGACCACCTCGGCGGGCTTGCCAAGCGGATGCCGTGGACGGCGGGCTTATTCCTGCTGGGGGCGGTGGCGATCTGCGGGTTGCCGCCGTTGAACGGGTTTGTCAGCGAATGGTTCGTGTTTCTGGGACTCATCCGCAGTGCGGTACTGCCCGGGGTGAACTCGTGGGCGTTGGCGGCACTGGCGGTTCCGGCGCTGGCGTTGATCGGCGCGTTGGCGCTGGCCTGTTTTGTCAAGGTCTCCGGCGTGGTGTTTTTCGGCCTGCCCCGGACGGCGGCGGCGGAGCGGGCGCGAGAGGTTTCGCGGTGGATGCTGATGCCGATGGGGTTCGTTGCGGCGGCGTGTGTGCTGATCGGACTCTTCCCGGCGCTTTTCGGGCCGCTGCTGGACCGCGTGGTGCTGGCGTGGCTGCCGGATAGGACGGGAGCGGCGATGCCGGCGGTGGCGTCGCTGAGCGCGCTGGGGTGGTTGAGCGTCACGGGCTGCGGACTGTTGGCGCTGCTGGGGCTGGGCGGCGTTTTTCTGCGCTGGCTGCTGCGGCGCAACGGCGTGGCACGCGCCTGTACCTGGAACAATGCCTATAACGCCAGTACGGCGCGGATGCAATATACGGCGTCGTCGTTTGCGGACATGATTGTACACTGGTTCCGGCTGGTGTTGCGCCCGCAGCGGAGCTTGCCGGATCTGGCGCGGCCGTTTGCGCTGGCGTCCGGGTTCAAGTCCCACGTCGGGGATCTGGTGCTGGACCATTTGCTGCTGCCGTTTGCGCATGCGGCGAGGGGCGGGCTTGCCCGAGTGCGCCGCATTCAGCACGGTTTGCTTCATTACTATATTTTGTACATTCTGGCGGCGGTGGTGGTGCTGCTTTTGTGGACGATTCCGCTGGGTGAGCTGCTGACCCGGCTGATTACGCACTGACCGGCAAGGAACCGCAACTATGGAGAGCCTGATTCATCTGGTATTGCTGTTGCTCCTGCCGCCGCTCCTGCCGGGGGTCATCAACAAAACCAAAGCGCTGGTTGCCGGGCGGCGAGGTCCGCCGCTCCTGCAATTGTATTCCGACATCTTCAAGCTGCTGCGCAAGGGCGTGGTGCTCAGCGACACGACGACCTGGGTCTTTCTGGCCGCGCCGCTGGTGGTGTTGGCGACGACCTTCGGCGCGGGGCTGCTATTGCCGCTGGGCGTTGCCGCTGCGCCGCTGTCTTTCACCGGGGATTTCGTACTCTTTGTCGCGCTCTTCGGACTGGGGCGGTTTTTCCTTACACTTGCCGCGCTGGACACGGGGTCCTCTTTCGAGGGCATGGGGGCGGCGCGCGAGGTGACCTTTGCCTGTCTGACCGAACCGGCGCTGTTTATCGTGCTGCTGGCGCTTGCCAGACTTTCGGGTACGCTGACTCTGGGAGGCATGCTGCGGTCGCCGCAGGCGGAACTGAGCGCCGCACTCAGCGCGCCGCTGGTGCTGCTGGCGGGCGGGCTGTTTATCGTATTGCTGGCGGAAAACTGCCGGATTCCGGTGGATGACCCGAATACGCATCTGGAGCTGACCATGATCCATGAGGTAATGGTTCTGGATCACAGCGGGCCGTTGTTGGGACTGATTCTCTATGCCTCGGCGTTGAAATTGTTCCTTCTCAGCGCGCTGCTTTTGCATATTGTCGCGCCATTCGACGTTGGCAATGGGGCGGCGGGTTGGCTGGTTTTCGGGGGGCTGCTGCTGGTGGTGGCGGTGATCGTTGGGGTGGTTGAGTCGGTCATCGCGCGGTTGCAGATGCTGCACGTTCCGCGTCTGCTGATTGCGGCGAATTTGCTGTGCGGGTTTAGTTTTATCATGCTGATGAGGTAAGGCGATGGCGGCGCTTCTGGATTTGACGCTGATGATCGTGCTGGTCCTGAATATCGTCATTCTCGGCAAGAGCCGGCTGAAGGCGGTGATTCAACTGGTGGCGGTGCAGGGCGCGCTGCTGGGGCTGCTTTCGCTGGCCGTGCGCGAACGTATGGAACTGACGGCGGTGCTGGTGGCGCTCGCTTTTGCCGGGATGAAGGGCGGGGTGATCCCGCTGATGCTGCAGCACGCGCTGCGGGACATCCAGATCAAGCGCGAGGTGGAGCCGTACATCGGTCTTGCCGCCTCGATGGTTCTGGGGGCGGCGGCGACGGGGTTCTCGCTGATTGTGGCGGCGCAACTGCCGGTTCTGCAGGAGAATACCGCGCCGCTGCTCGTGCCGGGGGCGCTTTCCACGGTGCTGGTCGGATTTCTGGTCATCGTCACCCGCTACAAGGCGATCAGTCAGGTAATCGGTTATCTGATTCTGGAAAACGGCATCTTTATCTTCGGGATGCTGCTGGTGAATGTCATGCCGGGAATTGTCGAGGTCGGGATCCTGCTTGACCTGTTCGTGGGCATCTTCGTCGTGTGCATCATCGTCAAGCACATCAACCGTGCCTTCTCCTCGGAGGACACGCGCATGATGACCGATCTGAAGGAATAGCGTCATGCTGTATGCACTGATTCTTCTGCCCCTGTTGGCCGGGGGGATGGCGTTCGCCATTCCATCCCGCGACTGGCGGCCGCTGCTGCTGCCGGTGACGGGAGCGCTGCATCTGGCTTTGACAGGTGCGCTTCTGGCTATGCCGCCGGTCTTTGCTCCGGGCGCGTGGTTGGGGCTGGATGCGCTTGGCAAGCTGGTGCTGCTGATTATCAGTACGCTTTATTTCGGCACCTCTCTGTATGCCTTCGGTTATTTGCGGCAAATGTCCGGGCGGAACAACCGTGTTTTCTGCGCCTGTATCTTGGTCATGCTGGGGATGATGAGCCTGGTGGTCCTTTCGCAGCATCTGGGACTGCTCTGGATTGCGGTGGAAACAACCACGCTGGCCTCCGCGCCGCTGATCTATTTTTACAACACGCCTCACGCCATCGAAGCGACCTGGAAGTATCTGTTCATCGGCTCCATCGGCGTGGCGCTGGCGTTGCTGGGGACCTATTTTCTTGCCTATTCCTCGCTGCAGCCGGGGGCGCTGCCGTCGTTGTATCTGGCGGATTTGCTGCAGGCGGCGCCGCATCTGTCGAAGCCGTGGCTGTATGCCGCGTTCGCGCTGCTGCTCATCGGCTATGGCACGAAGATGGGGCTGGCTCCGATGCACACATGGAAACCGGACGCATACGGCGAAGCGCCGGGGGTGGTGGGGGCACTGCTGGCGGGCGGCGTCAGTTGTTGTGCGTTTCTGGCGGTGCTGCGGATTTATCAGGTCTGTCAGGCCGCTGGGGAAGGGGCGCGCATTGCGCCGCTGCTGCTGGTGATGGGGCTGCTGTCGATGGCGGTGGCGGCGGTATTCATGGTGGGACAGCGGGATTTCAAGCGGATGCTGGCCTATTCCAGCGTCGAGCATATGGGAATTCTCCTGCTTGGCATCGGCATCGGCGGCGGCGCGATCTTCGGCGTGATGCTGCACCTGATTAACAACGCCATGGCGAAAGGCAGCCTCTTCCTGTGCGCGGGCAGCATTCATCAGGCGTATCAGAGCAAAAGCATCGACGAAGTTCGGGGGGCGCTGCGGCGCGTGCCGCTGTCGGGTCCGTTGTTTTTGCTGGGGTTCATCGCGGTCATCGGAACACCGCCGTTCGGCGTTTTTATCAGCGAATTCACCATTCTGACCGCTGCGCTGGAGAGGGGCTGTTATGCGAGCGCAATCCTGTTTCTGGTCTTTTTGATGGTGATTTTCATCGGCATGGGCGCGACGGTGCTGGCGGTGGTGCAGGGCAGGGTTCCGGCGGCGGCGCGCGTGACGCCGTACCGCGACGGTTGGCTGACCGGTTTTGCCTCGGTGCTGTTGCTGCTGCCGGTTCTGCTGATGGGGCTATATATTCCCGCCCCGTTGCAGAGCCTTTTGACTGCGGCCGCACAGCTTCTGGAGGCGAAGCCATGAGTGTCACGGAACGCGACTTTTTGCCGTTGAGCAACGGACAGGCGGTGATGCGCGCCGCAGTTCCGTGTTTGGAATTGCCGGAGTTGCAGGATCGGATTCTTCGTTCGGTTTTTCTGGGGCAGCGGGTGGCGTCCTGCTTCGCGGTTCCAGCCGATGCGGGGGACGCCACGATTTATGTTGTGCTGGCTGATGATGAGAACAGCGCTCTGTCGGTGGCATGTGCGAAGGTTGTGGGTCCGGTCTTTCCGGCCCTGACTCCGCACTGTCCGCAGATGCACCTGTTTGAACGGGAGATTGCCGAGCAGACCGGTTTTCAACCGCAGGGACATCCGTGGCTGAAGCCTGTGCGTTATGAAGCCTGCTGGCTGACCGGTGAGGGGGGCGGGCGTGACGGGATGCCGCAGATTGGCCTGCAGGATTTTTATGCGTTGCATGGTGCGCAGGTGCATGAGGTTGCGGTGGGGCCGGTTCATGCGGGAATCATCGAGCCGGGACACTTTCGGTTTCAATGCCACGGTGAGGAGGTGTTTCATCTGGAGATTTCCTTGGGCTATCAGCACCGGGGAGTCGAACGGGCGCTGGCGGGCGTGCCGGACAAGCGCCGCCTGCTGATGGCGGAAACCATCGCCGGTGACACCACCATCGGACACGCGCTCGCGTACTGTCAGGTTCTGGAGGCGCTTGGAGGGGGGCATGAGCCGCCGCGCGCGCAGGCGTTACGGGCGATTGCGCTGGAGCTGGAACGCATTGCCAATCACATCGGTGACCTCGGAGCGATGGCGGGCGATGTGGGATTTCTGCCGACCTCCGCGTATTGCGGACGCATCCGCGGCGACGCGCTGAACATGACCGCGCAACTCTGCGGCAGCCGGTTTGGGCGCGGACTGCTGACGCCGGGCGGGGTGAATTTTGATGTCGACGCCGAACGCACCGACGAACTGTCGCGGCGGCTGGATGTGCTCGAAAAGGATATTACCAACGCGGTGAATCTGCTCTGGGAAACGCCGTCGGTGATGGCCCGCTTCGAGAATACCGGTGTGCTTTCCGAAGAGATGTGCGAAGAGCTCGGGATTGTCGGGCCGGTGGCGCGGGCGGCCGGACTCAGCCGCGATGTACGCGTCAATCAACCCTTTGGACTCTATAATTATGTGCATCTTCCGACCTCCACCTGGGAGACGGGAGATGTCTTTGCCCGCGCATACGTGCGTTGGATGGAGATTCAACAGGCGATCCTTTTTCTGCGCGAGCAACTCCACTCTTTGCCGGGCGGAAAGATTCGGCTGCCGGTGGGGACGCTGGCGGCCGGACGGTTTACGGTTTCGCTTACCGAGGGGTGGCGGGGGGAGATCTGCCATGCGGCCCTGACGGATGAAACGGGTGCGTTGCTGCGCTACAAGGTCGTCGATCCTTCTTTCCACAATTGGCCGGGACTGGCATTTGCCTTGCGCGGGCAGCAGATTTCCAATTTTCCGCTCTGTAACAAGAGCTTCAATCTTTCGTATTGCGGGCATGATCTCTGAACGTTTTTCTCGTGGGGCCGCGGCGGGATGTTGCTATGCTGAAGATATTGCAGGCTCGTTTGTTTCAGGGGCATCGGACCATCCGTTATCCGGATGCGCCCCCGCCTCCGCTGCCGGATCGATTCCGGGGCGCTCCGCATTCCGACCCGCAGCGTTGCGTGCCGGGGTGCAGGGCCTGTGTTGACGCCTGTCCGGTTGGCGCACTCAGCCGGGTTGGAGAGGAGGCGCTGCAGGTCGATCTGGGGCGCTGCCTGTTTTGCCCGGATTGTCCCGGCGCTTGCCCCCACGGGGCCCTGCAAAATTCCGCGTCATATCAGTTGGCGGCGCGGGAGCGGGGCATGCTGGTGCTGAATGCGGCGGATGAAGAGGCTGCCCAGCGGCGGCTTTTGGCGCGACTTGACGAGAAGCGACGGAAGCTGTTTCGTCGTTCGTTGAAGTTGCGGCAGGTGAGTGCGGGCGGCTGCAACGCGTGCGAGGCGGACGTGAACGTGCTCGGTACGCCGGGTTGGGATCTGGCTCGTTTCGGGATTCAATTCGTCGCTTCGCCGCGGCATGCCGACGGCATTCTCATCACCGGCCCCGTGACGGAACATATGCGGTACGCACTGCAGAAGACCTACGAAGCGGTGGCGGAGCCGCGGCTTGTCATAGCGGTCGGCGCGTGTGCGATCTCCGGCGGCCCGTACCGTGACCGGCCGGAACAGCAGAATGGCGCGGATACGATGGTCCCGGTGGATCTGTATATTCCCGGCTGTCCGCCGCATCCGCTGACGACGCTCGATGGGCTGCTCCGCCTGCTCGGCGTCATCGAAGAATCGATCTGACCGGGCGGTGACAGTCGCTCATGAAGAGGAGCGTGCGGCTTGGGGACGCACGGAAAATCCCAAGCGGGGCGCAGGCACTATTTCTGAACCGCGGGCCTGGTCGGAAGCGGATGCTCCTCCCCGGCCCCGAATTCCGACACCATTTGACGAATCAGAGACCGGAAAGACGGTTCGGCAATTTGCCATTCATTGCCTTCCCCCCAGCGGTAAATTTTTTTCAGTCCCTTATAGGTGGCGGCGAGGAAGAAGGCGTGGCCGAGAATGGTGTGGAACCAGAATTCGCGTCCGACCTGCGTCCGGGACTGTCCGCAGGCGGCAAAGACCTCTTGAATCGCCCTGCGACACGGAAGAACATACTCCTGTTCAATGAGCGGGAAGGCGGACGCGGGTGATTGGAATTCCCTGCATAGCAGGCCGAAGTACCATTGCGGATAGCGCTCCTTGAAGATAGTTTCGAACATGGTTCTGAGAATGTCCGCCAGCGCGTCCGGAAGTTGCTCGATTTGGCGGCAATTGGCCGGGAGCGCGGCCCACAGACGATGAAAACAGATGTCTTCGAGTTTTTCCAGCGCGTAACGAACCGTTGCCACATAAAGGTGTTCCTTGTTTCCGAAATGGTAGTTTACGCCCGCAACATTCGTTTCGGCCAACCGTGTGATTTCCCGGATACTGACCCCGTCAACGCCTTTATCGGCGAAAAGAGGGCCGGCCGTAAGAATCAGCGAGGTTTTGGTGTTTCGCTCTTCATCGATCATTGCCTGCCTCCACTAAAATGTGCGAGAATCTTTCGATGCGTTCCCTGCCGGTCAAGCGGAACGCTGTTTTTTTCGCATAGTAGACCCTCTATGGATTCCAATCTATATTAGGTCGATCGACCTAATATAGCATGAGCCAGGATTATTCGCAAGAATAATTTCACCAAGATATTTGGGTTTATTTCGTTTGTTTTGAGAATAATTCTGTTTTTGTGGATTGTGTGAATCAGGATCGAAGTTTGTAAATTATGTCACTTGACATAATTTGGCTGATCGGTTAGATTGATAGGGTCAATCCCCGGATGGAGTGCGCAAGCATGGGAATCTATGCAACCAGTGAAAAGACGCGGGCCAACCTCATTACTGCCGCCGGAGAAATCGCGGCGGAGTTCGGGCTGGGGGCTGTTTCGACACGGGCTATCGCGGAACGTGCGCAGGAAAATATCAGCAGTATCCATTATCACTTTGGCGGAAAAGAGCAGCTTCTGGAGGAGGTGCTCAAGACCATTACGCTGCGCCACCGGCAGACCCCCATTCCGGCGCTTCTTGAGCAACATGCGGAAGATATGAAGACTCCTGCCGGTCAGGCGAAGATCGTGCGGGCACTCGTCCTTCGTTTTATCGATGTGATCTTCTGCCCTGAAAATCCCTGGTGGTATGAACGGCTATTCTATCAGGCGCTTAGTCTGCAGACCGTATACCGGGACTATTTGTACGAGCATGTCATTCATCCGGATATGATCGGACTCAGCGGATTTATCCGGCAGGTGAAGCCGGAACTGAGCGAGGGGGCGATCGTGTTGTACTCCAAGATTTTTCAGGCTCCAATTATCATTCACACGCAAAATATTTCGAACGGATTTGCGCCCCGGGATCATGCGCTCAGTCCGCAAACCCTGGCAATGCTGCGCGAGACGACGATTCGTCAAAATCTTTACTTGCTCGGCCTGCCCATCGGGTAATCCGGTAAGCCGCGTCGGCAAGGAGTTGTACGCGCACCGATGGGTGTGCAAGGGAGCACCCCCGGATTGGAATTCGTGCACCGCCGCCGGAGGTCCGGCATGGCTTGCGTATCGGAGAAGGCGTCAGGAATATTATGGAGGTTGAGAAGCAATATTCGAAGCGGTTTTACCTTGAAATGTCGCTGCTGCTGGGCGCATTGGGGATGTTTGCGCCGGTCGGGACGGACATGTATCTGGCCGGCCTTGTGACGTTGGGGGAAGATCTGCAGACGGATGTCTCGCACGCGCAGATGACGCTGTCGATTTATTTTCTGGGGTTGGCGCTCGGGCAGGTGCTGTACGGGCCGCTGATAGACCGGTTCGGCAGGGTCTGGCCTCTCCGTGCCGGGATCGTGCTGTTTCTGGTCTCGTCTTTTTTGATCTGCGTCGCCGACACCATCCAGAGTGTTCTTGTTCTGCGGCTGTTGCAGGCGTTGGGCGGTTGTTCCGGGATGGTGGCAGGCCGGGCCGTGGTGCGGGATCTCTTCGACTACAGGCAGTCGTCACGCGTCTTTGCCATGCTCGGGGTTGTGCAGGGGGTGGCCCCCATTGTCGCTCCGGTCGCCGGAACGGTTTTGATCGCGTTCTGGGGCTGGCGCTCGACCTTTGTCTTCATGGGAATATTTGGACTGGGTTGTTTGCTGGCGGCGACGTTCGGATTGTCGGAGACGCTGGGGAAAGAGAACCGCCGGAGCATTCATCCGGTCAATATTCTCCGCGATTACTTCCGGGTTCTGACCTTCCGGCCGTTTCTGATTCCGGCTTTGGCGGGAGCGTTTTCCGGTTCCTTTCTGTTTGTTTACATCTGCGCGTCGCCCTATGTCTTCATGACCGTACATGGCGTAAGCAGCACGGCTTACACCGCCATATTTGCCATGAACACCGTAGGCGGTTTTTTTTCCGCGCACTTGAATAACCGGCTTCTGCACCGGTTCTCGCCGCTGCAACTCCTGACCCGGGCGCTGCTTCTTTGCGCGGTCTTTTGCCTGCTTCTGTTTTTCTGTGCGCAAACGGATTCCCTGCCGCTTCTGATGGTGCCGCTCTGGTTGGCGCTTGCAACGATTCCGGCGATCTTCGCCAATTCCATGGCGCTCGCCCTGAAGGATTGCGGTGAGCGAGCCGGGGTGGCGTCCGCGCTGCTGGGGCTGCTGCAATTCGGGATCGCAAGTCTTGCCGGATTCGGAATCAGCCTCTGGAAGGACGGCTCGGCAGTGCCTATGGCTTTATGCATGTTTGGTGCTGTCGCCACCGGGTTGGCAATACTTTATTTCGGGATGCGGAGAGAGAGGGAGTGCTTATCCGCTTGAGTGTTGTCCGCCTCGGGCAACCGAATCCCGCCTTCAGTCTCCTCACCGTTACGGAGCCCCGGCTGCCATGACGCACACGTACAACTGACCGTTCCTGAAAACACTGGTTTGTGACGATGCAAAGACGCCCCGTTGCGCGGGCGCGGGCTTGTGTTGTCATATTTTGCAACTGTCCGGGCGCGATCCGGATCAGCGTGGTGAATGCTGCATCAATACAAAAGGAGAATATGAGATGGGAATCACGAACAAGCACCCGCACTCCACGTTTCGAACGGGTTTGCTGGGACTTACCGCGGCGGTCTCCTGCGCGCTGGCGCAGCCGGCCGGGGCGGGTGAGGAAAACAGCCGTCCTCTGGAGGCCGTCGCCGTGACAACGGAAATGGCCGCCGCCGGCAAGACCAATTTGGAACAGATGTACGTCGGGCATATCGAGCCGATGCAGGTAGTTGAGGCCCGGGCGCAAATCGACGGGTATATTGAGACGGTGCATTTCAAGGACGGGGCGCTGGTCAAGGAAGGCGAGCTGCTCTTTACCATCGAGCAGAACAAGTACAAGGCGCAGGTCGCGCTCAACAAGGCAGCGCTGGCGCAAGCGCAGGCAAATCTCGCTCGAGCGGAGAAGTTTTACAAACGCATGAAGAGCGCCGACACCCGGAGCGTGGTGCAGGCAGACATCGACAATGCCGAAAGCGACTTGCTGCAGTGCAAAGCGCATGTGCAGCAGGCGGAGGCTGCCTTGAACCTCTCCGACATCAATCTCAACTACACCGAGATCCGTTCGCCCATCAACGGCCGCATCGGCAAGGCGACCATTACCAAGGGCAACTATGTCAGCCCTGCGGCGGGGCCGCTGGCGGTGATCGTGCAACTGACGCCGATCCGCGCGGTGTTCTCGATGCCCGACAAGGAGTACTACCGCTATCTCGGCGGCAAGACGAAGATGAGCGACCTGACGGCCCGGCTGATTCTGCCCGACGGCGGCGTTTATCCGCAAACCGGGGCGTGGGATTTTGAAAATAACACCATGAACCCGCAGACGGCGACCATTGCCGTCCGGGTGCTCTTTGACAATGCGGAAGGTCTGCTGGTCCCACAGGCGTACGTTAAGGTTGTGGTGGACGAAAAACGCGACCAGCCCCTGCCTGCGATCCCGGTGGAGGCCGTCCTGTATGATACGCGCGGCAGCTATGTGTACCTTGTCGGCTCCGACAACACCGTTGAGAAGCGTTATGTTACCACCGGCTCGCAATCCGGAAAGCTGGTCAGTGTGCGCGCGAACCTCGCCGTGGGGGAAACGATTGTCGTGCGCGGGGGACAGTTGTTGCATCCGGGGCAGACGGTAAGCGTGAAGCAGTGATTCGGGGCGGTTGCGTCCCACCAATCAGGAGATAACCGACTATGGTTCGTTTTTTTATCAATAACCCGCGCTTTGCCGCGGTGATTTCCATCGTGCTTGTGATTGCCAGTCTGCCGGCGATCTTTGCGCTGCCGGTGGCGGATTATCCGGAGGTGACGCCGCCGCAAATCAAGGTCACCACCGATTACCCCGGCGCCAGCGCCGCCATCATTGCCGACACCGTGGCGGCTCCGCTGGAGGAATCGATCAACGGCGTGGAGAACATGATCTACATGTCCTCCAAGTGCGACGACACCGGACATTACGAACTGACCGTTACCTTTGAGATCGGTACCGACCGCAACATCGCCCGCGTCAACGTGCAGAATAAAATCCAGCAGGCGCAGTCTAAACTGCCGAAATCCGTGGTCGATCAGGGCATCGACATCACCACCGAATCCGGCAGCATTCTCGGCATCCTCGTGTTCTACTCGCCCAACAACACCTATGACCACGTTGCGATGGCGGATTACGTGCATGCCTATGTGAAGAACAATCTCAAGCGTATTCCGGGGGTGGGCAACGCGACGGTGCTCGGCCCGGATACCAGCATGCGCATCTGGCTTGATCTTGACCGCCTGAAATCCATGAACCTCACGCCGGACGAGGTCGCGGCGGCAATTCAGACGCAGAACATTCAGGCCACGGTCGGTTCGGTCGGCGCTGCGCCCGGCAACAAGTCGGTTCCGCTGACCTTCGCGTTGCAGGCGCAGGGGCGGCTCAACGAGCCCGGAGACTTTGAAAATATCGTTGTACGCAGCAATCAGGACGGCGGGCTGGTAAAACTGAAGGATCTCGGCAAGGTCGAGTTGGGCGGCGACGTATACTCGATGGAAGGCCGTTACAACGGCAGTCCGTCCATTGGCATCATGCTGACGCGCACGCCGGGTATGAACGCGCTTGACGCGATGAACCAGGTCCGGACGGAATTGGACCGGATGAGCAAGCGCTTCCCCCCGGATCTGAAGGGCTTCGTGTTTGTTGATATGTGCGACTTCGTCCGGGCCAGCATTACCGAGGTGATTATCACCCTCGGTTTGACCTTTCTGCTGGTGGCGCTGACGTGTTACGTTTTCCTGCAGGATTGGCGTTCGACTCTGATCCCGGTAATCGCCATTCCCGTGTCGGTGCTCTCGACCTTCCTGATCTTCATCAGCTTCGGTTACAGCATCAATATCCTGACCCTTTTCGGGCTGGTGCTGTCTATCGGCGTCGTGGTGGATAACTCCATTGTCGTGGTGGAGCGCGTGATCTTCCTGATGGAGCGCGACCGGTCTTCTCCGCGCGAGGCAACGATGCAGGCGATGAAGGATGTCACCAGTGCCATGATGGCCTCGACGCTTGTGCTGCTGGCGATGTTTGTGCCGCTGGCGTTCATGGCAGGCGTGATGGGCGTGATTTACCGGCAGTTCGCGGTGGCTCTGTCGGCGGCGGTGGTGTTTTCGCTCGTGGTCGCGCTGACCCTTTGTCCGGCTTTGTGCGCGATCATCATGCGGGTTCCGAAGCCGAAGCTCATGGGGCCGCTCGCGTGGTTCAACACCACGCTGCAGGCTTGCAAATCCAAATATGTCAAAGCGTCGATTTATGTTTCCCGCCGTTACCTCCTGACGGCGCTGATTTTCCTCGGCGTAGTCGGTTGCGCGTACTTCCTGCTGCACATCACGCCGACAACGTTCCTTCCGGAAGAGGATCAGGGCGTTCTGTTTCTGGATGTGAAAATGCGCGAGGGCGCGAATCTGGAAGAGAACAAGCGCATCATGGACGGGGTGACGCCCCAGATCCTGAAGATCCCCGGCGTGAAGAGTCTGCAGGAGGTCGAGGGCGTCAGTCTGATCGGCGGACGCAGCGAAAACGTCTGTTTCACCATCATCAAGCTCGATGACTGGGATGAGCGCTCAGAGCGCAGCAAGCAGGTCGGGCCCATCATCGGACGCATCCGCCAGATCGCCGCTACGGTTCCGGGCGCGGAAATCAACGTCTTCGCCCCGCCTCCGATTCAGGGGCTGGGTACGGCAGGCGGGCTGGATTTCCGTTTGCAGGCGCTGGGCGACAAGGACCCGCAGAAACTGCAGGAGGTGTTGTCTAAAATTCTGGGGGTGGTCAACCGCGATCCGATGTTCCTCTTTGCGTTCAGCACCTACAGCGCGGACACCCCGCATCTGTTCATCGATGTGGACCGTGACAAAGCGCAGACGCTGAATGTTCCGGTGGCGGCGATTTTTGGAACGTTGCAGAGCTACTTCGGCATGCGGTACGTCAACGACATCAACCGCGGCAGTCAGGCGAAGAAGACCTACATCGCCTCGGACTGGAATTACCGCAAGGACATTGAGGACGTCAAGCGGCTTTATGTCATGAGCGCCGGCGGTTCCATGGTGCCGCTGCAAAGCATGGTTGATATGAAGGTGACGCTCTCCGCCCGTTCGCAAAATCGTTACAACCTATACTCCAGCGCGGAGATCACGGCCATGGTTGCGCCGGGGTTCAGTTCGGGGCAGGCGATGGACCGGCTGGAGAAAATTGCAGAAGCGAACATGCCCGAAGGGTACTCCTTTGACTGGTCCGGCATGAGTTATCAGGAGAAGAAGACCGGTAATCCGATCATGCTTTTGCTGGGAATTTCGCTGATCTTCGGTTACCTGTTTCTGGTCGCGCAGTATGAGAGCTGGGTGGTTCCGGTCCCGATCATCCTTTCGCTGGGAGTGACGGTGCTGGGCGCGCTGATCGGTCTGACGATGTGGGGGCTACCGTTGAGTATTTACGGACAGCTCGGCATCATCATGCTGGTCGGGTGCGCGAGCAAGAACGCGATTCTGATCGTAGAGTTCGCAAAGATGCACCGCGAAATGGGACACTCGATTCTGGAATCCGCCTCCATCGGTGCAAATGAGCGTTTTCGCGCCGTGCTGATGACGGCGTGTACCTTCCTTCTGGGCGTGCTGCCCATGCTCTTCGCCACGGGCGCGGGCGCCAACAGCCGCATCTCGCTGGGCGTGACGATTTTCTTCGGCATGTTGCTCGCCACAACGCTGGGACTCGTCAAAATTCCGGCTTTGTACGTACCGATCCAGCATCTGCGTGAACGCGTGAAAGGAATCCGCGACAGCGTGCGACTGCACCATCGGCATGAGGAGCCGGACGAGGACGGCCAAACGCACTTGAATGAACCCGGCGAAGCGCCTCGGCTTACCTCCTCCACGGAATCGGGCTCTGCCGCGCAAACGGGGAATGCTTCCGCAATTACAGGAGACAAGGAATGAACGAACGCTTCGTGTCGGTACTGGTCTGCAGCGGGCTGCTTCTGGGGGGCTGCGCGGTGGGGCCGGATTACGTTGAACGGGAATTGCCGAAGCCGGACTATGCGGGCGCACTGGCGGCAACGGGCACGGAGGGCGGGTCGGCCGTCACTCCGGAAGAGCTGGCAAGTTGGTGGGCGCTCTTCAACGACCCGGAAATTACCGGCCTGATTGAAACCGCTTTGCGCAAGAATCCGGGGATGAAGGGTGCACTCGCGAAAATCGAACAGACCCGGGCGCAGGTTGCGATTGTCAAGGGCGGGCTCTTTCCGCAGGTCGATGGGGCGGTGGCGTATTCGCGAGCACTCAAAAGCGAGAACACCACGCTGCCGCCGGCTCCCATTGTGCCGGGAAATTACTACATGGGGGCACTTGACGCGGCATGGGAGATCGACCTCTTCGGCGGAACCCGTCGGGGTGTTGAGGCTGCAAATGCAACCTATCAGGCGTCGCAGGAGAATCTGGCTGCGGTCTGGGTGTCGCTTGCGGCCGAGGTGGCGACGCAATACATCGAATTGCGGACGCAACAGCGGCTGCTGGAGGTCGCCCAGAACAACCTCAAGGTCCAGCAGGAAACATTGGAACTGGTGGAAGCGCGGCAGAAGAATGGTCTTGGCGACGACCTTGCTGTGCAGCAGGCGCGCTTCAATCTGGAAAGTACGCGCGCGCTGATTCCCGGCATCCGTACCGCCATGGAGCAGGTCGCCAACGCTCTGGGCGTGCTGACCGGTCAGCTTCCGGGAACGTTGAATGACCGGCTCCTTTCCGGAACCGGGATTCCGCAAGCGCCGTTGCAGTGTGTGAACGGGATTCCTGCCAATGCGCTGCGGCAGCGGCCGGACGTGCGCAGGGCAGAGCGGCTGGTGGCGGCGCAGACCGCGCGCATCGGACAGGCAAAGTCCGAGTTGCTGCCGAAATTCCGTCTCCTCGGCTCCATCGGCGCCGAGTCGTTCAAGTTCGATCAGATTGCGGATGTGAACAGTTATATGTATGCGGTTAATCCGGTCGTCAGTTGGCCGATCTTCCATGCCGGCTCGATTTTGGCGAATGTTCGCGCCGTGACGGCTCTTCAGAAACAGACGGCGGCGGAATACGAAGCGGCAGTTCTTGCGGCGGTGGCGGAAACGCGGACGGCCATTGTTGCGGTTGAAAAGGAGCGTGAAACCTTCCAGAGTCTGAACGCTGCGGTACAGGCCGCCGGTTCTGCGGTGGAAATCTCGCAGGATAAGTACAAGAACGGGCTGGTTGATTTTAATAACGTCCTCGATGCCCAGCGCTCGCAACTTGCACTGCAGGAGCGGCAGGTGCGAAGCGAAGGCATGATCGCGCAGGATGTCGTGCGCTTGTATAAGGCGCTCGGCGGCGGCTGGCAGGCGATTCAGCCCCTGATGAGTCCGGCGGAAATGCAGAGCGTCGGGGCGCAGATGGTAGAGGAGGAACCCCGGAAGCTCAAATAGCCGGCCAGTATTCCGGACCAAGGATGTTGTACGTTGTTTTGCATGAAGACATAGGAGGGCTGGGGGCCGGGAACATCGGACAGGTCCGAAAAACAGAGCGGCAACCGTTGGCCGGTTGCCGCTCAATCATTTCTTCGTCGCGCGATTAAAATCTGGCCGCTACTCCCGTTTGAGGGCTTTTTTGTACATCATGGTTGTCAGGTCCGAGAAGTAAACGCCCGCTTGCGGGCCGAGGAGTCCGGCAAGGCGGGTTTCGTATTCGCCGCGCGTGGTGTACGTTTCCGGTAGAGTGACATAGCCGCGCCAGTTGCCGTTGAAGCTGGTGACCAGCAAATTCAAGCCCTCTTTGGCCGCCTTGGCCTGCAACGGCGCCGCCACCTCGCCGGAGACATCAACCGGCCAGCCGCTGAGGGCGAAGTTTCCGATTTTCAGAAGCGTCAGCCGCGCCTGCATGGGCTGGATGTGCGGCGCGAAAAACGGCAGCCAGGTCCAACCCGCGCCAAGCGCGATCCGCGCCTTGGGCAGGTCGACCGGTACGTTCCATGTCACGATGTTGTCGAACTTGATGTCTTTGGCCTTCGCCAGCTCCGGTTTGAGCCTTTTCACCAGACCGCCGGCCACACGGCCCAGGGAGTCCGCCCCGGCTTCCAGCGGGCGGGCATCCCCCACCGCTCCGGCGGCGAACATCACCATCTCCGCTCCGGTTTCCTTTTGCAGCAGACGGCAGACCTCGCCGGGATAATCGGACGAGGCGCGGTGCTCCTCGCGGCGGACAACGGTGGCGTGTGCCGAAAAGCTGGTCAGAATGGCGCGGGGCTTGTCCTTGCCCACGTCCGTTACCACCAGAGCGCTGAGGGTCGGGATGGCCGGATGCCCGGGCAGGCCGGCGTAGATGCGGTTGCCGACGCTGTCGGGTGCCTCTGCCGAGGCAAAGGAGAGCGTCGCGGGGCGCAGTACGTCTGGCGAGCGGGAGGTCAGAATCGCCTTGCTGATCGCAGTCGCCATGCGGTCAAAGTACATCGATTCATATTTGCCGTAAACAAATTCGACAATTCTGCCCTGCGCCCAGCCGCCGGGGCCGGAGTGGGTGTGGGTGGCGGTAAAGAAA
This sequence comes from uncultured Planctomycetaceae bacterium, assembly GCA_964460225.1. Lineage (GTDB taxonomy): Bacteria > Planctomycetota > SZUA-567 > SZUA-567 > SZUA-567 > CAYWTJ01. Next base: position 7,125 of record CAYWTJ010000077.1, on the reverse strand, counting down.
ATATCGTCGCTGCGCAGTCCGGTGCGCTTCACCACCTCGTCGGCAAGGTTGTCCAGCACCAGCAGCGAGTCAACGGACACGATGGTAACCGCAAGTTTTCCCGTGCCGATGGTGAGCGCGCGGGCATAGCAGCGGCTGAGCGGTTCGCCGGATGCTCCCAGCGGCTTGCGGTCGCTGTAGCCCATCAGCGGCTGCCCCTCAACCGGCGTGATGTCCTCCATGCCCCAGCCGGCGAGGAGTTGCCCTTCCGCCATACTGGGCTGATTGGTGGCAATGATCGCCTGCGAGCGCTTGCCCCATTCGGTATTCTGCCACGGTTCATTGTCCGCCGGCATGGGGCCAACCACGAGGAAAATCGCCACGAACATCAGAAAGATCCCGATGTTGTTGCGGACGCGCGACTGTTTACGGCGCGCAATGGTCTGCGCCGCAACTGCCCGCCGGCCGGTGGTAATGGTGCCGACCGCTCCGGTACGCCTCGTGGCGGGACGGACGCCGGTCTGTTTGCCCGTGACCGGTTTGCCGGTGCGGGTGGTGCTGCCGACGGCAGGAGTCCGGGACGTGCTGCGGCCAACGGGCGCCATTTTGGCGGTCGCCATGGCTGGGGCTTTGGCCGTGCCAACGGCGGCGGTTCGGGTGGTGGCGCGGCCGACGGCTGCCGCTTTGGCCGTTCCTACCGCCGGAGCTTTGGCCGTGCCAATTGCGGGCGCCTTCGCGGTTGCGGCCGCAGTTCGCGCGGCAGACGGACTTGCAGTGGCTTTTGCTGCGGCGGGCGCGCTTGCGGTGCCGCCGGGGCGTTGATTCTCTGGCATTCGTGTAATTCCTTTCTTCCTCAGTCCCACGTTCGAGATGTTTGAAATGTCGCATCCTTCCTGTACCTTCCAATTTTTTATTATACGAACTTCAACCATCCGTGGCAATCCGTTGAAATGGGACAGCATGAAATATATAATGGCTGACCTTGTCGCGCAGACATTATGGAAAGCCGTTGCGCCGCCTCCGCCCGATTCCGGACGGAAACGCGCCGCCTGTGCAGGAGCATTTGCTTGAACAGCACCGACCAGAACACCAGTTCCGTCATCCCCAGCCAGTTGAAGGGGCTATTCAGCCCTTCGTTTCTACCGACCTACGACCGGGTTGCAGCGATTGCGTTCCTGAAAATCCTCCTTTTTTGCCTCGGAATCGTTTTGTTCCTGGTGGTTCTGGTTGATAATCTCGAGAACTTCGACGAATTCTCTAAATATGCCCGGATTCATGATAAATCGGTTGGCGAGATGGGCCTCATCCTCTTCAAGCATTATGCCGCGTATGCGCCCTCGCTGGTCTGTCAGTTTATGATTATGGCGTTGCCGGTGGCGGCCGGGGTGATTGTGGTCACGCAGGCGAGTTTGAACCGGGAATTTACGATCATGCGCGCTTCCGGGGTCTCGATGCAGCGGGCGATCCTGCCGATTCTCGCGCTGGCGCTGCTGTTTGGCTTTGTCTACTCCATGACCCGAAATTTCTACGTCCCGACGTTGTTGCGCAAGAGTTTTGTGATGAACAACCAGTTGCGGCCAGCCGACATTGTGCCGTTGAAGGTCACGCCGATGCGGGATGGCGACTATCTGTACTTTGTCGAGATGGGGCACTACGACAGCGATACCGGCACGGCTTACAATCTGCGCATTGAAGCGCGCAAGGCCGAGGATTTCGGGGCCGGCAGCAACCGGTATATTGAGTATCGCGCGCGCAAGGCGACGTTGAGTTTTCTGGTGGATGTCGACAGCCCTGACGATGTGCATGAGAGAAAATGGGTTCCGGAAGAGGGCGGGACCATGACGACGATGAGCCCCAGCAAGAAGCCCAAAGCTGCGGCGTGGACAACGCCTCTGCCGACGCTGGTTACGCCTGCGATGCTGGAACGTCAAGTCTTAACAGAACTTGTGATGACGTGGAACGATCTCTTCCGTCTGGATGATCTGGAAATCCGGTTGGAAATTCAGCGCCGGTTCGCGGAGCCATTCAGCGCGTTTGCAGTGTTGATGGTCGCGCTGCCGTTGATCCTCTGGACGATCAACATGGGGCAGGCTCCGAGCTATATCGCCAATGCGATTTTGGGCGTGGTGGTGTGTGGAATGTTTTATGTCGTTCGGATGAGCTTCTTTTCCTGGGGCGCGGCGGATATCCTGCCGCCGCTGATTGCGGCGCAGGGGGCAAACCTCCTGTTTGTCGGGTTGGGCAGTTATCTGCTGTATAAGGTAGAGAGTTGAAACGGACGGATTGGGATAGGCAGCACCGGCGGGAGCGTTTCCGCCGGTGTTTTTTTTCGGGCGTGAGCGTGACGGATGGCTTCACGGCGCTTTCCACGGGGGCGGTCTGATGTGCGGAGGTACGGTTTTTACGCAGGATTGTCCGCTGGAGCCGTGCGAGCTTTGGCCGGGAGAAGGGCGGGATGCCTATCGGGTGGATGAGTCCAAACTCACCGCGACCGGGGAGATGCGCCTCGCGTTTCCGCAGACGGCGGGGCAGTTGGCGTATCTGCTCAAACGATGCGCGGAGGAAGGGATTTCCTGCGTTCTCAGTGGCGGCCGCACCGGTGTTTCCGGCGGGGCGGTGCCGGAGCAGGCGCAACTGGTGATTTCCTGCGAGCGCATGACCGGCGTGCTGGCGTTCGGGCAGGATGCCGCCGGTTATTATATCCGTTGCCAGCCGGGTGTGACGCTGGCGGATTTGAACCGGATGCTCACATCAAGACAGCTCGATGTTACTCGCTTTGATCCCGCTTCCGCGGCGTTTGCCGATTCCTATGCGCGTCGTGATATTCCGGAACTCTGGCTGCCGGTCAATCCGACCGAGACCGGTGCGCAACTGGGGGGCATGACTGCGACCAATGCCTCCGGTTCGCGGACGTACCGCTACGGGCCGTTGCGAAACTGGGTGCGCGCGCTTGACGTGATTCTCCCCGGTGGGGAACTGTTGCGCCTGCGCAGGGGGGACGCCTCGGAACGTTTTTCCGGTTATCGGATGGCGCTTGTGCGGCGTGACGGCATCCGGCGGGAGTTGGTTCTGCCGGAAATTCCGCGCCCGCAGACCAAGTGTACCTGCGGTTATTACTGTCAGCCGGATATGGAGTTAATCGATCTGTTGATCGGCAGTGAGGGTACTTTGGGGGCGTTTTCCGAAATTGAATTGCGTCTGGAACCACGACCGGAGTCGGCTGCGGGGGTGCAGGTTTTTTTGCGGGATGAAGAGCAGGCGATTGAGCTGGCCGGACAGAACCAGTTGAACTGCGCTGCGGTGGAGTATTTCGACCGGGAGGCGTTGCAATTGGTTCAGGCCCGGTTCCCTGGAAAATTCAATCTTGCAACGCATGGAATGGTGAGCGTTTATCTGGAATTTCGCGGGACGGATTCCGAAGTCGGAAGGGGGCTGGAAGCACTGTCGGGACTGTTGTTGGCGCGGGGATGGAATCCGGAAGAGACATGGGCGGAGGATCAGCCGGCAGGATGCGAGCGGCAGAGGGAATTCCGGCATGCGGTTCCGGAGGCGGTGAACCAGATGATTGCCGAACGCAAGCGGATTCATCCGGAGTTGCATAAGGTCGGGACGGACATGGCGGTGCCGTTGGCGCATTTTGCCGAAGTTTTGAAGACCCAACGCGCTGCTCTGGCGTACAAAGGTTTGCAAAGTGTGGTCTTTGGTCATATCGGGGATGGACATGTACACATCAATATCCTGCCCCGGACGCCGGAGGAATTGATGATGGCGAAAGAGTTGTATCGGTCTTGGGCAAAAGAGGTTGTATGCTCGGGCGGGGCTGTGGCTGCCGAACACGGCATCGGTCGGCTGAAGCGGGGGCTGCTGGCAGAACAATACCCGAAAAATGTGATTGAATCCATGCGGGGTTTGCGCTATAGTTTTGACAATTGGCACGTTTTGGCGCGGGGTGTTCTCTTCGATTGAGGTCTTTGTTTAGTTTTTTTTGTAATAAAATTTCGAGGGGGACGCAACTTTTCGCTACAGTATTCTGGCGGGAAGAGCCGTAAATTCCATAGGATGGGGCTGGCCGTTGCGGCAGTGCTTTGGTAGCGCGGCAGCGGTGGATACAGGGGAGGAACGATGGCAAAAGAGAGACGGACGGATATCACCAGCACGCCGGGGCGGACGACCACGCGGCGGGAGCAGGCGGTCGAGCCAGGCACGGAGAAGTTGCAGGCAGTGGGCCGCACGACCCGAAAGCTCGGAGCCGTGGGGACGGGGCCGCAAGCCGCGGTCGGCAAGACTACGGCAATGCGTCCGGTCACGGGACGGGCGACGACGATCCGGCCCGGAACGCGTAAAACGACCTCGATCAACAGCGTCACGGGCGGCTACACCTCGGTGCGCAAGAAGAAATTCCCTTTCGCTCAGATCATCATCTTGCTGGCTCTGCTGTGCGGTGGCTATTACGGATGGGATTATTACAGCACGGAAAAGGCCCGCGCGGAGCAGGAAATGGCCTTGCGCCGGGCGGAGTTCGAACGGCAGGAAAAAGAACGGCTGGACAAGCTTGCCGCGATTGAGGAAGCCAAACGCAAGGCGGAGGCGGAAGAGGCACAGAAGCGCAAGGCGGACGAGGATCGGCAGTTGGCGGAGATCGAAGCCCGCAAGAAGGCCGCTGCCGAGGCGGAAGCCGCGCGTTTGCGGGAAGCCGAACAGGCCGCCGAGAAGCGAAAGGCGGATGCTGCTGCCCGTCAGGAGGCGCTGGCGCGGGCGGCAAAGGCTCTGCAGTTGCTGAAAACCGTCGAGGAGGAGGCGCGGAAGGAGAGCCGGGAGGGTAAATTTGCCCAGGCCGCCAAACGGATGGAGGATGGAATCAATCAGGCGATCATCGACCTCAAGAACGGGGAAGAGAAACCGTTTGAGCGTACCAAGAAGACGGCACGGCTGTTCGGGGAGTTGATGGAACAGACGCAGGCGCTGCCGGAGACCTCGGCGAAGAATATGTTCTGGTTTGTCATGAAAGACGGCAGCCGGACGCGCGGCAAGGTTGAGAGCGATATCGGAAATGAGATTGTCCTGATGGGAAACGGCGGGGTGCGAACGACCCTCAACCGCGAGAAGATCGCGTCGCGCAAGGAGATCACGCAGCAGGAGATCGATACCGAGCTGCAGAAGGTTCTGGACGAAAAAGCTGCCGGCGCGTCCACGGGGGTGGACTGGTTTCTGGCCGGCCTGACCGCACTGGAGTGCAACCGCCCGGATTTGGCCGTCAAGTCGTTCAACAAAGCGGAAGAACTGGATATTGAAATCGCGCAGAATGTGCGGGAGCACCGCGCGCGCCTTCTGCTGGCTTCGGGGGTGTTCAACCGTTCCATTCACAATGAGCGCATCGCCAAGGAACGACTGGACCGGTTGGTCAATGAGTACGGGGATACCCGCGCGGCGAAGATGTATCTCAATTCGCAGACGCAGGAAGAAACGGTTGTGGCTGCCGTGGCGAAGAAGGACGCCACCGCCGGCGAAGCCAAGGACATCAGCGACGAGTTGGACAAGGCGCGCGATGAAGTGAAAAATCCGACGATGGCGAAGGCGGATGCGTTGGTGCAGCAGGCCAAGGGGTTGGAAGAAAAGGCGCAGAGCGCCTCCAACCGGAAGCTTTCCAACGAACTGTACAAGGATGCTGTCGTGAAACTTTCTCAGGCGATGGCGATGTATCAGGAGTTGCAGAAGGACAAGAAGGTGGATCAGGCGGCGTTGGATGCGAAGATCACGGACGCGGCCCGTAAGCTTTACTGGTGCAGAAAACTGCAGACGCTTTAAGTTGCGGGAATGCAGAGGATGTTTGGCGGCCGCGGGATTGTTCCTGCGGCTGCTTCGTTAGGGCGGGATCGTGCGGGGACGACGGGCGCGGTCTTATCCGTACCGTTTTTGGGCGGTTGCCTGCCGCAGAAATGTCCGGCTGCGTTTTACGATGGTTGCAGGAACATCATTTCTTGCGGTTGAAAACATACACACGATACCTGAGCGGAGGAGGTATGGGGCGGGGGATGGGGAACATTGCGAGGATCTTCGGTTCGCGCGGTGCGGTTCTGATCGGGTGCGCAGCGGTTCTGCTGGCTGCGAATCTGCTCTGTCCCAAGCCGCGGCAGGCATCCGGGATGCCGGTATCCAACGGCCGGGCCGATGAGCTGGCGGCCTCCTTTTCGCCGGAGTGGGTGCTTCTTGCCGGGAGCGCAAGGTACCTGCGGGGCGTGGACTCGCGACGACTATCGGAGCGGACCGGCCGGACGGTGGCGGCGATCACGGCGGAGCATGCTGGCAGCGCCTGGTTGTATCTCTTTCTGAAAAATATCGCGCCGGAGCGGTCGGTGGTGGTCGCGCCGTTTCGCGGGGCGCAACTGACGCTGGCGGATCTGTACGCGGACTCCGGCCGGAGCGATCTGGCGTATCTGATGCGCGGACGGGAGGCGGAGGTCGAACGGTTGAGTTATCTGGGACGCATGCCGGAGCGGGAGTACTGGCTGCGCAGATTTCTGCCGTTGTACGCTTGGCGGGAGCCGGCGGCAAAGATTACGGACGGTCTGCTGGCGGAGGAGTCTGTATATGCCCCCGGTGCTGCCGATCCGGCCCAAATGCAGGCGCGGGAGCGGCAGGCACAACAGGCGGGGCAGGCTTATGACCGGCGGATCTGGGACTTTGCCGATCAGAACCAAGAGAGCTATCTGGCATTGATCCTGGAGCAGGCTCGCAGGAAGCAGATCCGTCTGATTCTGGTGGAGCTGCCGGTCGGGGACGAGACCGATCCGCAGATTCAGACCTATCAAAGTGCGCTGCACGCTGTCTTGCGGGAAGCGGCGGTCCCGGTTGTTGCGGCGGCGAAGGCCGATGCCGAGGGGCTTGCTCCGGTGCTTGAGCGGGAACTCCCCGCGCTTTTGAACCCGGTTTCCAGTTCGCCGGCTCCCTAACGTACCCAGCGGTTGATTCGCAGGATGAAGTCGTTCTCGCTCAGCTCGGAATGGTTTGCCCCAGCTTGGCAGGAGCCGACCAATAACCCGCCGGTAAATGCCTCATGATTTCTCGCCGCTTGCCAAAGGAACGGAAGCCATTTGCTGTCCGTGGCAAGCAACCCCTCAGAAAAGGCCGGCATTCATCAGGGTGCCT
>CAYWTJ010000076.1:0-17632 GCA_964460225.1 uncultured Planctomycetaceae bacterium | reverse complement strand
GGGGGATTGCAGGGTGTGCTGGCGGTGAAGCGGCTGCGGAAAATCTCAGAATATCCCCAGAAGCAAAAAAGGCAGGGCAACTAAGTCGTTGCCCTGCCTTGATTTGTATGGTCGGGGAGACAGGATTTGAACCTGCGACCTGCTGCTCCCAAAGCAGCCGCGCTAGCCAAGCTGCGCTACTCCCCGGTAAAAACTGGTGGTGCTTCCTGCTCGGTCACGGTCGACAACTCGCAACCCCAAACAACTGCTGATGTCTCTTCATGAAACGTTTTGCTTGTTGATCCCGCTTACTTGCGTTTATCAATAAAAATCTGCTCTATTAATTTGTAGCGTCAGGCCACCGCACAAAAAACAGTAACAGGCAAACAAGTCCAGCATTCCGATTTTGAGCGTGTTACGTCATCCACCGCATAGATTCCCGTGCCCTTGCGCGTAAACTTCATACAGACACGCGCTGTCATAGGGAACCGTTTACGATCAAACAAACTCCTCGGTAATCACTGCGCAGGGTTGCAGATGCCGGAAAATGCCCGAGGCAGATCTGGCCATGCAGAGGGAAGCGCATTGCCGTATACGCAGGACGATGCAACGGCGGAGATCCGCGGGCCAACCTGATTTTACTGAGATTATCCTGCCTGCAGTATGCTGTCATCGCTGCGCAAGGGATACTCGGGCAAAAATTTCACACGGCTTCACGCATTCGTGCGATACAATACTACAACCTCATTTTGGTTATTCAATCTTCAAAATCTCAAGCTCCATCGGGCCGGCAGGAAGATTCGCCGTCACGATATCGCCCACCGCTTTGCCAATCAGCGCTTGCCCTACCGGGCTGGTGCCAAGAATCTTGCCCGCCGCCGGGTCCGCCTCGCCCTCGCCCACCAGCGTCCGCGTCATCTTCACCCCGTCCTTCATTCGCTTGAAGGTCACGGTCTTGAAAAGGCTCACCTTTCCTTCCGGGGCGTTCGACGGGTCCACAATCACTGCATTCGCCAGTTTGGTGTTGAGCATGCTGATTTTGGCGTTGAGCATGCCAAGTTCTTCACGGGCAGCGTGATAGTCCGCGTTCTCGCGCAGGTCGCCCTTTTCGCGCGCCTCCTCAATGGCCTTCTTGATGATCGGGCGACGCGCTTCCAGCTCGTTCACATCGGCCAAAATCTTGTCGTACCCCTCTTTGGTCATGGGAACCTGTGCGGACATTGTTCTACTCCTTATATTACGAGTGATTCCTGCTCTGTGTTATGCAAGTAAAATACCGGCGGCCCGACCCGTGTCCGGCCGCCAGTTTTCATCGTTAATTGCTGTCTGCTCGTTGCCTCGGGGCGGTGTTTCAGCGCCCGGCTACCCGATCTTGGCTGTATTATACGGTATCCGGCCTCAGCCTTCAATCAATTCCTTCAGACGGGCGCAACCTTTTTCAATCTGTTCCCGGCTGGTCGCGTAGCTCAGGCGGATGTAGTCCGGCGCTCCAAACGATTCGCCCGGCACGCAAGCCACCAGGGACTTCTCAAGCGCCAGTTGGCAGAACCCGGACGGATCCTGGACCTTGGTCCCGGCCAGCGTCTTGCCAAAGATGCCGGAAATATTCGGCAGGACATAAAATGCTCCGCCCGGAGTCAGGCAATGCACGCCCTTGATCCCGTTGAGCAGGCCCACAATCAGGTCGCGTCGGGCTTCGAAGTCCTTGCGCATTTCCTCGACGCAGCCCTGGTCGCCCGTTACCGCCGCCAGCGCCGCCGCTTGCGCGATCGAGCAGGCGTTGCTGGTCGACTGGCTCTGGATGTCAGCCATCGCCGTGGTGATCTTCGCGGGGGCGGCCGAGAAGCCGATCCGCCAGCCGGTCATGGCGTAAGCCTTTGAGCAACCGTTAATTACGACCGTGTGCTCACGGCAGTAGTCGCTGGCCGCCGCAATCGAGAAATGCTTCGTCCCGCCGAATAAAAGCCGGCTGTAGATCTCGTCCGATACGCAGTAAATGCCCGTCTTCTCGATCAGCGCGCCAATTTCCCGCAGTGCCTTCTCGGAGAAAACCGCCCCCGAGGGGTTGGACGGGCTGTTGAGAATCAGCATCTTCGTGCGGTCGGTGATCTTTTCCGCGATCATCTTTGCGCTGAGGTCGAAGCCGTTCTCTTCCTTCGTCTCGACGATCACCGGCGTGCCGCCAACGAGTTGCACCATCTCGGGGTAGCTTACCCAGTACGGCGCCGGAATAATCACCTCGTCACCCGGATCGATCATCGCCTGCATCGCAAGAAAGATATTGTACTTCGCGCCCGGGCTTACCAGAATTTGCTTGCTCTCGTACTGGACGCCATTTTCCTTGAGAAACCAGTCGCAGATGGCGCTGCGCAGCTTGGGCGTACCGGGGTTGGGCGTATAGCCGTGCTGTCCTTCATCGATCGCTTTTTTTGCCGCCGCGCAGATGTGCGCAGGAGTTTTGAAGTCGGGTTCCCCGGCAGCGAAGCTGACGACGTCTTTGCCCGCGGCAGCGAGTTCTTTGGCTTTCGCGGTGATGGCCATCGTCATGCTGGGTTGGCTGTTGGAAGCGCGCTGGCTCAGTGGGGAACGCATTTTCTTTCTCTCTCCTGTGAATCGTTTTATGAATTCCGCCATCGCCAATGATGGCAGGGAAACGGGAATAAGGGCGTCAGCCGCCGGCCGCCCGGAACCTCTTTATCGCGGAGCATTTCTGTCGCCTTATCTGTGGTCGCGCCACTGCCGCAGCAAGGCAGACACGTCCGTAATATTCACACAAAAAAACCGGCTGAATGCATCGCATCAGCCAGATCTGGATTCATACCCTTTTCCGCAGACTATACGCGGGTCTGCGGCTTTGTCAAGTACCTGCATTCCAGCCAGGCGCGGTTTTCTGTTCGGATTGCGAAAAAAAACGTGCGGTCGCTTGCAACCCGTTGTCGTTGCAGGGGGCTACGGTTTCAGCGTTCGCGGATGTCCAGTTCCGAGATCGGCTCTTCCGTCATAATGATATCAACGCGACGATTCTGTTCCCGGCCCTGCGGGGTCTGGTTGGTCGCCAGCGGCTCGTTGTCGGCGCAGGACGTGGCGCGGAAACGGCGAGAATCCAAGCCGCAGGTATTGGTCAGGAAGTCAAGTACCGCGTAGGCCCGCTGGAATCCCAGCACCCAGCCATCCTCGTAGTTTGACGATGCGGTGTGGCCGCGAATATCGATGCGGTTGGTGTAGCCCTGTAAAGCCGGCGCGATCTCGTTTTGCAGCAATTGCCGGCCGGTCGGGGTCAGTTCGGCGCTATCGGGGCGGAAGAGTTCGGAGCCGCCGATGGTGCGCTTGGTCATTTTGTCTTCGATGATGGTGCGCACGGCGTCATGCTTGCCGCGCGGTCCCCGGCGCAGTACGGCCGACTGCACCAGCGAGAGCGTCTGCGGGTTGATGAAGGGTTGCGGTTGCGTCGGTTTGTCGGGCAGAACTCCGAACTGCTTCTGAAACTGCCGCATGGTCATATCCACCTTCGGCTGTTTGATCTCCATCATGCTGAAGAGAACGACGAAGAACGCGAACAGCAACGTAATCATGTCCGCGTAGGTGATCATCCACAGCGGCGCCATCGGCTCGGAAGGGCCTTCGTCTTCGTGTTCTTCCGACATCGCTTGCTCCGTATTTCCTCGGGGTTACCCGCATCTCAGCAGGCCGGCAGGTGGCATTTCTTCACGGAATATCCGGAGTGCTCAGTTCTCCACTTCCTTGCCGAAAAGTCGCAGTGCCGGGGGCAGAAAGACCTTAAGCTTCATCTCGACAATGCGCGGGTTGTCGCCGGACTGAATGGAGAGGACGCCTTTGAGGACAATGCTCTTGACCAGCATTTCATGGGCGTTGATCGCCGCAAGCTTCGTGGCGAAGGGGCCGGCGAAGAAGTTGCAGATCATCGCTCCGTAAAAGGTCGTCGTCAACGCCACGGCGATGCCGAGGGTCAGGACGTTCGGGTCGTTTAAGCCGCCGGAAAGCATCTTGATCATGCCGATCAGAGTGCCCACCATACCGAAGCCGGGGGCATACTTTTCGAACGCCTGAATGATGCCTTTGCCGTTGTTGTGGCGCTTTTTCAGGCAGTCGATTTCAGTCGTCAGAATGTTTTCGATCAATTCCGGGTCGGTGCCGTCAACAGCCAGTTGCAGCCCCTTCACCAGGAACTCATCCTTGATCTGGTCAGTGACGTTCTCCAGGGCCAGAATGCCGTCGCGCCGGGCGATTTCCGCGAATTCCACAATTTTCTTGATCAGAACCACCGGGTCGTCGGGGGTGTTGAAAAACGCCTTTTTGTACACGCGCCAGGAGTTCTTCAGATCATCCATCGTCAGGCCGATCATCGTCGCCGCCGACCCGCCGCCGATTACGATGAACAGCGCCTCTTCGCCGATGAAAAGTTCCAGATTGTGGAGGCCGATTCCAAACTCAAGAACACAGATCAGGCCGAGTACGAAGCCTATAACGGAACACAGATCCACAGAAATTCCTCCCGACCGGCGGCCGCATGGGACGCACGAGATATACACCAAACCGCAGATACTTCCTTCGTGGTGATCGCAGAGCGCGCAAACAGCTTCCTATAGCGCGGAAAGCGATTCTATTTGCGGTGGAACCGATCCATCGGCTTTCAAGGCCGTTTCTTTGCGCGTAGTGGCGTTTGTTGCGGTATTCCCTGTTACGCAAAGCGGGGAGCATGAACAAACAGTCATGCACCCCGTGAAAAATCATCCTGTACTCTTAGCGCGTTTCCTGCTATTTGTCAATACATTGGTTGCGGACCGGCCGGCGGGATCTCCGGGGCTGCGGTTTCACGAACTTTCGCCGGGCTGGTCGACATTTCGGCCGCCGAGGGCAGGGCTTGCTCCTGCGGTTGATCCTCGCCGGCGGTGATTCCTTCGCTGATGTGCGCCGGGCGCACGGGCGTTTCCTTTGTGGCTGCCGGAGTCGCCGGGGTCGAAAGACGGTTGAACTCATCGGCCAGAAGTTTGCGGCTGTCCACCGTCTGGAACTTCTTTTGAACCCGCTCGGCGGCGGCCCGGTTGGCGGCGATATCCTCCTTCCGGACGCTGTAACCCTTGACCAGCGATTCGGCGCTGGAATTGAAGCGCCCGACGGAGTAATCCAGTGCGACGATGGAGACCTTATAGTTGTAGATCCCCTGCCAGTAGAGCAGTTGCGTCTGAGCCAGCTTGCTGCGCGCGTCAAGAATGTCCAGATAGGCGCCGGCACCCTCGTCCCAGCGGATGGTCTGCTGCTTGAGAACCCGCGATGCCTGCTGCACATTTTCCTGCTGCGACTTCACCCAGTCGATGGAGCTGGAGAGGTTGAGCAGGGAGTCTTTGACCTCCTGCCGCACCTGGTCCACGGTGTCGTTGGTGGTGAATTTATACTGATCGAGAATTGCTTCGGCGTTGATGACCTTCGAACGGATGATCTGGCCGCCGCCGGCAAGGGCGTTCCAGCTCACGGTCACCCCCGCCCCCCAGTTCCAGTCATTGCTGCGGCGCTGATTGGTATAGCTGTAATTGTTGGAGTTGCTCCAATCGCCGTTGGCATACACCTTCGGGAAGAGCTCCGATTTCTCCTGCCAGATGTTTTCTTTCTGCATCTGTTCGTTGAGCTGGGCCTGCTTGATCTCCGGCCGGGTCTTCAGCGCCTCTGCCGTCAGCGCCTGTTCGCTGCCGGGGGCGTAGTCCACAAACGCGAACGGGTCGGCGAAGTCCACCTGCGTATCCAGCGGCAGACCGATCAGACGCATCAGGTCCGCTACCGCGACGTTATAGTTGTTGCTGGCCTGAATGTAGTTCGCCTTCTGGATCTTGTAGTCGACCTCATAGCGCAGGACATCGATCTCCGCCACATCGTCGGCTTCGTAGCGTTTTTTCGTCTTTTCCCAGTACTCCTTGGCGATTTCTGTCTGGTCGTAGTAGATCTCGGCGATCTTTTTGTTTTGCAACGCGAGATAATACTGGTTGCGGATGGCGTAGATGACCGCCAGCCGGACGCGGCGAATGTCTTCGCTCACGAAATCGTTGTATAAATCCGCCTCCTTGAACTGCGAAATGACCGAGCCGCCCAGAAACAACGGCTGTTGAACGCCGGTGGAGAGCGACCACTGGTTGCTGGCCGACAGGCTCTGGGTGGTGCCGGTGGCGTTGGACTGCACCGCCTGCCAGCCGGTGGAGAACGTGGGACTCGGCAGCGCCGCCCCCAAGGCTCCCAGCTTCTTTGCACGCGCCTGCAACCGTTCCGTCAGCGTCTTTTTCAGGTTCCATGAATAGTTCATCGCCATCATTTCGACATCGCCCACGCTCAGGCGGATGCTCTTGCCCTGAAAGCGGGACGGGTCGAAATTCGCCGCCATCGTCGGCGCTTCATAGGTCGCTATCGCCGTTCCGTCCGCTTGATACGCGACGCTGGGAACGGTGGCGACATTTTTGTCGCGCAGATCGATTACCACGCCATTCTCTCCGACCTTGGTGTCGGCGGCGGTTCCGGCGCTCACGGTCTTGCCGGCCGTCTTCACAGGCGCGTTTGCCGTCGAAGGCGCTGTAGTCGAGGGCGCTGTAGTCGAAGGCGCGGTTGCCGAGGGCGCGGTTGTTTTGGCGGCGACCGGGCTGGAGCCCGCCAGATCCGGAACATCGGCCGCCCAAGTTGTCCCCGCGCTCAGGCAGGCGAGGGCGAGCAGTTCTGTAATGCGGAAAATGGTCATGCGTGTTTCCCTTTTCGTGGCTGCCAGCGATCGCGTGAATCCTTCGCCCCGACGTGCTGGAGAAGAAATTCGGACGCTCCTCGCAACTGGCAGATCCATTCCTCGTATGTCGTTTGGACTGCCGCAGAGCCGGGCAATGAGAAGAGCCGTTTCTGGGGCAGCATTCAAACAATCGTTTTACTTCTCGCAAATAGTACCGCTCCTACGATTTAATGCAAGATTTATTCTCGGATTTTCCGGGTGATTCCCACAGAAAAAGCAAAAAAGAAAGGTGCCGGAGCAGCGCAAGTTGTTTTAAACGATTTGCGTTGAACGGGGGTGCCCAACGGGCAAAAGGAAGGGGAAGGTTGGTATCCGTCAACCTGACAAGGAGTTAGCGGATTTGCTCATAACCCGAATACGGATTCCGGTGCCGAAGAAGGTGCAATAAACATCATAACTGTTTGAAACAAATGGCGATAGCGCAATAGGTGTAAGGAGCGGCAGGGATTGACCCGATCCACGGTATCCGATTTGCGTGACGAGGGTGGATGCGGGATCGGATTCGGGCGGGGTGGGGCGGCGGATTCCGGAATAAGTTGTTTTGAAATAACCTCCGGCTCATAAACGGTTTGGAGTGAGCGCGGCGGGAGTGTGGATCTTTCGTGGAAAACTCCCGTCCTCTCGCTGGTTGACACCGGGTACTCGGCCGGGGTATGATTTGACCCTCGCGCCGGTCGTTTTTTCTGGGAAGCCGGTCTTAGCGTTCTCGCAATCAGCAACCCTTGCCGCGCCTTCCGGCGGCAGGAATCAGGTGAGCAGGGCAAGATGACGCAATCCGCAACCAACGATAAGCGCGCGCAGCAGTGCTGGCAGGAGATTCTGGCCGCTTTGCAGGCGATGATTGGGGAGGCCAGCTACAATACCTGGTTTACCAACGCCGCTCTGGAGGAGTTGCAGGGGGAGCGTCTGGTGATCGGCGCCGCAAACCGGTTTGTCCGCGTCTGGCTGGAAAAGAACTACCTTACGACCATCGCGGACGTTGCCGCAGGGGTGCTCGGATTCCGTCCGGTGGTCGAAATTGTCATTTCCCGCGAGCAATACCGTCACCAGCGCGCCGCTCAGCCTGCTGCCTTGGCAGAGACTCCGGTTGACGCTCCGGTGCCGGTGCGCACTCCCGGTTCTTCCGGCGGGCAGCCGTTGTTCCACCGCAGCAACCATTCGTTTGCCTCCTTTATTGACGGGCGCTGCAACCGGTTTGCCCTCGCCGCCGCCAGACAGGCGGTGGAGTGTCCGGGCGAGATTTCCCCGCTCTGCTTCTTTGGCGGACATGGGCTGGGCAAGACGCATCTGTTGCACGCGATCTGTCGCGCCGCATCGGAGGCCGACCCGACCCGCAAGATTTCCTGCGTCAGCGCGGATTACTTCGTGCAGAGTTTTTCGGCGGCTTATGTCGAGAAGCGTCTGCCGGAATTCCGCACGCGCTACGAACGCTGTCAGTTGCTCTGCATCGATGACCTGCAAGCGCTCTGCGCGGGCAAAAAGACCGCCTCGCAGCGGGAGCTGGTGGCGATCATCGAGCATTTTGCCCACCATAAGAAGCAGGTGGTGATTGCCGCCGATCGGCCGGTCCATGAGTTGGAAGGGCTGGACCCGATGCTCGCCAGCCGCTTGGCGGGCGGGGTGCAGGCGAAGCTGGAAGCGCTTGATGCGCCCACCCGTCTGGCGGTGGTGCGCGGATTGGCTCCGGAGCTTGCTCCGGAGGTGAGTGCGCTGATTGCCAGCCGTACCGGCGGAAGCGTCCGCGAACTGGAAGGCATTCTCAAAACGGTCGGCGCGATGGCGCGGCTGTCGGGGGAAGAGATGGATGCCGCCCGGGTGGAGGAGCTGCTGGCTCCGGCGCGGGCGCAGGATCTGCGTCCGGAGGCGGAAACCATTCTGGCGGCGGTGAGCGGGGTGTTTCAGGTCAGCGCGTCGGATCTGCGCGGCAAAAAGCGGCAGGGCAGCATCGCCGCCGCCCGGCGGGTATACGTTCATCTCTGCCGGCAACTGGCGGGAACCAGTCTCGCGGAAATCGGCCGGCAGTTGGGCGGCCGGTCGCATACCACGATTTTAAATATCCTTAAGACCGCTCCCGGCGGCGATTCTCCGTTATTTCTTGAAAAGTGCCAAACCGTCCTGCAACGGTTGGGGTGCAGCCGCGACTGCCGCGAGCTCTTCTCGGCCCAGAGCGAGCTGTTCGGGCAGGAATAGGGGCGCTGCACTCCGGCATCCCCGCCCCCCTCTCCGGCACACGGATCAAGGCAGGACAAAAGCCCACCGGCCCGCGCCGGCGGGCTTTTGTCCTACCGGGAGAAGTTCACGGACATTTCAAATGGCGGCGCTGGCAGACCGGGAAACGCTCCGGGCGCTGCCCGATGGGCGCAAACCCGCGCCATCCGTCACCCCTCGCAATCCGCGAACTCCTTCCCACATCCATTGTCCATGCGAAGGGCGGCCGCAACAGACGTCTCCCCGTCATGAATTCAAGAGATTGGTACAAAAGGCGGTCGAAAGCGCGGAATGCAGGGCAATCGCCTTGAAAATCGGCTGAAAAGCAGGTTTCGGTGCGAATTCCTAACGGCTTTCGTCTCGCGCTTGCGGCAAGGCGATCCCACGTGCTACGGCGGGTTTGGGGCGCGTAGCTCCCTGCGATGAATCGCACTGACAATCGTAACATCAGACTGTTTCGCCGTTTCGTGCGGATGAATGCGATTGCTCTGACGCGGAACCAGCAACCCGCATTATTTATTTGCATTACAGTCAATATGGTGTAGAATGCGATTGATACCCCCTGGGGGTATCTTGGGCGGGGCGCGAGGTCCCGCAAGGAATGCCGCGAAAGGGCCGGTCATGGACATTATATATAGGGTGTTGTGGGAGATCTGGGCGACGTTGCTGCAGATGGCGCCATATCTGCTGCTGGGCTATCTGATTGCGGGGGTGTTGTCGGTATTTGTGAACCCGGAGTTGGTGAAGCGGCATCTTGGCGGCAACGGATTTTTGTCGATTCTGAAGGCTTCGGTTCTGGGCGTGCCATTGCCGCTCTGCTCGTGCGGGGTGATTCCGGTGACGGCATCGTTACGGCAGCAGGGCGCGGGACGGGGGGCTGCCGCCGCGTTTCTGGTGGCGACGCCAACGATCGGCGTGGACTCCTTCATGGCGACGGTCGGACTGCTGGGGCCGGTGATGGCGGTGTACCGGACGCTGATGTCGGTTGTGCTGGGCGTATTCGGGGGGACGATGGCGAACTGGCTGGGGCGTGATCCGTTCGTGGCAGGCCGGGACGACGCGCATGAACCTGCCGCAGACGGCGAGACGGAGAGTGCGTGTCCGCACTGCGCGGCGGCACGGGCGGCGCGTCGGGAGCAGGACGCTTGCGGTTGTTCCTCCCATGAGAAACCGGCTGCGCAAGAGGCCGGCTGTTGCGGGACGGCCGGAGAGCCGGGGCAAACCGGGAATGGTTCCGGCGATGAGGCGGGCTGTCACGCGGAGGAATCGACGCGCCTGCGCGCGCTGGCGCTGCTTGGACAGGTGCTGCTTTACTCGTTCTACCAACTGCCGCGGGCGATTGCGAAGCCGCTGTTGCTCGGCATTGCCGCGGCCGGGTTGATCTCGGCGCTTGTGAAGGCGGAGGTGCTGGATCAGTTTCTGGGGAGCGGTCCGGGGACGTATCTGCTGATGCTGGCGATCGGTGTGCCGTTGTATGTCTGTTCGACGGTGGCGATTCCGCTGGCGCTGGGGTTCATGGCGCTGGGGGCGTCGCCGGGCGCGGCGATGATCTTCATGCTGGTGGCGCCGGCAACCAATGCGGCAACGCTGGGAATTCTGATTAAGATGCTGGGCGCGCGGACAACGCTGGTGCTGGCGGCGACGCTGATGGTCGGCGCGGTGGCGGGCGGACTGGCGCTGGATTATCTTTGGACGCCCCTTGGCCTGCCGGGTCTGGCGGAGTTGACGACCGCCGCCGGGGCGCAGGCTTCGCTGGCCGTTCATGCGGCGCATACGGCGCACGCGGGGGGGGCGGGAGCGATTACGCTGGCGCTGACGGTATTTTTTCTGCTGATTGAGATCAACGGTGCGGCAGGGGGCGGGCTGGTGCGTCTCTTCACCCGCCGGACCGCCAGCAAGGCATCTGCTTCGTGCTGCGGCGGAAAATAGAGCGGGCTCCGGCCGAGGGAAAGTTTGATTGACAATTGCGGGAATGCCACTAAAATCACGGGACGCGCCGGAATTGGCTCCGGCCGTTGCTGCAAGGATCTCCAGTGACTACCCTGATAGGCGCAATTGCGCTGGCGTTTACCGTTTCGTTTATCTGCAGCCTGTGCGAAGCCACGCTGCTGAGCCTGACGCCGAGCCAGATTGCGAAGGTCTCCACGCGCAATCCGGCGCTGGGGGCGATCTGGGAGCGCTTCAAGTCCCAACTCGACCGCCCCATCGGCGTGATTCTGCTGCTCAATACCTTCGCTCATACCATTGGCGCGACCGTCTCGGGCGCCCAGATCGGCATTCTCTTCGGTGATAAATGGGTCGGACTCTTTGGGATCGTGTTTACCTATGTGATGCTGCAGTTTACGGAAATCCTGCCGAAGACGCTGGGGGTGCGCTGCAATGTGTTTTTCGCCGGCATCATCGGCTATCCGTTGTATTATTGCAGCTTTTTCTTTTCCCCGTTGTTGTATATGCTGCATCTCATCAACCGTCCCTTCGAGGGCAAGAAGAAGGACGACGGCGAGTCTCCGGCGTTGGATGAAATCCAGATGCTGGCGGGCATGGCGCGGCTGCGGAAGATGATCGGCCAGCACGAAGAGAAGATTATCCAGAACGCCGCCCGCCTCTCGCGCACCCCGGTTCTTTCGGCCATGCTGCCGGCGCATCAGGTGACCTTCATCTCGACCGCTCAAAGCGTGACGGATGCGGTGATCGTGGCGCACATTGACCCGCACACGCGCTTTCCCGTCTGCGAGGACGGCAATCACGATCAGGTGCTGGGCTATATCAATTTCAAGGAGTTGATCTACCGTCTCAAGACCAATCCCAACGATCCGAGCATCCGGGGCATTGTGCGCCCGGTCCGCTTTGCCACCCCGGAGACGACCTGCTCGGAGTTGCTGCAGGCCTTTGTCGAGCAGCATGTGCATATGGCTATCATACAGGAACATGGCAAGACGCTGGGACTGGTGACGCTGGAGGATATCGTCGAAGAGCTGGTGGGCGGCGATCTGGAGGACGAGTTCGATCGGCTGCCGCAGATGTGTCATGGTTTGGCGGGGGGGATGTGGATGATCGGCGGGGGCTTCCCGGTGTCGGATGTGGCAGCATGCCTGCGCGCGCCGCTGCAGAAAACACAGGGGAATGTTTCCACCTGGTTGATGGCGCGCATCGGGCGTCTGCCGGAGCCGAACGAAAATTTTGTTCTCGACGGCGTGGAGTTCACCGTCCGCCGTATCCGCCGGGGCAAGATCTTCGAAATTTCCGCCCGGCGGGCGGATGGGTAAACACGTGTGCGGCGGAAGAGAGAGCCGGGGCGTGGTCTTGCCTTGTTTCTGAGCGGCGCGCCACGCTCTACGCCGTGTTGCTGCCGGTCCGGCGGGTGCGGCGTCAGATGCTGCGGCCGGGGTTTTGCGGGGAGGGCCGGGGTTTGGCGTAGGCGTTGCGCATGGCCTTGCCGGTCTGAACCGGCTGCTTTGCCGCCGCCGTCCGGGCCTCAATCGCGCTGCGGCTCTTCTCCTCCAGCGCCACAATCTCGCCCAGCAAGGACTGCAATTCGCGCACCGGACCGGCGATGCGGTGGCGCAAGGCCGGCGGCCAGCTTTCCAGCGTTCTCTCCCGCATCTGCTTATAGGGCGCGGCCGCGCCTTCAATCTGTTCGATGCGGCCGAGGCATTCCTGCTTGCGGCTGATGGTCTGCAGCAGCGCGGCGGAGTTGCTCTGCTCGATTTGCTCCAACTGAATGCGCGACAACTCCCGCACCTCCCGGTAGAGGGCGGTCTCCGCAAGCAGGTACTTCTCCAGCACCCCCGTAATCTCCTCGGGCGTTGGCATTCGGCCTCCCAAGTTGCTCCGCGCGCCACGACTCCTTCCCCCGCGGCACGCTACTTTATTTCAACTTTAATCGTATGCAACCGGCAGGCGGATTACAACAGATATCCGGCGCGGTAAGATGCAGCCGGCATTGCGGTTGAGAAAAAACCGCTCCATGTCGCACGTTCTCCGGGCGCTGTTCTTTACGTTGTGCGCCGGGGATTTCTTGCACAAACCCCTTTCTCCTTCCTTGACAGAGCGGATAAAACGGGTATTTTAAATTTGCGCAAATTTAAAATACCTTGGGGAGCGGGATGTCGCGGCGGGTACGGGCGGTGAATATCTGTAAAATTGCCGAGGAGGCCGGGGTGTCGCCTGCGACGGTGTCGCGGGTGATTCATCGTCGGGTTGGGGTGGGGGAAGAGACGCGGCGCAGGGTGGAAGAACTCCTTCGGCAATACGATTTTACGCCTGATTTTCCTGCGATGCGTTCCCGCCGGCTGGCGGTGATTCTGCCGTATCCGAACTTCATCGATTACTTTCGTCTGGCGTTGGATGGGATCTATGCGGCGGCGCGTGCGGCGGGGCTGGAGGTGGGAATTGTCATCGCCGGCGACGGCGCGGCGGGCGGCGGGCGGGGGAGTTCGCTTCTGGAACGCATCCGCGATCAGCAGTACGCGGGCGTAATTGCAATACTGGCAGAGCGTTACCGGGAGGAATTGCGTTCGCTGGCGGAAACGGAATTGCCGGTGGTGGCGCTGGATGAGCGCACCGATCTGCCGCAGGTGGGGTATATTGACAATGACTCCTTCGGCGGCGCGGCAGAGGCGGCGCGGCACCTGCTGGAGCTGGGACATCGCAAGATCGGGTTCTTGCAGCGGCCTTCGCCATGGCTCAATCAGCGGCAACGGTTGGATGGATTTTCGCAAGTGCTTGCAGGGTATGGCATTCCATTGGAGCCGCACCGGGTGGTGCAGCTTCCGGCGGAGCCGGAGAACCGGGTGCGGGGGATGGTGGGATTACGGAATATGCGCCGGCTTCTTGAGCAGGCTCCGGAGGTCACGGCGGTGATGTGCGTGGATGACGAGGTGGCGTTGGGGGCGCTGACGGCGATTCATGAACGGGGCCTGAAGATCCCGCAACATATTTCCGTGATAGGATTTGACAATTATCCGGAGACGGAGGTGTGGTATCCGGCGCTGACAACGGTAGAGCATCCGGTGGCGCGGATCGGAGCGTTGGCCGTAGAGCGGATCCGGGAGGGGCTGAAACATCCGGCGAACTGGGTTCCGCCCTGCGAGGTTCTGCCGACCCGGCTCGTGATCCGGAATTCCACCGGGCCGGCCGGTTTGAAAGCTATAGAGCTATAGAGCTCTATAGCTTATGTATGCAGATTGTGCAAGACCGGGGGCTGTGCGGTATCGCCTGCGAGTCGCATGGGCGAGCCTGTCATCCGTGTGAAGGGACGTCTGGAGCCGGCGCTTCTCCCGGCCTCTGGTGCGAATCCGCCTTTCGGGCGGCGGCAGGGCATGATGGTGCGGCAGGTGCGGGAAAACGGCGTTTCTATTGGGGAGAATGCAATGCGTGCGCAGGATGTCAGCAATGCGGCGGTGCTGGTGGAGTCGGGGAACTTTGTGGTGGGTTGCAACTACTGGGCCAGTCATGCCGGGATGCTGATGTGGCGCGACTGGCGGCCGGAGGTGGTGGAGGAGGATTTGCGGCAACTGGCGGAGCAGGGCGTGCAGGTGATGCGCGTCTTCCCGCTCTGGCCGGACTTCCAGCCGCTGACGCGCACCCTCGGGGGCGGGGGGCACACCGTCGATCTGCGGTTCGGGGAGGAGCCGTTGCCGCAGACGGGGGCGGGACGGGCGGGGGTGGCGGAGGAGATGATGGCGCGCTTCCGGTGGTTTGCGGATGCGGCGGCTCTCCGGGGCATCAAGCTGCTGGTGGGGCTGGTGACGGGGTGGATGAGCGGGCGGTTGTTCGTGCCGCCGGCGTTCGAGGGGAAGAACGTGCTGGCGGACCCGGAGTGCCTGATGTGGCAGGTGCGCTTCGTGCGCTATTTCGTGCGTTATATGCGCGGGCATCACGCGATCTGCGGCTGGGATCTGGGAAATGAATGCAACTGCATGGCCCCGGTCAGCCGCGAGCAGGCGTGGGGCTGGACCAACGCCATTGCCGGCGCGATCCGGGCCGAGGACCGGGCGCTGCCGGTGGTGTCGGGGATGCACAGTCTGCTTCCGCAGGACGGGGCGTGGCGGATTCAGGACCAGGGGGAGCTGACGGATCTGCTGACGACGCATCCGTATCCGCTTTTTACGCCGTACTGCAATCAGGAGCCGGTCAACCGGATGCGCAACACGTTGCATGCAACGGCTGAGAGCCGGTTGTATGCGGATATTGCCGGGCGGCCGTGCATGGCGGAGGAGGTGGGGACGCTGGGGCCGACGATCGGTTCGGAGGAGGTGGCGGCGGCATACGCGCGGACGGTGTTGTTTTCGCTCTGGGCGCAGGATTGCCACGGCCTCTTGTGGTGGTGCGCGTACGATCAGGACCGGTTGCAGAACGCGCCATATGACAGCAACGCGTTGGAGCGGGAGCTGGGGCTGATCCGTTCGGACCGGACGCCGAAGCCGGTCTTGCGGGAGATCGGGGCGTTTGCGCGCCTGTTGCGGGAATTGCCGTTTGAGCGGCTGCCGGAGCGGAAAGCGGAGGCGGTGTGCCTCCTGACGCCGGGGCAGGACTGCTGGGCGGCGGGGTTCAGCGCTTTTTTGCTGGCGCGTCAGGCGGGGTTTGATTTGCAATTCCGTTTTGCGGGGCAGGCATTGCCGGATGCGGCGCTGTATCTGCTGCCGTCCCTGAGCGGAGCGAATCATACCAGCAAGAGCCTGTGGCGGGAGCTGCGGGAGCGGGCAGAGGCGGGGGCGACGGTCTACGTCTCGCAGCACGATGCGATGTTCTCGCCGTTCAAGGATTTTTTCGGAATGGAGGTGCGGGCGCGGGAGCTCTGCACGGCGGACATGACCTGCATCCTGTCGGGGCATGCGCTGCGGGGACGGCCGGGGTTCCGGCTGCTGCTGGAGGCGTGCGGCGCGGAGGTGCTGGCGGCGGAGGCCGACGGCAACCCGGTCTTCACGCGGCATGCCATGGGCAAGGGGGCGGCGTACTTTCTTGCTTTTCCGCTGGAGCAAAACCTTGCGCAGCGCCCCGGCGCGTTCGATGAGGGGGCGGAGGATTCGTGGCGGATTTATGCCGAGGTCGGACGGGCTGTTTTGGCGGAACGGATCGTGCGCCGGTCGGACCCGCTGATCGGGGTGAGCGAACACCCGACCGAGGGCGGGGCGCTGGCGGTGCTGGTGAATCATGCCACCCGGCCGCGAAAACTGGAACTGACGCTTGCGCCCGGGTGGACGGTGCGGGAGGCGCTGCATCACGCCGAAGCCTGGCGGACGGGGATCATTCCGGCTAACGACGGGATGGTGCTGCGGCTGGTGCGCGGATGAGGGGACGGAGCGGAATCTGCTGTCGGGCATCAGAATTTGTGCGCGGGGCGGCTCCGGGAACCCTGAGCGGCAGTTGGACGACGGAACCGGTCATTTGGTTGCGGTTGCCCTGAGTCTGGCGCGGGTGGGGATATTTTTGGCAAAGTTATGTCCGATAATAGCCGATCTTGTAAGCGCCGGGAGTTGTCCCGGCGCTTTTTCTGTTACAGGATACCGGCGCGTTGATGACGGCATCGCTTGGGGATGGTTTTATGCGCGGACGCGAGGATGACGATGAGTTTGAAGAGGAGCAGAACGCGGAAGAGCTGTCCGGCGATCTCGCAGCGGCTGGCGGCGGGGAGCGGGTGGAGCATATCCCGGTACTGGCCGACGAGGTGCTGGAATGGTTGGCGCCGCAGCCGGGAGAAACCTATCTTGATGGTACGCTTGGACTTGGCGGGCATGCGCTGCTGGTGAGCCGGGTGCTGGGGGCGCACGGGCGGGTGATCGGCCTCGACCGCGACCTCCATGCGCTGGAACGGGCGGAAAAACGGCTGGCGGAGGCTCCCTGCGCGGTGACGCTGCGGCACTGTCGGTATTCGCAGATGGACCGGGAATTGGCGGCGATCGGGGTGCCGGCGGTGGACCGGATTCTCTTGGATATCGGCGTGTCGAGCATGCAGCTTGACCGGGCGGAGCGTGGCTTCTCGTTTATGCGCGACGGCCCTTTGGATATGCGGATGGATAACACGCAACCACTTACAGCGGAAGAGATTGTGATGACCTGGCCACAGGAGGAACTGGCGCGGATCTTCCGGGAGTACGGGGAGGAGCGTTTTTCGCAAAAAATCGCCGGGTTTATTGCGGAAGAACGTCTGATAATGACGATAAAGACCACGGCGCACCTTGCGGCCGTAGTTGAAAAAGCGGTACGGCGAACCGGGAAGATCCATCCGGCGACGCGGGTGTTTCAGGCGTTGAGGATCGCGGTCAACGACGAACTCGGAGAGTTGGAGCAGGGGTTGGCGGCGGCGCTGCGGGCGCTCAGACCGGGCGGCCGGCTGGCGCTGATCACCTTCCACTCGCTGGAAGACCGTTTGGCGAAGTACCGGATGCGGGCGATGGTCGAGGCGGGGCTGGCGACCTTGCCGCACCGGAAGGTCATTAAACCGGAGTACGCGGAGTGCCGCGTCAACCGGAGGGCGCGTAGCGCCAAGCTGCGGATTTTGCAGAAGGTGTGAATCGCGCCGGACAAAACCGGACGGCGGGGGCCGGCCGGAGCAACGGGAGGAGCGGAGATGTTCCGGGTCAGTGTGCGCACCTTTGCGCTCTTTATCATTCTGGCGGCGCTGTTGGGGTTCTTCACGGTTTATCAGAAGAGCACGAAGACGGC
>CAYWTJ010000075.1:0-3671 GCA_964460225.1 uncultured Planctomycetaceae bacterium | reverse complement strand
CCATGTGGTCCTGAAGGGCATCGACGTTCATCTGGGCAGTCCGATTAACAGCACCGAACCCTACGCCGAGGGGATGGAGAAGGTTATGGCATTTCTCTCCACCTGCCCCAAAACGGTTGAATATGTCGATGCCGGGGGCGGTTACGGGTTGCTTTACAACAAGGAACACGTACCGGAGTTTAGCGCCTATGCAAAGGTGTTGGGAGCGCCGGTGAAGGCGGCGGGCAAGAAGCTGATTATCGAGCCGGGCCGGTCGGTGACCGGTAACAGTGCGATCCTCGTGGGTGAGGTGCAGTACGTCAAGAGTTCGGGAACCAAGACCTTTTACATGATCAATGCCGGGATGAATGACCTGATCCGTCCGGCGATGTACGATTCGTTCCACTTTATCTGGCCGGTCAAGAGTGACACGCTGCCGGAGTCGCGGCTCTTCCCGGAGGTTGATGGGGGCGGGTTGGTGATCCCGGCGGATGTGGTGGGGCCGATCTGTGAATCGAGCGATGTCTTCTGCAAGGATCGGCCGTTGCCGGAGATGATCCGGGGCGACCGGGTGGCGATCTTTTCGGCGGGGGCGTATGGCTTTTCGATGTCGAGCAACTACAACTCACGTCCGCGTCCGGCGGAGGTGCTGGTGGACGGCAAGCACTGGTCCATCATCCGCCGCCGCGAAGAGTGGAAGGACCTGGTTGCCGCTGAATTGCCGGAGTAGCGCCGCGCATTTTTGGCCCAGCCAAACGCAATTGCAAACGGGAACCTACCTTTTTTTCATGCCAGCAGCGGATGGATCTGGTGTCCCGCCCTTTGCGGAGTGAGATGAATATGCAATGTAAAAGCACCGCCCGGATTTGCTCCGGGCGGTGCTTTTACATTGTTCGCCTGAACGAGGCGGCTTCAGTAGGTGTCGACGAGGCTGCTTACGATCAGACGTTTGTGGAACTCTCCTTCACTCAGCTCGCACGGCGTGGTGACAGTAATCTCATACTTGCTGCCGGGGCGTAGATGCAGGAAATTATCGCTGGCGCGCAGGCTCAGATCTTTGAGTTCCAGCCAAGCCCAAAGCGCCGGCTTCTTCGCGCTCAGCGTGACATGGAAGGTCTGGGCACCGGTTTTACGGGCTGTGACCGCAATTTCCGGCGTGCGGGATAGCTCCAGATGCTTGGGACGCGCAAAGAGGACGAGGCTTTGCAGCGTTTGGCCGCCTTCGGGGGTGAATTCCAGCCAGACCAGAAGATTGCGCTCTCCGCTTTGCGCGATCACTTTATCCAGCTTGATCGTGTCGATCCGCTTGTCCGCATTGATTCCGGACCGGACCGTCTTGCCGCCCTTAGCCAAAACCTTGCCCTGTACATCCGTGGCCGTCCAATCATATCTGCCGCCGATGGCTTTGCGGTTGTCGTTGGTGAGGTGAACCTCGATGGTTTTTTTCTCCTTGTCCTCAAGCCCCGAGAGCAGGACGGGGGCGAAGAACTTTTTGGCAAGGTATTGCAAGGCCTTCCAGTTGCCGTGGTAGTCGATGGAACTCCAGCTCGCAACGGGCCAGTTGTCGTTGATCTGCCAGTAGAGCGTGCCCATTCCGCGCGGCATCGAGCGCCGCCAGTGCTCGCAGGCGTACGTCATGGCCATGCCCTGTAGAATTTGACTCGTCCAGAGGAGTTTGTCGAAGCTGGCGGGCAGACGGAACCAATCGAGCATATAATGAAGAATGGTGGCGTTGCCGATGCCCGAACGCTGGTGGTGCTCCATCACAAACGAGGTGATGTTGCGGTCTTCGGGGGCCGTATAGCCGTGAACCGTGCGCGGCTCGGGGAAGGACTGGAAGCCGAACTCGCTGTTGAAGCGGTGCGTGCAGGTGCGGTACCACTCGAAGGGCTGCTTGCCGTGCCAGACCGACCAGAGATGGGCGTCGCCGTTGTCGGGATTGTTGAAGTCCGCGCGGTCGCCGACCGAGGAGTGCGGACTGCCGGGCCAGTAGTCGCGTTGCGGGTCTTCGGCCTTGATGACTTCGGGAAGCAGCTTGTCAAATACGACGCTGTAATCCTTCCAGCTCATCGAGCCGTCGGTCCACTGATCCCGGACCAAGCCCTGCTCCATCTCATTGTTGCCGTTGTACAGCGCAAGGCTGGCGTGGTGGCGGATGCGGCGGACGTTGTCGGTGATCTCGGCTCGAACGTTGTCGTGGAAGCCTTTTTCGAAGGTCGGATAGGTCGAGCAGGCAAACATCATGTCCTGCCAGACGCAGATGCCTAACTCGTCGCAGGCATCGTAAAATGCATCGTCCTCATAAATGCCGCCGCCCCAGACGCGCAGCATGTTCATGTTCGCCGTTGCGCAGTCCTGCACCAAGCGGCGGTAATCGGCTGGACTGCGCCGGCCCATGATGCCATCGACGGGAATCCAGTTGCCGCCCTTGGCGAAGAACGGTACGCCGTTGACGACGAACTGGAAGCTCTCCCCCCACTGGTCTTTATGGCGGTCGAGGCGCAGGGTGCGCAGGCCGATGCGTTTGGTCTGGCGGTCAATCACCTCGCCGGCGGCATTTAGCAATTCAACGGTGACGGCGTACAGCGGTTGCGCGCCCATATTGTTTGGCCACCAGAGCTGCGGTTTGCCGATGGTCAGCGCGAGTTTGGCGGCGGCGCCTTTTTTGCCGGGTTTGACTGCGGCTACGGCTGCGGCGACGTCCTTGCCCTCAAATTGCACCGCGGCCCGGGCGGTCAGTCCCTTGGCGGTTGCGATCTCGGCGGCCGCCGTGATGCGGAGCCCGACGGAGGCGTTCGGGCTGTGCTCCTGTTCCACCATAATATCCGTGAGACGGGCAGCATCGAAAGCGACCAGCGTGATGTCGCGCCAGATGCCGCAGGTGACGGCCTTGACGCCCCAGTCCCAGCCGAAATTGCAGGCGGATTTGCGGAGCCAGCCGAACTGCGCACAGCACATGGAGCTCCACCAGCCGGGAAGTTTACGTTCCGCCTGCTTTTTTACGGCATAGTTGTAGGCGGAAGTGAAATCGATGACGATGAGGTTTTTGCCGGGCTTGAGGTGTTTTTTTACCTCAAATTCCCAGATGCGGTGCTGGTTGTTCGTCTCAGCAATGATCTTGCCGTTGAGCCGGATCGTGGCTAAGGTGTCGAGTCCGTCGCAACGCAGAAGCACCTTCTGCCGCCGCAACAGGGCCGCATCCACGGCGAACGTTCGGGAATAGCTCCAATCCGCCTGCCACACCCACTTAAGAGCCAATTCGTTGTCACGATAGAACGGATCGCAGATCTCACCGGCGTTCAGCAGGTCGTGATACACATCGCCCGGCACTGTGGCGGAAAGGGCCTTCGCCGTACCCTTGCCTGCCTTTCGGACCTCCCATCGCCCCCCCAGATTTTGCACCAACCGCATGGCTCGCTCCTCGTGTGTATTAAAAATAAGACATCGTTTTTTGAAAATTGCCATGTTGAATATACTATATTATAGTCTATACTTGGTGCAATTGCGAAATCAGGACATCGCCTATCGCTTTGTGGACATGGAGAGCCTCATGCGCTCCGATTTCCTTGACCAGATAGTCCGTCGACTCCAACAGCAGGCGCGCGCGCAGCAGCCGTTTTTCCCGCAGAAACTCCGCAGCGCTCAGCCCAAACTCCCGCACAAACAGCCGGTTCAGATGACGCACCGATACG
>CAYWTJ010000074.1:0-9510 GCA_964460225.1 uncultured Planctomycetaceae bacterium | reverse complement strand
ACAAAGCGCGGCGAAAATGAATAAGGGCGGATATGTCCTTCATTCATCCTTCCGCCTTCCTACTTCATCCTTACAAAGCGCGGCGAAAGTGAACAAGGGCGGATACATCCCTCATTCATCCTTCCGCCTTCCTACTTCATCCTTACGAAGCGCGGCGAAAATGAACAAGGTTGGATACTTTTCTTATTCATCCTTTTTGCAGCATATCTTGTGGTCGATAAAACGGTTTTGCGGTTCCGGACGTTCGGGTAGGTGAGCGGGAGGAGGTACGATGAGCGCACATGGGGCACGGACTTGTGAACACGGGAAGATCCATCTGATCTGTCTGCCGTTCGCGGGCGGGACGTCGTTTGCCTACCGGACGTTTTCCAAACACCTGTGCCCGGACATCGCCGTGCGGCCGGTGGAGTTGCCGGGGCATGGCTCGCTCTTCGGCAAGCCGCAGTTGCAGTCTCTGGATGCGATGACGGATTTTGTGTTCCAGCAGGTCAAGGACATCGTCGCGTCGGAGCCATATGCCATTTTCGGCCACAGCATGGGCGGCATGCTGGCGTATCTGCTGGCGCGCAACATCCGCGACCGCCTGCTGCCGCCGCCGCTGCATCTGTTCATCTCCGCGCGCCGTCCCGGCAACGTGACGCCGCCGTTTTTCTGGAAGGACCTCTCGCGCGATGAGTTCCTCGACCGCATCAGCGCCCTCGGCGGCATTCCGCAGGAGGTGCTGGCGAACCGGGAACTCATGGAAATTTTCGAGCCGATTCTGTACAACGACGTCAAGGCGCTGGAGACGCACGTGCACGACGAGATCGCCCCGCTGCTGACGCCGATTACGGTACTGCTTGGTGAAGACGACGACATCCCGGTGCAGGACGCGCTACGCTGGTGCAAGGAGACCATCGGTCCCGTGCGGGTGGAGGTCTTTCCGGGCGGGCACTTCTTCGCCTTCGAGCGGACCGGGGATCTGGGGCAGAAGATCGACGGAATTCTGGATGAACAGTGGCGCAGCCGGCAGGCGTATGTAAACGCCGCCGCGCGGATGTTTGACGGTGCGGCAACGGGCAGGGGAGAAACCGATGCAGAATAAGACGGCGCTGGTGTTCTCGGGAATCGGCACCCAGTGGGACGGCATGGCGACGGAGCTGCTGCGGACCTACCCGGTCTTCGCGGACGCGGTGCGCGAATTTGACGAAGCGTTCTCGGCGCTGGCGGGCTGGAGCGTGCGCACGGTGCTGGAGGGGCAGAATGGGGCGCGCCCGCTTGCCAATGCGGCGGTGGGACACCCGTGCATCGTGGCGGTCGAGATCGGTCTGGCGCGGCTGCTGGCGGCGTGGGGGATTCTGCCCGGCGCGGTGCTGGGGCACAGCGGCGGCGAGGTGGCGGCGGCGGTGGCGGCCGGGGCGTTGAGCGTGGCGGACGCCGCGCGGGTGGCGACGGCGCACAGTCAGGTTTTGACGCGCACGGCGGGGCAGGGGGCGATGGCGCATATTGGCCTTTCTCCTGAGGAGCTTGAACCGCATCTGCGTGATTTTCCGAAAATTGAAATCGCGGCGTACAACAGTCCGACGGCGACGGTGATCTCCGGCACGCGCGGGGAGATCGAGGTTGCGGTCGAGCGGATTGCGCGGTCGAGCGGAGCGTTCTGCCGCGTACTGCGCACCGATGTGCCGTTTCATACTGCGATGCTCGAAGGCGAGCTGGAGGCGTTCTGCGCGGCGTTGCAGGGCATCACGGCCGGCGAGCCGCGGGTGGCGGTGTATTCCAGCCTGCTGGGGCGGCGGATGCAGCCGCAGGAACGGGTGGACGTGGGGTACTGGCGGGAGCACATTCGCCGCCCGGTGGCGTTTACCAGTGCGGCGCGGGCGCTGCTGGCGGACGGGTTCACGCGGATCGTTGAGGTTTCGGCGAATGCGGTGCTGCTGGATGCCTTGGCGGAATGTGGAGCACAAACGGGCATAACCGGGACGTTGCTGACCGGGACGCTGGCGCGCGGAGAAGCGCCGCTGCCGCTGCTGACGCGGATGCTGTCGCGGCTGGCGGAGGATGGGGTGGCGGTGGACTGGACGAAAACCGGGCTGACTCCGGAGGCGAGCCATGCGCCGACGGCGGAGGCGCAGGCGGTGGCGGCATTGCCCGTGTCGGAGCGGACGGGGGCCATGACGGCGATTCTCAAAGCGGTGCTGAGTGAGGTCGCGGCCGGGCAGATCGAGGTGCGTGAGGGATTGGCGTTCCGCGAAATGGGCGTGACCTCGCTGATGGCGGTGAAGATGACGCGGGCGCTGGAGAAGCGTCTGGGGCTGTCCTTGAGTGCGGCGTTGTTGTTTAACTATCCGGACCTGCCTGCGTTGGCCGGGTTTCTGCTTGAGAAGATTCTGCCGGAAGCGGGCGAGGCGGCAGTGAGCGAAATCCGCACGGGCGGGGACAGCCGCGAGCCGCTGGCGGTGGTGGGAATCGCCTGCCGCTTGCCGGGGGGGGCGGACACGCCGGAGAAGCTCTGGCAACTGGTGGCGGAGGGCAGGGATGTTGTCGGCGAGGTGCCGTCGGCGCGTTGGGACATCAATCGCTATTATGACGCCGATCCGGCGGTGCCGGGGAAGATGCACACCCGCGAGGGTGGTTTTCTGGCGGAACCGGTGAACGAATTCGATGCGCGTTTTTTCAACATCTCCGCGCGCGAGGCGTTGCAGCTTGACCCGCAGCAGCGGCTTCTGCTGGAGGTGGTGTGGGAGGCGTTCGAGCGCGGCGGCATTCCCGTCGCTTCGCTGCGCGGCAGCCGCACGGGGGTATTCCTCGGCATATCGAGTCTGGACTACACCCACGCCCACCGCGATTCGTATCACCGCGACCGCATCGACGCCTATTCGCTGACCGGTACGACCTTCAGCGGCGCGAGCGGGCGCATCTCGTATGTGTTCGGTTTCGAGGGGCCGTGCTTCGCGGTGGATACCGCCTGCTCGTCGTCGCTGGTGGCGCTGCACTGCGCCAGCCGGAGTCTGCGCAGCGGGGAGAGCGAGGTCGCGGTCGTCACCGGGGTCAACCTGATGCTGATTCCGGACCTGCACATCTGCTTTACGAAGCTTGGCGCGACGGCCCCCGACGGCCGGAGCAAATCCTTCGACGATGGGGCGGATGGCTACGGCCGGGGCGAGGGTTCGGTGGCGATTGTCCTCAAACGTCTCTCCGATGCGCAGCGCGACCACAACCGCATCTTCGGACTCTTGCGCGGTACGGCGGTGAATCAGGACGGCCGCAGCAATGGTCTGACCGCTCCCAATGGCCTCGCGCAGCAGAAGGTCGTGGCGCAGGCGCTCTCCGATGCGGGGCTTCGGCCGCATGAGGTCGGGTATGTCGAGGCGCACGGCACCGGCACGGCTCTGGGTGACAGCATCGAACTCGAAGCGCTGGGAGCGGCGTATTGCCGCAGCCGCGACCGGGCGCAGCCGCTGCTGGTGGGGTCGGTGAAGTCGAACATCGGGCATCTGGAACCGGCGGCGGGACTGGCGGGCGTCACCAAGCTGCTGGGGTGTTTGCGGCACCGTCAGGTCCCCGCGAACATTCACATCAAAACACCGAACACGCGCTTTGACTGGCGAAACATTCCGCTGGTCGCGCCGACTAAGTTGACGGAGTGGAACCCGGACGGCCCTCGTCGCTGCGGGGTGAGCGCGTTCGGCTTCAGCGGCACCAACGCGCATGCGATTTTTGAAGAAGCGCCCGCGCAGGTCCGTCCCGCTGGGGGCCTGCCGCCGCGTCTGTTGCTGCCGCTTTCGGCCCGGTCAGCGGCGGCGGTGGCGGAGTTGCGCCGCCGGGTCGCGCAGGCGCTGCCGAAAAGCACTGCGAAGGAGTTGGCGGATCTCTGTTATACGGCGGCGGCCGGCCGGACGCATTTTGAATGGCGCGGCGTGGCGTCGGGCGCGGATGGGCAGGAGCTGCTGAACGCTCTGGAAGCGCTGGAGGTGGCGCAGGCAACCGGCGGCAAGATCGCGTTCGTCTTCACCGGGCAAGGCTCGCAGTATCCGGGCATGGGACGCGGTTTGTATGACACCTGGCCGGTCTTCCGGCAGACCTTTGATGAGTGTGCGCAGATTTTGCGCGGCGAGGGGATTGACCTCTTTGCCGCGTTGTACGGCCCGGTTGCGTCGGCGGAGCAACTGGCGCAGACCGCGCTGGCGCAACCGGCGATTGCGGCGGTGGAGATTGCGCTGTACCGGCAATGGCTGGCGTGGGGCGTGCGGCCGGAGGTGTTGATCGGCCATAGCATCGGCGAGTATCCGGCGGCGGTGGCGGCGGGCGTGTTCGACCTCGCGCAAATGCTGCGGCTGGTGGTGGCGCGCGGGCGGTTGATGCAGCAGGAAGGCGGCGCGGGAGCGATGGCGGCGGTGACGGCCGGACGCGCGGCGGTGGAGAAGATTCTGGCGGCCATTCCCGGCGTCACGCTGGCGGCCGACAACGCCGCGACCTCGGTGACGATTTCGGGTGCCGACGCAGCGGTGCGGTCCGCGATGACGGCACTCACGGCTGCGGGCTTTGCCTGCAAGCCGCTGGCGGTGAGCGGAGCGTTTCATTCTCCGGCGATGTCCGGCGCGCGCGCGGCGTTCTTGCGCATTCTGCAAGAGGCGACCTTTCACAAGCCCACCGGCCCTGTACTGCTCAGTACGGTTGACCCGGAAATGGACACGGCGCGGTTCTGCGAAGCTGCGTATTGGGCGGATCAGATCGTGCGGCCGGTGGCGTTCCGGGCGGCGGTGGAGAAGGCGGGGCAGACCTGCGGCGTGTTTCTGGAGATCGGCGCGACCACGGTCCTGAGCGGTCTGGTCGGGCAGACGTTGGCGCAGGCGGCGGTCGTGTCGAGCCTGCACCCGAAGAAGGACAACGGGCAGACGGTCTTCGAGGCGGCGGGAGCGTTGTATGCCGCCGGTTTTCTGCCGGACTTCGAGGCGCTGTATGCGCCGTTTGGGGTGGCGCGCACAGATCTGCCGACCTATCCTTTCGAGCGGCAGCCGTACTGGATGGAGGTCTGCGTCGATCCCCCCTCAGGAGTGGCGGACGAGGCGGTGCCGGGGCGGCGGCTGGACAGCCCGGCGTTGGGCGATGCGGCCGTTTTTGAAACGGTCTTCGATGACCACGGTCCGGCGTTTTTGCATGAGCATATCATCTACGGGCAGGCGATCAGTCCGGCGGCGGGGCACATTGCGATGATGTTCGCGGCCGCGCGGGAACTGTGGGGCTCACCAGCGTGCGAACTGACCGATCTGGAATTTCTGCAGCCGCTGCTGGTTCTCAAGGGCGAGCCTCGATTGGTGCAGGTGATTCTTGACGATGCGGGCGGAGCGGTTGCGCCGTTTCAAATCAGCAGCCGTCCGCAGACCGGCGGCGACTGGCTGACGCATTGTACCGGCAACATCCGGCGCGGCGCTGGCGAGGCCCCGGCGACGCAGCTACGGCCGGCGGCGGCAGAATGGAAGACGCGCTTCGGCAGTTCGGTCACGAAGCAGGACTTTTACTCCGACTTCATCGGAGCGGGGTATGAGCTTGGTGAAGGGTTTTTACGCATCGAGGAGATTGCGCTGGGTGAGGCGGAGGCGTTCTGCCGGGTCGAGACGCGGCGCGGCACGCCGGGCGAGCGGGGGCATGTCCTGTATCCCGGCGCGGTTGATTCGATTCTTCAGACGATGCTGCCCTCCTTCCTGCGCACATACATGAAGGAAATGCTCAGCGACGGTTCGACCCTGATTCCGATGCACATGGACCGGGTGCGGCTCTTCGCCGGAATCGGTGAGAATGTCTGGTGTCATAGCCGCACGCGGCGCGAGGACGCGGCGCTGATGCGCGGCGACATCCTTGCGCTCGATGCCGGCGGGCAGACGTTGCTGGCCATGGATGGCGTATTGATGCGCAAGACCACGCGCGAAGTTTTGTATCGCCAGCTCTCGGCCAATCTCTCGCAGATGCTGTATGCGCCGCTCTTTCAGCCCGCGCCCTCCTCGCTGGCGGCGTCCGGCGCCAGCGGCACAAACGCAGGCCCGACCATTGTCGTCGCTTCCGCCGTGTCGCCGTTTGCGGAGGCGGTGGCGAACGCCTTGGGCGCGACATTGCGGACTTGCCCGACCCCTTCCGAACTCTCGGTGGCGGCGGGCGGGACGGTCGTGTTCGCCTGCGCGCCGGAAGGGGTGGTCACGGTGCAAACAGAGGCGGCGGAATGCGGACTGCTGCTGGAATTGACGCGAAAACTCACCGGTACGCCGTCGACCCTCTGGGTTGTCACCTCCGGCGCGGCCTCGCTTATTGGCGATTTGCCCGGTGCGACAGATTCGACCGGCGCGACCGGTGCGACCGGTTTGCGGGGGGCGGCGTTGTGGGGCGCGGGGCGGACGGTGGCGGTAGAGGCCCCGGAAATCTGGGGCGGTTTGGTTGATTTTCCGGGGAAGGCGGAAGCGCAGGACTTGCAGGCGTTGAAGGCGGTGCTTGCGGGTGCGAAGCGGCGGCTCTGCGCCATCCGGGGCGGCGTCGCGCAGGAGCAGGTCCTGCAAAAGGTACAGCCGAAGACCCAGACAGCACCGCTTTTCCGCAAGGACCGCAGCTATCTGATTACCGGCGGCTTTGGAGCGCTGGGACTGCGGACGGCAATCTGGCTGGCGGAGAACGGCGCGGGACAGATCGTCCTGACCGGCCGTAGCGACCGCTCGGCGCAATGTGCTGCGCAGTTGGCGGAGATCCGCGCGGCCGGTGCGGCGGTAACCGGAATGGCGGCGGACATCGCGGACGCGCAGGCGGTGCGCGTCGTGGTGGAAGCGATTCAGAAGTCATTACCGCCGCTGGAGGGTGTCTTCCATGCAGCCGGAATTCTGGAGGACGCGCTGCTGGCGGATATGGACGGCGGGCGGCTGACGCGGGTGATGGAGCCGAAGGTGCAGGGGACGCTCCATCTCGCTGCGGCGACCGCAGACTGTGATCTGCGCTATTTCGTTTTGTACTCTTCCGCAGCGACCATTCTCGGCAGTCAGGGGCAGGCGAATTATTCAGCCGCCAATCAGTTTATGAATACGTTCGCTGTTCGGCGACGTGCCGGCGGGAAGCCGGCGCTCAGCGTCTGCTGGGGGCCGTGGGATGAGGCTGGCATGGCTGCGGAGGACGCCCGCCGGGGCGCGCGGCTGGCGGGTCAGGGGATACTGGGGCTTTCAACCAAAGCGGCGTTCGACGGATTGAAGGCGCTGCTGGCGCTGGAAATTCCGGTGGGCTGCGTGATGCCGATGGACTGGAAGCGGTTCGCGCAGGCGTTTGCATCGTCGACCGATCCGTACTTCGCGGCGGTCGTTCCGGCCTCCGATGGTGGGAAAGCGGAAGGCGCGGGAACGCGATTCGCCGACCGCTTTGCGCAGACTGCCGAAGGCGAACGCGCAGCGCTGCTTCGGAACTGGCTGCAGGAGATTGGCAAGGAGGTGCTCGGATTCTCCGACAAGGATCAACTCTTGCCGGAGCAGCCGCTGATGGAGCAGGGCTTGGATTCCCTGATGGCGGTCGATATCCGCAATCGCCTCAACCGGGAATTGGGGCAGACGCTGCCGGCGGCCGTGCTGTTTAACTATCCGACCATTCAGTCACTCGCCGGCTACATCCAGTCTTTGCTGCAACCGGCCCCGGCCGAAGAACCGGCTGGCGCTGCTCCGTCCGCAAAACCATCGTCGGAGGTAGATACTCTTTTGAGCGAAATTGATGATTTGTTGAAGTAACCGAAAAATTGGGAATACTTGTGGTGATTATATATTGCTCTTATGGCTTGTAATTTTACACAACGTGGATTTTTTGTGGGAATATGCACGATTTATGAAAGAAAGCGGAAAGATTCCACGCGTTTTCCGGAAATTATGCTTGCCGGGGTTCCTGCGAAAATGATAGAATCCTCACCTGCAATTTGGTGGGATTTGTTGTCAATGAGTGGGGCCGGGTGCGTGATGGTGTGTCAGACGGTGAGTCGGTATGGCCGATTTGCATAATTTTTCAGGGGGAGGTTCCCGTTGTGAAGATGATTCAGGCTTGCTGGTTCATGGGGTTGCTTCTGGTCCTTGGCCTTTTGGGGTACGCTACGGGCGTGTCGGCGGGGGAATATCTGCCGGGTGATAAGGTGGAGGCGATTCTGGGCGCCGAGGGCGAGAGCGGCGTGGCGGTGGTCAAGGCCGGAACCTCCGTCGTTCTGAAGGGACGGATCAAGAAGGCGCAGACGAAGTACCTGATCTGGCGCTTGCAGCAGAAATTCGGCAACATCATTGACGTGACTTCGATGGAGCCGGAGGCGGCGAAGAAACTGATCGAGGCCGAACAGGGCTTTTCGAAGGAGCTGGCGCTCAGTTTTGATGCGCAGGCGCAGGAGTCCCTGAGTCAGAACCTGCAATTCCGCGTAGTGGAGGGGCGGCTGGTAATCAGCGGCAGCATCAACAATCC
The DNA here is from genome assembly GCA_964460225.1 of uncultured Planctomycetaceae bacterium. GTDB lineage: Bacteria > Planctomycetota > SZUA-567 > SZUA-567 > SZUA-567 > CAYWTJ01. Next base: position 1,074 of record CAYWTJ010000074.1, on the reverse strand, counting down.
CGAAGATATCGAGCGGATTACGAAGATCGCCAAGCTCTATGACAAGGATCCGGTGATCAATGTCGAGGTGCGCCGGGATATGATCGAGATCGATGCGGTGTTCTGCCGGATTAATCGCGCGGCCGGCAAGCACATCGGTACGACCGGTCTGCAGAGCGCCACGATCACGATTCCTAACTACAATCTGACGTACAACGGCGTCACCGGCAAGTTCGGAGAGGCGGCCGGGATGACCGACGGCAGCTTCACCAACAACGGCTGGAGCGCGGGAATCTCCAGTGGCGTCAACAATCAGCTCAGCAGCTATTTTCAGGTGTCGGCTGCGGATGTGAAGCTTCTGGTCCGTCCGCATTTGTCTACCCTCAACGGCAAGGAGGCGATCTTCCACTCTGGCGGTCAGCAGCCGTTCACGATTGCCACCGATACGGTGCAGTCGATCCAGTGGAAGGACTACGGCACCAAACTTACCGTTCTGCCGATGCTCACGACCGACAACAAGATCGACGTCAACGTGACGCTGGAGTTCCTGCTGCCGAACAACGACTCGCTCAACCGCTTCACGAAGTTCAGCCATTCGGGCCGGGCGATTCTGGAGCACAATCAGGCGCTGGTTTTGAGCGGTCTGGTCCAGCAGATGTTTCAGATGGACGTCACGCGCACTCCGGGCCTGAGCAATATGCCGATTCTGGGCTTCTTCTTCGGCGATAAGAACCGCGATCACGAACAGAGTGAGATGGTGGTGGTGGTGATGCCGCAACTGACGCGGCCGCTGACCGGGCAGGGAATGAATAAGGTCTTCCGTTCCTCCGTGGACGCCGCCGGATTGGTGCGCAATGTCGAATCCGGGATGGGCGAGATTCCGGATCTGGAGGAGAATTCCCGTCCCAAGGACAGCCCGAAGGCGGCTTCCGGACTTTCGTGCGGCGATGCGGCGGTTCAGCAGCAGACCGTGATCGTGGACTCTCCGACGGAGGTGATCGTGCAGCCGGCTCAGACGGTTGTGCATGAAGTGGCGCGCGCACCGGAGACAAAAACCACCACCGAGAGGAAATAAGCCCGGGAAAGGAATATGCT
>CAYWTJ010000073.1:0-35997 GCA_964460225.1 uncultured Planctomycetaceae bacterium | reverse complement strand
GAATGGAAGGCGATGGTGCATACCGTTCTGCATCCGGTGAGTGAGCTGGAGATTGCGGTGGCGGGCAAGTACACCTCGCTGACCGACAGCTACAAATCGGTTTACGAAGCGCTGGCGCACGGCGGCATCGCCAACAAGACCCGCGTTAAGTTCCGCAAAATCGACACCGAAGACATCGAGACCAACGGCGCGAAGGAAATGCTCAACGGTGTGGCGGGGCTGCTGGTTCCCGGCGGCTTCGGCCGGCGCGGCACGGAGGGAAAGATGGCCGCCATTCAATGGGCGCGCGAGAATAAGATTCCCTTTCTCGGCCTCTGCTACGGCCTGCAGTGCGCGGTCATTGAATACGCCCGGCATGTCTGCGGCGAGCCGGAGGCGATTAGTGCGGAGTGGTTTGACGAAGAGGGGACGGGCGACCTCAATAAGGCGTTCGTGGCTCTGATGGATACGCAGCAGCATGTGACCGCCAAGGGGGGGACGATGCGGCTGGGGGCATATGCCTGCAAGCTGGCCGAAGGCAGCCTGGCGCGGCAGATTTACGGGCAGGAGCTGATTCAAGAGCGGCACCGCCACCGCTATGAGGTCAATCCCGGCAAGGTAGCGATTCTTGAACAGGCGGGTCTGCGGATCAGCGGCATCAACCCCGACAACGGGCTGGTGGAGATGATCGAGCTGCCGGGCCATCCGTTCTTCATTGCTACGCAGGCGCACCCGGAATTCAAGAGTCGTCCGGTGAAGGCGCACCCGCTTTTCCGGGACTTTATTGCGGCCTCGCTCAAGTGCGGCGGCCGGCAACTGTAGTTTTCCACCAGCGTCCGGTAGTTTCCCCAGAGAGCGGCCCGCGTGGTTCGCTCTCTGTTTTTTCGGACATAATGCTCAACAGGAGTTGCGGCGGCGGCTGTTTGCGTCTGCGCGTGTTTTCGGGTACAATGGCGGTGATGGACACCTTTTGACGAAGAAGAGAATGCGATGGCACAGCAGATGCGCAGGAAGGCCCGGCAGGTTTGCGCGGGGAGTGTCTTGATTGGCGGCGATGCGCCGGTGTCGGTGCAGACGATGACCAATGCGCCGGCGGATGACGTGCCGGGAACGCTGGCGCAAATTCGCGCCGCCGCAGACGCAGGATGCGCGCTGGTGCGTTGCGCGGTGCCGACGATCCGGGAGATTGACGCTTTTGCGGCGGTCGTGGCGGGCAGTCCGCTGCCGGTGGTGGCGGACATTCATTTTGACTGGCGGATCGCGCTGCGCGCTTTGGAGAACGGAGCGGCGAAGATTCGCATCAATCCCGGTAATATGAACGACTGGGACGGCCTCGCACAGGTTCTGGCGGCGGCAAGCGCCCGAGGGGTGCCGATCCGCATCGGCGTGAATGGCGGCTCGGTCAGGCACAAGGATCAGGCCGACGATCGTCCGCTGGAGCAGGCGTTGGTGGAGGAGGCGCTGGGGTATGCGCAGCGCTTCGAGGAGCTGGGCTTTCATGACATCGTGCTGTCGCTGAAGGTTTCGGACGCGCTGGCAACCATCCGGGTCAACCGCATCGCCGCCGCGCGCTGCGACTATCCGCTGCATGTCGGGGTGACTGAGGCGGGCGTCGAGGAGGATGCGCTTATCAAGAGCGCCATCGGCATCGGCGCGCTGCTGGCTGACGGCATCGGGGATACGATCCGTCTGTCCTTTACCGGCGATCCGGTGCGGGAGGTGCTTGCGGGCCGGCGTCTGCTGACGGCGGCGGGATTGTTGCGCGAGACGCCGGAGTTGGTAAGCTGCCCGACCTGCGGTCGCTGCCGCTGCCGGAGTTTGCCGCAGATCGCGGAGGCGGTGCGGGCGGGGTTGCAGGAAATCCACGCGCCGCTGCGGGTGGCGGTAATGGGTTGCGAGGTGAACGGTCCGGGGGAGGCGAAGGACGCCGATCTCGGGATTGCAGGGACGGGAACGGGTTTTGTCCTGTTTGAGCGCGGGCGGGCGGTACGAAAGCTGAGCGAGGCGGAAGCGGTGGAGTGCCTTTTGGCCGCGGTCCGGGCGCTGGCGCAGGCGTAAGCGGCGGGTGACCGCACGGCGGCAGGCAGGAGATAGGCGCATGGTTCATACCAAGACGATTATTCTCGGGTTTCTGGCGGTTCTGGCGGGGTATCTGATTTTTCGACAGAGCCTGTGGATGCAATATCTGACGACGACTCAGGTCGCCGTCACGGCGGCGGCGGTACTCTTTGCGTTTGTGGATGCGCGTATCCGGGGCTGTCCGCTGGGGCGGCTGCACGCGCCGAAAGAGGAAAAGGATCTGCGCCTCTTTCTTTTCGGCAAAAATACGGCATTTCTTTGTGGCATCGTGCTGGCGGCGCTGTGTGCGCTTTCGTTGCTGCCGAATTCCTCTTTTTGCTGGAATATCGGAGAAAAGCTAACGGTCAATGGCCTGCCGATGCCGCTGACCCGGCCGCAAATCCGCGTTCTGGAACATTTTATCTCGGAGTATGAGCGTTGTGTGACCGCGGAGCAGCGCACCGCATTTCTGCAGGCCATCCGGCAGCAAGGCCCACAGTCGGTCGCGCTCTGGACGGCGGCATTGGGTTATACAAAGAACGCGCAGCTCAAACGCGATCTGCTCCCGTTGTTGCAGGAGGTGACCGGGTTGCCGGTGTCTGCGGTTAATGACGCGGATGAAAAAGCCGTTGCCGAGGCCGTTGCACACCTGCTGCGGTGGCAGATCGAGCACCAGCCGATCACTCCCGTTGTACCGGTTGCGCCGGTCACATCGGTCACACCGGTCACACCGGTCGCACCGGTCGCACCGGTCGCACCGGTCGAGGCACCGCGAGGGTCGGCGGAGTTCCGGTGAGGAAGGCGCATAAGCCGGCGGGAGTGCGCGGGTGAGGCGTACAGACGGGGGGCAGGCGGATGGAATATGGCATCGCGCAGATGCGGGTGGCGGGGCGAGAGCTGCGGCGGGGGACGTATGGTTGCGATCCGGCGTTGTGCAAAGCGCGTGTCTGCTGTTCGGTCTTTGACATCGCCATCACCCACGAAGAGCGCGATCGTCTGATTTCGTTATTGCCCCGGATGGTTCCGTTCTGCCCGTGGCTGGCGGAGGGCGAGGAGCCGTTTCTGACTACGCCTTGGGAGCTGTTTATCCGCAAACGTCCCGACGGACTCTGCTGGTTTAATTTCCGTGACGATGCGGGACGGGCGTGGTGCGGGGTGCATGCCGCCGCATTGGCCGCAGGCGAGAATCCGTATGCCTGGAAGCCGCTTAACTGCGCGAGTTGGCCTTTTTTGCGCGACGGCTCCGGCCGGCTGACTCTCGATGACGACGCCAGTTTCCCCTGTCTGCGCCACTGCGCGAACGATGCGACGGTTCCTGATCCGGAGCTGCTGGCGCTATTGCGGCAGCTTGCCGACGGCCTCGGCGTGCCGTTGATCGAAATCCCCGTGGCAGACGCCTCTCCCTCGCCGGAGGGCGCGACATGAATTCGCCTAAGGCCCTGATTCGCGCAGAGGTGCGGGCGGCTCTTGCCCGGCTCACTCCCATGGCGCGAGCGGTGGAGGATGGGCAATTGCGGCATCGGTTGGAAATGTTGCTGCGTGAGCGGGCGCTGCCGGAAGAGGCGCGGATTTTGGCATATCTGCCGCTGCCGGACGAACCGGATCTTCTGCCGCTGCTGCGTGACTGGGCGGCGCGAGGTTGGCTCTGTCTGCCGGAGATGCAGGATGGCGGAGGGCTGCTGGTCCGTCAGGTGCGCGATCTGGAGGCGGACTTGGTCTGCGGTCCCTACGGTGTGCGCGAACCGGGCGCGGCGTGTCCGTTGGTCTGTTTGGCGGAGTTGGACTGCGTAATCGTGCCGGGGCGGGCATTTACCCGCGCGGGCGACCGGCTCGGGAGGGGCAAGGGGTATTATGACCGGCTGTTGGCGGCGTTGCAAGGGCTTGCGGCTGCCGGCCATGCTCCGGGCGGCACGGGCGTTCTGACGGTGGCGCCGGCGTATGCCTGTCAGATGTATCCGGCGTTGCCGACGCAAGCGCATGACCGCCGGGTTCAGGTCGTGCTTTCAGCCGGCGAGTGACGGCCGAAACGTTTGGGGGAGACGTCCATCACCTGCTTGAAGGAGCGGCTGAAGGCGTACACCGAGGAGAAGCCGCACGCCTCGGCGGTCTGCGTGACGCTGGCTCCTTCGTCTTTCAGCAGTTGGCAGGCCCGGTAGATCCGCGCCCGGCGGATGTATTCCCCAAGCGCAAGGCCAACGGTTTTTCGGAAGACCGCCCGCAGCCGGCTTTCGGAAATTCCCACCTCCGCCGCGACGCGCGCCAGCGAACAATCCTCTTGCAGATGAGCGCGGATATATGCGCTGACCCGCCCGACCAGCGAGGTGTCCGCGCCCGCCTTTCGATCCGCGCCGCCGGTCCGCGTCGCCGGCCGTTCCGGTCGCTCCAGCAAGCGTCCGAGAAGAATGCACAGCGCCCCGGCGGCTTCGGTAAAGTGCCGCTCCAGAAAAGCATCCCGCCAGAGTGCGGTCTGGGCAATATCCGCCTCCGTCAGCTCGAACACCCGGCCGCGCAGGCGCTCCAGCTCTCCGCCGGCCGCATATTCAAAGGTGGTGAAAAACCAGAGCGGGGATGACTCGGCAAGTCCGGAATAATAGTGGCTCTGATAGGGAAAGACCAGCAAGCCCTCCCCCGGACGCAGGTGCAGCAGGCGGCCGTCGAGGATCACGCCCCCCGCCCCGCTCAGACAGCAGATCAGGACGTAGCGGTAGTGCATCCCCGGCAGGGCGGTCAGCGACTGTGTCTGGGTGCGGGTGAAGATCAGGAGGGCTTGCGGCAGCCGGGACAAGGCCACCGGTGCGCCGCGAAAGTAGTTGCGCGGTTCCGGAACGGCGCGAAAAGGCAGCCAGTCCTGAACGGGAGGAAGCGCCGGTGACATTTGCTGGAGACCGGGAGGGACGTCTTGCGTCCCGCGCCTGCGCTTTGACATCTTGAGTCCTCTTCTGTTCTGGATGGCCGGGTTCAATCGGAAATGTTAAATATAAAAGCTAAATAAGCATTTTATAACGAATCCGATTGTAGTATAGTCTCTTCGTCAGAAAAATCCAATACTCATTTTAGAAAAGGCGTTCCCATGAAACGAATCGGCGTTATCGGTTGCGGCGGTCGAATCCGCGGCGTTATCAATCAGATTCCCGGCCTGGGCGAGGAGATTGTGGTTACCGCGGTGTTCGACCCGAGCGAAATCTCCATCGAGTCGGCCCGCAAGGAGCTGAAGTCGCCGGAGCTGAAGGTGTGCAAGAGCTATCAGGAGCTGGTGGCGTTGCCGGAGGTCGATTGGGTCTTCATCGGTTCATGGAACTGTTTCCATGCCGAGGAAGCGCTGGCGGCGTTTGCGGCGGGCAAGGATGTGTTCTGCGAGAAGCCGCTGGCGCTGACGCCGGAGGACTGCATCCGCGTGCGCGACGCCTGGAAGACCTCGGGCAAGCTTTTTTCGATGGGCTTCACCCTGCGTTATGCTCCGATGTACCGCAAGATCAAGGAGGTCCTGCAGAGCGGCGCGATCGGGGATATCGTCAGCATGGAATTCAATGAAACCCTCAATTTCAATCACGGCGGATACATTCACGGCAACTGGCGGCGGCTGCGCGAGAACGCGGGGACGCACCTGCTGGAGAAGTGCTGCCACGATATCGATCTGGTCAACTGGTTTGTCGGGGCGAAGGCAAAGCGCGTGGCGGGCTTTGGCGGCTGCAATTTCTTCCTGCCCGAGAATGTGAAGCATCAGACCCGGCTGGGCAAATCCGCCGACGGCAAGACCGCGTACCAGAGCTGGCCCGACCCGTGGGGCGTCAATCCTTTCACCTCGCGCAAGGATATCTTTGACAATCAGGTGGCGATCATCGAGTTCGAGAATCAGGTGCGCGCCACGTTTCATACCAATTGCAACAGCGGTCTGCCCGAGCGGCGGATGTACCTGTGCGGCACCGAGGGCGCACTGAGAGCCGATCTCTGCAATCCGCAGATCGAGGTGATGCGCATCGGCTGGTGCGAGAAGAAGGAGATTATTACCTTGAGCGATCTCGGCGGACACGGCGGCGGCGACGAGATTCTGGGCGCAAGCCTTGCCGGGTCAATCCTGCGGGGGGAGGCGCCGTTCACCGGGGTCGAGGACGGGCTGCGTTCTGCCTTCACCGCCCTTGCCATCGACGAAGCGACCGATACCGGAAAGGTTGTGGAGCTGACCCCGCTCTGGACGCGCGCCGGATTATAGTCGCGTGTGCGGGGAGGGCGTTTGATGTGCGTTCAGCGGCAGCCGCCGGAAGCGGCTGCCGCTTTTTCCTGCCTCGGCCGGCGGCTTTGCCTCGAAACCGGTCGCGGCGTGGCGATGTTGCGCGGAATGAATAAAAAGAAAGCGGGATGCAAGTGTTATGGCTTGATGGGGTGGCGCGGGGATTTCCGGCTTGACAAAAAAAACGCCGCCGATTAAGTAAGGACAAGTTCAAAAAGGATCGCCGCCGATGCCGTCTGTCACTTCATTCAATGAAGCTCTGGAGCTGGCTCGCCGCCTCTTCAGCGCCGCCACCAGCGAGGAGGAAGCCCGCACGCTGGCGGTGGAACTCCGCGTCTCCGGTAAACTCGGCCTGAGCGTGCTGCGCAATTACATCGGGCAGGCGGCGTATATTACCGACGAGCGGGCGCAGACCGTCTCCACGCTGCTGGAAGGGATGAGCAACGACGGACTGGACATGGTGCCGCTGCTGCCGGTCTTTCTGCCGTTGTTGACCTCTCCTGACCATACTTTGCGCGAAACGGTGACCGACATCATCTGCCGGCTGGCGGAGGATTCGGCGATCGCGGAAAACATGGCGCTTGGCTGCCTGCGCAACCCGGACCCGGAAATTCGCCAGTGCGGCGCCAAGATTCTCAATGCCATCGCCCCTTGGTGCGGGGGCGCGCTCAAGAGCAAGCTGGGCGAGATGATGGCTCTGGTGGAGGGGGAGTCCCCGGCGGAGGGATTGCTGAAAACGGCGATTCTTCGTTGCCGTGGGTATGGGGCGTCGACGTTGCAGCGTCCGGGGCCTCCCGCCCCGGCCGCGCCCGGCGCGCCGGTGGAGGAGTATGATCCGGCAAAGTCAGTCAATGGACGGGTTCCGTTCTCCACGCCTGATCTGAAGGGGCGGCGAGTTTTTTTTGCGGATGACGATCCGCAGATCCGCAGTCTGGTGGGGAAGCTGCTCATCAATGCGGGCGCGACCCTGCAGATGGCCTCCAATGGCGAGGAGGCCATCCAAATGATCAACCAACTGGTAACGGAGAAATGCCCCCCCGATCTTGCCATTCTCGATTTACGTATGCCCGGCGAAAACGGGATGCGGGTTCTGGAGCATCTGCGCAAGGTCTTCGGGCCTCGACAACCGCAGGTGATCCTGCTTACCGCCGTGAAGGATCAGCAGATCATTCATACGGCAATGCATAAATATGGCATACACTCCTACCTGATCAAGCCCGTTCCGCTGGGAGAGTTTTACGCCCGCATCGCCACGGCGTTGAACATCCCGCTCGCCCCTTGAGCGGTTTTCCGTTCGTCAGGGCTTTTTGCGGGCCCTCGACGGAAAAAGGCAGCGGTCTGTATCTCATGCCGGTAAAAAAAATTAGTAAAAAATCATTTTTTCGTTTGTAAAATTCTGGAAGCGGAAGTAACCTTCTGGCTGAGTTTATCGCGCTCGGGGAGATTGGTCCGGCGGGTTGCATTCGGGGGGCGTTCCAGCTTGAAGGTACAGGTTGAATTTGCTGTTTGCAGGCGAACGGGGGCACTATGAGCAGAATTCTGGTTATTGACGATTCACTGATTACCCGCAAGCACCTGAAGAAATTTCTGGAGGAGCGGGGGCACGAGGTGGAGAGCGCCGGCAGCGGTCAGGAGGGATTGCAGATGGTCGGGCAGAACCGGCCGGACCTGATCATTCTGGACCAGTTGATGCCGGAGATGGAGGGGGGGGAGGTGCTGGAACGTCTGAACGCGGCCGGAGAGAAGATTCCGGTGATCGTGCTGACGGCCGACACGCAGACCACGACCCGTCAGGTGCTGGTGGGTGCGGGGGCGGCGGATGTGCTGCCGAAACCGCCGCAGCCGGACCGGCTGATGCAGGCAGTGGAAAAATTGTTGTAATTGCTTACGGCATCCTTGAAGTAAAGGCTGATATAGTGAAAATTCTGATTGCCGACGACTCGAAGCTCGCCCGCCTGCAGACCTCCGCCGTTTTGCGCAAGGCCGGTTACGAGGTGATCGAGGCCGGGAACGGCCGGGAGGCGGTGGAACTGTGCGAGAAGCTGGCTCCGGACTTCCTGCTGCTCGACCTTCTGATGCCGGAGATGGAAGGCGGAGCGGTCGTGGATTACCTGAAAGAGAAGCAGATTAACATCCCGTTCGTAATTCTGAGCGCGGACATTCAGAACTCTACGCGCGACGAGTTCCTGCAGCGCGGGGCGCTGGGAGTGCTTAACAAGCCGGCCAAGGCGTCGGAGCTTTTGCATGTGATTCTGAAGAATACCAAACAAGCCACCTGATCGCAGCCGCAGATTGGCAGGGTCGTTCGGCGGTTGGTTCTTGCACTGGTTCTGGAGAAATCTGATGGAAATGACACCCGAAGGGCTGGATGCGCTGAAAGAGGCGATCAACATCGGCGTCGGTTACGCCGCCTCGAGCCTCAACCAGCTCTTTGACACGCATATATCGCTGGACGTCCCGGCCATTGAGCTGACCACCCCTGAACTGCTCATCCGGCAGGGATTCATGGACGGCAACGACATCTCCTGCGTCACGCTCTCCTTCGGCGGCAAGCTCGAAGGCTCCGCATCGCTGATTTTTCCGCCGCAGGACGCGGCGAAGCTCGTGACGTTGCTGATGGACGACCAGAGCGACACCGACGATCTTGACGCGCTACGCTCCGGGACGCTGGAAGAGATCGGGAACATCGTCATCAACGGCATCATGGGCACCATCAGCAATTTGCTGGGCAGCAAGCTGGACTTTCAGTTGCCGGCGTATCTCGAGGGCAGTCCGCGCGAACTCTACAACGCCGGCATTCTGCATCAGAATCAGGCGGTGCTGCTGGTGAAGGCGCGTTTTCGGCTGGAGAAGCTGCAGACCGTCGGGACGATCATCCTGCTGTTTGAGCTCTCCTCGCTCGACGCGCTGTTGACCGCCTTTGTCAATATGTACGATTAGTCCTTCCCGGCCGGTGCCGCCGGCAAGCGAGTTGAATCATGCTGAGTTATGAATACCTTGACTACGTGCCATCGGGCGTGGCGATTCTGGAGCGTGACCTTGAGGTCTCGTTCTGGAACCGTACGCTGGAAACGTGGACGCAGATCAGCCGGGCCGAGATCATTGGCAAGCCGATTTACACCTTTTTTCCGCATCTGAAGAGTCCGAAATACTCCCTGCGGTTCCGCAACGTTCTGGCGGGCGGGCCACCGGCGATTTTTTCATCCCAAATTCATAAAGCGATTCTACCCTGCAAGCTCCCTGATGGGCGCGAGCGGATTCAGCATTGCGTGGTCACGGCCAAGCCGGCGGAAAACGGCGGTTTCGCGGCGGTCATGTCCGTGCAGGATGTCACGGATCTGACCAACAGCATCGCCACCTACCGCGCGACGCGCACCCGGCTGGAGAACGAGATGCTGGAGCGTGAGCGCACCCAGAAGGCGCTGGTGCAATCTGAACGCATTGCCGCTGTCGGCACGCTGGCGGCCGGCATCGCGCACAACTTCAACAATTTGAATGCCGGCATCATGGGGCATCTTGATCTGATGCGCCGGCAGGGCGGCTTGCCGGAGCGGCAGGCCAAGCGGTTGGACATGATTATGAACACCATCAAACGGTCGATCAAGCTGACCGACAGCCTGATGGTCTTTGCCGGTCGGCGGCGGGGGCAGCGCACCTTTTGCAACCTCAGCGAAATCCTTGCCGATACCGTCGCACTGGTACGCAATGAGTATGAGTCCGACGGCATCAGCATCAATGCCGAGCTCTCCGGACCGCTTAGCCTCTCCTGCAGCCCGGGCGAAATCAGCCATGTGTTTTTCAATCTGCTGGTCAATGCGCGTCATGCGATGATCGGGCGGACGCAGAAACAGTTGACCATCACCTCCGGTTTTGAGGATGGCCGGGTTTTTTTCCGCGTGGCCGATACCGGCTGCGGCATCCCCGCCAATCGGTTGGAAACGATCTTTCTGCCTTTCTTTTCCACCAAGGGCGAGCACGCCGAGTCGGGGTCGCCGCTGGTGCACGTGCAAGGCAGCGGGTTGGGGCTGAGTGTTTCCGAGACGATCATCAAGAATCATGGCGGCGAGATCAGCGTAGCCAGCATTGAGGGCGAAGGCGCGACCTTCACCGTCTGGCTACCCAAGGACGCCGAAGCAACCGAAACGGCCAAGGTCTACGAGACGGCAACCGACAGCTTTGCGGGCCGCAAGGTTTTGGCCGTCGACGATGAGGAGATCATCCGTTCCTTAATCGCCGATATTGTCAGCGATGCGGGTTGTCAGGTGGAGGTGTTCTCCAATGGCCGGCAGGCGCTGGAGCGTGCGCGGACAGAGCGGTTTGATCTGGTGCTGGTCGACCTGCAGATGCCGGTGATGAACGGGTATGAGTTTGTCAGCGAAATCAACCGCCTGCCGGAGAAAGACCGCCCGGCCTGCGTGGTCGTGACGGGGAAGATCATCAGCGAGGCGGAGCTGCTGCAGGAGCTGAAGGTGGCGGGGGTGGTTTCCAAGCCCTTCACCGAAGAGCAGCTTCTGGCGGCGGTGGAGGCGGCGTTGCAGCATACCAAGCGGCAACGGGTTTGAGCTGCCGGGGGGCAGCGGCGAAATTGATTCGGGGGTGCCGGCCGGCACCCCCGATTTTTATTGGCGGGGGCACATGGCTGAAAATCCGGGCAATGGGCTTAGGCAAGCGTATGACAAGGCAGCAAGGACAGACGGCCACACCGGTCGACTATAAAGAAATGCCCGCCATTTATCACATGGGACTCCGCGACTTAAACCAGAGCTAAGCGAAAGCTGGGGCCGGCGGAGCATGTTGACGCGCACGGTCGTAACGCCGGGGCAAGATCAGCCGGGGTGCGCGGGGAAGACCTGCTTCCCGTCTGATTGATGCGCGAATATTATGGGTAAATGGGGCTTTTCGGGCAATTGGAGAGGGCGGAGAGGGCATGCCGGTGTATTTTTCGGGAAATTGCCGGCGCGGCTGCGAAGATGCCGGTAAATAATGCTTGACGAAATCCGATCATACAGGGTAAGATTGCCCCCGGAACGATTTCAAACAGAATTGCGGGCAGCAGAATGCGACGGACACGCCATGAGGCGGATGCCGGACTTGCAGGATAGGGTATGGCCGGACCAGAGGTAAGCATCGAGGAGTTATCGCGCTTCATTGACGGGCAACTGTCTGCCGAAGAAGCGGCGACGATGGAGCAGCGGCTGGCGTCCTGCGCGGTGTCGCGCCGTCTGCTGGAGGGGATGCGTGAGGTTCATGCCGAGCTGGCGGCCGCATTTCTCGAGCAGCCGCCACAGGAGGATACGCCGGCGCAGCCGGGATGTCTGGACGGGGATACGCTGATGCTGCTGGCGGAGGGTAAGCTCTCTGCCGCCGGGCTGAAAGCGGCCGAAGCGCATGCGGTGGGTTGTCCGCGTTGTCTGAGGGCGCTTCTGCTGGAGATGCGTTCGCATACCAGCATGAAGGCGGCGCACTGGCGCGATCTGCCGCCGGAGGTGACGGGGCACCCGTGGCTGCGCGGCATCCCCATGAATGGCGGAAAAACCGGCGGGAAGAAGCCGGGGGCCGGGCGAACGGATGCTGAGGATGTGTCCGGGCGGGAGGCTTCCCCGGTAAATGGCGAAGGGGGATCGTCCCGGAGAGAGGGCTTGCCGTCTTCCGACCGGGAGGGACGGATTCCGGGCGTCGGTGGGCTTGAACGTCTGGAGCAGGCGGCGCAGGCGGAGGAGAAGGAGCTGATTGTCGTCGGCGAGGTGCGGCACGAAATCGGCAGCCGGGGACAGACGCAGCGCAGCTTTGCGGCCGGCGATTTTGTGATGATTGTGATTCTGCGCAGCGCAGACAGCCAGTCGGTGAATCTTGAGATTCAGGTACTCAAGCAGCGTAAGCCGCTCTGGGAGGCGGAGGTGGGTGTCGCGGAGCAGGGGACGGATCGGAAGATTTTCCGCGGTTTGAGCAGCCGGGACGGCCGGGTGCTGATCCGCAAGCTCAAGGCCGGCGGCTACGATATTATCGTTCCTGTCGCTGCTTTGCGGGTGACTCTGGCGGTTGTGACCTGATGGCTGGAGGCGGTTCGTTGGGATTTGCGCGCAAGCGATAAGAAGAACCCGCCGGAGATTCGCCGGCGGGTTCTGTTTTGTGGTCTTGCGGGTTACTTCTTTTCGCCGACGTTGGTGATCCCCTGCGGAGAGATCGTGAAGCGGATGCAGTGCTTCATTTCGTAGGCGTGTGTACAGCCTTGCTTCACCTCCATGGACTTGTTATCCTGCGGGATGTTGTTGTACACGACCCACACCCCCGACGGCGCGCAGGTATAATCGCCATAATTGGCGATCAGATGCACCTTCGCTTTGATGCGCTTGGCATGAAACACCGGGTCGTAGTAGTTGAGCGCCTCGACGTAATCCGGGAGCCAGCCGCGCAGACGGCCCTGCGTGATACCGCCCAGATCGCAGCACCAGGGCGACCAGATATCGCTGGAGGTGACGTTTTCGTCGAGCGCCGCGCCCCAGAGTCCCTGCAGTCCGCCCTGACTGCCGCCGTTGCACTGCAATTCCTTGCCGTTCCACTCCGGCAGGGATTTTACAAATTGCAGCGCCCGCAATACGCGCAGAGACATCCCGTAAAAATAAGCTTTTTTCGGATCGGAATTCTCATCGCTTTTGAACGCGTATCCCTTCAAATCGTTCTGCAATTGCTTGTAGTACGCATCGTCCTTGCCGAGTTCCATGCCGTGAGCGTTGACATCGAATACGATAGCGTTCTCATTGAACCAGCCGGGGGGATTGTGTTTGTTTACGCCGTAGCCCTGAAAGGTTGCAATCCCCGGTAAGGATTTTTCCTTGGCGTTGACAGGGACCGTCAGATAGCCCGTGACCGGCTTGGGGCCGGCGCAATCCACCGTGACCGCGTAGATCTTCACCTTCGGATTTTTGCTTGGTAGCTCCAACTTGTCCGCACGCAGAGGGACCGTTTCGAGGGTGGCCTTCATACCCTTCCAGAAGGTGTCAAAATCGGCCGGTTCCACGACGGGTTGCATCTTTTCCGGCTCGACGCAAGCGCCGCCGTCAAAGAAAATATCACCCTGTTTGTTTGCTCCCCAGCCGCCGGCAAAGCCTTGCAGCTTTTTTCCGTCTTCACCATAGGCGGAAGCCTGCAGGCGCACGAAGCCCGGTTTGTCCAGCGTCGTCGTGACCTTCAGGCCCGCCGCGTCAGACTTGCCCTCGCCGGTCGCGGTCTTGCCGTCATCGCCGGTGCGCGTCCACTTCAAAGTAATGCCGTTGACCGGATTTTCGCCGTCCAGAACCCGCAGGGTGAATTCAATGGGCTCACTGGGTTTGTAGATCGCCACCGGTTTGTCCGTCGTCCCGCGAATCGAAAACTCTCCTGCGGATGCCGCCAGCGTCAAGAGCAGCAGACCGGCCAGCAGGCACTGACATGTTCTCACCATTTCTTTCCTCCGGATTTCTCATGGTTCAAAAGTAGCACAGGACACCGTCTATTACAAAGCGACAAAAGATCACTGCAGGCGTCATCTGCCCCGTCCGCCCGTTTCCAGGACGCTGGAGCGAGGGATGCGCGCAATGCAAGCACCCTGAGCAGCCCGGAAGGGATGCCGCAGAGACTGGCGTGGAGTATGGCCGAATCAAGAACTTGTCCGGGGAGGATACATTTTCCCGGAGAGTGACATTCTACACCACAATTTAAGGTAGTCAAACAACATTACCGCGAATGCACGGCCGGCCGGGGGCTGCGTTGAAGGTGATTTTTGGGCGGAGGCCGCGGAGAAACGGCTTGCGGCAGGCGGCGGCGAAAACGGGTGGCGGCCCGTGAGCAGCGCAGGAAATCGCGCAAACCCCTTTTCTTGTCGGGGCTGCCCGCTAAAATCCTAATCTTCCCGAGCAAACTTTTTTTACCGGAGCAAACGATGGCTGACCTCAAAAAAATGTACCGCACCGTTATGGACGATCACTTTCCTGCCGACCTGACCATTCATTTCGGTTCGCAGGTGCTGATGTATAAGAAACGCGCCTGGAAGATCGAGGAAAACGGTGAGATCATCGAAAAAGGTCTGCGTTATGGGGAAAATCCCGGTCAGGAAGCCGCGCTGTACGAACTCGTCGGCGGAAATCTGCTGTTGGGCGAATGCCAGTTCATCACCCCTGGAAAAGGACTTGTTTCGTGCCTCTGCGAAGAGGGCTTGCTGCAATTCGGCAAGCACCCCGGCAAGACCAACCTCACGGACATCGACAACGCCTGCAACATCCTGCGTTATCTCAAGGCCGATCCTGCCGTCACCATCATGAAGCATAACAACCCCTGCGGCGTCGCTTACGGCAAGTCTGCGGCCGACGCCTATGAGCGCGCCAACGCTTGCGACCGTCTGGCTGCCTTTGGCGGGTGCGCCGCGTTCAATGTCCCCGTCAGCAAGGACGCCGCCGAGGCGCTGGCGCAGAATTATCTGGAGGTCGTCGTCGCGCCGGGTTATGAGGCGGGCGCGGTCGAAATTCTCAAGGGACGCAAGAACCTGCGCATTGTGGAGATCCAGCGCATGGACAAGATCCGTGATTACGCCCCGGAGCGTTTTGTGGACTTCAAGAGCCTGATCGACGGCGGCTTGGTCGTGCAGCAGTCGCCGCTCAACCGCATTCGCAGCGCCGCCGATTTCCTGCCGGCCGAGGTCAAGAACAAGGATGGCAGCATCAGCCGCATCACCCGCCAGCCGACGCCGGCGGAGATGGATGATCTGCTCTTCGGGTGGTCGGTTGAGCAGGGGGTGACCTCGAACTCGGTTCTGTTTGTGAAAAACGGGGCTACGGTCGGCATCGGCACCGGGGAGCAGGACCGGGTCGGCGTGGCGGAAATCGCCATCTTCAAGGCCTATAAAAAATGCGCCGATGACCTCTCGTTCCGTAAATATGGCTGCCTCTTTTTCGAGCTGGAGTTGAAGGTCAAGTCCGGTGATCTGCCTGCCGCCGCCGCCGCCGAAATTCAGGCGCAGGTGCAGGAGAAGAAGGGCGGCATCAAGGGGTCGGCCGTGGTTTCCGATGCTTTCTTCCCCAAACGCGACGGAGTGGACGCCTGCATCAAGGAGGGCGCGACCTCCATCGTCCAGCCCGGAGGATCGATCGAAGACCGTGAGATCATCGAGGTCTGCAACGAGGCGAACGTCAGCATGGTCTTCACCGGCCAACGCGCCTTCAAACACTAAAATCAGGCACTGGGTATGCCGCTACGCCGGGATGGACGATCTGTTCCGGGGCGCTTGCAGGGGTAAGCCAGACGGGGTGGGAGCAGTGCCGCAGGGAGCCTTTGTCGCGGCCTGTTGTGATGGCTGCGGCATCCGGATGCCCCGGCCGAAGACGCCAGTCCTCCTATTTATTCGAAGCGTATCCGGGCGAGAGCGGCGGCTCCCGCCCGGAGTGTTTGAGCCGGCGGGAAGTGCGGATACAAAAAGCGCCGCATCTTCGCGGGATGCGGCGCAGCGGGAGCGGAAAATGGTCGGGAGGACGGCCGGGTGGTCGCGTGCCGGCGGGTCAGGCCGGTACGGCCGCAGCGCGGGTTCGGCAAATGCCGGCCGTCGGCGCGTTCGCGCGGGGAGCAGAGGATATGCCCCGGAATCGGTTTAGAAGTTCGCGATTTCCGGATCAACCTCTGCCTCCAGCGGCATGCCGCCGGGCCAGACGCTCTTGTTAAAACGCTTTACGAGGAAGGGCTGTTCTTCGGGCAAATCGGTGTGCGCGATGCCGGGAAGCTTGACATCGTTGAAGTGCCCTTCGTCGCCGGCCATCGCCTGCAGATCCGCCGGACGTGCCGCCGGCTTGATCTTCGCTACCACAGGCGCTTCCGCCGGTTGTGCTCCCGGCAGTTTGCGGTAAACGGTCTTGATGATGCTCTGCCCCTCTGAGGCGTTGAGCGGCGCCGTCTGCGGAGTGCGGGCATTCGGCGTGGTCTCCAGCTCCGGCGCTTCCGCCAGCGCGGGCAGCTTGCATTCGCCGCCAACGCATTCGGCTGTCCGGTTGTTCTGGGCGGTCGTTTCCTGTTTGACTTCCTGCTTGCCGCAACCGGCCGTTACCGCGGCCACCGCAGCCAAGCCCGTAATGATGAGTGTCTTAATCGCTTTCATCGTACATTCCCCCTGAAATCCGACCGGCTGAAATCGGTTGCCGGTTTGCTGGTTGGCTTACTCAATCTTGCTCGTATAACGTTATCGGACATCCAGCAATTCAACCTTGAGCGGATTTTTAATTCTTTTTGCGAATCTTGCCCGGAACTCGTTTTTCGCGGGAAAATTGGGGGCACATCCGGATCGAGTCCGGAAATTTTCCGTGAGGGAAATCACCGCCTGTTATCAGGGAGTGAATGGCGAATCAACTTGCACCGTATAAGAAAAACCAGTACCATCAAGTGGGAAGGGCGGCTGGCGGCGGTGATCTGCGGCGGTTTGCGGGAGGGGCGCAGGCAGCGATGCGCGGCGGCGGCTCTTGGTTTGCGGCAACGGATGTGGGTGTGGTATACTCCCGGCAGAGCGGGTGGCTGCCGGCGGCGCGCGGAGGCTGCGTGCGCTGCCGGTCATGACAGAAAAGGCGCGATCATGCGTAAAACCTTTGTGCTCGATACCAATGTGCTCCTTCACAATCCCGAATCGATTCATATGTTCGAGGAGAACATCGTCGTGCTGCCGATGGCGGTGATCGAGGAGCTGGACAAGTTCAAAACCAACACCGACGAACTCGGTCGCAACGCCCGGCAGGTCATCCGCGAACTTGACAGCCTCCGCCAGAAGGGGAGTCTGCGTTCGGGCGTGGAGATGAGTAACGGCGGCATCATGCGCATCATGGTCAGCCGCGAACTTGACGGGGAGACCGGCCTGACCAAGAAATATGCCGACAACTACATCATCGGCGTCGCCTATCATCTGCACCGCGAATTGCGCAAGAGTGATCCGACGGCGAAGGTGATCTTCGTCTCCAAGGACATCAACTGCCGCATCAAGGCCGATGCCCTTGGCCTTGACGTGCAGGACTTTGAGAGCCAGAAGGTGAATTTCGACGACCTGTACACCGGTTTCCGGCGGCTGCCGGTGCCGGCGGATACGATCAACGAGTTTTATGAGAATCACGCCGTAGAGGTGAGCGTCAATATTTATCCCAACGAGTTTGTCCTTCTGCAGGATGAGGGCAATGAGAAACACTCGGCAATCGGCAAGTGCGCGGGGGGACGGAGGGTCGTGCCGCTGAGTACGGCCTCGGAGCATTGCTATAACATCAAGCCGCGCAGCAAGGAACAGCGGATGGCGCTGGAGCTGCTCCTGGACCCGAAGGTGCAGATTGTGACGCTGGTGGGACAGGCGGGGACGGGCAAGACGCTGCTGGCGCTGGCGGCGGCGTTGCAGACGGTGCTGATGGACAACGTGTACTCCAAGATTCTTGTCACCCGCCCGATCATTCCGATGGGCAAGGACATCGGTTTTCTGCCCGGCACGAAGGACAACAAGCTGGCGCACTGGATGCAGCCGATTTTCGATAATCTCACCTATATGATGAGCGGCGGCCACGAGGATCAGGATATTATCACCGCCCGCCGGAAGGTGGATGAATTGATGGAGCAGGGAGAGATTGAGCTTGAGGCGCTGACCTACATCCGTGGCCGGTCGATTCCGCGGCAGTACATCATCGTCGATGAGTCGCAGAATCTGACGCCGCATGAGGTGAAGACAATCATCAGCCGGGCGGGCGAGGGGACGAAGATGGTGCTCACCGGCGACCCGCACCAGATTGATAACCCCTATCTGGACGCGGAAAGCAACGGGTTGAGCTACACCGTCGAGCGCCTCAAGTCCAGTCCGCTACACGGCCATATCACCTTGCACAAGAGCGAACGCAGCGATCTCTCCGCCATTGCCGCCGAGATGCTCTGAGCGTGTCCGGGCCGGATTCTTTCCGGTCGTTCCGCTGGCGGCCGGAGGGGGACGTCTTGAATCCTTGCGGCCCTGCGAATGTGTGCCAAGCGGGAAAATACCAATGCCATATCCGGCGGGACGGGAGTTTTGCCGTCCCGCCGATTTTTATTCTGTAAACGAATCTGATTGCGGAGCCGGGGGAAATGCGCCAGCGCGTTCTTGGGGCGGAGGTGCGTGGTCTCGCGGGCACCTGCGGCGGCAACCTTAGCCGGAGGGAGGCTAAGGTTTTCGGTCCCTACTGCCGATAAGTACAGCAAATGCCGTGCGCACGGTGCGGGGGCTTCCGCATCTGTTCGGCTATGGCGTGATCTCTTCACCGGTTACAGGGGGATGTTATGAAACGATGGCTTGCCGGTTGTCTGGCCGTGGGTGTGATGGGCATAACGGCGGGAATTCCGGCCGGACGTTCCGCGGAGCCGGTCGCATCGGCTGCCCCGGCGGCGCAGGCCGGGGATTCCTCCGGTTCGGCGGGCGAGCGTCTGGGGCTTTTTCAAAGTGCGCGCGAACAGCTTGCGCAAGAGCTGCGTGCGGGCGGATTCGATGTCGACATGCAGATCGTGCGGGCGGCAGACAAAATGGTGCAGACCGTTTCGTCGCTCACCGGTTCCGAGAGTGAGCAGACCAGACGCGGGATCGAAACCGCGCTTTCGCGGGGTGCGTTGCTGTTCACCAAGCTTGCCAAGCAGGTGCGGGAGTTTACCGCCGCCGCCGCGATTGCGCGCTTCTCGCCGCAGGACCGGTCCGAGGCGGGGACGTATTTCATGTCTGCCAGCCGCGCTGCGGCGTTGTGCGTGACCTCGGCCGCCGACGGACAGGCTGACGCCAGCGAACGCGCCGCCATTGATTTTCAGATTGCCCTGCTGCAGGCGCAGGAAACGGCCGGTATTTTGCTGAATGCCAATACAGCCGCCGACATTGACGCGCGTCTGAAAAAGGTCGGGTCGGACAAGGCCCTCGGCACCAATAAGTACTATCAGCAGGTTGCCCTTGTGCAGACGGATTTGTTGCGCAAACGGTACGCGGCGGAACGGGGGATGATTCTGGGGCATTTCGCCACGCAGACCGGCCCCACGCAGCGGGAAGAACTGACGTTGTCCTACGAACATGCTCTCGATCAATTGCTGAAGAATTGCGAGTTATTGGCGATGGTGAAGCAGGAAGCGGAGGGTGTGATCGGGAAGGCATATGAGCAGAAAAACAAGGTGTTGGAGGGGGCTCTCAACGGTGGCGGCGAGCCGGTTAGCGGCAGCAGCTTTTTGCAGAGCAAATAACCCAGCCGGCGCCGGGCTGTGAGGGGGAAAGAGCCGAAGGGGTGTATCGCGCGAAGAGCGGGTGCGTTCATAGAGAAAAGAGGAATCCACGGGCCGCAGCTTGCTGCGGTCCGTGTCTTTTTCCCGGGATGGCGTTGTCCGGGGGCGGAGGGAGGTTTTTTTGACGCGAATAACACGAATATGAGGTGCGTCACGGAACAGCAGCGGAAGGGGGCGCGATCCCTGCGGCCGATGCGGGATTCATGCCGGAAAGCAGAAGCGCAAGCCGTCGAATGCCGGGTGAATGCCGGCGGGGAGTTCCCGGAGCAATTCCGCATGCGAGCAATCGTGGCAGATATGAGTCAGGTAGGTCGTATCCGCGCCAATGCGGCGGGCGGCGGCGACGGATTGTTCGATGTGGAAGTGCGTCGTGTGCGGGCGGCGGCGCAGTCCGTCAAGAAACAGCAGACGCACGCCGCGCAGGAGTGCGTAGGTTTCTTCGGGGATTTCACTGACGTCGCTGATGTACGCAAAGTCCCCGATACGGTAGCCGAAAACAGGCTCCTTGCCATGTTGGACTGGCAGAGGGATCACCTCCAGGCCAAAGAGGGAGAAGGGAGCAGCGACGGGGTGGAGGGAAATGTTGGGCAGTCCGCCGCCGATTTGTTTCGGCTCCCAGATATAGTCGAAGCGCCTGCGGAGCCAGTCGAGGTGGCCGGAATATCCGTAGAACGGGATCGGCTGATCGGCCGGCCGTTTGAAACAGAACGGGCGCACGTCATCAAGGCCGCTGATGTGGTCGGCGTGGTTGTGCGTAATCAGCACGGCGTCCAGACGCTGCAGGTTTGTCCGCAGGGCTTGCTGGCGCAGATCGGTGGTGACGTCGATCAGGCAGGCGAGACCGTTCCACTCCAACAGGACGCTGGCTCGCAGGCGGTTGTCATGCGGGTCGGACGAGGTGCAGACGGGACAACTGCAGCCGGGCATGGGTATGCCGACGCTGGTGCCGCTGCCGAGAATCGTGCCGTGAATGTCCATGTGCGTATTATAGGGACATTCCGGCGAGGGAGCAAGGCAATCGGGACGATTCCTGACCCTGACATGGGACGAGGCGGAACATAGTGCGAGGCCGGAACGTATGTCGGCTCCGGTATCCAACCGGCGCCCGGATGGGAGCAATGTCCTTGTTTTCGCAGGGAAAATTACTGGCAACGGCGGCGGCGGCGGTTATAATCCGCCGTACGGTTCTTGTTGTCGCCGGTGTGCTCTGTTAGGTCGGTAACGGAGGCCGGATGTTTGCCGGGAATTCCTTTAAAACCATCAGGAAACCTTCTTTATGCCCGCAATCCACCGGCGCGTCCGCGCCTGTCTGCTTGGTTTCTTTCTCCTTCCGTTTTCGCTGTTTGCTGCCGACGCGACGGCTCCGGCATTGCCGGGGGCTTCGAGCGCCCCGAGCACGTCAACACCGCAAAATGGCGCTTCCGCAGGCTCTTCCCGCAATTATTTATCCGGCCCGGCTGTAGAAGAAGTCCAGCGGGGTTGGGCTGTTTATCTCGAAAAAGGCGAGGTCCGTTCGGCGCTGCGGTTCTTTGAATCCGCAGCCCAAAAGGGGCCGGTCTCATTTCTGACCTACAGTTCGATGAGCCAGATGCTGATTCAGCAGGCGCAGTATTCGCAGGCGGCGGCGGTTCTGGTTCAGGCGGTGCAGCAGGCGCCGTGGGATGAGTACGGTGAGCCGGCGTTGCGCGATCTTTCGACGTTGCTGCCGTATTTGCCGCAGACAGCGGCGAATGTTCCGGCTTCGGGGGGTGCGCGAAATAAGTCTGCCGCATTTGCGCCGGTTGGCCGGGAGGTGTTGCGCGCCGCGCTGCAAAAGCGGTTGCTCAACCCGCAGATCGGCTGGATCGAACGCGCTTGCGTCTGTGAATCCTTATATAACGTCCTGCAACTCGACGGAGAAGAGGCGCTGAAGTCGGGGTATCAATCGTTGACGGCGCAGTACCTCTCCCAGAACCCGGTCCGTCAGTGGCGGTTGATCGGCCCGTTCAGCAACCGCAATCGTGAGGGATTCTCCGCCGCGCAGGAAATCGAGAAGACCGTTGGCGCGCCGGATTTCCAGAAGGTCTGGGCCGGCCGCGGCCGCGAGGTCGGCTGGTTTACGCAGGATGCGCCGGCGGACGGGCTGCTCTTTCTGGATCGCATCTTCTTCCCCGGTAGCGAGAGTCTCGGGTATGCCTGTATCTTCGTGGAGAGCGCGGAGGCGATGCCGGCCACGCTGGCGGTAGCCGCCGGGGGGGCATCGGCGCTCTGGCTCAACGGCCGGGAGGTTTACTCCGATGGGGTTTATTGCCGCAATGACGGACGCTTGCAGCGCCTGATTGGGGTGGCGTTGCGCAAGGGTGCAAATTGTCTGGTCTTTAAGATCGCCGGCGACCTGAAGTGCAACGCAGCGCTGGCGCTACGGGTGATTCCGCTGGCGGCGGGGGAGCTCGATAAGCCTGGTTCGGCCCATCTTGCGGATGGCCGTGCGGGGCTCTTGCGTTGCGGACTGGAGGCCGGAGCGTCTCCGGCGGCGCCGGATGCGGCCACGCCGGTGCAAGAGGAGCTGGGCAAGGTCCGGCTGAAGCGGGTTACGGGGAATCCCGGTGTGTTTTGGGGCGCGTTGGCGGAGTTTGCCCAGCGCGCGCAGAAGGACGACCCGCTGGCGCTGATGAACGTCGCCTATTTGCTGCGCGAACGGGGATTGAGCGACACGGATTACGCCCGCGAACGCGGATACAACGAGGAATTGGCAAAACGCTATCCGGCTTGTCCGCTTTTTCTGGCCACCGCCGCTTTCAGCCAGCCCGACGAGAATCGCACGCGCTCTCTTTTGCAACAGGCGCTGGCGGCGGGTCCGCAGGAGCGCGGTGTGGCGGACGATTTGTTGCGCCTCGCGCTGCAGGGCGGTTTTTATGATGAAGCGCTGGAGAAGGCGCAGGCGCTGATGAAGGAGCGTCCTACCTATGGCGTTTGCAACGCCATCGCCACGATAGCCCAGAACCGCTCATGGGAGCCGGAGGCATTGCGTGCGTTGCGGGAGGGGTTGGAATGCATGCCCTCTTCGGGCGGATTGCTCGTGCGGTTGTCCAAACTGCTGCCCTCGGACGTGGAACGGGAGCGGTTGCTGGCCGGCAGCGGCTGTGCCGAGCCGGGCGTGCTGGCGGCGCTGGCGGGGCTGCACTTCAAGACCGGAGCCTATGAGAAGGCCGGGCAGGAGTATCTGCGGCTGGCGCGGCGGGTGACCTATGAAGAGTCCTATTGGGATGCGGCGGCGGCGGCGCGCGTGGCCTTGGGGGATTATGCCGGCGCGGCGGAGATGACGCGCGAGGGGTTGCGCTGGATGCCGCAGTCGCCGCTGCTGCTGGAAAAAACGGGGCGGCTGCTTCTGTGCGCGGGCAAGGGGGAGGACGGCCGGGCCTTGCTGGCCCGTTCGCTGGCGATCAAACGGGACAATCCGTTGCTGCAGGCATATCTCACGCAGTTGCTGCCGCAGGAGAAGGCGTTTTATGAGCGGGTGGATCTTCCGTTCTCCGAACTGAAGGGACGCGACCTGCAGAGCAAGGATTATCCGGACTTTGATACGGCGATTCTGCTCGATCAGTGCTTTATCCGCGTCAACCCCAACGGCACCGCGCAGAGAATGTACCGCAGCGTGGTCAAGGTCTTGCGGCAGCGCGGAGCGGATGACGCGGCGCAGATGCAGATTCCTTATGCTCCGGGGTCGCAGCGGGCAACGGTGGTGCGCGCGCGCGTCTGGCGGCCCGATGGCAGCTACGCCGACAACGCGCAGATCAGCGACAACGATTACGGCGAGGACGGCAGCGCGTCGTTGATGTACGGCTCCGGCGGCCGGGTGCGATACGTGGCGTTGCCGGAGGTGAAGGAAGGCTCGATTGTGGACTTCCAGTGGACCGTCGAAGACAACGGCGAGCAGTTGTACCACAACGAGTTCTGCGATAACTATTTCTTCGGCGGCATGGAGCCGGCGGTGCGCTTTCGGTACACCATCGAATATCCCGAGCAGATGCCGTTGCGGTTTGCGCTGGCGAATGCGGACTACCAGCCCAAGCGTACCCTGCAGAATGGCATAGCCTGCCTCGATTGGGATGAGAAGGATATTCCCGGAATTAAGCCCGAACCGGCGATGCCGCCTTACTCCGAGATCAAGGCGCAGCTCGGGGTGAGTACCTTCCGCGACTGGAATACGCTCGGGGCTTGGGCGTGGAACCTCTTTCAGCCGCAGATGGAGCTGACCGCCGAGATGAAACAAAAGGTCGCGGCGCTAACCGAGAACGCCAAAACCCGCGAGGAAAAGATCCGGGCGATCTATGATTTTGTGGTGGATGAAATCCGCTATGTGTCGATCTCTTTCGGGCGGTTCGGGTATGTGCCGCATAAGGTGGAGCGGACCTTTCAGTCGCGTTACGGCGACTGTAAGGACACCGCTGCATTGTTTGTGGCGATGTTGCAGGAAGCGGGGGTCGAGGCGCGGCCGGTATTGGTGCGCAGCCGCGACGAAGGCGCTGAGCCGCTGGGTTTGCCGGCCAGCGACAGTTACAACCATTCGATCGCGTATGTTCCGGCGGTCGGAAAAGACGGCGAAGGCGGGAAGCATTACTGGCTTGACGGCACCGTGGATTACCATCCGTTTCAGATGATCCCGTTTATGGACCGCGGAACCAAGGCGTTGGTCTTCGGGCCGGGCAAGGGGGAGCAGGTCGTCATTGATCCTGCGGCTCCGGAGCAATGTCTGGACGAAACCACCGTGGAGGCGACGTTGCAGCCGGGGGGCGCGGGGATGTTGCTGGTGCACAATCTTGAGCATGGCGAGGGGGCGATGGATTACATGCAGCTTCTGGAAAAACCGGAATCGCTGAAGTATATGCTTTCCACGGTCGTCCAAGAGCGGTATCCCGGCGGGACAGTGTCGGATATTCAGTGCTCCGCTCCCGGAAAGGTGCAGGAAGCGACCTTTTCGTTTCAGGTCTCCTCCAAGACGCTCGCGCGAAACAGTGCGGGGGAATATCGGCTGAAGACCTCGTTCTTTCCGCTGGATTTGAGCGGTCTGACCAGCCTGCCGGCGCGGCACTATGACCTGCTGCTGGGACAGCCGCGCATTACGCGCAAGGGAGCGCGGATTGTGCTGCCGGCCGGCGCCCGTTTTAAAACCACGCCCGGCAATCTGGAGTTACAGACCCCTGCGGCCGGCTTTGTCCGCAAGGCGGAGGTAAAGGACGGTGTGCTGACGCTGCAGGCGGAGCTGACCATCCGGTATGAGCGGGTGAAACCGGCGGAATACGCCGAATTCAAACGTTTCTGCAACGCCGTCAGCGCCGCAATGGAGGAAACGGTTTCGTATGCCGATCCGGGCGACGCGCAGGCCGCTGCGGAGGCCGGAAGGGCGGCGAACGCCGTGCGGGAGGAGCGGAAATAATGTGCGAAGGACCGTTCCGCAGCAACAACAGTGTCCGGCTGAGTGCGGCTCGTCAGCCCGTCGCCACCGCCAGCGGAGGGTGGACGCTGGAGGCCCCGGCAAAGGTGAATTTGTTTCTGGAGATTCTTCGCCGGCGCTCTGATGGCTATCACGATCTGGTTTCGTTGTTTCAGACCATTTCCCTCTGCGATACCTTGAGCGTCCACTCCGGGGAGGGACTGTCTCTGTCCTGCGATTCGCCCGGCATCCCGTTGGATGAAAGCAATCTGGTCTTGCGGGCGGCGCGGAGGCTGCAACAGGAGGCGGGGGTATCGTCCGGCGCGGCTTTTCATCTCATCAAGCGGATTCCCGATGGGGGCGGACTCGGCGGGGGGTCCAGCGATGCGGCTGCGGCGCTGATGCTCTGCAACCGGCTCTGGAGATTGGGGATGACGCGCGGGGAGTTGGCGCGACTCGGGGCGCAGATCGGCAGCGATGTTCCTTTTTTTCTGCATGGCGGCGTTTGTTTGTGTGAGGGACGGGGCGAGATCATCACTCCGCGCCCGGATTTGTTGCCGCTGCCGGTGGCCGTCGCGGCACCGGATTGGAAGATCTCGACCATCGAGGCGTATCGCAATCTTCTGCCGGAGGAATTTCAGCAGAGGAGTCCGCGCGAATTGCTGCGATGCTGGCAGGAATTCAGCGGGCATTTTTCGGTGGAAGGGGATGAAGATTCAGCCCGACAGGATATTCTGCGCCGGATTCATGCCGCCAGCTTCAATCGTTTTGAAGAAACAGCCTTTCGGTTGGAAGCCCGGCAGCGGCCGATGCACGAAGCGTTACGCGCTTCCGGTTGGCTGCCACGTCTGAGCGGCAGCGGCTCCTGCTGCTGGCTGCTGGCAAATGGTGCCCTTCCCGCCACCTGCGGGGGGATTCCCAATGTGCGGATTCTGGCCTGCCGGTAACGTTCTGAAGCGGGGTGGTCAATAAAATATCCGCTGGCAGACTGCCGGCGGATATTTTATTGACCAGATTTGGTTTTCCAGCGGGAGACAGAATCGTGAGATTCTCTCCTCCCGGATTCCGCTCATGCCGAAGTCGCAGGGACTATCCCGAGCAGACGGTGGAAGTTAGATCAGTTCCTTGAGACCCTTCAGAGCGCGGACCAGAACCTTCGAGGAAGCCGGCTTGGCGGGGATATCCATCGTTTCGCCGGGCTTGAAGGGGTTGGGCACACCCTTGCGGGCGGGCTTGGCCGGAACATGCTTGACCTCAATCTTGACCAGCCCGGGCAGGACGAACTTTCCGCAGCCGCTCGCACCGAGGCTCGAACCGATCTGAGCGCCGAGGCTGTCGAAAACGTCGCTTACCTGCTTGCGGGTGAGATTGGTCGAATCGGCTATCTTCGCCAGCAACTCACTCTTGGTCAGAGCCTTTTCAATCTTCTCTTTGGTCTTTGCCATTTCTGCACTCTCCTTGTTTTTTAGTTTGAAGATAAGCACCTCAGATGTCACAGTGGGAGATTTTACGAAAAAAGTTGAGAGCGTGCAACACCTTTCAACTTATTATCTTTCCCCTCTGTATCCTTATTTTGGATATTATGTGTAACTATATGGTGCATTATATGGAAGGGCGTTGTTGGGCGAAAAGGCGAGAAAAACCTTGTAACATATTATATGATAGGTGAATGCGATGTTAATAAAGAAACGCTTGGCATGGTGAGGCTGGCAATGGATAGTAACGTAATGTTTTTGTAGAGGAATTGGTGTCTGGGCTTTTCAAAGACGGCGAAGGGCTGCAAGGGCCATGAATTTCCGGGAGAACAAGCCGGCTTCGGCTGGCTGGCGAGGGCGGTGCGGAGGGCGTTTCTTCCAGAGGCGCATGCCTTCGCCAACGTTTCAGAGACGGATGCTGCCGGTGACATATCCCAACAGCATGGTGAAGGGAATCGCCCCCACCGGCCGGCCGCTGGCATTGACCGCGACCGCCAGCCGCGAACCGCCCCGCCGCATCTGGTTGATCGCGTGCAGGACCGGGGTGCGGGTATCGAGGCGCATGGCCGGGGTCGCCAGTGCGGCAACGGGCTGATGCAGCCGGTCGGGTTCGCGGAGCATGCGGTTAAGGGTAATCAAATGGCCGGTCAGCGTTCCGTCGCGGGCGGTCAACAGCGCCCGCGCGTACCCCATGTCCAGAACCCGTTCGCCAGCGTTCTGGCAGATTTCCGCCTCACAGACCGTGATTGCTTTGCGGGCGGGCAGCATCACTTCGCCGATGGTGAGCTTTTCCAGATTCATAATCCGGTTAGCCATACGGTGTTGCGCATCACTGAGGACGCCATCGGCTGCGCTGGCTTCGATGCTTTCGGCCAGAAGATGTTTGCCCTTGAGTTCCGGCCGCGTCAAGCCGGCTTTTTTCAGCGCTGCCCGTAACAGCTCGGAGAAGGCCTCCAGAATCCGGCAGACCGGCCAGAGCAGCAGTTTCAGTCCCGTCAGCAGCCGCGCCGATGCCATCAGAGCCGCGTTGGCATACCGGTATGCCAGACGCTTGGGCAGTGATTCGCCAAAAATGAAGAACACGGGGGTGATGACCACGGTTGTCCAGATTTCGGGGGAGAGAACGCCCGCTGCTTGCAGAGATACCGCCAGCGTGTAGCTGGCCATATAGTTGACGACGTTGTTGCCGACCAGAACGGTCGAAATCAGCCCCGGCATATTGCTCAGCAGCGTTTGTGCCCGCTGCGCCGAAGGGTTGCCCTCTTCGGCCAGAACCTGCAGGCGCGGCCGGCTGGCCCCATAGGCTGCGGTCTCCAATCCGCTCATAAAAGCGGAAAGCGCCAGCCAGCCCAGCATGCCGCACAATGTCGTCAAAAGGATCAGCATCCTTCTTCCTCCTTCGAGGCCGCCGCAGCCGGTGAGGGCGTCATCCGGATCAGACCGCATTGTCGACGGCGGAGGTTTTGAACGTGCAGTTGCATTCCGGCGACGCGCACTTCATCGCCCGCCGCCGGTTGACGGCCAAGTTCCGCCGCCACGAGTCCGCCCAGGCTGTATAACCCAAAAAATTCCTCTTCGATGCCGAACATCGTTCGCCATTCGCGCAGACTCAGCCGTCCGTCGAGGAGGTATTCGCCGTTTCCGGCAGCGGTGATGTATTCGGCTGGCGGGACATCCTCGTCCCCCAATTCACCGAAGATCTCGGATGCTAGGTCGGAAATGGCGAGGATGCCGGCCGTGCCGCCGCGTTCGTCGATTACCAGCGCCAGCCGAGCATGCTTCTCCAGAAACTTGCGCAAAATCTGGTCGCCCCGGTCGAACTCGGAGACGCAGATGGTCTTGCGGACAATCCGGGCCGCCGGTTCGCACGGCTGCAGGCGGAAGAATGCCTCGCGCGCGTCAATCCAGCCGGAAAATTCGCCGCCGTCTTTGGCCAGAACCGGAAGCTTGCTGTGCTTGGCTTGCCGGGCGATCTGCAGGATCTCCTCACGCGGGGTGTCGGCGCGCGCGCACGCCACATCCACGCGCGGTGTCATGATGTCGCCGGCGCGGATTTCCGGGAGTTCGACCACGGCCGTAAGCAGGCCGTTCTCGTCCCGGCTCAGCACGCCGCGGCTCTGACCGAGTTCAAAGAGAAGTTTGAGCTCGTCGGCGGCGTCATCATCCTCCGGTCGGACATCCGCGAGGCGTTCGCAGTAGCGGACGATCTCTTGCAGGGTCCGGCGGATCGGCCAGAGCAGCCGGTGCAGCAACGCCAGCGGGGGACCGGCGATCAGGCTGGCGTGGAAGCTGGCGGCAGCGCCGAAGATCTTCGGCATAACCTCCGCGAACAGAAGGAGCGCGCCGACAGTTCCCGCCCCGAATGCGGCGCCCCAAGTGGCGCCGTAGCGTTCGCCCAGGCTGACGGCAAAGGTGCCGGAGATGGCGAAGAAGAGAATGTTGACAATCAGGTTGCAGAGCAGGACGGTCAGAAGGAAATCCGAAAGCTTGGCGTAGAGTCCGAGTGCGGCGCGGGCGCATAAGCCGCCGCGTCGGCGCAAGCGGTTGACGTCCGCCGGGGTGAGGGAGAACAGAGCCGTTTCGCTGCCTGAGAAGAGGCCGGAGCAGCAAGCGAGAACGAGCATCAGCAGGAGCTTGTCGTAATGTTCGGTGAGAAGTTCCATTGTGGTCGAGTGATTACCTGATAATCGAATCCCGGGCAACCGGCGTCCGGGAACGCGCAGACACGGATGAAGCGTCCGTACAGGACGCACGATCGCCGGAAGAGAAAATGCCGGGGTCGCCGCCGTCCGTGTCCAAGTTTATCATAGCAAAACCTGCGCGAAAATACAGAAGGCGGCCGGATTTTTTCCAGCCGCCCTCCAAGGAACGTAACTCAGGATGAAGTAGTTAATGTCGCGTAAGCGGTTATTCAAACCGGCAATCGCGCACTTTTGTATTGCATGTTCAGACCGCGCGGTGCAAAACCTACTCCACAAGAACAAGCTGCTGTGGATTCACCGTGATGTTCAGGCCCGGAACCCAGCTCTTCAGCTCGTCGGTGTAGTACAGGTATGCCCGCGAAGCGGGAGCGGCGTACTGACCGGGGATTGCGGCCTTCAGGCTCAGCGGCAGCTCTACAACCTGTCCGGCCTTCAGCGCCCGCCAGTACAACACCACCTCCTGTCCCGTCACCTCATAGGAATCGATGCGGCCAGCCTTCACCAGCTCCTTGAGCTGATCATGACGCGGCTCCAGACCCGCCGGGATACCGATGACCGCCACTGGGGTCGAGGCAATCTGCGTACCAACGGTGAGCTTGACCTTCATCTCCAGCGGCTCTCCCTCGGCAATCGTTTCGGCCGACAACGCCGTCGAGAGCGTCAGGTTGCAGCCGGCGGCGGAGACGGGCAGGGGCGTGTAGTACTTCACCTCCAACCCGCAGGGCATCTCGCTGCCGCCGGTCATGACCAGCTCCAGCGTGTGCTCGCCGGGGGTGAGCGCGGCGGCGAAGTCCGGCAGGCTGATCGCGCCCTTGGTATCGGGCGTGAACTCCACAAGCTTACCGAAGGCGTTGCCGTCGATCCTCAGTTGCACGCTTCCGGCGGCCTTGGGCTTGGCGCGGGCCTTGTCGTAGGCGTTGATCGCCTTGAGGGCGAGGATTGTCGATTGCGTGGTTCCGAAGCGGCCGGCCTTGCAGCTCTCGAAGAGCCATTGCATGGACTTCTCCACCTGCGGGGCGTACTCGCCCTGCGCGCGCAGCCACGCAAGAATCGCCAGCGAGGTCGTTTCAATCGTCAGCGACTCGCCGCCGGAGCAGGTGATGCTGGTCGCGCCCGTCAGGCTGCCGTCCTTTCCGGTGGCGGCAGAAAGCTTCTTGCACAGCTCCAGCGCGGCGGGGTTGTCTTTGGCGAGGAACAGAACATTCGCCGCCAGAGCCACCACATAGGGGTCTTTCGCTTCCTGCCCTTCCTTCTTGACGGCGGCGATTTCCTCAGCGAGCTTGGCGGGGTCTTCGCCGGACTCCAAGAGCGACCAGACGATATAGGCGTTGGTCGTAGGGACGGGCGCGCGGCCGAAGCTGTCGAGGGCGCGGTCGTTGCGCAGGAAGCCGCCCTTGCCGTCGCGGCGGGAGAGCAGCCACGTGCGGGTGCGGCCGATCATCCCGGAATCGACGGGCATCAATGACGACATCTCGCAGAATTGCATCAGGCCGTAGGCCGTCAGCGCCTCGTGCGCGGGGTCGCCGCCGAACCACTCATAGCCCTTATCCTTGCACTCGAAGCCGGTCAGCTTCTTGTAACCGTCGGCCAACAGGTCGCCGGCCTTCTTGATGGTCGCAGGGTCGACGCCCTGATGGGTGGTGAAATACTGCTGCGCCATGACCAGTGGATAGTTCGTGGAGCTGGTCTGCTCGAAGCAGCCACAGGGCTGGCGCAGCAGGGCGTTGAGCGCCTCCTGCATGTTCGCCAGCGGAGTGGGGTAGACCTTCGCGGCGGCGCTGAGACTGCCGGCGACGAGGGTCTGCGGGAGGGTGAGTTTGTAGACGAACTTCTTCTCGGCGCTGAAGAGTCCGCCGCCCGCGACCTCAATGGGGAAGCCGCGTGGGGCAACGGTGAGCGTGCGCGTGACGGTGTCGACATACCCGCCGGCAGCGGCGCTGAGGGTGATTGTGTACGTGCCGGGCTTGGCGGCGTTCAGGGTGACGATGCGGCGCGCGCGCTCCTTTGGTTGCAGATCGGCCGGGGCGGGCGCGGCGGCGTCCAACCCATCGGCCTTCACCAGCAGATTGGCGTTCTTGAGCGTTTTGTCGGTGGAGTTCACGAACGCGACGGGCAGCTCAATCCGGTCGCCGGCGGTGACGCTGACCGGCAGCTTGGGCTCGATGTAGAACGGTTCCAGCGACTCAACGCCGACGGTCGCCTCACCGAGCGCGCCGTTGTTGCCGAAAGCGTCGGCGCGGACGGAGAACGTCGTCACGCTATCGCTGAGGCTGAATTCGACCTGCGCCTTGCCGTCGCGCGCACCGGTGCGAATGCCGGCGTTCCAGTACAGGGTTTCGGTGAAGTCCACGCGATCGTTCGGCTTGCGGTCCTTGCGCACGGCGTGAGCGTACTCACGGATCGCGACATATTGTCCCGGCTCGGGGCGTGCCCGGCCAAACAATCTGCCTACCCCTGCCACTATTGCAATTTGATCCCCGTTAATCTTTGCGTTGGCTTCTTCCTTCATCTCGCCAGCGCGGGCATCCTGCTTTTCTTCCAGATCCGCAACGTTCCGCTTTGCGTCTTCGGCCGCCGGCGCTTCCGCTTTTTTCAGTTCATCCAGCACAACCGCGCGTTGCTCTTCGGGGACGGCAGGGATCGCCTGATTTCTGCCATTGGCGACCAGTACCTGCGGATTATGAAGAACCTGAGCGGCCGCATCAACCGCGCCTTCGGGTTGAGCGGCGCCGGCTGCCGCAGGCATGGCGGGCGCCATGACCGGCACCGGCATATCATCATCATCGTCGTCATCCGCTGCCGCACGCACGGCACCCGTTATGGGACGAATCAGATTCCTTTGCTGAAATGCAAGTGCGCGTTTGGCGGCGTCGGGGTCGGTCTTCACCAGTTCATCAAACTTCACGAGAATAAAGCGCCGCCAGCCCTGCGTGCCGAGCAGCAGGTCGATGTCCCGCGCGGCATCGGGGTTCTTCGCGTCAAAGTACACCTGCGCGTCGGCCAAATCCTTGACCTCGTTTTCCAGATAGACCATTACCGGCAGACGCGGGGCTTGCTCGCGCTTGTCGATCATCTCCAGAACCGCCTCGTCGGTGACGGCGAGTCCGACCACGGTCTCGACGGGCGAACCTTTGGCGTCGGTGGTTTCGATATTGAGCTTCACCTTCCCGCCGGGAACAAATTCCTTTGCTTCCGGGGTGATCTTAATATTGACCGCGAACTTCGGCTGGCGGAAGACAAGGCGCTCCGCCAGCGGCTTGCCCTGCGCGTCCCAGACGGTGGCAATGAGCACGCCTTCATAATCTTTTGCATCGAGAAGAAGCGTAGTCTCTTTGCCCGGTTCGACGGTCGCGCTGACGATTTCGGTTTCGCGCTTGCAGAGCGTCACCTTTGCGGCAGCCGAGTCTGCCGTCGAAAAGACGGTCAGCGAGATCGGGCTGTCATACGGATAGCTCTCCTTGTTCGCCCGCAGCGTCGCGCCGGTTTTTTTCACAGCCGGTAGGCGAAATATCTTTTTGATGCCTGAGGGTTTGGTGAGGACAAGCGCGTACGTACTCTCCGGTGTGGGAGTAAAAAATGGATACGGATTACCACCGCGATGGAACAGCACTCCTCGCCCTTCGTGGGACGTTTTGAGTCTGGGCATGGGTTTGCTGACGTCAAGCAGTTCACCAGTCTCTCCTAAAGGGCAGACTTTTCCTTCAACATCCGCCGGTTTGCCGTCGGGGCGGCGGGCTTGTACATAAACGCGGCAGGGTAGACCCTCGATGAGGTCGCCGCCTTCGGGATAAAATGCGATGTCGAGATTTTGCGCCAGAATCGGAATCGTCTTTGAGGCGGTTTCGATGACGCCGCCGTCCTCGATGCGGAACGCCAGCGTCCCGTCACCGACCTCAATCGCGGGCGGGAGTTTGAATTCCGCCGCGCAGTTACCCTGCGCATCCACGGCGAGATTTTCCAGCCGGGCGACCTCCGCGCCGTCGACGCGGGCGATGGCCGTCACCTTCGCGCCCGCCGGAATCCCGCCCTCGGCGCGCTTGACGTTCACCACGCCCTGCACGGTATCGCCGGGGCCGTAGCCCTTGCGCACGAATTCAATCTGCGTTTTGAGACGGGGCGGATTGTAGGCGCGGATGTCGAACTTCCGCTCCGCCGGCGCGCAGCCGTTGGCAGTGAGGGTCGCGGTGTATTCACCCCCCGCCTGTCCAGCCGGAACCGTCCAGCTCAGGCCGCTGGTGTTGGCGACGGCGGTGCTGGTCAGGCGTGCCACGATATCGCCCTTCGGCCCCTTCAGGACAAGGCTCACCTGTGGGGGGCGGTTCTCGAACGAGGCCGGGATGTTGGTCTTCGCGTCCAGCAGGACGCCCCGGAAGTAGACGGTTTCGCCCGCGCGGTAAATCGGCTTGTCGGTGCTGAGGTAGGCGAGGATGCGATCCTTGCCCCCGAGCTTCTCCTCCAAGACTCCCTTGTTTTCCGGTTGAGGGGCAGGAGCGACTTCCGTGCCGCGCGAGGCTCCCGTGAGCAGGAGCAATCCCGCCATGCACCAACCATACCAGCGTGTTTTCCTTTGATTTTGCATCGTGTTCTCCCGAATATTCCGACATTCTGCCTGATTTTCGCGTAATATACCGGCTCCCCGCTGAAGAGGCGAAACTCCTTCCATGTGGGATGCCATCCGGTAAACGTCTGTCTCAGCCGTATGGGGTTAAGATTCCGTAGCCCGACTGCATTTGAGACGGAAATGTTGGTTTTTTCATGTTATGATTAAAGTTGATGCGACATGAAAAGGGGGTAAACCGCTCTTTTTGTGTGAATATAACCGGAAAAAGCAAAAAAAAGCAAAAGAAAAAGGGCCGGGCGGAAAATTCACAGGTGAACTATACCCTTGCCGCGTCCGGCGGCAGGTCGTATGATAGTGTAAAATTGTCCGGGGGTGTGTCCGGATAACCGGTCAGACGGTCTTGGCCGTCGCGCAAGCGCTATCGGGGGAATCTCTACAAGCATTGATTTTGTTATTACATATCAGGGAGTAATGTAATGCACAACCGCTTATTGAATGTTATGGCTGCCCTCCTGCTCACCGGTGCCGCCGCCGGTCCTCTGGCTACCCGTGTCTATGCCGCGGACGCCGCCACCCCCGAGCGCATGAAGAATCTTGAGCAGCTCATGGAACTTGCGGTTGATCGTTTTCAGCTCAACCGGTTCATCGAGGCCCGCGCGGCCCTGAACCGTCTGCAGGCCGAGAACCCCACCGACGCGGAGGCCTTTGCGCTGCGCAAGCTCTTTGGTGAGAAGATCATGCTTGAGATGCAGAAGTATGGGGACCGTCCCCAGCTCAATGCCGCCGAACGGCAGGTTCTGACCCTGTTGGGCGAAGCCGCTTTTGCCTTGGACATGACCAACGCCGAGAAGGCTGCGGACCGTGCGAAGGCGGTCAAGGAGGCGTTCGTCAAGAACGGCTACGCCGCCGATTCCTTTGAAGCTTCGCGCGCCGAGGCGCTGCTGCAGGATATTGCCGCCCTCAAGGCGGATCAGCCCGAGGAATTCCGCAAGCTCAGTTCCCGCGTGCAGGCATGGAAGGAAGAGTTGCAGTCGGTGGGCAATACCCCGCTTCTGTTGCTGTCGCGGGCGCAACGGTTTGAGCAGGGGCAGTTGCGTTCTCCGGAGATGATCGGCCGCATTGTCGGGAGCGCGGTTCAGAGCACCGAAAACGCACAGCGTAATATGCTGGAAATCGATCGCCTCGGAACGTATGCCGTGCCGGAGTTGGTGAAGTATCTGCGCAACAGCAAAAACGACAATTCCTGCACGAACGCGCATTTCATCCTGCTCTGCCTTGGGCAACAGGTCACGATTCCCCTCAGTGAGGTGCTGAAGTGTAACGACCAGCTTCTGCTGCAGCAGGTTTGCAGCATTCTGGGCGATATTCAGCCGCGCGATCAGCGCGCCGTTCCCTACCTGAAGTCTGTGTATGACAACAAGGACAACCTCTCCAGCACGCGCGATACCGCTGCCGTTGCTCTTGAGAACATCACCGGGCAGAAGGCTTCCGCTCTCCTGCCGGCGGCGGATTACTTTCTCGCTCTTGCCAACCACTATTATCTTGGCGGGCCGGCGGTCGACCGCGAGATTCTTGACATGAACCGGACCATGTGGGTCTGGAATCCGGCGGCGGAAGAGAGCAAGGGCGCCCTGCAGCAGGCTGCCGCCCCCAGCTTCATCCTCTCCGATCTGCTGGCGGAAGAAGCGGCCTATCGCGGCATGGCTCTGGCGTCCTCGAAGGTGCCCTTCCAGGTAATGCTGGCCAGCATCTTCATGCAGCAGAAGAACAAGGCCGATACCATCGCAAAGCTGCTCTTCCGCGAGGACATGTCCTTCCCCGATGCCGAGAAGATCCGCAAGGACGCCAACGACTGGCGCGACCGGCTGAACCGCAACATGCGTGTGGCGTATGCGCTGGGTGCGGACTACCTTTCTGCCGTGCTCGAGAAGGCAATGATCGACCAGAAGACCGAGGTCGCGGTTTCCGCGCTGGACGCGCTGACGCTGGTCTGCGGCAAATCCGGCTGGGAGACACTCAAAAAGTATCCGCGCGTTGCCACGGGGTTGGATCTGGCAACCCGTGCGCAGTCAACCTTGGACAACGGCAAGCCTGCTACTGGCGGCAAGGGCGCTTCCGGCGATGCCGCTGCCGTTGCTGCGGCTCCGGTGAACGCTCCGGTGGCGACTTCGGGAAGCGTTCCGGCTGCTCCCGCCCCTGTGGCGACGGGAACTGCTGCCGATGCGCTGGTTCAGGCGCTGGCATGCAAGAGCGAACGCGTTGCCATCGCGGCCGCCAACTGCCTGTCCCGGATCGGGTTGCAACGCGATGGCAACGCG
>CAYWTJ010000072.1:0-2928 GCA_964460225.1 uncultured Planctomycetaceae bacterium | reverse complement strand
ACATTAAACCTGCCAATATATTGATCGCGGATGGGCAGACCCTGAAAATCACCGACTTCGGGCTGGTGCGCAGCCTGCATGCCGTCGCGTTCAAACGCGCCCGCAAGGCCGCGCTCTGCGCGGTTCCATTCTCCCCGTTCGGGTGCGTAATCAGCCGCAGCAACACCACCTGCTTTTCCGAATCATACCGCAAGCTGGTGTT
This sequence comes from uncultured Planctomycetaceae bacterium, assembly GCA_964460225.1. Classification (GTDB taxonomy): domain Bacteria; phylum Planctomycetota; class SZUA-567; order SZUA-567; family SZUA-567; genus CAYWTJ01. Next base: position 2,726 of record CAYWTJ010000072.1, on the reverse strand, counting down.
GGTCCACGCCCGTCCGACCTCAAGCGCCGGCGCGGAGAGCGCGGAAGCAGCCTCCGGCGCAGCCGGGACATCGGTCGCCATCACGTGGAACCCCGACGAGGACGCAAATCCGCCCCCAGCCGTCACGACCACTTGCCGCTGCAACTTCTCCGCAGGCCGCAGCAGATAGCCAATCGCAAACGCCAGCATGATCGCCGCCGCCGCCGCCAGCGCCGCAATCTTTGCCCGCCGGATCAGCCGCTTGCGCTTCTTTTTATTCGTGCGATAACTCTCAATCGCCTCCCGCGCCGCTTCCGCGTCCACCCCGGCCTCGGCGGCCAGCCGGACAAGCTGTTCCTCATCCAGCGCGTCACGCCCTTCCCGCTCCAGATCCAGCGCCAGCCCGATGATGCTCTGCGCGTCCTGCGCCCGCAGCGCCGAATCCTTCCTCCGCTTTTTTTTGCCGGATCTGGCCTGCGCCCCATCCTCCGCGTCGATCCCCGACGTGCATTCTTCCACCGGCGTCTCGCGCTGCCGGCTCCTCTGCTCCTGCGCCGCACTCTTCTCCGCCGCTTTCTCCGGGAAACCGGAGGAGAAGATCAGCGTTTCATCCGAGCGCGGAGCGGGCGGCTCGACGACAAACGCCCCCGTGCAAAGGTCGGGGCATTTCTCCAGCAGCCCCGCCAGTGCCTCGCCGGCATCCTGATACCGTTCGTGATAGCGGAAGGTGAGAACGCGCGCGAACCAATCGCGCAGCCCCGGCGGCAGATCGTCACGGAAGGTCTCCGGCGGCGGCGGCGCTTCCTGCGCAATGCGCAGCAGCATTTTCAGCGCGCTATCGTCGCGTTCAAAGGGCAACTGCCCCGTCAAAAGTTCATATAACGTGATGCCCGCGCTGTAGACGTCGCTGTACTTGCCCGGTTTCTCGCCTTGCGCGACCTCGGGCGGAAAGTACTCCACCGTCCCCACCGTCGACCCGGTGTTGGTCAGGCCCTCGTCGGCATGCAGGCTGCGCACCAGCCCGAAGTCGGTGATTTTCAGGGTCTGCCCATCCGCGATCAATATATTGGCAGGTTTAATGTCGCGGTGAATGATGCCGGCGGCATGCGCGGCGCGCAGCCCCGTCAGCAACTGGCGGGCGAACTCCACAAACGCACGCGGTTCGGGCGCGGAGTGTTCGCGGATGTGCCGCGCGAGGTCGCCGCCGTGAACGTATTCCATCGCAATGTAGGGCGGATTATGCGCGGGGGAAAACTCATAGATCTGCACGATATGCGGCGAACTGAGGGCCGCAATCGTCCGCGCTTCCAGAGAGAAACGGCGCAACGCCCCGTCCACGCCCGCGCTCTGCGGGTTCAACACCTTCAGCGCCACCGTCCGCCCGAGCGTAAACTCGCGCGCGGCGTACACCTCGCCCATTCCGCCCTTGCCCAGAAGCTGCAAAATGCGGTAGCGATTACCGACCAGGCCGCCGTTCTCCAGCATGATATCTTCCCCGTCCCACGCCGCGCACCGCTTATTTCAGGCGGTTGCGCAGGCTTTCCAGCTCGGAATCCACCGCCGCCTTCTTCTCCAGCTCCACAAACGACTTCTCCGCATCCGCCTCCTGCGAAGCAATCTCGTTGACCGCCGAACGCACCGCGTTCTCTCGCTCAAGGTCACCGATGCGGCGGCTGATCTTGTCAAATTTCGCCGCGCCGCCGTCGGGGGCATTGAGCTTATCCATCACCTTCTGCGCCCGGCTGGTGGCGGTCGCCGCCGCGCTGCGGGTCTGCAACGAACTCAGGCGATTGCGCGCTTCGGTGGCCTTGTCCTGCATATCCTTAATGCTGGCCTTGAGGCTATCCGCCCCCAGCCGGACCTGATCAGCGCGGTCTTGCAGCGCGGAGAGCGTCTTCTCATGTTCCACCTTGCGCTCCAGCGCCTTGCGGGCCATATCCTCGTTGCCGCCCTTGAGCGCCAGTTCCGCGCGCCCCAGCCAGTCCGCGACCTCCCGCGCTTTGGCCTCGACCTGTTTCTCCTGCTTCTCCAGCTCCGCCAGCGCACGCACCGCTTCTTTTTTGGCGTCGTCAATGCAGTCATCAAGATCGCGGATCATCTGCTTGAGCAGCTTCTCCGGATGCTCAGCCTTGTCAATCACATCGTTGACGTTGGACTTCACCAGATCGCCGATTCTGCCAAGAATGCCCATGATGCTCTCCCCATCGAATGAAAATTAAAAAAAACCTTCCCCGTAACGCCAGACCATTGTTCCGCACCCACCGGAATACCTCACCAATAAAACGGATAAGTCAGCAGATAATGATTTCCCAAAACCCGGCGATCCAACAGATTCAACGGCAGAAAGAGGTAATACCCCGCGGCGCGCGCCAGATCCCGCAACGCGTCCGGCTCCTCATAACCGCCATAAAACGCCCCTCCCACCATACAACCATCCCATGCGGTGCGCGGCTCCAACCAGCCGATCACCGATACTCCCGCCGGACGGTAATACACATACGCCCCCACCCACAGCGCAACCGCCATCCCCAGCAGAACGAGCGCAACATGTCTTGTCATCTCGCTTCACTCCACGAACTGCCGCCGCGACAGGCACCAGTGCATTTCTACCGGTCCTTCTTCAGTTCCCGCCGCAGACGCTCCATTTCGTCATCGATTTCTTCGCTGACCGGCGGCTGGCAGAGTACGCTGTGCGAACCGGTGTTTGGGGGCAACGGAATAAAGTCGCTACTCGAACGCTCGCGCCG
>CAYWTJ010000071.1:0-2148 GCA_964460225.1 uncultured Planctomycetaceae bacterium | reverse complement strand
AAGGGCATCGGCCGCAAGCTGCTGGAGGGCGCGAAGGCGGTGCTCAAGAAACGCGGCTGCGACCACATCAAGATTGAATACCCCGCGCATGCGGACTTTGCCGGGGCGGAAGGCTTCTTTGCGGCCTGCGGCTTGCTGGAGGCGTCTTCGCCAAAGTGTGTGCGCGCCTGCCAGATCGCGCCCCGCAAGGAAATCGAAGAAGACGCCGACGACGATGAGGACGAGTAGGCCGCCGGTCATGCGGACGGCTGCGCCGGTTCCAGCGACGGAGTGCCAGAATGGAATGCCCGGATGATTGTCCGGGCATTTTTTGTGGCTGTGGTGAGCGGTATGGCTTCTCTATCCGCTGGAGGGCAATCACATCTCATGGATGTGTAACCCTGTTCGCCCGTCCGGACAGTTTCCCATCGCGCGAGCGGGGGCAACGGCCTCCCGATTCCCTCCACCCGAAATCGTAAACCGCCCACAATCCGGATTCTTCTGCGAACCACTTTTTGAGAAATACAAATATTTATCATCAATTATATCAATTGGTTGCAGAATATACGAAATTATGTAATTGACAAAATACAAAATCGCATATAATAGGGAGAGATCGTTGAGGAGGGTTAGCGGGCGGAGGGGACGAGCCACCGCGCCACCGCGCTCTTCAGGTACCCGTGCGCATTCGGTTCCTCGTTCGCCCTGTGGTCGGAATTTGGACGCGTCCCCTGCGGACGATGCTGTCGGGATTCACCAAAAGGGGGGGGGCTGGGACTGGCGTTTCGGGGAGCAGCATTGGACGGGCGGGAGAGGGAGATGCCGGCACCACGCTGGGAGAAGGAGCAGGAGGAGCGCAGTCGTCGGGAGCGGATGGCTTACGTCGGCGCGTTGGCGGCCGGGCTGGTGCATGAGGTTCGCACGCCGTTGCATGCGATTCAGCTCAATGCCCAGCTTCTGGCCGAGGATGTGGAGAAGCTGCCTGCGGAGATTCGGGCGCGCTACGAGCGGCGCAGCCAGCGGATTTACACCGCGGTCAAGGCGCTCTCCAAGACGCTGGAAATGTTCCTGACCTTCGCCCTGCCGCCGCGTCTGGAGCCGGAGCCGGTGGATCTGAACCGTTTCATGCGCGAGCTGCTGGAGTTTGTGCAGCCGGAGATGGATGAAGCGGGCGTTTTGATTGAAAGCCATCTGGCCGAGGGGATGTTTCCGGTGATGCTCGATCAGAACCAGTTTACGCATGTGATGCTGAATCTGCTGCGCAACGCCCGCGAGGCGATCGATCAACGGCGCGAAAAAGAACCGGACTTCGCCGGCGGCACCGTGCGCGTTTCCACCCGCGAGGGGGACAAGACAATTCAGTTGAGCGTCGAGGATGACGGCATCGGCATCGTTCCGGACGCCGAGGCGAAGATCTTCGAGGTCTTTTATACGACCAAGCAGAAAGGCACCGGGCTGGGGTTGGGGATTGTCAAGCGGATTGTTGAGGATCACCGGGGTTCGATCCGGTTTCTCGACCGCGAAGGCGCGGGCGCTTGTTTTGAGATCACCCTGCCGCGCGGGCATTTTTTGGAGTTCCGCCCGGAAACGGCGCAGGCTTGAACCGGTTTTCGTCGGATCAAGCCGGGCGGCAGAATCTTGTATGGAACTATATGCGCGGAACCCGGAAGGCCGGTTTCTGCCGACGCAGAGCAAGGAGAGAAGATGAATTATCAGGGCATTGATACCATTGCGGTGCAGGCCGGGCAGCCGATCGACAGCGCCAGCAATTCCCGCGCCGTGCCGATCTACCAGACCTCGGCCTACGCCTTCAACAGCGCCGCGCACGCGGCGGATTTGTTCCAACTCAAGACCTTGGGCAATATCTACACCCGGCTGAACAATCCGACCACGGACATCCTCGATAAGCGCGTCGCCGCCGTCCACAACGCCACGCAGGCGATCACCGTCGCCTCGGGCATGTCGGCGACCTTTTACGCCGTGAGCGCCATCACCAGCGCCGGCCAGAACATCGTCGCCTCCAGCCGTCTGTACGGCGGAACGGTGACGCTCTTCACGCACACGCTCAAGCGCTTCGGCATTGAGGCGCGGCTGGGCAATACGGAGAATCCGGCGGAGTTCGAGAAGCTGGTCGACGACAAGACCCGGCGGATTTTCTGCGAGACCATC
>CAYWTJ010000070.1:0-3237 GCA_964460225.1 uncultured Planctomycetaceae bacterium | reverse complement strand
TTTCAAGAACATGCACGAGGCGATGGTAGCGGGCGCGAACATCATGCGCAGCCGCCTGCGGCCGTGCGCGATCCGTCTCTACGACGAACCCGAAACCCAGCGCCTGATTAAACGCGTCCTCGGCATCGACCGCGACGGCGCGTATCTGGTCTTTGGTTTTGACGGCTATGAAAAGATCGTCGATCTGGAGCTGGAACAGGCCTGCGGACTCTGCCGCAAACAGGAGCACGAAGACCTCGGCACCGAACTCGGGCAAAGCTGGTGGGACCACCGCTACAAATTCTTTTATCCGCCGTACATGTTCCACCTGCCGCAAGCGTTCGGCACCCTCGACACCGTGGCGACCTTCGCCAACATCGAGAACGTGTACTGGGCGATGAAGAACACCGTCAAGGAGCACTTTCCCGAGGCCGCCTTCATCGGGCACTACTCGCACTGGTACGAATGGGGCTGCATGCTCTACGCACGCTTCATCGTGGAAAACCCGCCGGCGGATCCCGAGGAGGCAACGCTATACTACAACAAGATCTGGGACATGGCCATCCGCGCGGCGATCCAGAACGGCGGCGTCATCAATGAGCACCACGGCGTCGGCCTCAAGCTGGGGCGTCTGATGAAGGAATTGTACGGCCCGGCCTTCCCGATTCTCGAAGGCATCAAGAAGACGCTGGACCCCAACAACATCATGAACCCCGGCAAAATGGGCTTTTCCCGCTGATCTGCGGCCGCGTTCATTCAACCATCACGCAAGGACACAACCATGCACATTGACGCATTCAAAGATACCATTCACGCCTGCCGCTTCTGTTTCATGTGCCGGCACCTCTCGGCGGTCGGCAACGTTACCTTCCGCGAAGCCGACACTCCGCGCGGCCGCGCTTTGATGACCGGCAAACTGGAGCAGGACGTCCGTACCGTTCACCCGGACTACATCGATGCCTTCTTCCGCGCCGATCTCGCCGCCTCCTGCCGCTACCACTGCGTCAGCCACTACGACGAAGCGGGCCTGATCCTCGCCGCGCGGCGCGATCTCGTCGAGGCCGGACGCGCCCCGGAGAACGTGAAGAAACTTGCCGCCGAATTGCAACAGGTCGACTTCCAGATTGAGGGCGCGGGCGACACGCTCTATTACGTCGATCTGTATGGCAGCAAGACCCACGCGCCGCAGAGCTGCAAAATACTCTCCGGCGGCGATGCCGGAAAAGCGCTGGAGGTTCTGGGCTTCGCCAAGGAAGCGGAGGCGGTGTTTGCGAAATTCGCGGCCGCGGTGAAGGCCTCGGGCTGCGCAACCCTCGTGACCTCCTGCCCCGCCAGCTTCGATTGGCTCAAGAAAAAACTGGTCGGCGTCCGGGTTCTGCATGCCTCGCAATTCCTCGAAGGCAAGAAGGGCAGCGGAAAGGTATATTATCTCGGCAGCGACTACCTGAAGAATTACAACGACAACCTCGCCGCGCCGCGCGACCTGCTGACCCGGCTGGGATATGAACTGATCCCCTTCGGAACGAACCCCGAAGAATCCTACACCGCCGGAGAAGGCGCGGTGGTACTCGACCGGCTATATCCCGAACTCGTCTGCAAGCTCTGCGCGCACATCGCGGAACTGGTCGACCATCCCGCAGACGACCTGCTGGTGACGGCATCGCCCTACACGAAGTCCGTCCTCCACCGCTACGCCCCGCAGTTGAAGGTACTGCTGCTGGACGAGCTTGCCACGAAAGGCCGGTAATCATGCCGCTGGTGACCTTCCGGGAAATCCTCCCCGCCGCCCGTGCCGCCGGGCGCGCGGTGGGGGCGTTCAACATCGCCAATTATGAGACCGCCAAGGCGGTCATGCTTGCGGCCGAAGCCGAACGGCAGCCGGTCATCCTGCAGGTGTATCAGCGCCTGATGAACGATCCGCACATCGGGGCGCTGGCGGCGATGATGCGCAAACTCGCTGAGGACGCGACCGTGCCAACCGCGGTGCATCTGGATCACGGCGCGTCGCTTGAGCAGGTGAAACTGGCGGTGGCATGCGGCTTCACCTCGGTTATGTTCGACGGCTCGCAACTGCCGTATGAAGAAAACGTCGCGCAGACGCGGCAGGCGGCGGAATACGCCCACGCGCACGGGGTTACGATTGAGGGCGAGATCGGGCATGTGCCGCTCAACGGCACGCAGGCGGCGGAGCGGATTCCGCTCTCCACCCCGGCGGAGGCCTGCGCATTTGCACAGGCCACCGGCGTGGACACGCTGGCGGTTTCGGTCGGGACGGCGCACGGGTATTACAAGACCGCGCCCGAGATCGCCGTCGATCTGGCGGGCGAAATCAGTCGAGCCGCAAACCTACCGCTGGTGCTGCACGGCGGCTCGGGCACCCCGCACGAGAAGATCCGCGCGGTTATCAAAAACGGCTTTGCCAAGGTCAACGTCGCAACGGAATTCCAGCACACCTTCGAGTTGCAGTTGGCGAAAGACCTCGACGCGCTCGGCGGCGCTTTCCAGCCGCTGGACAAGCTGACGCAACCCGCGACCGCTGCCGCCACGGAGCATCTGCGTAATCTGATCCGCCTCTTCGCCCGCCCCTAAACCGGACGCCCGAGGCTTACTGCCGCAGGACAAACGCATGAGGTCTTCCCGCCCGGCGGGAAGACCTCATTTTGCGACTACGGTGCGCAAATCCGGGAACGCCCGTCCCTCCTCGCCGGGACGATTGCGGCGACCGGCCGGCGCACGTGGCCGGTTCGAACAGCACGCGTCAGCGTTGCTGCTGGAGCGCCTGCTGGCGGGCACGATAGGCCTCCTCCTTCTTCTGGATCTCATACATCCGGTTGTCCAGCGGAAAAAGAAACCGTTCGATGGTCTTGGTCTCGCTGCTCTTGGCCTGCCGCGCCCGGACCAGAAGCTGCCGCATATCGGTAAAACACCGTTTGCGCACCTTCACCAGCCGCAGCGCCTCATCGCGGTTCTGCATGTGTGGCACCAGCATATCCGCCAGAAAAAACCGGCGCGTCAGACAATATAACCGCTCATCGAGAACGTTAAAGTCAATATCATTGACCGTCAGCAACGCCTGCATGGCCTCAAACATCAGCCGCAGCCGCTTCTGCCGCAGGATGCTCACCGTTTCGGGGTCAGGCCTGGGTCCCGCCAACAGGCGCACGACATAGAAGGCCTTGAGCTTGTAGCCCGCCAGCTTATGCCGCAGCCGCGCCTGCGGCTCGCCCCGGTACGCCCCCGCCAAGGCCTGCGAGCAGA
>CAYWTJ010000069.1:0-31223 GCA_964460225.1 uncultured Planctomycetaceae bacterium | reverse complement strand
ACCCACCAGCATGGTGCGGAAGAGCGTACTGTATTCTTCCGGACGACGCGACACCGCCTCACAAGCCTTGCCCGCCGCGTACCCTTCGCCCACGCCCGGCCCGATCGCACCGATACCCATGCAGAGACCCGCTCCCAGAAGAGCAGCCCCTCGAATAATCGCCTCGCTCATTTCAACAGCCATTGCATTCTCCTTTCCCGATTTTTACATTCGGCATTCAATTCAATAGGTATTCCCGGCTTCACGCGCCAAACAGAATCAGACTGACCACAAACCCGTAGATCGCGGTCGACTGGGTGACGCCCGTTCCAACAAAATAAATGTTATTCAGCCGCTGGTACAGCTCCGGCCGCTCCGCGATTCCCGTACAGAGCGACGCACCCGGATAACCGCTGCCCACCCCCGGTCCGACAGCCGCCAACCCCATGCCCAACCCGGCGCCCAGCAGCCGCAACCCGTTGTAAATCTGATCCGGCACCAGCAGCTTCGCAAAGTCCATATTGCTGAAAATCAGCATGAAACTAACCACCAGACTGAAGAGTACCGGCGTCTGCCCCATCGCCTGTCCGACAATCATCATAACCGACATCTTCCGCGCCTGCGCGGGATTCCGGCCCAGGCCAACCATCGCCCCGGCCGCCGAAATTCCGTTGCCGATCCCGGACCCCACCGCACCGATGCCGATGCAGAGCCCGGCGCTGAGATACGCCGCCGCCAACGCCAGATTATCGGCAAGCTTCGGATGCACGAAGCACAGGATCAAGCTGACCACCAGACAAAAGAGCACCGGCGTCTGGCCCATCGCCTGTCCCACCAGCATCATGATCGTGATCTTACTCGACTGCGAGGGCGTCCGCCCCATCGCCTCCATCGCGCTGTAGCCGATCTGCCCATTGCCCATCCCCGAACCAATCGCGCCAAAACCGACGCTGAAGCCAGCGCCCAAAAACGCGCCGGCCATCACCACGCTGTCGGGCGCGACAAGCTTCGAGCCGCCGATGCTGTAGAGGATAAACCCAATCACCAGCGCGAAAATCGACGGGTTGCTCGCCACCGCCTGGCTAATCAGCATCCCCCGGAAAAGGGCGGATTTCTGCGCCGGCTGCACCGCCATCGCCGAGGTCGCCCCCACGCCGGACGCGCCGATTCCGATCCCCGCGCCCACGCCACCCAACCCGACCGCCATTGCAGCCGCGAAGTATGCCGCCATATTTGCAATATGCAATTCTTCAAACATTTTCCAGAGAATCCCCGCATAGAGAGACTATGATTGCCGAAACCGCGTACGCGCCACGGCATCCGGAACGCAACCGCTCCGCTTCCGGAAGCCCGCCCGAACGTCACGACACGGTGATCGCCGCGTCCGGGAACTCATCCTCGATCGTTTCCTCAGACGCCCCCGAAGCGATATACGTCATCGACAGCATGGTGAAGACAAACGCTTGAACCGTGCCGACAAAAACGCCGAAAAACGCATACAGCAGCGGCGGAATAAACAGGTAGTGCAGCAGCGAACAGACCACGGCCACAATCACCGATCCGCCGAAAATATTGCCGAAAAGACGGAAGGAAATGGAAATGTTCTCGGCAATCTTTCCGATGACGTTGAGCGGCATCATGACCAGACCGATCAGGCCGCCGGGAGAGAAATATTCCTTGATATAGCCGATCACCCCGTGGTAACGGATGGTCGCGCCGTGGCCGATCAGAAGCACAAACAGCAATGCCAGCGCCAGCGTCGTACTGACATTCGCCGTCGGCTCCTCCGCCGAGGGCAGAATGAATCCGCTGTCGTGCACCCCGTTGCCGTTGGCATCGGCGAACGTCTCGCCGTAATCGTAAACCTCGTTGTGGTTGAAATCCTCATACGTCTCGCCGCCGAACTGAATCTCCGGAATGGGAATCAGCCCCATCATGTTCGACATCCAGATGAAGAGAAACAACGTGGCGAGCATCCCGAGAAAAACCCGACCGCGCGGTTTGGTCCCGAAGCCGTCGCGGGTCAGCCCGTCGAACGCCCCAACCACCGTCTCAAGAAAGACCTGTCCCCGCCCCGGCCGGTCCTTGGAAAGCTTCCGCCCCCATGCCCAGCAGGCGGTAAAGACCAGCAACGCCGCCAAGAAGGCGTAAATGACCGTGGCGTGCCGGAACTCCAGCCCCCCAGCAAACAACGGCAGCGGCGGATTCAACGGGTCGCCGCCAAACGCCGGAACCGAAACCACCGTCATCACGGCCGCCATCAGAAGTTTACTTCTCACCGGCATTCTCCTTATTCGCCGCCTCTTCGCTGCCCGGCGCGGGCCTGCGCAGAAAACCATCGGCGATCAGCGCCAAATTCGGCAGAAACACCCCCGCCGCCACGGTGTAGGGCGAAGCGACCGCCATTCCCGTCAGTTTATTTACCGCAATCGCAATTGCGAGCGTAATTCCGGCCACCAAAAACCAACGGAAACCGGTCGCCGGAGGCGTCGCCTTTTCGGGATTCTGCAGAAAACGATAGATCGCCAGCACACTCATCCGGTAACTGACCAGACCGCCAGCCGCCCCCCACACCAGACCCAGCGCATATTGCCACTGCCCCGGCATGCAAGCCAAAAGCGCCACCGCCCCGACCACCGCCACGCCGATCACGATGCACAATATCAGCCGCTGATATCTCCAGCACTCGTCCATCCGCTCCCCCAACCGCCCAAGCAATCCACCGGCAGGCCAACACCGCGCTACCGCCGGACATCGGTAATCTCTTCCGCCGCAGCATCCGCAGCGTCTGCCGCCGGCTCCCTCCGCTGACTCTCGGCACCGCCGCGACTCTTCTCCGGCTGCGAACCGCGAGCCTGCGGCGTCATGCGCTTCAGCATCGCCGCCACCCGCCGGTTGGCCCAGAACAGCCCGAGCAGAACCCCCGCAAATATCCCAGCGGCCACCCCGCCCATTCCGGTACCGCAGTAATAATCCAGACCGATCCCAACCCCCAGCCCAAGTCCGCCGGCTCCAACCACGACAAATCCAAGAACCGAGACCTCCCGGATTTCACGCAGAAACGAACTGTTCACGCCCCCCATTCCCAAATCCGGTCGATCAGGGTTTATAGGGCTATCGACCTCCGGGTCTGTCCGATCAGACATAAAATATTAAAATATCCATTCCATTGCCAAGCCTAACCACAATCGCATGGGCTGTCAAGCAAAAAGACATCAAGAATCGCCGGAATACCAGATCATCATAACGCAATGTGGCGAACCGTTTTAAACAAGTAAGTTCGCCGGAAATCCGCCCCTGACATCACCTTGCATTTCCAATCATTTTTCGCACATACCGTCATATACTGCACAAATAGATAATAAATTATTCGCTTCGGGCGATATCCATCTTGCCTCAAAATACCGACAGGAAGTTTTTTATTACATCTATTCACAGAAAAGCCTGTTGCAGCCAATCTCTCAAACGCTGCAACAGGCAATCCCGTAGTTCCACCCCGTAGATTCGCGCTCCAACTCGGGCTGACGATCTGGGGAGGGACCATCCGGTCCACAGTCCCAGCCAGATCCATCGGGGCTTCACGATATGTATTTTATTACACCGGACGCATCAGCCTCAAATCACGCCTCCGGCCCGCCCTGCAAGGCTCCTTAGAAATCGTTGAAATCGTCGTCGTCATCCAGCGGAATCACCTGATTCGGCTTTACGACATTCGCTCCGCCCTTGCCGGCCTCCGCCGTTGCCGGAAGCTTCTTGCGCATCGCGGAAGCAGGCTGGCCGTGGCTGACATGAGAGGTAATCAGGTTCTTATGCGCCGCCGGAGCATGAAGAGCGGCCGGTTTGCCGTGCGTCAGATGCGGCCGTAGATGCACCTCCATCGTGGCGCTGTCGTTGCCGCGGACAATCTTAACCAGTTCGTTGACAAGGCCGCGCAACTGTTCGGCCTGAGCGTTGAGCTCTTCCGCCGCCGACGCAGATTCTTCGGCGTTCGCCGCATTGGTCTGGGTGACCTTGTCCATCTGCGCCACAGCCGTATTGACCTGATCAACCCCCTGCGCCTGCTCGTTGGACGCCGCGCTGATTTCGTTAATCAGACCGGCGACGCTGTTGGCGGCGTTCTCTCCGTCCACAAAGCTCTTTTGCAACTGCTGCACGATCTCGGTGCCGTTCTTGACGCGGGCGACGGTACTTTCGATGAGGTCCGCCGTGTCGCGGGCCGCTTGCGCCGAACGCTGGGCGAGGTTGCGCACCTCGTCCGCGACCACCGCAAACCCCTTGCCGGCATCGCCGGCGCGTGCCGCTTCGACCGCGGCGTTCAGGGCCAGCAGATTGGTCTGGAAGGCTATTTCTTCGATGGTCTTGATGATGCGGCTGATCTTTTCGGAAGAGTCGTTGATCTCATCCATCGCCTTGGACATATTGCGGACCGCCTCGGCACCGACCGAAACCTGCGACTGCGTCTGGGTCATGTTCTGGTTGGCAGTCACGGCGTTGTCGGCGTTCTGACGGGTCATCGACGCCATCTCTTCCAGCGCGGAGGAACTTTCCTCGAGGGAAGCAGCCTGCTCGGTGGCACCTTCAGCAAGGCTCTGGCTGGCGGAGGAAATCTGCCCCGATGCGGCGGCAACCTGCTCGCCCGCTTCATTGAGGTTGGTGATGATCCGGTTGATCGGGCCGGTGATGCCGCGGGTGATAATGATCGCCGCGCCAAGGCCGAGAACGAACGCCACGATCAGACCAATACCGAGGATCAGCGACGCCTGGGAGAGTTCATCATTGGTCTCCTGCGCCTTCGTCGACGTGCCGTTGCTGGCAACCACGCTGGTCTTGATCGTCAGTTCAACCAGATCGTTTCCAATCTTCGCGGTGTCGGTCAGAACTTTGGCGATATCCGCAATCTGAATCAAGTTGTTATCGAGCAGGCTGAAGTATGCCTCAAACAGATCCTTCTGTTCGTTGAGCAGCTCAATGGCGGCCTTGTTATCGCTGCAGAGACCGCGCAGTTGCGCGCTCACCCGTTTATAGGTCTCCCGGTTCTCGGCCAGACTCTTGGTCAGGCGGGAGATATTATTGTCGCGCAGGGCTGCGGCACCATCCAGCCGCAACTGCAGACCAATCTGAATGATCTTCTCCGAGAGTTCGACCTTGTCGGCAAGCGCCGGCACGCTCGCGACGTTCGCCGCCGTCACCGAGTCCAGATCTTTTTTCAGCAGATCCGCCAGATCGGTACTAACCTTCTTCAGATCCCCCCCGACCTTCCCCTGATCGGTGATGTTCGCGAGCATGGTCGACTTCGCGTCGCTCAATTTTTTCGCCGAGACCCAATAATCCCCGTTCAGTTTGGTCAGCAATTCCGAGTTCGCCTTGCCCGTGGTCAGGTGCTCGGCATCCTTCACGAGCTTGGCAAACTCACCCAAAGAAGCGCTGAGAGTCTTATACTTCTCTTCCGCCTGGGTCACGTAGTCCGGATTGTTGCTGAGCGCGATGCCCAGCACCTTCAGGCGCATCTCGTAAGCGTCCTGCGTCACCGTGGTCATATCCTTGACCTCGGGAATGTATTCTTCGGAAAGGATGGTCGCCTTCCCCTTCACCTGAAACATCTTGTAGACCGCGATCCCGCCCAACAACATAGCGAGGATGATCAGTCCAACAAAGCCCGCTATGATTTTCGTCCCCAGTTTCATCAGCCGCTCCTTTATGATATCCGTTTTATGCCAATAAGTTCTAATTCGGTACTCATCCAACCACCGGGGGCGTCATTTTCCCCCATCCCCGCCGCCGGCCAGCACCAGTTCCTCGCTGCCGATCACCTTCTCGATATCCAGCAGAATTTTTACCTTACCGTTCTTCTTGCCCATCCCGAGGATGAATTCCGTATTCACCTTCATCCCAAAGTGCGGCGAATCCTCAATGTCCCCCTCCAGAATATCCACCACTTCCTGTACGCGGTCGACGATCACCCCCATATGCACGCCCTCGACCTCCACCACAATGATGCAGGTTTCGCGGCCATACTCCGTCCGGGTCATCCCGAACTTCAGCCGCAGGTCGATCACCGGGATCACCTTGCCCCGGAGGTTGATCACTCCGCGCACAAATTCGGGCGTCTGGGGTACCACCGTGATCGGCAGCATCACCAGAATCTCGCGCACCCGCATAATCTGCAGGCCGTAATCCTCCGTCCCGAGACAGAAGGTCAGATATTTGCCTTCTCTGGCCCGGGCGTCATCTGCCGCTTTGTGTTCCGCCGCGGCCCCCTCGTTCTTTGTCTGTACGCTCATTCTGTCCTGCCTTTGCAAAGAGAGACCGGCCGTCAACCTGCGCCAGCCTGCCCCGCCATCGCTTTTCATCCCCAGCCGGCAACCCCTCCCGCCGGAAGTCCATGTCTTTTACCACGAACAAAAAAAACTGTACATAAAAAAAAAAAGGAAACCTGAATATTTTCATTCACCCGCGCAACTGCAACCGCACGGCATTCCCCCGCCGCCGGACAGGCCCGCGCCGGCAATTACAGCGTATCCGCCGCCACGCCATCCTCCGGCCGCAGCGACAGCGGCTCAAAGCGCAGTTGATTGCGGATAAAGCTCAGGTTCACCGTTCCCGTCGGACCGTTACGCTGTTTGGCGATGATGATTTCCGCCTGCCCCGGCGCTTCCTCCGGATTATAATAGTCCGGCCGGTGCAGCAGCATCACCACGTCCGCGTCCTGTTCGATCGCCCCCGATTCCCGCAAGTCGGACATGATCGGGCGCGAGTCGGAACGGCCCTCGGGTTTCCGGCTGAGCTGCGAGAGCGCGATGATGGGAATATCCAGCTCCTTCGCCAGCGCCTTGATGCCGCGCGAAATTTCGCTCACCTCCTGTTCGCGGCTGCGCGCCTGTGCCTTCGACGACCCCGTCATCAACTGCAGATAGTCGATGACCACCAACTGGATGTTGTGTTTTTTCTTCAGCCGCCGCGCCTTGCCGCGCAACTCCGAAATCGTCAGCACCGAGGAGTCGTCGATAAAAATCGGCGCATGCGCCAGCGAGCTGATGCTCCGCCCCAGATGCGCATACTCCTCGGCGTTCATCTCGCCCTTGCGCATCTTCTGCGCATCAATCCGCGCGTGCGCGCACAGGATGTTAGTCGCCATGTTCACCGCCGTCATTTCCAGCGAGAAGATGACCACCCCCTGATTATTGTCCACCGCCACCCGCCGGCCGATGTTCAGCGCAAAGGTACTTTTTCCCATCGAAGGACGTCCGGCGACAATCAGCATTTCACCGCCGTGCAAGCCCGTCAGCATCTGGTCGAGTTCAAAATAATTCGTCATCACGCCATGCACCGCATTGCGGTTGTTGGCATATGCCTCAATGCGCGCCCAGGCTTCCTTGATGATGTTCGACATCACCGCCGGCTCGCCCGTCGTTCCTTGCTCGGCGATCTGGAAGATCGAACGCTCCGCCTCGTCAAGCAACTCGCCGCTGCTGGCGGTGGTGCCCGAGGTCGCCGCCTCAATGATGTTCGTCGCAGCGGCGATCAGTCTGCGCTGGGTAGAGCGCTCCCGCACAATGCTGGCGTAATACTCCACGTTCGCGCCGGTGGGGACGGCATCGGTCAGAGCCGCCAGAGCCGCCACGCCCCCGACCAGCTCCAGCTCGCCGCGCCGCTCCAGCTCGTCGCGCAGAATCAGGACATCGATCGGCTTGCCCGCCCGGTTCAGGCCGATCATCGCGTCAAACAACCGACCATACGCCTTGTTGAAGAAATCCTCCGGGTCCAGCCGACCCTCGACCGATTCAAATCGATCCGGCGCCAGCAACAAACCACCGACGACTCCTTGCTCCGCCTCCAGATTGTGCGGCATCGACCGACTCGACAATGCGGCATCGCCCGTCGCACTGCCCGCCTGCGTGTACTCCATCTCCTCGTCCGCCATCCCGCTCTCCTCGCCGCCCTGCGCGTATCGCGCTG
The DNA here is from genome assembly GCA_964460225.1 of uncultured Planctomycetaceae bacterium. GTDB lineage: Bacteria > Planctomycetota > SZUA-567 > SZUA-567 > SZUA-567 > CAYWTJ01. The sequence continues at coordinate 23,288 of CAYWTJ010000069.1, read as the reverse complement.
CGCTTCCGACCCGACCCGCCACAGCAAAACACCCGGCGGCGTTCAGCACAACCGGAAATTGTCCCGCCTCCCCCTGCGCCTCAATCCCCATCCGCGACCGCACTCGTCAACCGAGGACATCAGTCCGGCAAGAATCCTCCTGCTCCGCCAGCCACCCTGCAACCGGGAAACGTCCTATTCATTATCGGGATTTTTTCCCTCTGGCAAAGTCCCCGATTTCGTTCCGTTGGCAACTTCACCTGCAAATTTCGTTTCCCCCTCCCAAAATCCTGCCCCTTCTTACGCCCCCTGCATCCGGAACCGGCGCACGCCCCTCCGGCCCTTACCCCGCCAGCGACTCATACCCCACAAAAAAAACCACGCCCGCCGGACACGCGCCGTATGCGGCGGGTATCCCTGCGAGCGTGGCTTGAACGGAGACGCCAGCCGGTAACGGCCAGGCAGACCATTCCGGATCGGACATCAGGCCTTGGATTCGTCGGCCTTCTGAATGACTTGCACCTTCAATTCCGCGACCACTTCGGAGTGCAGCTTCACCGGTACGGTGTGCAGCCCCAAGGTCTTCACCGGCTCGACCGGCTGAATCGCCTCGGCGTCGACAGCAATGCCCAGAGCCGCCAGCGCGTCCGCCATCTCCCGGATCTGCACCGCACCATAGAGGTTCTCGCCCTCGCTGACCAGCGCCGAGAGGGTGATCTCCGCCGCCGCGATCTTGTCCGCGATCACGCGCAAGCCGGCAATCTTCTCGGCCTGAATCGCCTGCAGACGCTTCTTCTCCGCCTCAATGACCTTCAGGTTGCCGGCCGTGACCTGCACCGCCAGCCCCTGCGGCAGAAGGTAGTTGCGGCCGTAGCCGTCGCGTACCGTCACCACTTCCCCGGCCTTGCCGAGATTCTTGACATCGTCTTTCAACAGAAGCTTCATTGCTCTTCCTTTCGTCGTCCGCCCGTTCGGGGACGGATGCTGGTTTTACCCACTCCCGCGCTAACCAGAGACACCCGCATGGGGTCCCCGCGCTCCCTTACCGCCCGCGTCCCGCGCTATGTCGCGCACGACGCCCGTAGTCCACCGGTCATCGATCAGCCGGAGTACTTCATCAGAGCCAGAAAACGCGCGCGCTTGATGGCGTTGGTCAGTTGACGCTGATGCTGCGATTTGGTGCTGGTGCGCTTGGCGTCAAAAATCTTGCCCTGGGTGCTGACGTACTTCTGCAGCAGAACCGTATCCTTGTAATCGATCAGCACGCCGTCCAAACGGCTCTGCACAATCTCAAAATCCTTCACCGACATTGTTGCACTCCTTCTATGGTCTTCTTGTAAAAAAAAGTATCTGGTATTCCGGCTCCCCCACGGGCTTGCGTCAGCCCACGGCATTAGAACGGGATGTCATCCCCGCCGGCATTGTCCGCCGGGAAACCGCCGAAATCATCGTCCTGCTGTTTCGGCGCCGGACGGTTGTAGCCGCCCTGTCCGCCCTCGGGAGCCCGGCGCGGCTGGCCGCCGCCGTAATTCCCGCCGCCACTTCCGCCGCTTCGGCTGTAACCGCCCTCGGAACCGCCCGCCGGCGCACCCTCGCCATCGCCGCGGCCGCTGTCAACAAACTGAAAGCTGTTGGCAACCACCTTGAGCTTGCGCATCTTTTTGCCGGTTTCACGGTCGTCCCAGCTATCCATCACCAGCCGCCCCTCGATCAGCAACGGCCGGCCCTTGCGCATATATTCGCAAATGATTTCCGCCGAGCGCTCCCACACGGTCACGTCCACAAAGGTGGCGCTCTGGTTCTGCGCCCCGGCGGCCGGAGCCGCACTCTTGGAACGGGTCTCGTTGATCGCCAGCGTGATATCCGTCACCGCGGTTCCCTGCGGGGTATACCGCAGTTCGGGATCCTTGACGAGATTGCCCATCAGAATGACTTTATTGAATGATCCGGCCATCGTCCTCTCCTTCCCGTGCAAAACTGCCGGGACACCGCCCGCAGTCCGCAGAACAAACCGCCCACCGCCTTGCCTGCCAACCATCCCGCCAGCGGAAATTGCCGGCCACGCGGGAGTGGGCAGCAACCAAACTATTCCGCCGCCGCAGCCGGAGCGCTTTCCGCCGGCGTTTCACGGGCAAAAAGACCGGTGTTGGTATCGACCCCGTCTTCGTCGACGGTAATCAGGCAACGCAGAATGTTTTCGCTGAGCTGAACCTGCCGGTCCATCTTGCCGATCATCTGGGTATCGGAGTTGAAGTGAACCAGAATGTACGTGCCACGCTTGCACTTGTTGATCTCATAGGCCAGACGGCGGTCATCCCACTTCACCGCCTTGACGATCTCGCCGCCGTGACGGGTGATGGTGGCCGTGCAGATGTCCTCCATCTTCTGGTAGTCTTCGCGCGCCTTGTTGCTGTCCACAATAAACATCGCTTCGTAAAGTTTCCGCGTCACCGCTGTCCCTCCAGTTATCAGAGCCTCGCTCTTGTAAAAAAACCGTTATCGTCCCTAAATCCGGAAGCACTCCTCCGGCAGGACCTATTCTCCGCCCGCACCGCCGGCCTGCGCCGCGCCGGCCGTTTCCGGCCCTCGCGCCCGCAGGTCGCAGCCGTTGTGCCGCTCCTGCGCCGCCGGCATGCCGGCCGTCAGCCAGCTTTCCACAGCCCGCACCGCCTCTTCCACTACCAGAGCCAGCAGCGGCCGTTGTTCCTCGGGGAACTCACCGAGGACAAACGCAACCAGCTCCGCGCCGGGCACCGGCTTTTCGCCGCCGACCCCGACCCGCAACCGATGATAATCGTTCCGGCCCAGCGCCAATTCCACCGAAGCCAGCCCATTGTGCCCCCCGCCAGAACCGCCCGCCCGTAAGCGCAGCCGTCCCAGCGGCAGGTTCACCTCGTCCGCCACCACCAGCAACTCCTCCGGCGCGAACGAGCCTCCCAGCGCGGGCAGCACCTCTCCCGAGCAGTTCATCCAGGTCAGCGGCTTGACCAGCCGCCATGCCCCGAATTCCGCCAACAGCAGGTTGTCCCGCAACTTCCAGACCGTGCCCGCCCGCTCCGCCAACCGGTCCGCCACCAGATACCCGATGTTGTGACGGGTCATCCGGTACTTTTCGGTCGGGTTGCCCAGCGCCAGCACGGTCTTCATGCAGGTTGCCGGTTACTTCTTCTTGGCCGGCGCAGCCGGAGCCGCAGCCTTCGCCGGAGCCGCTCCCGCCTTCGCCGGAGCAGCGGCAGCAGCAGCCGGAGCAGCCTTGCCATCCGCAGCCACAGCGGCTTCGGCAACGACCGCCGCCGCCTCCACCACCCGGTTCGCGTGGTGGCAGCTTACAACCGGCAGATCCGCATGGTTCTTAATTGCGACGCCAGCCGGAACCTTCACGTCCTTGACGTAAATCACCCCGCCGATAGCGAGCTTGGCGATGTCAATGGTGAGCTTGTCCGGCAGGTTGCGCGGCAGGCATTCCACCTGCAGCGCGTGCAGGTCGATTTCAACGATGCCGCCCTCGCGCGCACCGATGGAATCGCCGACCAGCTCCACGTCAACATCCACGTGCAGCGGCGTATTTTCATCAATGGCATTGAAATCGGCGTGCAACAGGTGCTTGCCGATGGTGGCGTGCTGCAACCCCTTCAGGATCGCCATCTGCTTCTTGCCGTTCAGGTCGAGGTCGATCAGACGGGAACCACCCACCAGCAGCATCTGCAGCTCATGCTCGTTCACCGCCAGGTTGACGCTCTCCATCCCGGTGCCGTACATGACCGCCGGAATCAGTCCCTGCTTACGCATATCAAAGGCAACGTATTTGCCCGTTCCTTCCCGCTTTTCCACTTTAAGTACAGCCACTGCATTTCTCCTTTGCTGTTATGCTTCACGCAACTTGCTACGTTAGAAAACTCCGTCCGCCCCGCGCCCGCCCCACTCAGGACGCCTCAGGCCAGATACCCCGGTTGAAACAACTGACTCACCGATTTGTCGTGGTGAATCCGGATAATCGCCTCCGCCAGCGTCGGCGCCACCGAAAGAACCGTAAAATTCAGCCCTTCCGGAACCTGCTGGTGCTCCTGCGGCACGGTATTGGTGGTGATGACCTCATCCGGCTTCGCTTCCGCCAGACGCTTCCACGCCGGCCCCACAAACAAACCGTGCGTCGCGGCGATGGTCACACTCAGCGCCCCGTACTGCCGGGCGACCTCAATGCCGCTGGCCATGCTGCCGGCGGTCGAGATCATGTCGTCAACAATGATAACATGCTTATCCTTGACGTTGCCGATCAGATGCCCGTGCTTGATTTCCGTATCGCTGGTCCGCCGCTTTTCGATGATCGCAAACTCACAGCCAAAGAGACGCGAATAACCGTCCGCGAGCTTGACGCTGCCCACGTCGGGGCTGACAAACACAATGTTATCCAGCTTCTTCTGCCGCAGATACTGCGCAATCACCGGCTTGGCTTGCAGATGGTCCAGCGGAAGGTCGAAGAACCCCTGAATCTGCTGCGCGTGCAGATCCATGCACAGCATCCGGTCGATCCCGGCAGTCGCAATAAGATTCGCCACCAACTTCGCCGTGATCGGCACCCGCCCCTCATGCTTGCGGTCCTGCCGCGCGTAGCCGTAATACGGCACCACCGCCGTAATCCGCCGCGCCGACGCCCGGCGCAGCGCGTCGGTCATCACAAGCAGCTCCATCAGCGCGCCGTTGACATCCGGCGGGCAGGTCGGCTGCACGATAAAAACATCCAATCCGCGCACATCGTCCAACACCTTGACCTGCGTCTCACCGTCAGCGAAGCTGTTCACCTCGCACAATCCGGACGCGATCTGCAGATACTTGCAAATCTCGTCGCCCAACTGCCGGTGCGCACGTCCGCACAAAATTCGCATTCTACCGCTCTCCTCAGCCGCCGGTTCGCCGCCCCGCCGGCACACGCTCCGCCAGCCCGGTCAACCGGTCGTTTCCCGCGCGGTCTTACGCCCCGCGTCCGCGCAACACCGTCTCCACCTGAGCAAGGTCCGCCGGAGTATTCACCCCCAGCGCTTCCGAAGGCTCGGCGCATGGAATCGCCACCACCTTCTCCCCCACCGCCAGCAGAATCGGCACTACGTCGGTCAGATAATACTCGCCTTGCGAGTTGTTGTTCTTGACCTTATCCAGCGCACTCCAGAGCGCATCCTCCCGGAAGCAATACACCCCCGTATTGCCCTCCAGAACCGCCTTCTGCTCCGGCGTCGCATCCTTGCACTCGACAATCCGCTCCACCGAACCGTCCGCGCCGCGGATGATCCGCCCGAAGGAACTCTCCGGCGGAATCGCCACCGTCAGGACGCAGCAGGCCGCATCCTCGCGCTCGCGCAACTGCGCGACCGCCCGGAAGCTCTCCGGCGTCAGCAGAGGCATGTCGCCACAGGTCACAATCACCGGCGAACCGGCGAGTTCCTGCGGCCATTTCGTATCCAAAAACAATGACCGGGCACACATAACAGCATGCCCGGTTCCGAGCTGAGGCGACTGCTCAACCCAATGAACACCAGTCGGCAACTGACGGATGACTTCGTCCTTCTTGAAGCCCACCACGGCAACTACGCCGCGAACCGCCGCCGCCGATAGCGCATCGAGCACCCAATGCAACAAGGGTTTCCCCCCTGCCGCATAGAGTACCTTGGGTTGGTCGCCGCCCATGCGCGTGCCCTTGCCAGCAGCAAGAACCACCGCGCGCATAGCCGTAGCCATTCCAAGCCTCCACCCCTTCGCCGCCCAAGGTGCAATCCACACCCCGGAACGAACGCGGGTTTGCGCGAATTCGGAACCGGATATTCCCACGATGAAGTACGGCCAACCCACAGCCGCACGATGTCTGAACCTGCAGAACTATACAGCTTCCCCGCCCCGCCGCAAGGGTATACTACAACTTTTGCCGGAAAGCCGCCGCCGCGGCCATGAAAAAGCCGCCCGTTCCAGCAAACGGGCGGCAACTCTGATCGGAAACTTTCCGCACTGTTGCGGGGCGTTACTTGTTGCCGTTCTTTTTCATGTATTCGTCGCGGATCTTGTTGATGATGTCGATCGCTTCTTGCGATTGGTAGCGGTCGATATGCGCCGGATCGTATTGCGCCTGATCCTTGGGCTTCACCGAATCAAACTTTTTTTTGCAGAGCGGGCAGAAATTCTCCTGCATCCCCGGCATCACCCCCGGTGCGCCATCCGGCCCCGGAACGGGATTTCCGTCCGGCCCCATGGCGGGCATCGGGGGGGGGACGATGGCGAAAAGATAGGGTTTCCCGCCGGTCGTCGCCCGACCGGGGCAGGCATCATTGAGACAGATATAGGCATCGTAGTATTTCTTGCCGTTCCTGTCGATCGGCAACTCCGGCGGCTTGCTGCCGCGCACCTCCAGCAGAGCCTCATAATTGCCCGCATCCTCAACCGCAAGGTAGGCGCGCGGGAAATTCTCCGGAATCGTGGAGCCGCCGCTTGAACTGCTACCGGAAAGCATCATGTACAGGCAAATTGCAATCACCACCAGCAGCAGTGCGGCCAGCGCCTTGCTCTTCTTCCAATCCGGCATGTTGGAGTGTTGCGATCCGCCCCGTCCATGTACCGGCTTATGTCCGCGCGTACTTGTCTGCGCAGCCCGTTTCTTCGCCATGCCCGTCATCGCTGCACCTCTCGTGAACAGATCCGCAGGGCGGCTTGCCGCCCCCGAAACGCCCATTGCCCGTCCAAGCCAACACCATCCCCATTCTCGGGTGTACTGTATCCTTCAACAGCCAAAAGGCAAGATTTTTTTTATTTTTGCCGTTACCGGTCCCGCCATTCCGGCACGCACCGCCCCCCGGCCGGGGCCATCCCGCGCATCGCCCGCTCACGACGCCGGCGCCCCTATCCCCCGCCCGCGTAAACCGCGCCATTCCGCGCCCAGCAGAAGCAGGAAGCATCCGCAACCAAGGCACCAGAAAAACAGAGGCCCCGTCGCCCGCGCTCCGGCTGCCGCCCGGCTCTTCTCAACCGTCGCCTCTGCCGCGCGCCTGAGTGTCCGGGCTTCCCCCTGCGCCTGAATCCGATTCATCAACCAGCTTAGCAGCACCGCGCAGCCCGCCGAGTGCGCATAGTCTTGCGGCAGCGCCGCCAACAGATAAACCTGCACCGGCTCCGGCGATCCGCTCCGCCACTGCGCCAACAGCGGGACGCGCTGCGTCTGGCTTCCGGCATAGGCCAAAATCCGCGCCTCCGCCGGCGGATACCACTCCGTCACCGCAAAGCTCCGCAGCCCCTGCAACGCCGCATCCGGCAAATCCTCGCGCATGGCATACGCAGCCGCCGCCCCCGTCGCGTCCAGCCGGCCTCCACGGACCAATCCGGGAATGTCTGTCTCCGGCGCAATCAGAACCAGAGCCCGGCGCGGCAGCCGTTGCGGCCACCTCCGGGCAAATAAAACATCCGGCGCCCCCGCATCCGCCCCGGCATCCACGTCCTCTGAGCGGCCGGCGGGAAGATCCGCTGCCTGCCAGACCCTCAGAAACCGGGCGACATCCGGCAGGCCCTCGCCATCCATCGCACAGCGCAGCCCACCGGCTACCCGCAATTCCGTTGCCGGTGCGTCACGGCCATTCAACCGCAACCGGAATGTCCGCAGCGCAAAGCCGGCGGCCTCTGACGTAGCGCCGGCAAGAGGCGTCAACGCCACCGTCACGCAGGAGTTGCCAGCGATGACGCCCTGTGCGCAGACAGCCCCGCGCCCATCGTGAATTTCATATTCAGCCGCCTCTGCGGTTTCATTTTCCACAATTCCCCACAGCCGGCCCTGCGCCCGCCAGCCGTCCCGCAGCCGGACCGTACCGGCCGCATGCCCTGCCCGTATTATCTGCAATCCCGCTGCCAGTACCCCCGGCTCATGCGCCCCCAGCCAGACCGCCCGCCCCCCCCGCTCCAGAATCCCGCGCAACACAGCGTCGCCGTCGCCCCACTCGCTCCCGCCTCGCTCGATCCGGCCGCGATACCCCTCCAACGAGTGCAGATCCGCCCCGTCCGTGGCGGCATACCACCCGATCCGATCCTCCCGGTGCTCCCGCGCATATAGCTGGGCCGCCCGCAGCACCTCTGCGCCCCCCCCGGTTGCCGCCAGCTCGCGGCTGTCATCCAGAAATACCGCCACCTCCCGGCCGGCCGCTTCATAACGCACCTCCGCCAGTCCCGCGCCGATCAACAGTGGCAACAGCGGCGCCAGCAACAACGACGCCCCGGCATGCAGCCGGATTCTGCGCGTCGCCCGGCGCGCGGCCGCCTCCCACAAAGGCAGATACGCAACCTCCTGCAACCTTCTCCGTCGCGCCCAGAGTGCCAACAGAAAAAACAACGGCGTCAAGGCCCCGCCCACCCACAAGTATGTCGGGTCCGTTACCTCCATCATCTGCAACGCTCCCGTTCCGACATCCGGCAATGACGCCGTCCCGCGCTACAATCAGACCTCATGCGGAACCGCCATTCTCCGATTTTCCCCGTTGCCCCGCCTCACCGGCTGCATCTCCGGCTGCATCTCCGGCTGCATCCGTCTCCGGCGCCGCCGCACCGTCCCCTTCGTTCGCCGCGACCGGCGCGCCGGCAGAGGGTTCTGCTGGCTCAAGGACCGCAGCGGCCGGTTCGAAGTCGGCCGGAACGGATTTTTTTTTGCGCAGCACGACCGCCGTACGCTTGCCGACCTTGAAGTGTCCCGTCAGCGGAGCGCCACGCAATTGCTGCATCATGCGCTCCATGCGCCGGTTCTCCTCCCGCCCGCGCCGCCACAACCAGAGTCCCCCAGCCAGCGCCAGCAAACCCGCCGCGCCCCCGATCCAAGGCCAGGCAAAATCCGGAACAAACGCCGGCAGGAATGGCGACAACCGCGGCGCGACCGGCCGTACCGTGTCCGCCACCAGCAACGGCGACCAGTGCCACTGATTTCCCGCGGTCGGGTAGGGATACAACTTCAAAAAAAGTCCCTCCGCCGAGATGCGGTCCCCCCGGCGCATCCCTTCCGGCAATTGCCGGACCGCCACCACCCAAGTTAAATCGCCGAGCTTCTGAAAGTGCAGATCGCCTGCCGTCACCAGATAAATCCGATCTATGCCGTCCGGCGCATTCGGAAACCGTAGCGTATCCACGGAGAACACCACCCCTGTGAACGCCGCCGCCTGTCCGATCATCCACGCCGGTGCGTTGCTCCCCTCCATCAGTGTAACGTAGTTCACCTCCGGATTTTGCGCCATCTGCCGCAGTTCGTCCGCCGGCACCCCGGCCAGATATTCATACATATGAACCAACGCACTCTTCTCGGCGCGCAGGTCATTTGCCAGCGAAGCGTATTGCGCATTCCCGTCGCCCGTTTTGGGCGGATTGTAAATCCGGCTGCGCAGATATGCCACATCCAGACCGGGAACGCTCTTGAGAGGCTTGTTCGATCCCTCCGTCGTAACGGCCTTGCCCCCCCTGCCGTCGAGTAGCGGCGGCGGCGTTCGCCCCTCAGCGGCCGCCCGCACCGCCGGCGCGTAAAACAGCGGCATATCCCGCGTCCCGCTCCCGGTCAGGAACGGAAAGGCCATCAGATACACGCCATCAAAGGCCAGGAACGTTCCCCGTACCCCGCGCCGGCCCTGCGCCGGCTCCACCATCACCTTCCGTTCCTTTGGCACCTGCGGGGTCAGAACGGTAAAAAACACCTCATCCGACGGATCGTATAGCGTCAGCCAGAACATCTTGCGCAATCCCGGCGGGTTGTCCGGATAGTCAATCACATTCTGCTCCGCCAGCATGCCATAGACATGCATCGGCAGCATGCGCCAGCGCGAAGGCTCACGCACGATGTTCTCGTAATGCCATGCCCCCCGGTCCAGCGCCTGCGCCTGTAGCCAGCCCGCCGGCCGCCCCTTGGTCCAAGCCGCCGTCATCAGCACCGGATGCTGGATCTCCCCCAGCGCGCCGGGGAGACGGGAGCGTTCCACGCGGACCAACTCATCCACCGTCGAATGGTACAGGGTCTCATCGGCCGGAAGTTCCGCGAACGGATCGTTTCCCGCCGAGGGGTCGGCCATCTCCAGATTGGCATTGAGCGTCTGCAGATACTGCTGTCCGGCCGCACCGGGATTGGAGTATACCGCCAGGTAACGCATCGTCCCCGCAAGCGCCCCCACCGCAAAAATCAGCAGCCCCAGCCGCACCCAAGGATTCTCTCCGCCCTTCATCATGAACAATGACATTGACCGCTCCCCTTCCCGCAAACGCCGCCGACCCGCGCCGCCGCGAAAAAAACCGGCGAGGAAGTCGCCTCCCCCGCCGCAATCACCTGTGAAATTCCGGCCGGCTTATTCGCGGCCGCATATGCCACCGCCGGCCGCTTACGCCTCGGCCTGACTGGTCGGCGCCAGACAAACCTGCAGGGCAAACGGCTGCCCGTCGGCCTCAAACAGCACTACGATGTTCGGCGTACCCTTCTTGTGACTAATCTCATGCCCGTGCCCCGAGACCACCGACGGGATGCTGATGGTAAAGTGATACTTGGTCTTTACCAGCATCGCCTTTGCCTGCCCCGCAATCATGTTGATGATCTCGCCCACGCCATCGCAGACGTCGCTGTTCAGCTCCGCCGGCACCTCCGCCTCGCCCAGCATCTGCGCCACGATTTTGCAGGCCAGATCCTTCGGCAGACTTACCACAACGCTGCCGGTGGCGGTACCCGAAAGCCCCATCACGCCCGACACGTCGCCCATCATCTTATAGTCATCTTTGAGGAAGAGCTTCTTGCGCACGATCTCCGCGCCGCACATCGTCGCAAACACATTGCGCGTTGCGTCGATAAACGGGTTGATAAATTCCACGTTCACGCTCTGCTTGCGCTCGGAACTGGCCTTCACCGCCGCCGCCACCGACCGAACCAGATCCTCCGGGTCCAGCGGCTTGTTTACCACCCCCGAAGCCCCCGCCTTCATGCCCGAGAAGGTCGTCCCCGCCTTTTGCTTGGTCGCCAGAATCAGAACCGGGGTCTTGGGGCTTTTGGCCTTCGCCGCCTCCACCAGCTCGGTGCCCGTCTCATCCTGATACTCCCAGTCGACCAGCACCACGGTCTTATCGCAGACCTCACGCTGCATATCCTCCGGCGTGCCGGCGGCAATGAAATCCGCGTTGTTCACCTTCATGATTTGAAAGGCGTTGCGCACCATGTTGAGCATGCTCGGGTTAGGCGCCGCCACGACAATTTTCATCCACAAACTCCCGATCCGGCCATACCGCCGCCGCAAGATCCTCAAAAACGCCAGCCGTCATCCCCCAGCCCCGCGCACAGCCGTCCCTCTTACTTCAGGAACGCCCCCAGCTTCTCCTGCAGCACCTCCGGAGTAAAGGGCTTGACGATGTAGTTGTTTGCCCCGGACTTGATGGCGGTAATCACATTCGCCTTTTCCGCTTCGGTCGTGACCATGATGACCGGCAAGTCCTTGCCCTTGGTCTCGCGAACCTTGATCAAAAAGTCCAGCCCGTTCATGTTCGGCATGTTCCAGTCGCTCAGGACCAGCGCAACATCGGGATTCTGTTCCAAGACCGCCAACCCTTCCACCCCGTCGCCCGCCATCACGACATCCTCCTGCCCGATGGTTTTGAGCGTATTGCTGATGATGCGGCGCATGGTCGAGGAATCGTCGACAATCAGAATCTTCATTTTTGTTCGCTCCTGGTTCTTGTAGGTAGTCTTCCGGACGCGCTGCCGGTCCGATACAGGCTCTTATTGCTCCATTTTATACGTCACAAGTAAAAAGAAAACACAGTTTGCACGATTTTGTCAAGCGAAACTATGCGTTCTGCCGCATTTAATTTGATCGCCTCCTTCGGCATCCCGAACACCACGCAGGATTCCTCGTCCTGCGCAATGGTCCGCGCCCCCGCGTTTCGCATGTTCAAAAGGCCGTTCGCGCCGTCCGCCCCCATCCCGGTCATAATGACACCCACCGCGTCGGCGCCGGCGGTTTTCGCCACCGAATTGAAGAGCACCTCCACCGACGGACGGTGCCGGCAGACCAGCGGCCCCTCCCGGTTCTCCACCATATACCCCCCCGTGGACTTGCGCCGCACAATCATGTGCAGGCCGCCATTGGCGATGATCGCCCGGCCTGGAACCGCCTCCATCCCCGTCTTCGACTCCAGCACCTCGATGTTCGGACAGGACTCGTCCAGCCGGCGGGAAAAAGCAGCCGTAAAGCTCTCCGGCATATGCTGCACGATCACCACCGGCGGACATCCCTCCGGCAGCATCTGTAAAAAATCCCGCAGCGCCTCGGTACCGCCGGTCGATGCCCCCACGGCGATGATCTTGTTCCGCAAGGCCGGCGCGGTGGTGTTATAGCTCGGCAGTCGCGGCGCGCTACGCATCCGGCGGATGGAATCGCCCGCAGCCCGGACCTTCGCCTTCGCCGCCGCTTTCACCTTATCGTACAACAGCAGCGAAAAATCCTTCAGATCCTCCTGATCCGAGAACGATGGCTTTTCCACCACATCCACCGCCCCCAGCTCCAGCGCCTCCATCGACAGCGCGCAGCCCGTGGGCGTCAACCCGCTGACCACCACCACCGGCACCGGAAAGCTCTTCATCAGCTTGCGCAGGAAGGTAATTCCATCCATGCGCGGCATTTCAAGATCGAGCGTAATCACGTCAGGTTTGAGCTTGACAATCAGGTCGCGCGCCACATACGGGTCCGGCGCCGAGCCGACGATCTCGATATCCGGGTACGCCCCGAGCTCGCGCCGCAACACCTGCCGCACGATCAGCGAATCGTCCACAATCAGTGTTTTAATCTCGCCCGCCATGGTTAGCACCCCTTTCGTTCCCAACCGGCGCTGCCCGGCGCCGTGCCGGAAAAAACCGCGCCGTCTTCCCCCGCAGCCCTCCATCGCCGGCAGGATGTTCCGCCCTCAGAACTCCGCACCGGGCCGCGGCGTCGCTACTTCCGGTGCTTGCCGACCGAACTCCCCGCCAGCACCTTCTGCCAGCGCTTGAGCCGGTCCACGGAGATGTTCAGAATCCGCACCACCTCCTCAATGTCCTCAAACGGCTTGAGGATGTAGTCCGTTGCCCCCAGCTCCAGAGCCTGCAAGGTCGTGTTAAAGGTGGAATAGCCGGTCATGATGATGACCTGAATGCTGAAGTCATACTTGCGCACCCGCTCCAGCAGCGAGATCCCGTCCATCCCCGGCATGCTCACGTCCGTCAGGACGATATGCACCTTCTCCGATTCGATGATCTCCAGCGCCTCCACGCCGCCCTTGGCGACCAGAACACGGAAGCCGTTCATGGTCAGGAACGACTTGAGCGTCCGCAGAATCTCCAACTCGTCGTCCACAACCAAAACGGTATACACGGTATCAGCAACCATAGCCGGACTCCACCACCCCGTCAAAAATGCAAAATGACATTACAAAAGTATCAATAGCACCTTACCACACTCAACTCCGTCTGGCAAGATCAATAATTCCCGGAACATCGAGAATCAGTCCTACGCGTCCATCGCCGAGGATGCAGCCCCCGGAGATGCCGCCGACGCCCCGCAGCTTGCTTCCAAGATTTTTGATCACGACCTGCTGCTGCTCCAGCATCGCATCAATGACCAGACCGCAGCAGCGGGAGTTGTCATGCACCACCACCACCATGCCGTCCCACGGCTCGGTCTGCCGGCCGGTTTCAAAGAGTTCGTGCAGCGAAATCAGCGGCACCAGCCGTTCCCGCACCCGCATCGCCATGCCCTTGCCGCCGGTGACCTGCGAAATGTCTTCCCGCTTGGGCTTGATCGCCTCCTCGATGGAGAGTGTCGGCAGGATATAGCGCTCCTCCCCGACCTCCACGATGATGCCGTCAACAATTGCCATCGTCAGCGGCAGCTTGATGGTAAAGAGCGTTCCCGCGCCGGGCGTCGAGTCCACATCCACCCGGCCACCGAGACTGACGATATTCTTGCGCACCACGTCCATCCCCACGCCGCGACCGGAAATTTCCGTCGCCACGTCGTTGGTGGAAAGACCCGGCGCAAAGATCAAATCGAAGATCTCCTCCCGCTCCAGCTCCTCGTTTGCCCCGACCAGTCCGCGTTCGCGGGCTTTCGCCAGCACCTTCTCGCAGTGGATACCCGCCCCGTCGTCGCGGATTTCGATCACCACATTTCCGCCCGCATGATAGGCGTTCAACTCCACCTTCCCGGCCGCGCCCTTGCCGGCAGCCGTGCGCGCCTCGGGCTTCTCCACGCCGTGATCGACCGCATTGCGCAACAGATGCACCAGCGGATCGGCCAATTTATCAATCAGCGTTTTGTCAATTTCCGTCTCTTCCCCGCGGATGACCAGCTCCGCCTCCTTGCCGGTTTTGCGGCAGGTATCGCGGACCAGCCGGATCATCTTGTGGAACATCCCCCGCAGCGGCACCAGACGCAGCGCCATCACCAGCTCCTGCAGGCTCGCGGTAATCTTGCCGACGTTGGCAATGTTGCGCTGCAACTTCTGACCCGCCTGCCCCGCCTGCGCGTAAAAACCGGCCAGCGTCTGGTCGCCGCCGACCTGCGCCTGCGCGATTACCAGTTCCCCGACCATCTCCAGCAGATTGTCCAGACGGGCGGTGTCGACCTTGATCGAATCCGCCGGACGCGTCTTTTCCGCGCCCCCCGTCCCGGCCAGCTCTTCGATCTGCCGCTCGGTCGCGGCCCCCATGTCGACCAGAATTTTGCCGATCGGACGCCGTTGCTGCTCAATCGCCGTCGCCAGTTGGTCGTGATCGATGACCCCCTGCTCCACCAGCATTCCGCCGATGCGCCCCGGTTCGGCGTCGGCATCGATCACCACAACCGGCCGCTCCAGAATCAATCCGATCATGGTCAGGGCCGGCCGGATGTCGACCGCCGTCAACTCTCCGTTTACCGCGCTTTCCAGAGCCGCACTCAGAATGTTGAGCATTTTCCGGCAGAGGTCGATCGCGCACAGCAGCGCCTCCACCACCTCCCGGTCCGGGCGCAGCGTATTTTTGCGCACCCGGTCGAGCATGGTTTCCGACTCGTGGCAGAGCCGGTTGAGCGCCGTCAACCCCAAAAACCCCGCCGCACCCTTAATGCTGTGGAAGCAGCGGAAGATGTCGTTCACCAACTCGACGTTGCGGGCATTGTGCTCAAATTCCAGCACCCCGCCCTCGATCTTTTCGAGGTGTTCCAGCGACTCCCCGACAAATTCCGTGTAAATGCTCTTGTCCTCGGCGCTCTGAATATTGAGCGTCCCCATCACCGGCAGTTCCTCTCCGGCGGGATCCGGCGCGGCCTCAAGGTCGGAGGAGGGGATAAAGACCTTCGCAATATCGGTCAGCACCGCCTGCGGATTGCCCGAGGCGGAAAACGTGCGCAGAAGTTCCACGCTCTGGCGCAGGTACTCGAGCGTGGCCTTCGGATCCGCGACATTCGCCAGAAGATACCGTTCGGTTTCCTGCCGCAGCATGTCGAACACACCGGCGGCGGTTGGCCACTCGTTGGCGACCAGCCCCTTGGCTGCCTCAAAAATTTCCAGCAGCCGCCCCAGCGCCACCAGGTCTCCCGATGCCGCCACCGGGGGAACCGTGCCGAAGAGCTGCTCGATTTTCGCCAGCACCTCGCCGGTCACTGGCGAAGCGTCTCCGATTTCCATATTCATCACCACCTTCCCGCTATTCAGGAAAGACTTCAGGGAACAATTTATGTCCGGTCTTTTTTTTTGTCAACCTCAGAAACGTCCGAATCCGAAAAAACAACCCGCAGCAGCCGTTCCTGCGCCCGAGCCGGATGTCGCTCGAATGCCGGGAATAAAACGGGTCCGTCCCACAAGTGGGCGGACCCGTTTCCTCATATGAATCGCTTGTCGCAACGGCGCAGCGCAGCCGAATTTCAGCAGGCTTCCGCTTCCGCTTCGGCGGCAGCAGCAGCGGCCGCCTTCTCGCGTTCCAGAAACTGCTGGGCGATCTCACAGTCGCAGCGGTGTTCGCAGACATGCCCGCAATACATTTCCCGCATCAGCCAGCCGAATTCGTCTATAAAATCCGCGACGCCTTCGTTATAGTCCGGGATCTTCCGGCACCATTTGTGCTGGTCGATGTGCTTTTGGATGATATCGCGTTCCACGCGCAGGAACTCACCGAGATGGACGCACTGGCGGGTCATGGCACACCCCCTTTCGTCGAGAGGAACTTCATACATTGTAATTATCGGCCTGGTTGCGGGAAAGATTCGCAAAATCCGCAAGCAATCCGCATATTCCGCATACTTTTCCTTCCGCCCCTGCTGCCCGAACCGGTCTCCTAAAAAATGCCGGCCCGCAGGCGGGCCGGCTGTATATGAACAGGCTCGCCGCGCCGGTACGCGGGCGTTTCCTGTCTATGAGACAATTTTGCGGCAACTTCCCTCCCCAAAAACCGGCCGCCGGACAGCCCCCACGGCCGCCCGGCAACCTTGCGGCAGACCGGCCGTACCTCAGCCGGTATGTCCGGTCCCGACAATATCCCCGCCGGCAAGCAAAGATTGCCGGAACCTGCCGCAACTCCAATCCCTCAGCGCAATCATGGTTCCACAATCCCCAACGAACCCGCGCACAATCACAACCTTATCCACATCTTCCTATAAGATAAGAAGATGCAACAAAATCATCCTTCCGAGAAAAATCCGAAAAGCCGCCGATGCCCACTCCTGACTGCATTTCGCAACCGGCACATTCTTCCGCCCGGTCAATTGAAACAATCTTTGCGGAAAAACATGCTTTCAGGTACAGCGCACCAGTGATGGCCGGAATTCGCGGTTGCCGCAACCGGAAACTCGAACCATTTTTTTGAAAGAATTCTTGTGAAAGGCGCTCATGCGGCATATCATTTGCCCTGTCCGTAAGCGTGCCGGCCCCACGCCGGCGTTCCGCAGGGCGGTAGCACTCGATAGCTTTCTTACAATGCACAGACAGGTCCGCCCGAGCGGCCCCCGGAGAACCGATGGAAACCCTGACCGAAAACATCATGCACAACGGCCAGTTGCTGGCTATTATCATCCGCCGCGACTACGACAGTCCGGGCCTGAGCTTCTTCACCCCCAATGAGTTTTCCCAGCAGTTGGCCTACATGAACCACCCGCAGGGGCATGCCATCCAGCCCCATGTCCACAAGACGGTAATGCGCGAGGTTTACAACACGCAGGAGGTACTCTTTGTCCGCAAGGGAAAGGTCAAGGTCACCTTCTACGACGAAGGACAGCGCGAGGTCGGCGCCCGAGTCATAGAGGCGGGCGACGTACTGATGCTGGTTCGGGGCGGCCACGGGTTTGAAATGCTGGAGCCGACGCAGATGTTTGAGGTCAAGCAAGGCCCTTACGCCGGAGCCGAGGACAAGGAAAAATTCACCCCCCGTCCCGCGCGCTGAGGACACCGTCGCACGGCGCGCCGGGAGGCTCACGCGATCTTTATTCTGACCGTTTCCCGCAGGGAAGAACGGTCTTTTTTGAGCAAGGGATGTCATGATACCTGTCAACCAGCCGCTTCTGGACGGCAATGAAAAAAAATATCTCGCCGAATGCATCGACACCGGCTGGGTTTCCTCCGAAGGACCGTTTGTCACAAAGTTTGAAAGCATGATGGCCGCCTACTGCGGGCGCAAACATGCCATTTCCAACGTCAACGGCACCGCCAGCCTTGAGGTCGCGCTCTATGCCCTCGGCATCCGGCCGGGACAACGTGTCATTATGCCCTCCTTCACCATCGCCTCCTGCGCGCTGGCCGCCATCCGCCTCGGGGCGACGCCATACCTGGTCGATATCGAGCCGGAAACGTGGTGCATGGATGTGGCGCAAGCGGTACGGCTGATCGAACGCGGCGATGAGCACACCGCTGCCGTGATGCCGGTGCATATGTACGGCCATCCGGTCGACATGGATCCGCTGCTGGCAGCCTGCGAGAAATTCAAGGTCAAAATAGTCGAAGACGCCGCCGAGGTACACGGCGCGGAGTACCTCTCGAAATATCTCGCCCACGATCCGGCAACGCCGGTCTGGCGGCGTTGCGGCAGCTTCGGGCAGGTCTCCTCCTTTTCGTTTTACGCCAACAAGATCATCACCACCGGCGAAGGCGGCATGGTTCTGACCGATGACGACGAATGCGCCCGCCGCGCGCGCTCGTACCGCAACCTCTGCTTCGGGCAGAAGGAACGCTTCCGCCATGAGGACATCGGCTACAACTTCCGGATGTCCAATCTGCAGGCGGCGGTGGGCGTGGCGCAGATGGAGCAGATTGAGCGTTTTCTTGCCAAGAAGCGGCAGGTGGCGCAGTGGTATCACGACCGTTTGTCGGGGGTGGAGGAGTTGCGCCTCCAGCCGACCCGTGAGTGGGCGCGTCCCGTCTTCTGGATGATGGGAATGGAGCTGTCGCAGAAATGCGGGCTGACGGCGGCGGAAATGATGCAGCGACTGCAGGAGCGCGGCATCGGAACGCGGCCGTTCTTCCTGGGTCTGCATGCGCAGCCGGCGATGCGCTACCTGGTGGAGGTCGCGGACGGCGGCTGCCCGCGCTCGGACAAGGCGTACCAGTACGGCTTTTACGTCCCGTCGGGACTGGCGCTTACCGAGGAGGATGTCAACGTAGTCTGCATTGCGCTGAAGGATATTCTGGCTGGCCGCTGATCCGGGCCCTTCGCCCACCCGGAGCCGGCCCACAACAAGGGAAATTATGCTTCAAGAGTCGCACCCGCTAGTCAGTTTTTTGCTGGCCACCTACAACGAGCGCGAGAATATCGCCGCCCTCATCGAGAACGCCATTACCGAAATCGGAGACCCGATTGAGGTCATTGTCGTCGATGATAACTCCCCCGACGGCACCGCCGACGCGGTACGCGCCCTGCGCGACCCGCGCGTGAAGGTGATTCAGCGCACGCGCACGCGGGGACTGGCCTCGGCCTACATGCGCGGCCTGATCGAAAGCCGGGGCGAGGTAATCTGCTGGATGGATGCTGACGGCTGCATGCCGATGGAGCTGGTGCCGCAGATGATTGCGCGGCTGGAGCAATGCGACGCGGTGGTCGGTTCGCGGTTTGCCGAAGGCGGCGCGGATCAGCGCGATCAGGGCCGGATCTGGGCGAGCGTACTGATCACGGGACTGGCGCGGGCGGTTTTGGGATGCAAGACCAGAGATATCGACAGCGGATTTCTGGTGATGAAGCGGGAGTGCCTGGACACGGCGCTGTTTTCTCCGACGGGCTACGGGGAGTACTTCATCGAATTGATATACAACATGGAGCGGCACGGCCTGAAGGTGGTGGAACTGGGGTATCCGTTCCGGGACCGTGACGAGACGGAAGGAAAGTCGAAGTCGTTCCAGAGCTGGGTCCGGTTTCTACTGTTGGGGTCGAAGTATGTGCTGCGTATTCTGCGCTGTCGGGTCTGGCCTCTGCGCTGAGCGCCGGATTCGTCCTGAAACATATAAAAAAAGGTCTTTAGGGACTTGCACAGAGCCCGTTCCTTCCTATAATACCTGAGAGACACAAGCGCCCGTGGCCCAATTGGATAAGGCATCTGACTACGGATCAGAAGATTTGGGGTTCGAATCCCTACGGGCGTGCCAGATTCATCAAAGTCGCAACTTCCTGTTAATTCAGAGGTTGCGACTTTCTTTTCTACATCAGGCACCACACTACCCTCTCCCTCTACAAGTGACGCGAGATGACTCAAAATACCCCCATTTTGCCCCCCGAAACGGTCCATTTTCCGGTCCCGATTCCGGGGCGCGCGCACCTGCTGAAGCGGCGGTGAATCATCTTCATCATCGTCGCCAGTTATGCGCACAGAACACAAAGCCCGGACAGGCTGGCGTATCCTGTGATCTGGGCTCGCTCTCTCTGATCAGGACCATGGACGCCTCAACCCGGCAGCACTGCATAAGCTTAACTCGTCTACCAGTCCCCGGATCTTCCGTACCCGCACCAAGGCCGAGTCCCTGAATACGGCCGTTACCTTACTGATCGACCAGTCACGGTCGATGAAGGGGGAGCGGATTCATCTGGCCATGCTTACAGCTCTGGCCTTCACCGAATCCCTGGAGCGGCTGAATATCCCGGTCTCGGTGGAAGGGTTTTCCACGGTCGAGATGACCAAGGCCCTGCATGCGGTGCGGTATGATCTGGAGCAGAGAAGTCCGGAGCTGGTGCGAGGGCTGCGCATCATCCCGCTTCTGCATACCCGCTTCAAAGGGTTTCAAGAGCCCCTGCGGCAAGCCTTGCCTCGCTTCTCCAGTGAGAACGTCCATGAACTTACCCCGCTGGGTGAGTCGCTCTTTCACGCAGCGAAAACCTTGAACGAGCGGAAGGAGTCCCGCAAGCTGCTCTTCTGTCTCACTGACGGCAAGCCGGTAGCCGGCATCGGCGATGAATCAATCACCTTCACCCATGCCAAAGAATCCATCCAGCGAATCGAACGTGCCGGGATTGAGGTCATCCTGATTGGCATCAAGGAACCGGCTGTTGAGCAGCTGCACGAGAAGCATGCCGTCGTCAACGAATTGCCGGATTTGCCGAAGGAGGTCATGCGCGCACTCTCGAAGCTTCTGCGGGAAGGGAAAGCCCAGCGCGCCCGGCAGGATTAATACCCAGTTGTATCGTACAAATGGAAAGGCTTACCATGCGTCAGCACAAACGAAGGGATCTGGAAGATGCCCACTGCCCGCATTGCGGACGGTTTTACTTTCTGCCGGACGAAGAGCTCCTCGGCATGCGTCATATCCATCTGAAGCAAGCCCAACACGGAGCTGTCGACCGGAAAGCAATTCACCACAACCATACGGAGGAAGTGCGATGAAGCAACTATATCTGCAAGCCGCTGCCGCATTGAATGCGTCGGATCTTGCAATCTTGCAGGATGAATTGGCCGGCCGTTCAGGCAGCGATAATGACAAGAAGACAAAACAACAGTGTATTTCTCATGACTCGACCAAAGCAAAAGGACGGGGCGGCCGTTCAGCTGATACATCCGGCGCAGCAGAACCGGGTCAGCCGGCGGGTACATCCGATTCGAATGTTGAACATGCGCAGGCCGAACAAAAGAAGCCACAGCATGACTGGCCTCTGGTGGGAGCTGTACTGACGGCAGAGTATTACGGCCAGCAATACCGGGCGGTCGTCATTCCAGCGAGAAAGAAGCTCCTGAGCGGCCGGCAGCTGAAGATCGAGAGCGGGCCGGCAGCCGGTGAGATCTGTGACAGCCTGAGCGCGGCGATGATCCTGGCAACTGAAGCACAAAGGCGGAAGATGAATCTCCGACGCAAAGGCGTCGCCAACGGCTGGGACTTCTGGCAGTGGGAGGGGAAATAGCGAGCTTGATGAAAAAGGCCCACCGTTGGCGGGTCTTTTTCTTAGTTCTCAAGCCAACCTACTGCCCGGCCTTAGGCAGTCCTAATGAACTGATTTGAAGCCTTCTGAGGGCAGCGCACTTGCATGAGAGTGCCGCAACCAGGCGATGGCTGTCTAGTGATTGGTGCGACACTTTTGTGGGGCGTGGATTCTTTTTGCCGCAAGCGACGTCGTTACATGTACTCAAGTTCAGCTCCTTTGTGCTAGAGGAATAGAATGGGCGTTCTAAACCACTATCCACAAAGGAGTTGTTTGTGTCTTTAGTTCACTTTATGCGAAAGAACCGTAATAACTAAAGAGGAGAGAAAATGAAGGAAAGGGGATCGAAAAAGAGATTGACGTTCTGGGGGGAAAGTGCGAAAATACACCCGGATGAGCGTAGGGTGATGCCACCATTTTAGTAGCATTGCGAAGCCGTTTACCTTTATTACTGGCACTTGCTAATGTCGTTATATGCGCAGCACACATTAACGGCAAGATCATCAATATTATGCTTAGCATTACCATTTAATCGTTTGGAGAAGCAATTGCTTACATGTTGTACACTATGCGGTGCAAGATACGAGTTTCCTGACTCACGAAAAGGGATTAAATTCAGGTGTAAAAAATGCGGTGAGGTTATTTGCACTGATTGTTCGCAGGTATCTATCCAAACCGACAATACGATATCAGCACTATCGCTATATACCATTCAGAGTGATCACCCTTATCGCAAGATATGGTCGTCCGGACGGCTATGGATAAAGGATCTATATTGCACGACATCCGGTAACGAAGATAGGCGTTCAATGCTTCATATTGCCATAGAACGTGGCGAATCTTTGAGTGTTATAATGAAATTAATTGACCATGGGGCTTCAATTACAGACACAAACATCTATCGCCAAACGCCTTTGCATTCTGCCGCAATCTGCAGCAAGTATCCAGAATTAATAAGATATTTGGTAGAAATCGGGGCAGACATTCATGCCAAGTGCAGTCTTGGTAAGACACCACTGCACCTTTCTGCACACTACAATACTCGACCAGAAGTGACCGATGCGCTGATCAGTGCCGGCGCAGATGTTAATGCGATTGATGACTTCAATGAAAAGCCACTAAATGACGCGGCAGCATACAACACAAATGGGGAGGTTATTGCTGTATTGTTGCATGCTGGAGCTGATGTTAATGCAAAAGGCAACAACGGCTCGACGCCCCTGCATTCAGCTGCACGGGACAATGGCGATCCAGAGGTTATAACGTTATTACTGAATGCAGGGGCTGATCTACACGCAAGAGCTGACGTCCAAACGACACCGCTGCATTATGCCGCAGGCAGTAATCACAATCCAGCGATAATACATCTGCTACTAGATGCAGGTGCGGATATACATGCAACAGACGGCTACGGCGCAACACCACTACATCATGCAGCATGCTGGAATGAAAACCCGGACATAATTAATATCCTTCTTAGCAGGGGCGCGAACATTAATTCAATAACAAAGTTTGGTATGGAGGAAACTCCTTTACATTGTGCATGTGCAGAAAATGACAATCCAGAGGTGATTGGCGTTATATTGGCCGCAGGAGTCGATATTAATTTAAAGGATAGCTTCGGGAAATCCCCCCTCCATTCCGCTGCTCACCAGAATATCCATGATAGGGTTATAGAGTTTCTCCTACGTTCTGGGGCCGATATTCATGCAATTGACGAAATAGGGCGATCACCAATTCATGATGCAGCTACTGCGAATCATAGCAAGGAGGTAATTCACGCATTGCTGGCTGGGGGAGCCGATGTTTATGCAAAAGATAATGAAGGAAGAACCCCACTTCATCTAGCTGCATTTGATAACAGTAATCCGGAAATCCTTTCCTATCTTCTTGAAGCAGGAGCTGACATTCATGCAAAGGATAATGATGGAAGTACGCCATTACA
>CAYWTJ010000068.1:0-80862 GCA_964460225.1 uncultured Planctomycetaceae bacterium | reverse complement strand
TTTTTTGCGTGCTTTTTGCAATTACTCATGGAAATTTGTCCGCAAAAGTACTATGATCCGTTACTCTATGGTGTTGTGCGTGGTGGCGACTCTATCTGACGGGCGTAAACAATGTCACGTGTCTTCTTCCAGGTCTGTGGGTTGACGTTTGCGCTGGCGGCGTTGCTGCCGGCGGCGTGCACCCCCGCGCAGACGCAGCAGGCGGCGAGCCAGTACCGCCAGCAGAGCAAGAAGGGGCTGGTGATTCTGTACTTCTGGGGCGAACATTGCAACCTCTGCAAGATTCAGGGCGAAGAGATTGCCAAGTTCCAGCAGTACTCGAAGGTGCCGGTGCAAAAGATCCTGCCCGATACGGCGATGATCCGCAAATACGGTCTGACCCGCACTCCGACCCTCGTCCTGCTGAAGGACGGGCAGGTGGTGCAGACGCTTACCGGCGTGACCTACGAAGATCAGCTCAAGGTTCTGACTAAAAAATACGAAGCCGGTGCGCCCTGACCCTCAGATCATGCTGAAGGCACTGATCCTGTGAGGCGGGCGCGATAAGCGGCCGCTTTTTTCTTAGTTCCGGGCCGTCATGTCTCCTGTTTCGGGAGCGAGGCTGCAACGGCCGAAAAGAAATGGTTTTGTTTCGCCTGCTGGTGCGGGCGGTTATTTGATAAGGATGGAGAACAAAATGGCGAAGAACGTGGCCGTCGTCGGCGTGACCGGCGTGGTTGGGCAAGAGATGATGAACTGTCTGGAGAAGTGCAACTTCCCGGTGGGCGAGCTGCGGGCGATGGCGTCGGCGCGCTCGGCCGGCAAGACCGTCAAGTTCAAGGGCAAGGACGTCACCGTCATCGAGGCCACCACCGACGCCTTCAAAGGCATCGACATCGCGCTCATGGCCGTCGAGTCCGATCAGAGCAAGGAGTTCTCCCCGGCGGCGGCGAAGGCCGGCGCGGTCGTGATCGACAACTCCTCGGCTTACCGCATGGACCCGGAGTGTCCGCTGGTAGTGCCGGAGGTCAACCCGCAGGACATCAAGAACCGTCCCAGGGGCATCATCGCCAACCCCAACTGCTCGACCATCATCATGAACGTCCCGGTGTGGCCGCTGCATCAGGTCAATCCGGTCAAGCGGCTGGTGATTTCGACCTATCAGGCGGCTTCGGGCGCGGGCCGTCCGGCGATGGACGAGTTGGAAGCCACCACCAAGGCGTGGGCGGCGGGACAGCCGATCGTGACCAAGGTCTTCCCGCACCAGTTGGCGATGAACCTCTTTTCTCACAACTCCGGCATCGGGGAGAACGGCTACAACCAGGAAGAGATGAAGATGGTCAACGAGACGCGCAAGATCTTCCACTGTCCGGAAATCCGGGTTGCCGCGACCTGCGTCCGCGTTCCGGTGATGCGCGCGCATTGCGAGTCGATCAACATCGAGTTCACCAATCCGATCACCGAGGCCGAGGTCTATGAGATCCTGAAGAAGGCTCCGGGCGTAACGATCCTGGATGACCGCAAGGCCAACCGCTCGCCCCAGCCGCTGGACGCGACCGGTCAGGGCAACATCATCGTCGGCCGCATCCGGCAGGACATCTCCCAGCCCGGCAACCGCGGCATCGAGATGTTCGTTTCCGGCGACCAGATTCTCAAGGGCGCGGCCTACAATGCCGTGCAGATTGCGGAGCTGTTGCTGGCGGAGTAGTACCGGCACCGCGTCGGCCGGGTGAATTGTCCCGGGTAGAAGCAAAGCTGGCAGTCAGGCGGGCGGAGCAGGATTTTTCCTGCTCCGCCTTTTTTGTCCCGGCCATTTGTGGCGCGCTGCCGCACACGGAGGGATACCCGACATGCCGTGCGGCGAAAGGAATGTGCGCGCAGAGAAAACCCCTCGTCGTCGCCGGTTCTGAGAGCCATGCAGCCGCATTGAGGGGCAAGGAAACGGCCCTCTTCCGCGAAGGGAAGAGGGCCGTAAATGGTGGAACCGTGATCCCGCAGGGGGGTTACTTGAGTTTGAGCGCCTGCTTGAGGGCGTCGACCTTGTCGGTCTTTTCCCACGGGAACTTATCGCGGCCGAAGTGGCCGTAGGCTGCGGTGTCCTGATAGCTCCAGCCCTTGGGATCGCGCAGGGCCAGGCCGGCTTCGATGCGGGCGGGGCGGAAATCGAAGATGTCGCCGTGTTCCAGCAACTTCTGGATGTCCGCTTCTTCCCGTACGCCGGAGCCGAAAAACGAGACGTTGATCGACAGCGGCTTGGCGATGCCGATGGCGTAGGCGACTTGAATCTCACACTTGTTGGCAACGCCGGCGGCTACGAGATTCTTAGCCACATAACGGGCGTAGTAGGCCGCCGAACGGTCGACCTTTGTGGGATCCTTGCCGGAGAAAGCGCCGCCGCCGTGGCAGCCGACGCCGCCGTAGGTGTCGACGATGATCTTGCGGCCGGTCAGGCCCGAGTCGCCGTGCGGTCCGCCGATGACGAACTTTCCGGTGGGGTTGATGAAATACTCGGTGTCGTCCGCCAGCAGGCCGGTGGGGCCGAGGACGTCCTTGACCACCTCGATCATGTCCTTGCGGATCGTTTCGAGGGAGATGTCATCGGTTTGGTGGGAGATCACGACGCTGGTGATCTTCTTCGGCTTGCCGTTCAGGTGCAGAATCGAAACCTGGCTCTTGCTGTCGGGGCGGAGGTAGGCGATCTTCTTCGACTTGCGGATTTTCTGCAGCTCATCGAGCAGACGGTGGCTGTAGAGGATCGGCGCCGGCATCAGTTCCGGGGTCGCGTTGGTCGCGTAGCCGAACATCATGCCCTGATCGCCCGCTCCCTGTTCGCCGGAGAGGCTTGTCTCGGCGGTGACCCCCTGCGAGATATCCGGGGATTGCGGGTGGAGCCGGCCTTCGTAGGTGAAGGTCTTGTCGCAGAAGAGATACTCCTCGCGGTCGTAGCCGATCTGCTTGACGACGCTGCGGGCGATCTGCTCGGGGTTGATCTTCTCAAAGTTGCGGCAGGTGATCTCGCCGGCGTTGAGAACGAAATTCGTGGTGCAGGCGGTCTCGCAGGCGACGCGCGCGGCGCGGTCCTGGGCGAGGCAGGCGTCGAGAATCGCGTCGGAGATCTGGTCGCAGACCTTGTCCGGATGTCCCTCACTCACGGATTCAGAGGTGAAAACGTGTGGTGCATTGAGCTTGCTCATGTCTTTCCAGCCTTTCTGATACAACTGAAACGATGTTGAACTACGATAACCGCAAAATCCGGATACGGTCGCCGTTATCATTCGGCCGCTCCGGCAGAATATGATCTGACGTTATGGCTGCGCCGGGGGCTGCGACGACAAGTTCATCGAGTGCGCCTTGTCCAATGCCTGACACAGCTCCTTGGCCCACTTCAGGAAGGCCGAATCGATGTTGCCCCACTTGGTGTACTTGTCGGTCAGCATATGACCGATGCCGGAGGACTCCCCGGCCTTGGTGTCCATGAAGGTGGCGATCAGCTCCTTGCTCGGGCCGTCGAAGAAGGCAATCTCGATCGAAACCCCGCCGGAAAAGACCGACGGCAGACCAACCAGCGCCAGCGCCGCGTTGCGTCCGGCTTCGGTCGGTGCCACGCTGGTCAGGCACGGATCGATGATAAGCACGCCCGGCCCCACCGCATTGACCAGCGGATATTTCTTGCCGAGCTGCTGCTGCATCGCCTTGTTAAACGACTGTTTCAGCCGGTCGATGTCCGCCTGCTCCACCTTCTTTCCCTGTTCGGGATCGGCAAACTGGAACTTCACCGGTTTGAGGTAGACGCTGCGGTACTGTGCCCACTTCACATCCTGTTTGACCCAGGCATAGGCCGCCTTGCGCAGAAATCCTTCCACCTGATGCATCTTCGCGTACTCTTCCGGACCGCCCAGAAAGCCCGATCCCTCCGCCCGTTCCGGTCCGTAGACCTTACAGCCGGATAACACCGCAGCTACCCCCAGCAGCCCAAGCAGCGCGCATAGGCAAACGTTCTTGTTCAAGCCTTCCCTCCGACAGGACGCCCCTAATTAATCATAAAGACGATAGTATTAAAAGCAACAGGCAGAATGGAAATAATCACTCCTCCGGATTTTACGCAAAAGCCTCGGGATTGCACGAAAAAAATAGTGCTTGACAGAAGCACCTGCGAAATCGAAAATGGTTTCCGGTAAAAGTTGGTTTTAGCCGGCGTCGGCGGAGGAGTGGCATGGCGGCAGAGAATCCGTTTCAGTTTCTGGAGCAGCTCGCACCGCAGGAGGTAGCCGACCGGCTGTCTGGCGAAATGGCGTTTGTGCAGGGGGCGGCGCTCTGCAAGATGTCGCCGGTGATGAGTGCTAAGGTCATGGCCTGCATGGAGAACGAACGTCGGCGGGAGGTGGCGGCGGCGATGAGCAAATCCCGTCAGATGCCATCGGACGTATTGGCGGACATTGCCGATGAGCTTCGCAAGAAGGTTCGTCCAGCCGCTTCGGGCGGGTTCAGCGGACTGGCGAAACTAAAAAATCTCCAATTGCGTCCGCTTGCGGGCGTGCCAGATGCGGCCGGGGGGGCCTCCTCCCAACAGGGGGGGGGAGCATTCCTCCCTTACTGGAGTGCGACCGGTCGAGTCCACCATTCGTCCGCCGGAAAAAAAATTCACCGGTCTGCCAGGGGGGGCGCGGGTGGGCGGTGTGGCGGATGCGGTTCCCGAGCGCCGGCAACAGGCGATGGAGGACATACTAAGCCGCTCGCGGGCGACGAAAAAGCCCGCGCCCGGGCGGGAACCCGCCAGCAAGGTTGGCGCGGCAATTCAGAAAAAAAGCGCAAAGGTGCAACGGATTGACGGCATGGCGCTGGCAGCGCACATTCTGCGCGAGGCCGGGAGCGCGGTTCTCAATAACGTCAAGCATGAATTGCCGGAGCTGTACCACCGGCTGCACGGGCGGATGTTCGACTTCTCCGATCTCGAGAAGAGCAGCCCGCAAACCTTGGGCGCGGTCTTTACCGGGGTGGACCTTATGGCGGCGGCGTTGTCACTGCGCTTTGCCTCCGACGGATTGCGCGAACGCGTCTTTGCCGCCATCAGCCCGAGGCGGGCAGAGATGCTGAAGGCGGAAATGGCGGCGGATAAATCCCGGGTCAAACTCGCCGCCATCGACGAGGCGCAGCAAACGGTCATTGATTTTGCACTGAAACTGCAGGACTCCGGCCGCCTCCTGATCGATCCGACCGACCCCGATCTTGCCTGAACCACGGCCAGAAATCCCGCTGCCGGCCATTCCCTGTTGCGTCGGCAGAGTGAAATACGCCCTTCCGCAATTGCGGAAGGGCGTATTTTCATAACCTTTGGTGATGTATGTACTAAGACCAAACATCGTTTATGTGCAAAGATTGCATAAAAATAACAAATATTGCTTGGTGGGGCTTGCATAGGGGGATTTACCGGGTATAGTGCGGGTGGGCAACGAGGGGAAGAAGAGCGAGGGACGTATGGCAGAGGTGCGACGCAAGGCTGGGGCAGGCGCCGGTTTGGATCAGGTCGCCCGATTGGCGCGGGTCTCAACCGGGACGGTTAGCCGGGTCTTCAACAACAGTCCGCTGATTCCGGCCGACACGCGCACGCGGGTGCTGGCGGCGGCGCGGGATCTGAACTTCCGCCCGCGGGTGGGGATGCGCAAGAAGCAGGTTGCGCTCATCACCGAGCCGCCGTGGAAGACTCGCATGGGCGGTTACGTCAACACGATGACGCAGTACATCTGCTTCTCGCTTTCGCGTGCCGACGCGGTAATCTCGATGATTACCGAAGATAGTCTCGCCCATCTGGATGGCGGCTGGTTCGACGGGATCATCGGCATTGCCTGGGAGGAGAAGACGGTCGAGCTGTTGCGCAGCGTCAAGAACGTTCCGATCGTCTGGCTCAGTGATAATTACGCCGATGCGTTTCATACGGTATATCTGGATTGCCGGGCGACGGGGCGCATGGCGGGGGAATATCTCTACCGCATGGGCCATCGCCGGATCGCGGTGATCCATGAGACGGACTACAGCGGCTGCGGCCGGGCGCAGGGGGTCGAGGAGGTATTGCGCGCGGCGGCGGAAGAGACGCAATTTATCGGTATTCCCAATACCGAGGCGCTGTATCAGGCGGTGCGGCAACTTCTGGACGCGGGGTGTACGGCCGTCTGGGTGACGGGTGAGGACATGAAGGTGCTGGAGGTCAATTGGTTGCTGCAGGAGTTGGCCGGCAAACGCGTTCCCGAGGAGATTTCGCTGATGGGGTTTGAGAACCCCGGCATCTCGGAGTTTCAACGCCCCGCGCTGACCACGCTGGCGAGTCCGTTGCGCGAGATCGCGGAGAAGGCCGTCGAGATTGTCTTGCAGGATGGGCACCCGGCGCTGCAGAAGGTCGAGATGTCGGTGCGGCTGATCGAACGCAGTTCCGTGAAGAGGATCTGAATTTTCCGCGCGATCTGCGCGAATCCGCAAACCCACAATACAGATAGGGGCACTACAATGAGAGCGAGCACAATGCTGGTTGCGGTGATGTTCCTTTGTCTTCTGGCAACCGGTTTGCCGGCGGCGGAAACAAGCGCCATTCTTGCCGACGCGCGGACCGACTGTTCCGGTGACGCGCAGTTGACAGCGGCCGCGGGCGGCTACGAACTGCGATTTGACGATCCCAAATCCTCGGCGCGGCTGCTGCCGGCGACGGAGGGGGCGTTCTGGGACTGGGCGGGCTGGCGGTACTTCGCGGTCGACCTCGAAAACCTCAACGCCACGAAGCAGATGCGGCTGACGCTGCATATCTTTGCCGGGGCGGAGAAGAAGCAGGAGGTGGTGATCGGAATCGCGTTGAATCCGCAGGAGAAGCGAACGCTCCGGCTGGAGATCCCGCACCGGGAGATTTATCAGCTCGCCGATGGCATTCCCGGCCCGAAGACCCTCGACGCCACCAAGATTGCGCAGGTGGAGTTGAAGCTGCAATGGCCGTTTGAATCGAAGCTTGAGGAGCTGGTGCATGGACGATTGACCAACGCCCGGCTGGAGGAGCGGCTGTCCGCGGCGCCGGCGGCGTTGAAGGGGGAGTTCCTGCCGTTTGTCGACCGGTACGGGCAATACAGGCACGGCGACTGGCCGCTGAAGGTCAAGACTGCCGAGGATCTGCGCAATCACCGCAAAACCGAAGCCAGAGAGTTGGCGACCGTGAAGGAGCCGGCGGGGCGCAACCAGTACGGCGGCTGGAGCGACGGCCCGCAGCTCAAGGCGACCGGAGCGTTCCGCACCGAGAAATACGACGGGAAGTGGTATCTGGTAGATCCCGAGGGCCGGCTCTTCTTTTTGCATGCGCTGGATGTGCTATACCCGCAGACCGATGCCGTGAATCTGACCAAGCACCCTGACTGGTATGAGAATCCGCAGGACAACCGCGAGGAAGGCCGGATTTCGCACACCGACCTCAATCTGCGGTTGAAGTACGGCACCGACGATTACAAGACCGAATTCTTCCAGACGCTCAACCAGCGGTTGCCGGCCTGGGGGTTCAACGGCATCGGGGACTGGGCGAGCGGCGAATTCATCGAGCAGAGCAAGCTGCCCTATGTCCTGCAACTGGTGGAGTTCAACAACCAGACCATGCCGAAAATCGCGGCGAGCAAACTGAAGTTTTATGACGTCTTCGATGACGAATGCATCAGCCGGATGCGGACGCTGATTGCCGACCGGGCGGAGAAGAGTCCGGTCATCCGTACCTCGCTGACCGATCCGCGCTGCATCGGTTACTTCATTGACAACGAGATGCGCTTTGGAGACTGGAAGTCGCGGGAGGGGCGGATTCAATTGATCGAGGACGTTCTCAAATGTCCCGCCAAACAGGCGATCAAGCGCGAGTTTCTGGCGGATTTGAAGGCAAAATATTTCGGGATTGACAAGCTCAACGAAGCGTGGCAGACTTCCTATGAGAGTTGGGAGGCAATGCTCAATGCGACGACGCCCCCCGCAGTCACGCCGGGCTACCAGACGGATGAGGCGCTCTTCATGCAAAAGGCCGCCGATCAGTACTTCCGGCTCGGCCGGGACGCGATCAAGAGCCTTGCTCCGGAGCGGCTCTATCTCGGTTGCCGGCTGCTTTCGACCGAGTGCATCAGCCCGGTACTCAGCGCCGCCAGCAAGAAGTTCTGCGATGTGATGACGGTAAACATCTATGCGCATACCCCGGCGAATCTCTCGGCCGTGGCGGTGCAGGACATGCCGGTGCTGGTCGGGGAGTTTCATTTCGGGATTCCCGACCGGGGGATGTTCAGCCCCGGCCTCTGTCTGGCGGGGACGACGCAGGCGGAGCGGGCGTTGGCCTACACGCGGTTCATGCAGGGCGCGCTGGCACATCCGAACATTGTCGGCGCCTGCTGGTTCCAGTTCCGCGACCAGCCGCTGACCGGCCGTTGGGACGGCGAGGGGTATGAGGTCGGATTCGTTGATATCACAGATACCCCGTATGCGGAGATGACCCGCGCCGCGAGGGCGGTTGGCGAGAATCTGTACCGCTATCGGCAGGCCGGGAAGTTGAACAATTCCATGAAGTAGGCAGGCGATGGAGAACGTCATGTTCCGGATGAAATTCACGCTGGTGGAGATGCTGGTGGTCATCACGATCATCTCGATTCTGGCCGGGCTGCTGCTGCCGGCGCTCACCAAGGCGGTGGAGTCGGCGCACGGCACCAACTGCCGCTCGAACCTCAAGCAGATGGGCGTCTGTTCTTCGATGTACTCCGGCGATTTTGATGGCTGGACCGTCATCGCCTACCGCAACAATAAGCTGTGGTATGCCGTATTTGCCGCTTACTACCAGACCGGACAGCAGCTTTTTGCCTGCCCCTCCGAGGAGTGCTGGGCATATTCGGCGCAAAAACTGGGCTACGGGATTAACACCCTTTCCTTCGGAGAAACCGATACCAACGCGAAGAAGGTGATCCCGCATCGCGCTCAGGCCATCAGCGGCTTCGGCCGGGATTCGAAACTGATTCAGTTCATCGATACGCCGCCCGTGACCAGCGAGTATTCCGGCTTTCGCAATTCCTCCGCCAACTCGGTGTATTGGGAGTCCACCGCCGGCATCGCGCCGATCAACACTACCTCCGGCGACTGGTATCCGGCTTATGCCCGGCACGCGACATTCCTGAACGTTGTGATGTTCGACGGCCACGCCGAGAGTTTGGCCGGCTACCTGCTCCTCACCAATAAATCCGCCTACTGCAACCCCAGCATGAAGGCCTACGGTGACGGCACCCTCGGCATTCGGACCTTCCCGTAGATCCCCTGCGTCCGTATCGTTCGCCTCATGCCCCCGTTGGCATGAGGCGTTTTCATTATGCCGTCGCGCCTTTTTCCGAGGAAAAATTCCATGCCGCGATATTATTACTTGACTTGTAGTAATTATGTGATATTATAGGGAAGTAGTACATCGGGTTTGTGATGTTTGGTTCTTGGCGGACGGATTGCGATGTTCGGATGGTTCCGGCATCGGCGGCGTTGAGGGAGGATGGGAAATGGGCGTCTCGTTGAAATGTCAATACGGATTGCGCGCCCTCTTTGAGCTGGCCAAGCGGGAAAGCCAAGGGTTGGTTCGTCTGACCGATATCTCGGCGGCGCAGTCGATTCCCAATCGTTTTCTGGAAAACATCCTCAATCAGCTCCGGCAGGGCGGTTTCGTTGAAAGCCGGCGCGGCAAGGATGGGGGCTTTCTGCTCGCCCGTCCCGCCCGCGACATCCGCGTCGGAGACATTATCCGCTTCATCGAAGGGCCGATTCATCCGGTCGATTGCGCCGGCGACAACCCGACCCACAAGTGCCCGCTCTCCGGCAATTGCGTCTTCATGCACCTCTGGGACGAGGCATCCTCCGCTCTGGAAAGCGTTTACGATAGCAAGACGCTGGCCGACCTCATCGAAGAAGAGCGCATGCTGCAGACCTCCAACGCGGATACCTACATGATCTGAAAGACGGGCGTTTTTTTGGATTAATAAATCATAATTACGATAGACATACTATCTATGCGGTGATAAAAGCCGCAAAGACCTTGAGGGCTTTTTATGAACCCGGAAACACGACTGGCGCAGGCGGGATCGCGGCGGGACCCGGCGACGGGGGCGATTTCCTTGCCGCTTTATTACAGTTCGACCTTTCAGCACCCGGCGCTCGGGCAGAGTACGGGTTACGATTATTCCCGGTCTGCGAACCCGACCCGGTCGGCGCTGGAGGAGACGATGGCCGCGCTGGAGGGCGGGGCGCGTGCCTGTGCGTTTGCGTCGGGGCTGGCGGCGATTGATGCGGTGTTGCGGCTTTTCGCGCCCGGCGACACGCTGCTGGTCAGCGAGGATCTGTATGGCGGCACCTTCCGGCTGCTGGAGAAGATCTATCGTCCGCTGGGGCTGCGCACGGTGTTTGCGGATACAGCCGACACGCCGGCGGTGGAGGCGTTGCTGGCGGAGCATGGGGATACGGTGAAGGCGGTGTTTGTGGAGTTGCCGACCAATCCGCTGTTGAAGGTCGCGGACCTTGCGGCGCTGGCGCGGGCGGCGCACGAACACGGCGCTCTGCTGATTGTGGACAATACGTTTTTGACGCCGTATCTCTGCCGGCCTTTTGAGCATGGGGCGGACATTACGGTCTACAGTGCGACGAAGTATCTGGGGGGGCACAACGACGTGGTGGCGGGCGTCGCGGTGGCGAAGGAGCGGGGACTGGGCGAGCGGCTGGCCTTTCTGCAGAACGCAGCGGGGGCGATCCTGGGGCCGCAGGATTCGTGGTTGCTGGTGCGGGGGCTGAAGACGCTGGCGTTGCGGTTGGACCGGCAGCAACAGAACGCGCTGAGCGTGGCGCAATTTCTGGCGGCGCATCCCCGGGTGCGCAAGGTCTTTTATCCCGGTCTGCCGGACGATCCGGGGCATGAGCGTTTGTGTCGACAGTCCTCGGGTTGCGCGGCGATGCTGTCGTTTGAGGTTGACGACCCGCAGCGGGTGCCGGTGATTCTCGCCGGCGTGAAGACCATCCTGTTTGCCGAGAGTCTCGGCGGCGTGGAATCCCTGATTACCTTCCCTGCGGTGCAGACGCATGCGGACATGGACCCGGCCCTGCGCGAACGGCTCGGAATCCATGACCGCCTGTTGCGTCTCTCGGTGGGGGTGGAGCACATTGACGACCTGCTGACGGATCTGGCGGGCGTCCTGCAATGAGGAAAATTACCAATGAACCATACGATAGAACGCTCCCCGGCGGCTGAAGGGGAGATCGGAGGACTGCCTGCGGCAGCGTCGCCGCCGGAGGACAACTGGCGGCAGGGCGCGGGCGATCATGGGCTGGCTCCGCATGCCGCCGGCAGGCGGAACGCGGAACACCTCGGCGCGTCAGCCGCAATCGCCGACCATACAGCCCGGGCGGAGAATGTGAGCGGCAACGCCGGGGCAACGGAGCCGAAGGGCAGGCGCGGCAAGGCGTCCGGGTGGAGGCCGGGTACGGCGGCGGCGACAATTTTGACGCGCGCGTTTCAGAACCGCAGCAGCAGTGAGGGCGTTTCCGCGAAGGGCGCATCCCCGACGGCATTGGAGCGCCTGTTGCAGAGCATCGCCGGGGATTACGGAACGCATGCGCTGGTTCTGGAGGCGTTGATTGAAATTCTGGTCAGCAAGGGAATCGTGAGTGAGGATGAGTTCGAGGATCTGCTCGAAACCATCGACGCCCGCGATGGCCGGATCGACGGCACGCTTGGTGATCCGGACTACAATCTGGGGGAGGGAATCTGATGGAGACCCTGCCATGTTTGAGAGTGAAGAGGATTATCTGCGGGCGGTGATCCGGAATCCCCGGGTTTTTGCCCCTGTGGCGGCGGCGCTCGGATTGCCGCTCCACGCGGGTGCGGCTGAACTGAAGAGCAGACTGCAACAGGCGCACGCACACACGCTGGAAAAGATTGCCCGTGAGGCGGAGGAGAAGAATTGGGGCTATGACAGCTTCGGAAATCCGACCCCGATTGTCTTTCTGCTGGCGTTGTATCTGCCCTACAATTATACCATATAAAGGATGTTGCAATGACCGATCTGCATACCCGAATTATCCACTCCGGCGTCGACCGCGACCCGCATACGGGAGCGTCCAGCATACCGCTGTATCTGGCCTCGACCTACTCCCAGCCCGACCCCGAGCATTTCGGGGCGTACGACTACACCCGGAGCGGCAACCCCACCCGCGAGGCGCTGGAAAAGACGCTGGCGGAACTGGAGGGCGGCGCGGAGGCCTGCGCCTTCGCCTCGGGGATGGCGGCGACCTCCTCGGTGCTGCTGCTCTTTCAGCCGGGCGACCATCTGATCCTGAGCGAGGACATTTACGGCGGAACGTTTCGCGTGGTCAGCAAGCTCTTCAGCCGCTGGGGGCTGGGGGCGTCCTTCGTCGACACCAGCGATCCGCGCAAGGTGCGCGCCGCCATCACCCCGCAGACCAAGGCCCTCTTCGTCGAGACGCCCTCGAACCCGCTGTTGCGCATCACCGATCTCAACGAAATGACGAACATCGCGCAGGAGAACGGCCTGTTGGCGATTGCCGACGGCACGTTTACGACGCCGTATCTGCAGCGGCCGCTGGAGTTCGGGTTTGACATTGTGGTGCACAGCGCGACGAAATTTCTCAGCGGCCACAGCGATGTGCTTGCGGGCGCGGCGATCACGCGCACCAAAGAGCTCGGGCAACGGCTGCGGTTTGTGCAGAATGCCTTCGGTGCGGTGCTCGGAGTACAGGATGCGTGGCTGCTGCTGCGCGGCATCAAAACCCTCGGTGTGCGTCTGGCGGCGGCGCAGGAAACGGCGGGAGAACTGGCCCGAAAGCTTCAGGCGTATCCCGAGATTATGCGGGTGAATTATCCCGGTTTGAGGGAGCATCCGGGGGCGGCGATTCATGCGCGGCAGTCCGATGGCGGCGGGGCGGTGCTGTCGTTCGAGCTGACAAGCGAGGAGTTGGCGCAGGAGTTTTTGCGGCACCTGAAGCTGCCGCTCCTAGCGGTGAGCCTTGGCGGGGTGGAGAGCATCGTGACGTATCCGGTGACGATGTCGCACGCGGCAATGCCGCCGGCGGAGCGGGCGCTGCGGGGAATCACGGGCCGGCTGGTGCGCTGGTCGGTGGGGTTGGAGTCGGCGGCGGATCTGCTCGCGGACATCCGGCAGGCGCTCGATCGCGCGCAGGATCTCATCAAGATCCGTTGCGCCCATACCTACGAAATATGATTTTTCGGTACGCCGCAACCGTTGACAAGAGTGGCAACGGAGCCTGAGAACAAAAAAGCCCGCGTGGAGCGCACAGCCCGCGCGGGTTTTTTCACCTCCGGCGGAGACGGCGGTCTGCTGGTTGCGCGGGGTGGAAGGTGGCATTCGTGTGGTGCCGTGGTGATTTCTGCAAAGCAACCGCTTTACCAGGACCCGGGGGCAGAGTATAGTGAACCCGATGCTGCGGGCACGCGGCCGGCAGCCTCTGCAACGAAGGAATGGAACCGCGATGTATGAAATCAAGACCGGCGAATGGCTGGGGGAATTTGCCGTCGAAGCCGGGGCGAATCTTCTGCGGCTGTTGCATCTCCCGACCGGAATCGAGGTTTTGCGCACGCCGAAAAAGTTCGAAGATTATCGCCGCCGGCCGGAATTATACGGCATCCCCGTCCTCTTTCCGCCGAACCGAATCGATGCGGGGGTGTTTGTCTGGGGGGGGCGGGAGTACGCTTTTCCCATCAACGAAACCGCCCGGCACAATCACCTCCACGGCCTCGCGCTGGGGCGGCCCTGGCGGATGACGGCCGCTACCGGCGAGACGATCTCCTTCGCGTTTGATTATGCCGCAACGCCGGGATTCCCGCACGATTTCACGCTGGCGCTGACGTACCGTTTTGCGCCGGACGGCGTGCGGCAGGATTTTTCCGTCTGCAACCGCAGTTCTCTGCCGATGCCCTTCGGAGCCGGTTTCCATACCGCTTTCCGGGTGCTTCCCGACAGCACTGTAAGCGTCACGGCGGCCGACGGGTATTGGGAGATTCTGAAGCGGAAATGTCTTCCCACCGGGCGGTTGATTAGCTGGGACGGGGATGCGCCGGTCTTCCGCGACACCGATGATGTGAGCCTGCACTGTCCGGCCACGACCGGCTGGCGGGGGGGCAAACCCTTCCGGGGCGCGGTCATCGCGCACCCTTCCCACGGGGCCGAGGTGGTTTATGAGGTGGACGAAAAGTATCCGCATTGGTGCTTGTGGAACTCGTTCGGCGGCGAGGGATTTTTCTGCGCGGAGCCGATGAGCTGGATGGTGAACGCACCCAACCTCGCTCTTTCCCCGGAGATCACCGGCATGCAGGCTCTTGCCCCCGCGCAGACATGGCGCGCGGTAACCAGCCTGCGGGTCGAGAAGATCGGCACGAATCTTTTTCCGCCTGTCGTGGCAGCGGCTGCAGTTCGCTAACCGCCTTTTTCCTTGTAATTCCAATCCCGTCCGCAGGTTGGCACACGCCGTAATCACGCACAACAACCGGAGAAAGATTTGCTTGACTAAGAGAATCTGTAAGGTAATATCTTGTCACGTGACAATTTAGGGTGGGATTGCGCGGCTGGTTCGCCGGAATTGCGGGTGCCGGGGTATTTTTTGGGCGGGGTATGGGATTCGGTGCGTTTGTTTCGCTTTGAACAGCGGCGGCCGTCGGTTTCGGCGTCGCCGGGAAATCGGGAGAATACAATGAGAGCGCTTTTGTGTTGGGGTTGGATGTTGCTGGCTGCGGTCGCGCCTGTCGTGGCAATGGCTGGCGAGGAAGGCGCGGCGCCGGCGCCGATTACGGTGGACAACCGGGGACTGCTGGAGATCAACGGCGTTCTGCGCGGCAGCAGCGAAGCGACCTGGGGCGCGAGCAACCTGATTCTGAAGCCCGGAGGCGGTTGGGCGGCGCAGGATTACTGCCTGGTCGGGGCGAAGAAGACCGGCAACACGATCACGGCGGACTTCAACACCAAGCCCAAAATGAAGATGGTGGAGGAGGTCAAGGATCTTCCGGGCAAGAAGGGGGTGCAGGTTAATTATTCCTTGAAACCGGCGGATGGCGCCGCGGCTTCGTTCGAAAAGGTCTACATGCTTTTCCCCTTTGCGACCAAGGACTTCGTCGGCGGCAAGGCCATTCTTGACGACAACGCCGAGGTGGTTCTGCCGGCCGAAGCGGGAGCGGAGACCATTGCGCTGCCGCATGAAACCAAATCGCTGACGCTGACCAACGGCAAGACCAGCGTTACCGTCAAGAGCGATGTGCTGAAGATTTCCCTCAAGGACCTGCGGCCGAAGACGACGGCGTTCCAGATATGGCTGGAGTATCCGAACCCCGCGGATCTGAGCGAGCTCAAGTTCTCCTTCGAAGTATCCGCCATGATTCTGCCCTTCACAATCAAGGCCGACGGCAAGGACTGGATCGAGCTGCCTTACGTCAACGGGATTCAGGACGGGGGCATTCTCGACTTCTCCTTCCTGAGCGATGCGCCGGCGGGCAAGTACGGGCGCATCATCAACAAGGACGGACATTTTACCTACGAGAAGACCGGCAAGCGCGTCAAGCTGATCGGCACCAATCTCTGCTATACCGCCAATTATCTGGAAAAGCCGGAAGCGGATAAAATCGCGGCGTACTTTCAGAAACTGGGCTACAACACCGTGCGGTTTCACCATACCGACGTGCATATCCGCAAGGGGGACTGGAACTCGCAATCCTCCGACGACGTGAACGAGGCCTATCTCGACAAGCTGGACTACATGTTCGCCGCGATGAAGAAAGCGGGCATGTACATGGCGATCGATCTCTTCACGCAGCGGCGCTTCGGCAAGGGCGAGATCGCCGGCATCAATGAGGTTGTGGAGGGCGACATCAAGGGTCTGGTGCCGATTCACGAACCGGCGTTTGAGGCGTGGAAGAAGCTGGCCGTCAAGTGGATGAATCACGTCAACCCCTATACCGGCGTGGCATGGAAGGAAGACCCGGCGCTGTTGTTCCTCTGTCCGCTCAACGAGGACAGCATCGCCTGTGCCTGGGGCAGCAAGCAATCAAAGCCTTTCTATCTCAAGCGGTATGCCGAATGGCTGAAGGAAAAGAATCTCACGGCCAAGAACAGCGATCCTTCCGCAGATCCGATTTTCGCGCAGTTTTTGATCGAGGTGAAGATGGCCTCGAACAAGAAGATCGAACAGTTTCTGCGCGATCTTGGCTACAAGGGCATGATTACCGGCAGCAACTGGTGGGACACTATGCCCCAGACCTTCATGCGCGACCAGTTCGATCTGGTCGACAATCACCAGTACTCCGACCACCCCCAGCCGCACTGGCTGCCGTCGAAGTACGGGCAAGGCTCCAATCTCAAGGCAGGGAACTACACCTACATGACGCCGATCATGATGGCCTCCACCCGCGTCTTCGGCAAGCCCTTCACCGTGACGGAGTACAACTACTGCGCCCCGAATAAATTCCGCGCCGAGGGCGGCGCGCTGATGGGGGCGTATGCCGGACTGCAGGACTGGGACGGACTATACCGCTTCGCCTGGTCGCACGACGCCAAACGGGTCAACGACGCGCTGTCGCTGGCGGGCTTCGATATGAGCTCCGATCCGCTGAATCAGTTGACCGAGCGGCAGATCATCCTGATGTTCCGGCGCGGCGACGTTGCGGCCGCGGCGAAGAAATACGTCTTCGGCGTCACCAAGGATGAGGCGACCCGCCAGGGAGCGGGCGACATGTGGGCCAAGGGTTTGTTCCCGCATGGGTTCAATGCGCTGGCGCTGGTTTCGCAGATCGGGTCCTCGGTCATTGAGGGCGACCGCAAAATCGCGGGGAAGTTTGACGGGGTGGTCACCATCGATACGCCGGTCAGCGAAGCGGCATTGGCCGGAAACACCTACGTCGCCAGCAAGGATCTGCCGAAGGTCGGCAAGGAGGTCGCTTCCGACACTGGCGAAGTACTGCTGAACAGTGACAAGGGCTATCTGCGGGTGCAGTCGCCCAAGACGGAGTGCGTGGTCGTTCCGGCGAAGATCGATCTTGCGGCAAAGAATCTCTCGGTCACCGGCAACGACAGTTTCTGTTCGGTCTCGGCCTCGGCGATGGACGACAAAAACCTTGACAGCAGCCAGCGGATTCTGATTCTGCATCTGACCAATGTGCTGGGGGACGGAATGAAGTTCACCTCGGCCGCGATGACCACCCTGACCGCTTGGGGCAAGCTGCCGTATGTCGTTGCGGCGGGATCGGCGAACGTCACCCTGAAGAACAGCAACGCGAACCTGAAGCTCTATGCCTGCGATTCTTCCGGCAAGCGACTGAAGGAGGTTGCGGCCACCTATGCCGGGGGCGCCTATACCTTCAAGGCGGAAGTCAGCGCGGCGAATCCGGGCATGATTTACGAACTGGCGGCGAAGTAGGCCACCGTTTACCCAAAGCGCCGCCAATCGACGATTGCGGCGCTTTGTTCTTTCTTCGACGGGAGACCGGGAATGCTCAGGCGCGGAATTAACATCGGCAATCACTTTGAGAATACGCCCCAGCCCGGCGTGGAGTTCGCCAATCCGATCCAGGAGTGGTACTACGACCGGATCGTGAATTTTGGTTTTGACCACATCCGCCTGCCGGTCAAGTGGTCTTCGCATACCGACGACGCCAACGGCTACGCGCTCCGACCGTCGTTTCTGCGTCTGGTCGAGGAGACGGTCCGGCGATTTCTTGACCGCAAGCTGGCCGTGGTGCTGAACATCCATCACTTCCGCGAAGCGATGGATGACCCCGAGGCCCATCAGGACAAAATCTACGCCATTTGGCGGCAGCTTGCCGAGCACTTTCGCGGTTATCCGCCGGAACTGATCTTTGAGGTGATGAACGAGCCGACCTGGAAGGCCGACGCCGAGGCGTGGAATCGCGTGCAGAATCATACCGTTTCGATCATCCGCCAGACCAATCCCGCGCGCAAGGTCATGATCGGCGGCATTGATTACACCGGAGTTTTTGCGCTGAACAAGCTGGTTCCGCCGGCGGGTGACCCGAACCTGATCGCGTCTTTCCATTACTACTTCCCGCTGGAATTCACCCATCAGGGCGCGGCATGGTCTGCGACCTATAAGGATATCAAGGACGTCCGCTGGGAGGGTACGCCGGCGGAACGGGAAGACATCCGCAACTGCATCTTCCAGAACGCCGTGGCCTGGGCGCGGAAGTACGGCATCCCGATGAATCTCGGGGAATTCGGCGCACTCTCGACGGCGGATATGGATTCGCGGGCGCGTTATACCCGCTGCGTGCGCGAGACCTGCGAGGAGTTCGGCATCTCATGGACGTACTGGGAATTCAATCGCGGCTTCGGCATCTGCGACCGCGTCACCGGCGAACCCATTGCGCCGCTGGTCGCTGCGCTCTTGCAAGACTGAGCAGGCTCCGCAACGGAGGACGAAACGAATGACCGCTGCGCTGACATCCCGGATGGAGGACGCCTGGGCATACATCTGGAACGGGTTGTATTGCGAGCAGACCAAGCTCTTCTATGACTATCGCACCGGCTGCTCCCCGGAGAACCGCTTCGCGCACCTGCCGCGTCTGGAGGAGATCGCGCTGCAGTTTCCCAACCCCTGCGGT
The DNA here is from genome assembly GCA_964460225.1 of uncultured Planctomycetaceae bacterium. Classification (GTDB taxonomy): domain Bacteria; phylum Planctomycetota; class SZUA-567; order SZUA-567; family SZUA-567; genus CAYWTJ01. The sequence continues at coordinate 62,234 of CAYWTJ010000068.1, read as the reverse complement.
TGGGGTACCGGCATGGAAGACAGCATGCTCAACGCCGGGTCGGTGATGGACATCCTGCGTCTGCGCAAAAACCTGACCGGCGATCCCTCGGCGCTGACGCTGGCGGGGCAGGTTCTGGAGGGCATGATCCGCTGCACGCGGATTCACGGGCGCGAGGGTTTTGTCGCGCGCAGCGTCTCGCCGCACGATGGCCGTTCCTGTTACTTCAATTCCTCGCGGGACCAGTTCACGCTCTGCGTGTACGGTCTCTGGCGGTTTCTCCAGGCCTTTGCCGATGCCCCGGTGGCGTTGCGGACCGAAGCGACGCAACTGCTGCTTGACATCGCCCGCTACTGCGAGCAGACCGTCCATGCGGACAACGACGATCTGCGGCGACTTGATGGCAAGGGCGCGCTGGTGTCGACGATGGTGCATGTTCAGGCGCACGAAATCCTCCGTCTGCCGATGATCTACGCCGCGGCTTGGGACGCCTCGCGGGAGGGGAAGTGGCTGGCGCTGTATCGCCATTATGCCGGGGCGGGCATGCAGAATGCGTTGGCGCTGGATCATACCCGGCAGTGGAATGATTGGGAGCTGGTACAGATGCAGTTGTCGCTGGCGCTGTTGTCGGCGGTGGAGCCGGAGCGCGACTGGCTGGCGCAGTATCAGGACGCGATGCGGCAGACGGCGGAGCTGGCGGAACAGCGGCTGGAGCGGGAGCTGGCGGCAGCGGAGGAATTCCCCGGAAGCTGGGATCTCCTGAACGACGACTGGCGGCGGATGCCGTTTCTGATCCGTCCGGAAACCCTGAAAAACGGTGCGGCGATTTACGAGGGGTATCCGTACCTGCTGCCGCAGTTTCCCAAGGCGTTCTACCAGCCCTATGCATTTTTGCGGGCGATCGGCAATCTGGTCTGCGCCCTTGCTCTGCATGCGTCTTACAAGCCCCAGACGCTGTGGCGGGAGTCCTTCGCGCGCATCGCCGCCCGGCCCGATTACCGCAAGCACGGTTCCGACGGTCCGATCAATCTGTTGCATGGCTACTGGCTCGGCCGGGGGCGGTCGTTCTGGTAGACGCCCGGCGTTTTCGAGTGCGAAACGAATCTGCCCCGCCAGCATCAGATTGCCGGCGGGGCAGTTGTCTGTTGCCACGGGGTCAGGCGAGCGTGCATTCCGTGGTCTGTACTGCTCCGGCGGCGTTGCGCCAGGTCAGGCGATACCGGCCGCGGAAGCCGCGGAACGCCACTTCGCCGCCCTTGCCGGCCTTGGTGACGGTATTGGTCTTCCATTCGTTGTGAATCAAGTCGTTCAGGGCGAAGTAGGCTGGCTTCGGCTCCATATTCCGCGAGAAGAGCCCCGAAACCGCCGGCTCTCCCGGAGCGCCGCAGCCGTCTACCACGTTCCACCAGGTGATGCCCATCATCGGCTTGATGCTGAACCAGAGCCGGTAGAGGTTGCGGGCGATGGTGGCCTGAATCGCCTGTCCGCGCGCGTCATTGTTGGGAGAGGTGATGGTGATTTCGCTGAGGTGCAGCGGCAGCCCGGTCTTCTCCAGTCGTTCCATATTCCCACGCACCTCCTGCGGCGACTGGGTGTCGGACTTGCCGTCGGCGATGTCGAGGCAGGTCTGCGGATCGAAAAGGTGCATCTGCGCGCCGGCGATGTCGATCTTGCAGCCGCGGGTCTGCAGGTCGGCGATCTGGTTGACGTAATCCTGACCGAGGTTGTAGTCGTTGATGTTGAGCTTGACCTCCTTGGGGAAGAACGCGTCGGCGGCCTTGAAGGAGCGATAGGTATAATCGCCGGGCATCAAGCCGTACCAGCTCTTGCAGATGCCGTCGCCGGGGATCATCCGTCCCTTGCCGAAGTCGGTGGCGCTCTCGTTGGCGACATCCCAGCTATGCAGGCGCCCCTTGTAGCGCAGGGCGATTTCCATAATGCGATCGGTCATCTTGCGGTTCAGTTCGCGCGTGAATTCCGGCAACAGCGCCTCGATCTGCGCCGGCGTGAGGTGCTGGAACATCTCGCCGGATGCGTTATCGCCTTTCTTGAATTCCGCCGGGAGCTGTTGCGCGTAACGCGCGGGCAGCTTCGCCAGCAGCCACTCCGGAGTGTGCCACTGGGAGTTGCCCCAGGTCAGGGTATGCCCGTGCAGCCGGATTCCTTTCTGTTCGCAGAACTCCACCACCGGATCGGTGGCGGGTCGTCGCCAGTGCGGTTCGGCGTTGGGATTGCTGAGCGAGTTCCAATATTCGGCCGTATCGCGGAACTCCCGCGCAAAACGCGGTTTGCCCTCTTCCGGTTCGAATTTCTTCCAGTAGAAGGCGATGGTGGCGGAGTTGAAGAGCGTGCCGAAGAGCTCCTTGTACCTCTGATTGCGTTCGTCGGTTCCGAGCTGGTCGAAATTAAAGATGTGCGCGCCGAAGATGAACTGGTGCGAGATCTGCTCCACCTTCACCTCCGCCCCGGCCGGAACGCCATCCAGAACGAAGGCGGCATCGGCCTTGCGGTGGGCCTCAATGTCCCGCTCAATCCGCGCCTGTTCCTGATCGTTCCAGCGCTGCCAGTACCCCTCACTCATCGTGCTGCGGTCCGTCCCCGGTTTTTCTGTTGGCATGTTTGCCCCTTTCATGATGGATTTGTAAGCAATATTCAGCTATACCGAATACATCAAGAATTGAATGATTGCAATTAGAATCTGAATAAATCGAATAAATAACTATAATATTGTTAAAAAATCGGTTGCGTGGGCTTTGTTTCACGGTTATAGTAAGTCTTAAATTCAGCTATACTGAATTATGGGGCTGCGAATGGGATATCAAACTGTCAAGTCGGTGGAGAAGGCTTTTGCGATTCTGGAGTTATTGACCGGGCAGGCGTTGGATGACCGGGTGCTGACGCTTTCCGAGATTGCGTCCGCTACGGGGCTGCTGCCCGTCACCGCCCGCAATCTCCTGCGGACGCTGGAGGAGTGCGGGTACGTCAACCGGGTGGCGCATGGACGTTACCGCGAGGGGGAGAAGTGCTTCCGGCTCTTTCGCACCGAGGGGGTGCTGCGGCGGTTGCGGGAGGTGGCGGAACCGGTGATCCGGCAAACCTCGGCGGAGTTGGGGGAGAGTCTGCTGCTGGTGACGCTGATCCGGAACAAGCGGGTGGAGTTGTTGCGCTGTCAGGCGCCGGATGATCCGCTGGTGTCGCCGCAGTGGTCGGCGAATGAGGATTTTTACCGGATGCGGACGACGCGGGTGATTCTGGCCTGGCTGTCCCCGTCGCAGTTGGAGTCGTTTCTGGATTGCCACGGTCTGCCTTCCGAGGCGGAGTGGCCGGAGTGCGGCGGGACCGTCGAGGGGTTGCAGCGTACCCTCAGCATGATCCGGAGCGCCGGCGGTTGCTGCGAGGTTCATGGGGCGAATCAGGCTCTGGCGGTTCCGGTTCTGACCGCCGGTAACGAGGCGGTCGCCTCCCTCGGCTGTTATGCGCCGCTGAGCCGGACCGATCGCGCCCGCGCCACCGGCATCTTCCAGATGCTACACGACTGCGCCGCGCTGATTCAGGAGCGGATCGGTGTTTGATCCCGTGTGCCGCGCTGTTTTTTCGCCCTCGCCGGGCACGGTTCAGCCGCCGGGGCGAAGGATCGGGCGTAGAGGGGTTAATAGCGGTAATATACCTCCAGCATCAGGCAGTTGAAGGCGGTAGCGCCGGTCTGGTCCAAATCGGTGAACGGCTCGCAGCCGTCGCGCAGAAAGACCCCCGGCCAGGAGCCGTTGATGTCGCCCTTCTCAAGATCGTTGCGGATGGCCGGATCGCTGACCAGAATGTCCGGCCACGCTCCGCCTTTGGCCTGCGTGTACAGCAGATAGGGCTTGAAGTTGTTGTTCCATGCTTTCCAGTAGCTGGTGCGGTTGCCGAGGCGGGAGAGGGAGTTTCCGGTCCAGTACCAGAAGCAGCCGGAATAAAACGGTTTCACCGGCCGCAGCGTATTGGCGTGATAGAGGGAGCCGAACCGTTCCACATATCCCGCCTTTCCCCAGAGTCCGGCCGGGAAGCCGTCAACCGCGCGGTTGAAGAAACTGGAATAGTCGGGATTGCTCCGCTTGCCCTCGTCGGCCGCGCCCGGAGCCTCAAAGAACTCGGGCAACGCCGTCAGCAGGCCCGAGAGGTCATAGCCCATGTTCGCCCCCGGCCAGTCCCAGCGGCCATCGCGGTCGGTGCCGTCGCGCACCAGCACCTCGCAGATGCCCCGCACCATTTTGTCCTCCAGATCCGCTCCGTCCAGCGATTGCAGCAATTGCACGACCATGCTCAGCGCCAGACGGGAATCGGCGCTGGCGTCGGCGCGCGGGTATCCGCTTTGCGTGCGGTCGCGGATGGCGGCGTAGCGGTTGTTGCTGCCGGGCTCAAGCTCCAGACAGGCGCGCAGGCTGGTCATCGCGCGGGTGAAGACCTCTTCGGGAACGCTCAACCCCGCCATGCGGGCCGACTTGAGCGCGCAGAGCCACCAGGCGGTGTTGTGCCAACTTCCGGTTTTGTCGATGGCCATATTTTCCGGCCAGCCGCCGTTGGGCAGTTGATACTTCACGCCCATGTCCACCAGTTGCTGCACCTTGTTGCGGATCTCGGCCGCATTGTCCATGCCGTACAATTCCACCAGCGCCATGATCATGATCGGCGCTTCAAATGCCACGGGGGCGGGGAGTTTGGTGCCGAATTCCTCATACGAAAAGTTCAGCATATACTCCTGCGCCTTGCGCACGGTTTGCCGGTATTTGCCCACGCGCGAAGTGTTGCCCGTCCCCAGAAACGCGAGGGTGCAGAGGGCGGTCTGTCCCGCCTCGGTGCGGAAGTAGGGCGCGCGGTCACGTAGTGCCGGAGCGTCAAATTTGGCGTCGTGGTACCGCCCGACGGCGTGAATCATTCCCACGCAGGTACTGACGATCTGAATGCGGAAGGTGTCGCCCTTTTTAACGTTGAAGCTTCCCTTCCATTGCGCATCGGCGTGCCCTTCGGCGTCGGGATACGGGCCGGATTTCACATTGTTGATCGACACGTAAATATGGTCGTCGGCATGATCGAGCTCTACCGCCAGCGTCATGTTGTAGGGGATGCGGATCTTGTTCATGCACCACTCCCGGCGCATACCGTCCTTGTCGCTGTGAACCGGCAGATGCGCCTCGTGCGGAAAGCCGAAACGGCCGCTGAAGTATTTCTCCTGAGGAAACAGCCGCCACGAACCGTCCTCGCCCTGATGGCGCGCCAGCCACTTGAGCCCTTCGTTGAGGGCGGCCTCGCTGTACTTGTCGCCGCCGTTGCGCCGCAGTTGTTGCTGTTTTTTGCTGCCCCCGCGGGTTGAGAACCCCTTGAATTGCGAAGCGCCGCCGGGCGTTTTTCCGCCACTGAGCGCCAGAACCGGTGCGTCGCCGGCCGAACTGTCATCAAAGGAGGTGACGTCTTCCGGTGCGGAGTCGTCCGCCGCCGCCATTTCCAGCGGCGGTGCCTGCGTATTGATTTCGATGGTGTTCAGGCTCGTTTCGTTGACGGTGGTTTCGTCGGGGGTGGTGTCCTCCGGCTTCTGCTCCTTGCGCAACTCGATCATTTCCTCCGGAACCTCCAGTGCGCTCACCAGCGTCAGCGCCGGCGGGGCCGGCTGCCGGGGGGCTGGCGCGAAGAGCAGCATCAGCGCCAGAATCAGACAATGCACCCCCAGAGAACTCAGGTACCACGGCGTCTTGCCCCATTGCCGCGACAGGGCCATCAGCATGGAGTCATTCGGGTGGTGCTCCTCGCGTGTCGCGGCGTCCGCTCCGGACTCTTCGGACAACGGAAGGTCGTCTTGCGCTTCCCTCTGATAAATCCTTGTCGGTGACATGTTGCGCGCCTCCTGTTTCATGCCCGCGCTCGCCTCGGCGGGAGAAGGAAATCTCGGCAAAGTGCAGCTCCGCGCTTCACTGCCGGAGAGCGTTCCCGTACGACCGGAGTGCGATGGACGGGATCAGAATGGCCGTCTGCGTAACCCCATGCCATCGCAGGCTCGATGGTAACGGCGGTAGTCGCAAGTTGCGCGGTTGTGTTTTAGTTGCGATTGCCCCGCCTACGCAGGTGCGAGTTCCGCTTACTGATTGAAACGGCGGAAACGGGAAATGGTTTCTTTTTCGGTGTAGGGAAACGACAGGAAAGAGAGGGGCGGGAGATTCCGTGCGCGATTACGACGGCCGCCGGCGGGCGACGAGGTAGCAGGTACGGAAGGTAATGCCGACGCGTTTCTTGGCCTCCAGCGTGGCGGTGTCGTAGCATGCCAGCAGACGGCGCACCTCCTCCACCGTCAACGGCTGATAGTCCTCATGCTGGTTAAAGACCGCGCCGCAACGCTTGAAGGATCGCAGCGCCTCCCGGGCGTCGGGGAAGAACAACCGGTAATCCTCGGTCTGCTCGTGCAGCGGCTCGAAACCACTCTCCCGCGCCAGCTCTCCGACCTGCCGGGCCGTCGGATAATCCGGCCCCGGCATTGATCGGCCGCAGGCCGACTCGTAAGCCGCCGCCAACTCGACGAAGGAACCGACCACCGGCAATGCGCAGGCAAATACCCCGTCGGTGCGCAGACTCTCGAACACGGTCTGGAAGGCGGAAGCGAGGTGCGTCCACTGCAGGACGTAGTTTGATACGACCAGATCAAGTTGGAAGCCGTAGCCGCCATGTTCAAGGTCGCCGGTGAGGAATTCCGCGTTCCGCAAACCCGGCCGGGTGCGGGCCTGTTCAATCATGCCCGGCGCGAGGTCGAGGCAGGCGAGGCGGGCTTCGGGGAAGGCGGCGGCGATCATCTCGCTTAAAAATCCCGTGCCGCAGCCGAGATCAACGATGCGCGCGCAGGGGGCGGGAGCGAAGCGGGAGGCGAGTTGAAAGAGGGCGGCCGCGAAATATTTCTGCGCCGGCACATGCCCGTCATAGGTCCCGGCCGCGAGCGAAAAACTCTCCGCAATCCCTCTTTTATCAATCCGTTTCATAAGGTAGCCAAGATCATCCGGAGCGTATTTGCTCTGCTCATTTTGCGTGAAACGCCTGAATCACCTTTTCGACGGCGTTCAAGGCAAAATTAATGCCAAGAAGGAATAGGTATATGGTTTGATGATTTCCCGGAACGTAATCGGGGGGGCAATGATAATTCCGCACCCGATGGCAATTCCGCCGTATAGTGCCATTTTCAGCTAATTCACTACCGACACCCTTCAGACGAAACTCACGCCAGACGCGCTCACGCTCGCAATCCGATGCGGCGGCGGGGCTTTTCCGGGGCGGGGTCAGCCAATTTTTTGATCTCATCAAACAACACGGCAATCGCCTTGTCGTGAAACTCAACCTTGCCGCCCAACGCCTCCAGCTTTTTGTTCAACTCCGCATTCAGCCCCAGCACCCGCCGCAGCCGCACAAACGCATCCACCACATGAATGCTCGCCGCTACCGCCGCCGGACTGTTCAGCACACTCGCCAGCATCACCGCCCCGTGCTCGGTAAAGACGTAAGGAGCAAATCGTCGGCCGCCATGCTCACTTGAGGTGCCAAACTGGCACTTCAAGTCGTCCCATTCCTCTTTCGTAAGCTGAAAGACAAACCGTTCCGGAAAGCGGGCAAGGTTGCGCTTAACCGCCCGGTTGAGCGCTTTGACCTCCACGCCATAAACGGCCGCCAGGTCGCTGTCGAGCATCACCCGCGCTCTGCGGATGTGGAGACTCCGCGCGTCAATCCATTCCGCTTCCGGCATGCCCCTTCCCGTTCTCGACTACGACCGGCAACCGCGCGTTACAGCGAAACCGTGTCGAGGATCTGCTTGAATTCCGTCAAGCGGCCCTCGAAGGTATCCGCCGGCGCCCATGCCGTCACCCGGTAGCTGCGGCCGCGCTTGGGGATAATGTACATCTGGCACCGCCGGCGCGAGCCGTCGGCCTGAGCCACCGAGAAGTCCAGGAACAGGCTGTTGTCGTGCCGGTTGCCGAAAAGCACCCGGCCCTGATTGATCTTCTGAAAGCCCGGCAGCGATTTTTCCAGACTGCTGACTACCATGTCCAGTTGGTTTTCGGTGCATGGCAGCACCTGATTGAGCGCCTCAAGCTTGATCTGGGACGATTCGTCGGGGCTGCTGATGGTCACATGCTGCAGGCCGATGTTGCCCAGCCATGGCGTCGGCTTGAAGACCGAGAAGCCCCAGTAAATGTTCGCCAGCCAGTCGCCCGCCACCGCCACATAGGTCTTCTTCTGCCCCGGATAGAGCGTGAAATCCTCTTTTTTCCCGGTGCCGGGAACCTCGTGCGTCTTGGTCGCGGAGATGATGTTCAGGCCCATGCCGCCGTCACGCAGCGCCCAGCCGAATTTGTCGTTGGGCATTCCGGTGCCGTCGCCGCGGGCAGTCAGAATGTATCCCGCCGGGAGTCCCACGCGGTTGACCGTCGTATCCACCGGGACCCAAACGCCCTCGATGTTCACTTCGACCCAGGTGTGATAGGCGGCGTTGTCGCGTTGCACGAGCAGACCGCAGCAGTGCCGCGTCGGCAGGCCCAGCGAGCGTGCGAGGCTGGCGAAGAGGTCGGCGTGCGCGACCTGATCGCCCGAGCGCTGCCGGATGGTGTCGCGGGCGTTTTTATTGGCGCCCTTGCCGCGCTCGAAGGCGATGTTCTGGTATACCCATCCCGCCAGCAACGCCACGCCCTTGAGGACGCTCTTTTCCTCGCCCACGATCTTCTTCGCCAGATCCTGTACATCCCCTTCCTGCGGCGTCACGCCCTCGGCGGTCTGCAGGAAGTTCTGCAGGTCCGGCTGGGCATGAACCGGGAAGGTCGCCGGCGTTACGCGGGGGGCGAATTTGGTCAGCAGCAACCCCTCGCCGCGCACCTGCAGGTACTCCGAATCCTTGAGGAAATCCTTCCAGCGTTCAAAGGGAACCGGTTTGAGGTCAATGAGGTTGAAGTTGTCCCACGCCGGCAGCGGGAAGCTCACCGGCAGGGTGTTGATGACCTCCATCTTCACCTCATCCTGCTTGGCGACCTCGTCGGTGACGAGCATACTGACGAGGTTGTCCGCCTGCTGACGGACGATATCGCCGCCGGCGGTGAAGGAGAGGCGGGTGGGTTTGTTGCCTTCGCGCTCGATCTCCACCTCCCAGACCTTCATCTTCGTCCCGAGAACCTCCGTTTCCTTGCAGTCGCGGATGGTGGCGGATTCCTTGGCGAGCCGGCGCTCGGTGCCATCAAGGACGATTGCTTCCAGCCGGTCGCCGATGTCGGGATTCTTGCTCAGGACCCAGATGGGGTTGATGCTGAAGAGCACCTCCGGCGGCACCGGCACATCGAACTTCTTCTCCCCGTCGGGACCGGTTTCCGTGATGCGCGCCACCCCGTCGACGACGGTAATGCTGCTGGAGCTGTCCTGCCCGCCGCCGGTGACGGTTTCGGAGGAATAAAGCGCCGCGCCGGTTTTGGCGGCAGTGATGACCTTGCGGGTGACGATCTGCTCGATGCGCTGGCCGTCGCGGGAGACCAGATCGAAGGCCTGCCGGGTTTCCAGCAGTTCCGCCGGCTGGTTGGCGAAGGTGGTTTCTTTGCGGGTGCGGGTGCCGGTGCTGCGGCGCTGGCCGTCGAGTTCGGTCACGAAGTTGATCGGTTCACCGGGCTTGATGCCGACGCGCCGCGCACGCGCGCTCTCGGTCGGAGTCGCCTTGTCGATCAAGCCGCGGGGCTTATCCATGATCTCCTTGGTGCTATCAAAGGTCTCGCAGCCGCCGCCGAGTACCGCCAGCAGACAGAATCCCGCCAGCAAAGAGTGACCACGCATCAAATGATCTCCTGAAATGGACTGCGACAGACAACCGCGCTCCCCCCCGCCCCAAGACCGTACTCGCTCCCCGGCCGCAGACCGGCGGGCCGGTAGTACTTTGGCGGGGAAGACGCGCAATCCTTCGCCGGTATGGATTCGGATAAAATGGAAACAACCGAGTGCAACTGCTTCCATGATAAGAACGTAACATGCCAATGCAAGGAAATTTAGCGCGTTTTCGCCCGTCACGGTTAAAGTTGAACACCAAAAAAAACAAGTCAAAATCCCGCCCCGAAATTTTCCGGAAAAGATTGAATTTCACCCTCCCCGGCGGTCGATAAAGGATTGTTCCGGAATCCTCTGCGCCAGCCGCTTACGGTAAAAGTTGAAGCGGCGCCGGTCGGGGATATTCCGGCGCGCGGCCGGGGGCTGCGCAGGCGGGCAGACAATTCGGATGGATCATCGGATTTTGAAGAGAGAGGGAGAGCGATGAGAGGGATGGCGGGAGCGGTGATGGCGGTTCTGGCGGGAGCGGTCTTCGGTCTGACAGGCTGCGCGAGCAGTGACTGCGCCAGCGGCTGCAAGCAGGACAAGGACGACAAGGGCAGCGTGCGTTGCGGCACCTACAAGTGTGTTAAGGGCAGCGAGAAGATGTGCATCGCCTGCACCGATTTTTATAAGGCCAAGGACCCCTGCGCCGACGGGGTCTGCTCCGCCGCCGAACGCGCCGAATACGCCCGTCTCGGCAACGAATGCGGCAAGACTCTCGGCATGGTTCCGGTCTCCCCCAAGTATGGCCTTCCCGCGGCGGACTGCCCGACCGAGTTCTCGGTCGATCCCAATGCAATCTGCCCGCCCGGTTGCAGCGAGGTGACCGGTCAGGAGAACGGCCAGACCGCTCAGGCGGGCTACCTGATGACCGCCTTTGACACCCCGCAGGGGACCCGTTTTGTGATGGTCGAAGCCGACCGCGATTATGACCCGAAGGCGGACTTCTCGCAGGTTTCCTCCGATCTCTCCGGCGTGGCCCAGCGGTTGCAGACCTCCAGCGGCAGCGTGGCGGTCTACCTCACCGAGTTTCCGCTGATCAACGCCGCGCAGGGACAAGCCTCCCGCCAGCCCAAGGACTCCGAGGTGGAGCTCATCCGCCAGAGCTTGGCCGGTATGGGAAAAACCAGCGATCAGGTGAAGTTCGTCCGCTGGCGCTGAATGCCATCTGGAAATTCGGTAAAGTAATGATCCGAATCTGTAATATCTTAATATTTCCAATTTGCATACTCTTGATATTCGAGTACAATGAGACTTATGACGCGGCGCAGATGAGCAATAGTTTCTCTGCGCCGCGTTTGTTGGCAGGGGCGTGCGTTGCGGTTGCCGACGTGTGCGCAGGGAAAACCAGGACGGCGGGCGCGGAGTGCGACGGGCGATCCGGCGGGCAGGCAAATGGATAAAAGTATGCGCAATTTGGTGGTGTGGATGGGGCTGCTGGCGGCCGGGATTCTGTCCGGATGCGAACCGGGCGCGCCGGCGGGTCAGACCGGTACGGGGAAGACCGCTGCCGGGGGGCACAATCCGGGGTGGAAGGATCGGATCTTCGGCGCACCGGCGGGGGGCGAGGTGATTGCCGGCCCGGCGGCGGCGGCGGAGATGAAGCAGGCCGACGACCGGCCGACGATCATCCGTAAGATCGACGATGCGGTGGCTCTGGCGGAGGCGGCGGTTGCGAAGAAATACGGCACCGAAGCGGCGGCGTTGCAGCGGCCTTACAGCGCGGTGATCGTCGACAACGCGCACTGGCTGGTGCTCGGTTCGCCGGCGCAGGGCAAGACCGCGCAGGTGCGGCTGCGGGTGGCGGGCGGAGCGATCATCTCGGTGGATCTGGTTCCGGCGGAATCGGTGCAGAAGCTCCCGCGCGGGAGCAACAGCGGGCAGTTTTCCGGGATGTACGAATGAGCGGAAACCGGGTGGTTCTGATTGACGGTTGGGCGGGAACGCCGCAGGTGTGGTACCGGGTGTTGCCGGGCCTGACGGCGGCGGGGCTTTCCTGCCGGACGCTTTCGTGGGAAGAGGGGTTGGAAGAGCCGGAGGCCGCCGTCGCCGCCGCGCTTGCAGGGGATTGGGCGGACGATCCTGCCCCGGCCGGGGGAGCGGTCTGGCTGGCGGGGTGGTCGCTGGGGGGGATGCTGGCGCTGGAAGCGGCGGCGGCTTTGCAGGCCCGCGACCCGGGACGGATCGCGGGCCTTGTGCTGATCGCTTCCACCGCGCGGATGTGCGCCGACGAAGACTGGCCGGGGGTGGAGGCGCGGGCGATCAAGGCAATGAAGTTGCGTTTGCGCAAGGACGCAGCCGGACAGTTGACGGACTTTGCCGCGCTCAGCATCTCCGCCGCGCCCGGCACCGTTCAGGCGGCCGTGGTGCAGTCCGACATGAGTACCACTCCGGCCATGCAGGCGGCGGCGTATGCGCAGGCGGGGCTGGAGATTCCGCTGCCTCGTCTGCAGGCGGGATTGGAATATTTGTTGCAGAAAGACCTGCGGCCGTTGCTGCCGGCGCTGGCGGGACTGCCGGTCGTGGTGTTGCACGGCACCGCCGACGCGGTCATTCCCTGCGCGTCTGGGTGGGCCACGGCCGGGCAGTTGCCGGGCGCAGAGCGGATGGTTCTGGAAAACGCACCTCACGCCTTGCCATTGACCCATCCCGACGCTATCATCAGCGCCATCCGTACCGCCGTTTTTTCCTGAACGGCCGGAGGCATCCCGCCGGGGCCGTTTCTGCGCCGGGTGGGCGGAACCGCCGGCGCAGAAACGGCCCGCGCGCAGGACTGTCCAACCTGAGGAGACACTTCCATCGCAACCATCGGCATTCTTGGCGGCACCTTCGACCCCCCGCATCGCGGGCACCTGAAGCTGGCGCTGTCCGCACTCGCCACCGGTCAGGTAAACCGCATTTGGTTTCTGCCCGCAAACCTTCCGCCGCACAAGGAGCGCCCGCACCTGACCCCCGGCGAAATCCGGTTGGCGATGGTTCGGCTGCTGGCCGGCAACCATCCTTGTTTCGGCGTCTGCGACCTCGAACTCAACCGTCCCGGCCCCAGTTACACCATCGACACACTCCGGCAATTACGGCGGGAGCATCCGGCCGACTCCTTCCGCCTGATTATCGGCGCGGACATGGCGCTGACCTTCGGCGGCTGGCGCGAGGCGGAAGAGATCCTGAACCTTGCCCCGCCATTGGTTGCGATGCGCCCCGACTTTCCCCTTTCCGAAGGCTTCGGGACTACCCTCCCCCCTGACCTCAGTCCGCAGGGACGATGCATCTTGCGTAATGGACTCTTCGCGCACCGGCCGTTTGCCGCCTCCAGCAGCGGCATTCGGGTTGCCCTGCGCGCCGGCGACTGGTCGGTCGTCGACGATCTGCTTACCCCCGAGGTGTACGAGTACATCCGGGACCGTGACCTCTACCGCTGAACCACATCCTCCCAAGACGACCGCCGCCCCCGGTGCCCACCCGGTACGGGCGGCCTCTCTCAACGATACCTCTGGTCAGGAAGGGTTGGAAATGTTGATCCGTTTCCGCCTCAACCGGGACATCCCAAATACCGTTCGGGACGAACCCCGTCGAACCAGGAACGGACAGGGGGAAATCCGCTCATTCCATCCAATCAGATCGAAGGGGATCGGTAACTGCTCCGGTGAATTTATTTGATGGTATATGACGTCTTTCGAACATTCTGCCGGAAGCCGTATTCTCCGCTCGCAACCGGATTTAATATAAGGAGTTAAGTTTCGGTTATGGCCGGGGTCCGGTAGCATGAAACCGCCATTGATGCGGCCAAAATCCCCGAAATTCCTGTGAAAGGCGCGCTTTTATTTTGAAAACGCTCAAACAGAAGGTATGATAAGAGCGTCCGGCTCATATGGCCGGCAACCGGTCCGAGCCGGCGGCAGCCGGCATTCCATGAGGGAGCCTCCATGTCTGGTAAAAAATTCATCGCCTTCGATCTCGGAGCCGAGAGCGGCCGCGCGGTCGCGGGCATCCTCAAGGATCGCAGCCTCGCGCTCGATGTCCTCCACCGCTTTCCCACCGGCGCCGCCCCCCTTGGCGATACGATTTACTGGGATCAGCCCGGAATTCACCGTGAATTGCGCCGCGGCCTCGCCGCTTATTCCGCCAAGTACGGCCGCGAACTCGACGGCGTCGGCACCGATTCCTGGGGCGTGGACTTCGGTCTGCTCGACAAGGACGGCCGGTTGGTGGGCAACCCCGTTCATTACCGCGACAAGCGCAACGAAGGCATGCCCGAAGCGCTGTTTTCCGTTCTGCCCAAGATGGACCTGATGCGCACCACCGGCACCCAGATCATGCAGTTCAACACCATTTATCAGCTCTTCTATATGACCCGCAAGCAGAAGCACCTGCTCGACATTAGCGAGTCGCTGCTGCTGATTGCCGATTTGCAGAACTACTTCTTCTGCGGCGAGAAGGCCGCCGAATACACCCTTGCCTCCACCACCCAAATGCTCGACGCGCAGGAGCGCGACTGGGCGACGGGGCTGCTCAAGCAGGCGGGACTGCCCGTGGAGATTCTACCCCAGGTGGTCAGCCCCTGCAGCGTGGTCGGGCAGATCATCCCCTCCATCGCGGAGGAGTGCAACGTCAAGAGCGCGCCCGTCATCGCGCCCGCCTGTCACGACACCGCCTCCGCCATTGCCGCCGTTCCCGCGCAGGGCGACGACTGGCTCTACCTCTCCAGCGGGACATGGAGCCTGCTGGGCGCGGAGCTGTCGGAGCCGCTGATTAACGACAAAACTATCGCGCTGAACTTCACCAACGAAGGCGGCGTGGACGGCACCATCCGCTTCCTTAAGAACATCATGGGCCTCTGGCTGATTCAGGAGTGCAAGCGTCAGTGGGAGCGCGAGGGCGAGAACATCGATTACGGCACGCTTGTGGAGCTGGCCTCCGGTGCGCAGCCGTTTGTCGCGGTCATCAATCCCAACCACAGCGATTTCATCGCTCCCGTCGGCATGCCCGCGCGCATCTGCGAGTTCTGCCGCAAAACCGGCCAGCGCGTTCCGCAGACCAAGGGCGAGATCATCCGCACCGCGATGGAGAGCCTCGCGCTGATCTACCGCTACACCTTCGAGCAGATCGAGGAACTTACCGGCCGTACCTACAGTACCCTGCACATCGTCGGCGGCGGGACGCAAAACAAGCTCCTCACCCGCTTTACCGCCGATTGTCTGGGCAAGACCGTCAAGGCCGGCCCGGTGGAAGGCACGGCGCTGGGCAACATCCTGATGCAGGCGATGGCGGTGGGGGAAATCGCGTCGCTCTCCGAAGCACGCGAAATTCTCCTCAACTCCTGCGAGGTCGAAACCTTCGATCCCGCGTCCGACCGCTCGGCATGGGAGACCGCCTACGGCAAGTTCCGCGAAATTGCGCAGTTACACTAAAGCCGCGCGTCCTTCCCTTCAAGGTGCATACCTCGAAACCGCCTGTTCCCGAACCCGGAGCAGGCGGTTTTTTATGCCGGAACATTCTGGGCGGGCAATCCTGACCGGTTTATGCCTCTACAATTGAATTTTATTATAATTCATATAAGATATAGTTAATTTCATATATGAAATTCGATAAAAGGAAGGATTATGGACAGAAGCTATAGAGCTCTATAGCTCCTCTCCGGGGGTGGCCGGGAAAAGAACCGCCTTACCAGTAGCGTTGACGATATGGATCGATATAATAAGCATTATCTTTAGATAATATAACCTCTGCGGGAGAAGAAGAATGGAGTTGTACAGGGATGCGGCACTGTCGGCCGCGCCGGTAATCATTCTGATTTATCTGATGGTGAAGGGCAAGCCGTGGCCGTCTTATCTGGCGCTGCCGTTTTCGGCTTTGCTGATGTATCTGCTCAAACTGGTCTATTTCTCCTCCGACCCCAATGCCGCCAACGCCACCGTCGTCAACGGGCTGCTGACCTCGCTGACGCCGACGCTGATTATCTGGGGCGCGATCCTGCTCTTTACGACGATGGAGCGCAGCGGCTGCCTCGACATCGTCCGCAACTGGCTGAACAACATCACCCCCAATCGCATCGCGCAACTGATGATTATCGGTTGGGCGTTTTCGTTTATGATCGAGGGCGCGAGCGGCTTCGGGACGCCGGTGGCGCTGGCGGCGCCGCTCTTGGTGGGGCTGGGATTCAAGGCGTTTGAGGTGGCGCTGCTGTGTCTGGTGATGAACAGCGTGCCGGTGTCGTTCGGGGCGGTGGGGACGCCGACCTGGTTCGGCTTCGGGCAGCTTAACCTCGGCAGCGACCAGATCGCGGCCATCGGCTGGAAGACCGCGCTGATGCATGCGGGGGCGGCGCTGGTGATTCCGCTGCTGGCGCTGCGCTTTGTCGAGAGCTGGGCGGAGATCCGGCGTAACCTTGTCTACGTTTACCTATCGGTCTTCGCGTGTATCGTTCCCTATGTCGTCATATCTTTCTGGTCGTATGAATTCCCGGCGCTGGCGGCGGGCATGATCGGGTTTGTCCTCTCGGTCTGGTTCGCCAAGAAGGGATGGGGACTGCACGCCTCCGGCGACGAGGGCGTGGCGGGCTGGAAGGAAGGGGTCACCCATACGCCGTATGCGCTGGTGAAGGCGTTGTTTCCGCTCTGGGGCTGCGTATTGGCTCTGATCGTGACACGCATCAAGGAACTCGGCCTCAAGCCGCTGCTGGAAGGAAAGATCGAGGTCCGCAGCTGGCTGGGACACCTCGGAACGCTGGGGGACTTGAAGATCACCTGCGCGGGCGTGTTGAACCTGAGCAACATCTTCGGCGCGGGCGTGGATGCGGACCCGCTGAAGCTGCTGTATGTGCCGGCTTTTATTCCGTTTGTGCTGATCTCGCTGCTGACGGTATTCTGGTGCCGGACCTCTTTTTCCGCAACCTGGGGGATCTTCAGGGAGGCGGGACACACGATGACCAAGCCGGCGATCACCCTCGGAGGGGCGCTGATTCTGGTCAAGCTGATGATGGTGGGCGGGGACAGCTCGTGTTCGCAGATCATGGGCAACGCGCTGGCGAAACTGGCGGGCGCGGGTTGGTTTTACTGCTCGCCCTTCCTCGGGGTTCTGGGGGCGTTCTTCTCCGGATCAAACACGGTTTCCAACATGACCTTCGGCCCGATCCAGCTCTCGGCGGCGCAGTCGCTGGGGCTGGACCCGACGACCATTCTGGCCCTGCAATCGGTGGGCGGCGCGCTGGGGCATATGGTCTGCATCAACAACATTGTCGCCGCCGGCTCGATCATCGGCCTCACCAGCATGATCGGCTACGAGGGGAAGGTCCTGCGCAAAACCTTCCTGCCGATGGTCGTCTACGGCGTCCTCGCGCTGCTGGTCGCGCTCGCGGTGTAAGCGTTCGGCGGGACGGGCAAAAATCCCAGATATCTCGTTCGTGGACATAGACTTCCGGATGGCGGGAAATTTCCTGCCGTCCGGCGGTGTTTTTGTAGGGCAAAACACTACAAACACTGAACCTGCGGCCTGAAAATGTCGTTTCAAACGTGGCGGGCTGTTGCGCCGGGGGCTGTTTTGAGTTACCCTCCTCGACGGGCTTGCCGCGGGCGGATGTTGGCGGAGGCCGGGCCATTCTCTGCGGGCGGGGGAAGCGGTTGCGGGAAGGGTTGGGACCGGGAAAGGATAAACCATTAAAATCACGTGGGCGGATCTCTTTAGACCGGATTTTTATAAGCGGGATGTCTTCAGCCTCTTCCGGCGGACGGCGGCCGCGTTTCATCTGCCGCACCCGATCCGCGAATACAAGCGGATGAAAAACCCGCTGCGCATCGCCTTCCCCGGTTTTGATACCACGGACAAAGCCGATCCCGATCACATCCTCGCCATTTCCTGTGACGCCCAACGGATGGCGGGGGAGTTGTTTCAGGGCTGTCTGCCCGCCAAACGGATTCCGCACCTGATCCACAACCTCGATCTGCTGCTGGCCATTCCGGCGGTCAGCGAGCATCTGGATAAACTGAAGGGCGTGGGATTGACGCAGTTCTACCGCCGGGCGCTGGCGCTGGTTCTGCTGTTTCAAGGGTGTCTCTGGAAGGGACAGTCGGAGTCGATCCGCAGTTTCGCGCCTTTTTTGCCGTATTTCCTGACCGGGATCTGCCTGCGGCACTTTGAGGCGCCCGCCCTGCCGCCGGAGGCCCGGCGCGTTCTGCTGTCGGAGCGAGAATTCGATCTCGACGATCCGCGCGAACTGCGCCAGCGCGAGCATCTCTTCAATCAGATCCGCGACGTGGAGGAAAACCTCATCGCCAGCCGGGGGTTCAAGCGGTTTATTTTTATCGCCAAACCAACCGGAAAAAATCAGGTCGCCAACATCGCCGCCGCCATCATCCGCTATTCCGGCCGGCTGACCGGCCGCACCGCCACCCACTACAGCCGCGATATCCTCTGGCGCATCCCGGCAGGCGTGGTCTATCTGGAGTTGCTCGACAATGTCGCTGCCGCCTGGTGCCGCCACCAGAAGCCGCCAGTGCTGGTGCTGGCGGAGGAATACAGCCGCCTCTGCACCGCCAGCCGCTTCATGAGCGTCGGGGAGCTTTCCAGCCGCAGCCGCGATGCCCTCAACGATCTGCTTGATCTCTTCGGGATCGAATTGCTGCCGAATTTTCAGGGGCTGGGTCATCCGGCGTTTTATATTCCCGCGCAAAATCTTCTTGTCCGGGCGGTGGTGGAGTTCAGCGAGGTAGCCAGCCGGGGTGGGGCGGCGGTCAAGTACGCCGTCGGCGGCCGGCCCATGATGAACCGCGTCAGCGGGAGAATGTCGGCGCGCTGGCTGGCGCGGCAGGCCGCCCGTGGTCCGCGGGCCACCAGCGAAGAAGAGAAGGCATCCCAACTGGCGGCGAGCGAGGCGGCGCGCACCACGAACTTCGTCCGCTGGCGTCGTTTCGCCGTGGAAGGTCCGTTTAGCCTCGAAAACAGGCGCAAGCTGGAGACCGTCGACAAGGGGCACATGGCCGACCCCGCCAATGAGTCGCTCAAGCCCCTTGACCCGCCCGCCGGGTCGTGGCCGTCGGCATAAGGGGAAGATCGCGGGGGGGGGCTACTCCTTCGCCGCGCCGTAACGGGACAGGTCGCGCAGGGCGATGACCGTGTAGCCATTTTCGGCCAGATGCTTCATGCAGGCGGCAAAGGTTTGGGGCGGCGTGTTCACCCACGGATGGGTATATTCCGGGACACCGTGAAACAACAGCACCGGAATCCGGCCGCCGGTTCCGGCCGCGAGAGCCGCATAAAACGGGGCGGTGTCCTCGCCGTGCAGGGAATAGCAAGGGACCAGCATCGGATCGTCCGCCAGCGGATCGTAGGGGCGCGACTCGGCGGTGCGGGAGTACCGGAACCCCTTGCGGCGCAGAACGCCGGCCGCCTCCGGGGTCGCGCCGCCGCCGGGATAGGCGAAGGTGACGGTCTTGGGAATGCCGAACGCGGCGCAACGCGCATCGAGCGCGTCAAGACCCGCTTCCAGCTCTGCGGCGGGGAGATTGTGGACTCCGGTGTGGGCGAGGGTGTGATTGCCGATCTCAAAGCCTGCGGCATGCAGGCCGGCGATCTGCTCCCAGGTCATATACTGCTGCTTGTTGGTGGCGAAGTCCGGCGGAAATTCACAGACAAAAAACGTTGCGCCGAAACCATACCGTTGCAACAGGGGTGCGACGAAGGTGGCGTGATTGCTCACGGCGTCATCAAAGGTCAGCACCACCAGCCGCTCCGGCTTTCTCTCGTCTTGCGACATCCTGCTCCCCTTTTCCGGTACGGCCGCTGCCGCCGCGTCGCCGCTGGTCAGCGCCGGCGTTTCGTGCCGGCAACTTATTTCCATGCAATCAGTTGTATCCGATCGCCGGCGGAAAGGGCAGCCCCTCGCATCAACTTTGACTGGAAATCCGGGGTTATCCGGCGGCGGCGGGAAGTTATTGTTGACCTCCCGTATCGGCTAAGTATCATGTATAACAGATAGTTGTCATCACGGCGAGCGATTCCGGACACCGCTTGCGAGGGGACTTTTGCCGGGATTGCCTCGCTCCCGTGACAGACACTGGTGCCGCGCCGGCTGGCGGCGGCGGCCGGTCGGCGCGCACTCCGGGGAGCCCGGATTGCGTCCGCGCTGGCTTCTCTTGCGAAAGGATACGCAACTGAGCGCACATATCATACCTTCCCGGCCGCAGATCGGGCAGTTGCCGCCGCAGCGGTTGCAGGGCCTGCGGCTGTTGATTACCGACGTCGACGGCGTGCTGACCGACGGCGGGATCACCTACACCGCCTCGGGCGAAGAGATCAAGACCTTTGACGTCAAGGACGGCGCGGGCATCAAGCACTGGCAGAAGGCCGGCGGCAAGATTGCCTTTCTGACCGGGCGGGGGTCGCCGGTGGTGGCGCGCCGGGCGGCAGAGCTGGGAATCGATTATCTGGCGATGAACGCGGGCGACAAGCTGCCGGTGTTCCAGGATATTTTGCACAAGCTCGGCGTGACGGCGGAAGAAACGATTTACGTAGGCGACGACTGGCCGGATATTCCCTGCCTGCAGGAGGCGGGCGTGGGGGTTGCGGTGGCCGACGCCACGCGCGAGACGCTGATCGCGGCCGACGCGGTGACTGGCCGGCCCGGCGGTCGCCGGGCATTGCGCGAGGTCATTGATGCCATCCTGTATGCGCGCGGGGTTGTGGAGGCGCTGACGCCTCCGCCGCCTCCGGCCGCTGCGGGGGAAGCGGAAAGCGGGAGGGGGCTATGAGTGCGATCGTTCGATACCTCCGGCCTTTGGCCTCCGTCCGGCGTCCCCGGGATGCGGGGGCATGGCTGCTGGCGGCGCTGCTGACGGCGCTGGCGTTTGCCGATCGGCCGGACGCGCAGGCGGCGGACGCGGGGATGCAGAATACCTATGAGAAGGTGAGCTTCCGGCTCTTCCGCAAGGATCGTTTCCTCAGCAAGATCAACGCCGCGAAAGCGGACGCCACGCAAGCGGAAGCGCAGCAGGACCCGGTGGTCAAGATGTGGGGCGTGGAGATCGAGATTTACGATGACGCCGCCTCGGTCGCCACCGAGGATCACCCGCCGCTCAAGGCCCGCATCACCAGCGACGAAGGCACCTACATGCGCGCGGCCGACCCGGCCACCGGCGAGTTGCAGGAAATCGCCATCCTGAAGGGGCACGTGGTCGTGTACCGCTACCTCAAGGCGACCGCCGGGAACGAAAAACCGGAGCTGGAGTCGACTATCCTGTGCGACGATGCGCGCTGGAACAACTCCACCGGCATCCTCAACGGCAACGGCAACGTCACCATGTTCCGCGAGGACGGCACCCTGCGGCTGACGGGGACGGGCATGGTTTATCAGATCGACAAGGCCAAGCAGGGCAAGGCCGACCTCGACACGCAGGCGGGCGATCTCAACGGCATTCTGGAGCTGCAGCGCGCGGTGCGGATGGAGATCCGACAGCGGCGGCCCGATGGCAAGGCCGACCCTGCGAGCCTGACGGTGGTGACCAGTCAGGGCAAGGCGCGCTACGACCTCGACAAGCGCGAGATGCGCTTTTCGCAGGAGGTGGCGGTGCAGCGCAACAATATGCAGATCCTCTGCGACAAGCTGCAGGTGCTGCTGGCAGAAAAGGATTCCGTCAACCAGAAGTTCCGCGAGATGTTTGCCGAAAGCACCCCGACGGGGATGGTCAACATCCGGGGGCGGGGCAATCCCAACGATCCGGCCAACCACAGCCTCGGGGAGTGGCGGGGGCAGGCGCGGTATGCGAAGTACGCGGAGGAGGAGGGGACGCTGGTGCTGACCGACGACCGGCCGGACTTCCTGCCGATGGCGCAGTTGGAGAACCACCTCATCCGCAACACTTTCATTCAATTTCTGATTAAAGAGCAGTGTTTGCGCGCGGACGGCCGCTTCGGCGAGACGGTCCTCAATTCCGACGAGGGGACGCCCGCTCCGCTACCCGGCGCGGCGCAGAAGGACGAGAAGATCGTCATCCGCTACACCGACAAGCTGGTCTTCGACAAGGGCAAGAACTTTGCGCGCTTCACCGGCGACGTCAAGCTGACCAGTTCGGGTCTGCAGATGGATTCGGAGAAGCTGGTGGTGGACTTCACCCCGGATGCCGTGGGCGCGCCGGCCGTCGCCGGCGCCACGGAGGTCTCTTCCGGACGGGTCAGCAAGGTGACCGCCAGCGACAACGTGCGGCTGCTTTACCAGCAGCGGCGCGCCAAGTGCGCGGTACTGGAGATCACACCCAACCTCGACCGCACCGCTACCCCCGACAGCAAGGGCTTCTTGCTGGTGGACCAGTTCATCATGTCCGGCACGCCCCTGCCGGAGATCGAAATCCCCGGCGGCGGCTACTTTCAGGCGCGGCTGATTACCACCACCCGCCTGCGCCGTCTGACGGCGGATAAGAAGATTGTATTCATCAACGCCACCGGTCCCGGTTCCGGCCTCTTCGGCAACGCGCCGGGCGCGGCGGCGGGCGCGCCCGGCGTGGCGGAGGCGACCGCCATCCGCTACTCCAACAGCATGATTTACGACGAGGCGAAGGATACCGTAACCTTTAGCGGCGACGTGACGGCGACCAAGGCCGATCAGGTGCTGCGCAGCGACAAGCTGGAAGCGTGGCTGGTCTCCGCTCCCGGCGGCGAGGACAAGGAGCATAAGGAAATCCAGCGGCTGGTCGCCAGCTCCAACGCGAACATGCACTGGGGACTGCGTCACGCGGAGGCGGAGACCGTGGACCGGCTGATTCCGCAGAACGGGCGCAAAGACAATGACATCGTGACCCTGACCGGCAAAGCCGGCAAGCCGGCGCGCATCTGGGAAGAGGGCGGCGCGGCTTTCCGCGGGCAGAGCATCACTGCCGCCGCCGACGGCAGTTGGGTGCGCTCAAAAGGGCGCGGCGAGTTGAGCATGCTCGACCGCGAGACCAACGAGCCGGCGATGGTGATGTACTCGGGCGAGGCGTATTACGGGGTCAAGTCCAACAGCGACAGCTTTGCGATTTTCGATAAGGATGTGATCCTCAAGCGCGGGGCGATGACGGTGCAGGGCGACCGCATGCGCGCGGATATGGTGCTGGTCAAGAACGCGGGGCGGAGCGCGCCGGAATTGAACCCGGCCGCCGCGGACGGCACCTCCTCGGCGAACCTGCCACGCAAGCTCAAACGGGTGATTATCGAAAGCAATGTGGTCATCAAGCAGGGCAAGCGCGTGGCATACGGCTCGCGCGGGCAGGTGGACGTCAACGACGACGGCGACGTGATGGTGCTCGAAGGCAGCCAGAAGCAGAAGGCCGAGGTCAGCGACAGCAGCGGCTTCTCGCTCTTCGCGCCGCGCGTGATGGTGAAGGAACAGGCGGGAATCATCACCGCCGCCGGTCCCGGCGAGGTGCGCATCAGCGGCACGAACTCCGCGAAGGAGGCGAACGTGGACACCGCCGGCCTTGGCGGTCTGCGCGGCGCCAACCGCTATGTCATCACCTACAACGGCAATCTGTTGTACAACATGCTGCTGCGCAAGATCCGCTTTCAGGACAACGTGCGCATGACGCAGGACACGCTCTCGGGCGTCTGCCAGACGTTGACGATCTATCTCAACAAGCCGGTTGCCGGCGGCGAGGATGCGCCGATGCAGGTCGAGACCGCCGAAGCCAGCGGCAATGTCCGCTTCCTGCGTCTGTCGGAGCCGGCGAACGGCCGTCAGCTTGCCGACATGCCCGGAGCCACGGTCATGACCCGCAGCGACGAGGTGCTGTACAAGGCGGATGAGAACCTGATCCTGCTGACCAACACCGTCGCCGGAACCAACCCGGTGATCGTGATGCAGGAGAATCTTGGCGGCTCCCGCAGCCGGCGGTTTATTACCGACTCGCGGCTCTGGGTCTTCACCAAGACCGGCGACTTCAAAACGGCCAACAGCAACCAGATGCGCATCGAACCGCTGCCGAGTGAAGGTCCGCTGCGCTTCCCGGATGAAAGGTAAGATGGCGTGGACGCCGATCTGGCGCTGATTCAGGCGGAAAAGCTCTTTCAGGACGGCCGCGCGCAGGAGGCGAGCGAGTTGCTGTTTCAGGCTTGGCAGGCCGATCCCGACAATCCGGGCCTTGCCAACGCCTGCGCCTGCGCCTGCTTTCATACCGGCCGCGAGGAAGAGGCGCTGCGCATCTTCCGCGTCCTGCTGGAGAGTCACCCCAACGATGCGCAGGCGGGCAACAACCTCGGCTACCTGCTGATGTGCCGGGGGGAACTCGACGCCGCCATCGATGCGCTGCGCGACGCGATCGCCGCCGATCCGAAGGATGTGGAGATTCACATCAACCTCGGCATCGCGCTCGGCAAAAAAGGCGCGAACGATCTGGCGTTGGATATCTTTGACGAGATTATCACGCTCAACGCCGCGCTGCCGTCGGTGCATAACAACCGGGGCGTGATTCTGCGGCGGATGGGGCGGCTGGAGGAGGCGGAACAGAGCTTCCTGCGGGCGCTGGAGTTGGACCCGGCGGACGCGACGGCGGCGAACAACATCGGCTGCATCGAGCGCGCGCAGGGGCGGGCGCAACAGGCGATTGAACGGTTCCGGCAGGCGCTGGCGATCGACCCGGCGAGCGCGGTGGCGCAGCGCAATCTCGCGCGCACGTTGCTGGAGAACGGCGACACGGCGGGCGCGGCGGAGGTCTATCGCGCAGTGGTGCGCGACGACCCGCAGGGCGAGGTAGCCGAAGAAGCCCGCGCCTGGCTGGCAGCCAACCCGACCGCGTAGGTGATGGTGACTCATGGCAAAAAGCAGAGCAAGAAGAACAATGGTGGTAGTGATCGCACTTATGGGCGCGCTGTTGCAGTTGTTTTTGTGGATCGGCAGCTACTGTTATATGCAACGTTATTGCGTCGCGATCACAAAAGTACATCCTGAAATTGACCCAAAAGAACCAGAAATAATCTATGTTCGCTACAATGGAAAAAGTATATCCGGGGTGCTGCTATATTGTGCGCACTACCCGATAAAAATGGTGCATCGGAAGTTTTTTGTCAACTACGGGCATGAAACGGTGCTTGAAGGATGATTTTTCCTTTACACTGCTCTGCGATGGCCTCACGAATCCATCCGTGTTGACCTCGGCTGCATGAGAGTCCCGGCATGAGAGACATAAGCGAAAAGTCCAACCGGGGCGGCGGCTATCTTGCGTTGCTGTTGATCTTCGCGCTGGCTCTAGTGGTGCTGTGGTTCGGCAGTTTTGTTTATATGCAGCGTTTATGCCCAAGATATTTGTATCGCGCAACCATACAGCCAGACGGGAGCGTATATGACGAGGATGTCTGGTGCGTCCCGTATAACTCCGGCGACCAGTTTGAAACCGCGCTCTATTATACGCATTGTCCAATTGATAAACTTCGGGAAATGATTTTTCCGGCGATCGGCGCGAAGCTCAGACTCTTTTGAATCATCATGAACCATACACAACCATTTTTTGAACCAGAAGGTATTTTATGACCCAGCCAAGAATTGTGATGACCGGTGTCGGTTTGACCTCTCCCATCGGCAATGATCTGAAGACCATGCGCGAGAATCTCCTCGCGGGAAAACCCCATGTTCAGTTCACCGAGATGCGCTACATCGGCCGCGTCCCGGCGGGCATCTGTGACTTCGAGGTCACCAGACACCAGAAGAAAAAAGACGCCCGCCGCGGCACCCGCGCCGGATCAATCTCCATCTACTGCGCCCACGAAGCGCTCCTCGACGCAGGACTCACCCCCGAAGGACTCGACCACGCCCGCACCGGCGTCTTCGTCGGCATCACCGAACACGGCAACGTCGAAACCGAGAACGAAATCGCCAACATCAAGGAATTCGACTACGACGTCAAATACTGGACCCACCACCACAACCCGCGCACCGTGGCAAACAACCCGGCGGGCGAGGTCTGCCTGAACATGAGCATCACCGGCCCCCACTGCTGCATCGGCGCGGCCTGCGCGGCGGGCAACTACGGCATCATCTACGCCGCCCAGCAACTGATCCTCGGAGAGGTCGATCTCGCCATCTGCGGTGGCGTCTCGGAGAGCACCCACACCTTCGGCATCTTCGCGGGCTTCAAGAGCCAGAACGCGCTGGCGGAAAACGAAGATCCCAACAAGGCCAGCCGTCCCTTCGACAAAAACCGCAACGGCATCGTCGTCGCAGAGGGCGGGGCGCTGTATGTGCTGGAACGTCTGGAGGACGCACAAAAACGCGGAGCGACGATCCTTGCTGAAATCGCGGGCTGGGCGGTCAACACCGACGCGACCGACTTTGTGCTGCCCAATCCCGAGCGGCAAGCGCAGTGCATGCAGCTTGCGCTGGAACGCGCCGGTCTCAAGCCCGATCAGATCGATCTCATCAGCACCCACGCCACCGGCACCCCCGAGGGCGACATCCGCGAAATTGAGGCGATCCGCACGGTCTTCGGGGAGGCCCCCGCGCCGCTGATCAACAACTCCAAGAGCTTCTGGGGGCACGCGATGGGCGCGGCGGGCGCGCTGGAACTGGCGGGCAACCTGCCGTCCTTCACCGACGGGCTGGTGCATCCGACGATCAACATCGACGAGCTGGACCCTGCATGCGCAGCGGGGGGGCGGATTGTCATCGGCAGCCCTTGCGCCAAACCGGGGATTCAATATATTCTGAACAATTCCTTCGGGATGCTCGGGATCAATGCCGTTTTGATCGTGAAAAAATTCGCCTGAGGGCGCGCGGAACGTTTCGTTGTTGCAACCGCTTGTGCGAAAGCCGGTTGCAGTCCGGAAGACGCGTTCGGGGAACCGGCGGGCGGCACCGGACGGGGTATGAAACATGAAATTTTAGTGGTTATCGAACAGGAATTTCGCTAACATCGCTACACTTTTTAATCATCAGCCGAAAGGGTCAGAATGACGCGGGATGAGGTGCGCCAGCTGGTTTTGGATATTATTGCGGACATCGCGGCGGACGAGGATCTCTCCAACCTCGATGACAGCAAGCCCTTGCGGGACCAGATCGGTCTCGATTCGATGGATTTTCTCGACATCGTGATGGAGCTGCGCAAGCAGCACAAGATTGAGGTGCCGGAGGTAGATTATCCGAAGCTGATTAGCATGCAGAGCACGGTGGACTATCTCATGCCGAAGTTCGCCTGATTGCTGAGGGCGTACCCTTTTCGCGCGGATTGCCTTTTCCGGGGAAGACCAATCGTGCCGGGAGACGTGCGGGAGAAGGGTGGCGCTTGCCCTCGGGCCGGGCGCGTTTCTGCGGATGGGTGGGTCGTCACGGGCGGCAAATTGGGACGGTAGATGGTAAAACGACTGAAAGCCAAGTGCAGACAGGGAACGGGAAAGATCCGGCGTCTGCTGGTTTCGAAGCTGCGCAAGGACTACGTCGCCAAGCAGGAGGAGCTCCGGCAGGGGGAGTGCATCCGCTGCGGGACCTGCTGTAAGCTGCTCTTCAACTGCCCGTATCTGGTGGAGCTGTCGGGCGGTTCCTATTCCTGCAAGATTCATCAGAAGCGTCCGCTCAACTGCCGGATCTTCCCCATCGACCATCACGATATCAAAGACCGCGATTCCAAATGCCCCGACATCCCCTGCGGTTTTTCCTTTCCGCGCCGGGACGAGGACTGAAATCCGCCCCATTGGGGACGGTAGACAGGGAGGGTGCGCCTCCCGGCTGCACGCGGCGGAGCCTCCCCGCCAGCGCACCGGAATCCGCCGCCGATCATATGCCTGAGATTTCTTCCACGCAACCGCCCAAGACCCTCGCCCTCATCGGCGCAACCGGCTCCATCGGCCAGAGTGCGCTGGATGTCGTCCGCCAGTATCCCGGCCGCTTTTGCGCGACCTTTCTCGCCTCCGGCGGCAATGCGGAAAAACTGGCGCGTGCGGTGCGCGCGTTCCGCCCCGTCTGCGCCGGTATCGCCGATGTTTCCAAATATTCCGAGCTCAAGGCGCTGCTGGCCGGCACGAGCACCCGGCTCATCGCGGGAGACGCGGAGATCGAGGCGTATCTGCGCACCCGCCCGGCCCAGATGTGCCTGAGTGCGGCGAGCGGTTCGGCGGGGTTGGGTGCCACGCTGGCGGCGCTGGACGCAAAGATGGACATCGCGCTGGCAAATAAGGAGAGTCTTGTCACGGCCGGCGCGCTCATCATGCCGCGCGTGAAGGAGGCGGGCATTCGTCTGCTGCCGGTGGACTCGGAGCACAGCGCGTTGTTTCAGTGTTTGCAGGGCGCCGGCGGGAAAGAAGTGCGCAAATACATCATCACGGCTTCGGGCGGGGCGTTCCGGGATTTTACGGCGCAAGAGCTGCAGAGTGTGACGCCGCAGCAGGCGCTGGCGCATCCGACCTGGAGCATGGGACCGAAGATCACGGTCGATTCCGCGACGCTGGCGAACAAGGCGCTGGAGGTGATCGAGGCGCACTGGCTCTTCAATGCGCCGTATGAGAAGATTGAGGTGCTGGTACACCGGCAGTCGGCGGTACACGGCATGGTCGAATTCTGCGACGGTTCGCTGTTGGCGCAACTGGCCCTGCCGGATATGCGCCTGCCGATTCTGCACGCCTTCGCCTGGCCGGAACGTCTGGCGGGTCAACTGCCGGGCCTCTCGCTGGCGCGGCTGCGGGAGCTGACCTTCGAGGAGCCGGACCACGAGCGGTTCCCGATGTTGCGTCTGGGGCTGGCCGCCGGAAAAGCGGGCGGACTGGCGCCGGCGGTGTACTCGGCCGCCAACGAGGAGGCGGTTCACGCCTTTCTCGCCGGTTGCCTGCCATACCCGGCAATCTGCGGCTGCGTTGAAGACGCGCTGTCCCGGATCGCCTGCGGCGACGCGCGGAACATCCCCACACTGCCGGAGATCCTCGCCGCCGATCAGGAGAGCAGACGGATCGTCCGGACGGCGGCTGCTCACGGCGGGATTGTCCGATAACTCCCGCACGTTTCAATCTTTACCGGAAAGTCTGGGTCGCCGGTGGCGGTGGGCGCGACGGAGCGGAGATTCTGCCGGCCTGCGATGGTGCGCGGTGAGCGCGGTCTTTGTAATCCTTTTAAATGAAAATAGTTACAGGTTTTTTTGCGGTTCCTGACTGGGGGACGGGTCGGGCGTCCGGCAGGGGGACGGGGCGGAAGGCGAGGGGGGCGCGGCGCGGAGGGTGGGGAGGGGGGCGCAATATCGTCTTGACTGGGAAGGGATTCTGACTACAGTTACTGACCCTTCGCCCGCATCCGCAGGGACGGTGAATATTCCGGGCACGGCTGATGGGGGAGTGATGGCATCAGGTTTCTTTGCGGATGTTGTTAATTTGTTTGATATACCGGACTGAATCGATATATTTTTATACTGTTTCCAATCAACAGGAGTTGCCAAATGGCCGTACCACGTCACAAAACCAGTAAGAGCAAGAAGAACAGCCGGCGTGCCCATCACGCCCTGACCCCCGCGACCACCAATGAGTGTCCGCGTTGCAACTCCCCGAAGCTGCCGCATTGCGTCTGCGAGGTTTGCGGCTTCTACAAGGGCGAGAAGAAGATCGAGGTCGAGGCATACTAAGCTCGTCTCCGCGCCCGTTTGCATCGCAGGCGGGCGCGGCTTTTACGTAATTTTTTCAACTTTTTCTGAATATCCGTGCGCGCCTTCGCCCGGCGGCGTATCCGTGTTTCCATGCGGTTCGGCCGCTCCGGAGCGACGGGGCGCTTTTGAGGGGGTAACAGCTCTATGCGTCTGGCAATTGATGCGATGGGCAGTGATCGCGGGTGTGCGCCCATCGTGATCGGTGTGGAAAGCTGGCTGAAGGATTTCACCGACGCGACAGTCACCATGGTCGGCGACCGGGAGAAACTCCTGCCGGCGATGGCGAAGATTGGCCTCTCGCCGGATCATCCCCGGCTGGAGATCGTTCACTGCACGCAGGTGATCGAGATGGGGGACAAGTTCGACGCCCTGAAGGAGAAGAAGGACAGTTCGATCGTCCGGCTGGTGGAGCTGGCCAGCAGCGGCAAGGTTGACGGCATCGTCGCTCTGGGCAGCACGACGGCGGCGGTCGGGGCGGCAACGCTGGGCCTGCGGCACATCTCCGGCATTCGCCGGGCAGGCATTGCCGTAACGATTCCCAGCGGTCTTGAGACGTACTGTCTGGTCTGCGACATGGGAGCGAACGTCAACGCCAAGCCCCGTCATATGGCCGACTATGGCATCATGTGTTCGATCTACTCCGAAAAGATTCTGGGCGTCGAGAGGCCCCGCGTGGGCCTGCTCAACGTCGGCGAGGAGCGCGGCAAGGGCAACGCCGTGGTCAATGAAACCTTTGCCCTGCTGGAGCAGGCACCGGTGAATTTCATCGGCAACGTCGAGGGCCGGGACATGTGGAACGGCAACTGCGACGTGATGGTCTGCGACGGCTTCGTGGGCAATGCGATGCTGAAAGCGAGCGAGGGTCTGGCGAAGGCAATGGGCGGTTGGCTGCGTCATGGCATGATGAGCAACGGCATTTTCGCCAAGCTCGGCGCATGGCTGGCCAAGCCGGGCTTTGAGTACGCCCGCCGGCGCGGCGACGCCAGCACGTATGGCGGAATGCCGCTTCTGGGCATCAACGGGATCTGCCTGATCGGACACGGCGCGAGCAAGCCGCGCGGGGTGTACAACGCGCTGACCAATGCCCGCCGTTGCGTGACCGAGAACATCGTTCAGGTGATCGCGGAGCAGACCAAATTATTGCACGACAAGATGGGGCGCGAGGACGCCGGTTCCGATTGAGCCGGGTCGCGGGCGGCATGACATAGGGGATGTCGCGCGCGGCGGCGGCGGAGGCCTGACAGCAGACAGGATGACGAAATTGGACTTACCAAGACTCAGAAACGTGAAGATCGCCGGCACGGGCTGCTACCTGCCGGAGCAGCGCCTGACCAACGCCGATCTCGAGAAGCTGGTCGATACCAACGACGAATGGATTGTACAGCGCACGGGCATGCATGAGCGACGCGTGGCGGCGCCGAATCAGGCCACCAGCGACCTCTGCATCGAGGCCGCAAAAAAGGCGCTTGAGAGCGCCGGCATGTCGGCGACCGATCTCGACATGATCATCGTCGCCACCGTCACGCCGGACACGATTTTCCCTTCCACCGCCTGCCGGGTCCAGCATGGCATCGGAGCGCGGCAGATCCCGGCGTTTGATCTGGCGGCGGCCTGCAGCGGCTTCATCTACGGTCTTTCGATGGCCCGCACCCAGATTGCCAGCGGCGTGATCAACAATGTGCTGGTGCTCGGCGCTGAGGTGCTGACCCGCTTCACCGACTATACCGACCGCGGTACCTGCATCCTCTTCGGCGACGGCGCGGGGGCGGCGATTCTTACCCCGGCGGAGGACGGCGAAACCAGCCGGATCATCGACACGCACATGGCCAGCGACGGCAGTGGGGCGGATCTGCTCATTCTGCCCGGCGGGGGCAGCCTGAACCCGCCGAGTCAGGAAATGATCGACAAACGGCTGAACTATATGGTGATTCAGGGCAAGGCGGTCTTCAAACAGGCGGTGTCGAACATCGTTCGACTGGTGGATGAGTCGCTGGAGCGCTGCGGCCTCAAGCGCGAGGACATCACGATGGTGATTCCGCACCAGATGAATGCGCGCATCATCGAGAGCGCGGCGCACCGGCTGAACATCCCGCTGGAGAAGGTTTTCATCAATCTCGACAAGTACGGCAACACCAGTGCGGCGACGATTCCGATCGCGCTGGATGAAGCGAGCCGTCAGGGGGTCATCAAGAAGGGCGACCTCTTGAGCCTGGTCACCTTCGGCGGCGGTCTGACCTGGGCGAGCGCATTGGTGCGCTGGTAACGGGAAGTTTCTGCGCGCCGGGGAAGGCGCGAACCATCGGGGGAGAAGCTATGAAGATGATCGTGGTCGGTGCTGCGCTGCTTCTGGCGGCGCTGGGGGTGTGTGGCTACGGGGTTTGGAATTTCGTTTCGCATTTGGGGGAGTCCAACCGGCAATTTCTGGCGCCGGGGAGCTATTCGTTTGCGTTGGACCCTGCGCAGGGCCAATCGCAGAGCGTCAAGCTCTGGCTCGACCATAAGACGGTGTTTCAGAATAAAGTTTATTCCGGCGTGAGCGGCCACGGCGCGCAGATTGAGTTGCGCAATGAGAAGGGCGCGCAAGTTGATTTTCCTGCGTCCAGCATGTCGGAGACGATGACCATTGGCGGGACTTCGCGGGGGGTGATTGCCCGGACGGAGCTCTCGCCGGGGCGTTATACCGTTGCCATCAGCGGACTCCGGCAGCCGGCGGTT
This sequence comes from uncultured Planctomycetaceae bacterium, assembly GCA_964460225.1. Lineage (GTDB taxonomy): Bacteria > Planctomycetota > SZUA-567 > SZUA-567 > SZUA-567 > CAYWTJ01. Next base: position 30,123 of record CAYWTJ010000068.1, on the reverse strand, counting down.
TTTTCGGTCAGTGTCGGGGATTCGTTTGCCGGCATGTTCCTCGGATTCTTCGTCTCGTTGGTGCTCTCGATTTCTGCCGGAGTGGCGGGACTGTTGCTGGTGATCTTCGGGATTGTCCGGATGGTGCGGCAGCGCAGGCAGGCTGCGGCACAGACAGCGGCGCAGCAGTCTTGACACGGTAATTCGGCGCAGCCGGAACGCAGGGGAGCGGGATGTTCAAGATCATCTGCGGGTGTGTGTGCTGGGTGCTGGCGGGACTGGCGGTGGCGGTCTTCGGGCTGTATGTGCTGGTAAACTTCACCCAGCCGCACCAGCAGTTTCTGGTTCCGGGGCGGTTGGTGTTGGAGGTGGATGCGGCCGCCGTGCCGCAGCCGCGCACGGGAGAGATTCCGGGTCGGCCGCTGGCGCTCTGGTACGATTATAAGACGGAATTTCGCGGCAAAACATATAACGCCGCGCCGAAGCCGATCAAAGATTTGGCGGTAACGATCCGACAACTGGCGGGCAAGCCCGGCGCTGAGCCGGCACTCAGGCCGGAGCAGGCTGGCGCCGGCCGCGGTGCGCTCAACGCCTCGCTGATTCTTGACCGGGACGGCGTACCTCCGGGGCAGCCGCTGGTTCCGTTTCTGCCCGGTGCGCTGTCGGACGTGCAGGTGCAGAAGGCGGGAGAGACGGAACGCATTCTGGTGGGCGAATTCCACTTGCCGGCCGGGGCGTATGTGCTGGAGGTGAAGGATCTGCCGCAGGAGCTGGTTTTTTCGGTCGGCCCGCGGACGCCCTCCATGACGACGGCAGTGTTTCTGCTGATGACAGTGGCGGGAATTCTGGGGATGCTGGGACTGATTCTGGTGGTCGTGGGTCGCCGTCAGCGCAAACGCAACAAGCAGGCGCTTGCGGCGCAGACGGAATAAAAACCATGGCGGATTTGACTGGAACCCGACGGTGCGGAAACGCGATGAGCGAAAAAGTGTTTGAACCGGCGTTTGATGCCTTGCCGGACCTTCTGACCTTTGCCGGCGGCGGTCGGGTAACGACCGCGCAGGATTGGCGGCGGCGGCGGGAAGAATTGCTGCGGGAGGCGCTCGCCATCGAGTATGGCGAACTGCCCCCGGCACCGCAACGGCTCGGCGGGCGCTTGCTGCACGCGCAGCGGGTCGACGGCCTCGATCGGGCGGTGCATGAGGAATATCGCGTCGAGTTGATCTGCGGCGGCCAGCCGTTTGCATTTCTGTTGGACCTGCTGATTCCGGCGGGCGAGGGGGCGAAGCCGGTGGTGCTCAACGGCGACGGCTGCTGGTATACGGTCACGCCGGAGGTGCGGCGGGAGGTGGTGGGGCGGGGGTACATCCTTGCGACCTTCAACCGGCTGGAGTTTGCGCCTGACAATCTGCAGAGCGACCGCGATTGCGGAATTTATCCGCTCTGTCCCGGCGAGTACGGGGCGCTGGCGGCGTGGGCGTGGGGATACCAGCGTTGCGTGGATTTTCTGCAGACACTGCCGGTTGCGGATGCGGCGCGGATCGCCGTGACGGGCCACTCGCGGGGGGGGAAGACAGTTCTGCTGGCGGGTGCGACCGACGAGCGGATCGCTCTGACGGCGCCGAACAACTCCGGCTGCGGCGGCGCGGGGTGTTTCCGGCTGCGGGGCGAAGGCTGCGAACGGATTGGGAATATTACCGAATATTTCCCGTACTGGTTTGCGCCGGGATTCCGCGCTTACGCGGGCCGGGAGGAGGAGTTGCCGTTCGACCAACATGCGCTGAAGGCGCTGATTGCGCCGCGCGGATTCTTCTCGACCGAGGCGCTGGGTGATTTGTGGGCGAATCCTTACGGCTCGTACCAGACGCATCTGGCGGCACGGGAGGTGTACCGTTTGCTGGGGGCGGAGGGGCGGATCGGCATTCAGTACCGCGAAGGCGGACACGAGCACCGGCTGGAAGACTGGCGCGCGTTTCTGGACTTCGCCGCTACGGTCTTCGACAGATAGCGAACGGCGCAAATCGAGGAGACGAAATGGGGCTGGTGCTGTTCGCAATAGTCGTTACAGTGTTAGTCGCACTCGTGTTCCGGCGAACTGGCCGGGACGGCAACTCCGGGAACGAAAACACCGGCATCTGGTCCGGTGGAGAGACGCTCAACGGTCCGGGCGGCCATAGCCACAATGGTGACAGCGGTGGCTCTGACTGCGGGGGCGGCGGAGACTGCGGCGGGGGCGGCTGCGATTAAAGGGCCTGAAGAGCGTCCGCAGTTCGGTTAGGAATGTGCAAGCAGGTTTATGAAATGGTTCGACGCCGGCAGACGGTGTGATTTTGATACGGATTTGATGAAGGAGTGGCAACGATGAATATTCGCGGCTTTTTCTTGTTCCCCGGACAGGGAGCGCAGGTGATCGGCATGGCCAGAGACTGCTTTGACGCGGGTGGCTACGCCAAGAGCCTCTTTGAAGAAGCCGATGAAGCATTGGGATTCAGCCTGACTGATATCGTCTTCAACGGTACCGACGAGGATCTGGCACGCACCGAAAACTGTCAGCCGGCGCTGCTGGTCTCCTCCCTGGCGCTGTTTGAGACGCTGCGCGAACGCTGCAACGTGGAGATCACCGGCGCGGCGGGGCTGTCGCTGGGCGAGTACACGGCGCTGGTGGCGCTGGGGGCGATCGACTTCGCGGACGCGGTGCGGCTGGTGCGCAAGCGCGGGGAACTGATGGAAAAAGCGGGCGAGGGTAAGGATACGGGCATGGTCTCGATCCTCGGCCTCGATGACGTGCTGGTCGAACGCGTCTGCGAGGACGCATCGGATTTCGGCGTGGTCGTGCCGGCGAACTATAACTGCCCCGGCCAGCTCGTGATCTCAGGCGAGAAGAAGGCGTTGGAGAAGGCGATGGAGCTGGCGAAGGAGGCGGGAGCCAAACGCGTGATGGCGCTCAACGTCAGCGCCGCGTTCCACTCGCCGGTGATGGATGCCGCGCGGCTGGGGCTGGCGGAAGCGCTCAAGGAGGTGCCGGTGCGCTCCTTCGAGGGGCGGTTCATCAACAACGCCGATGCAAAAGAAATCAAGGACGCGGACGCGATCAAGGAGTCGCTGGCGCGGCAACTGGTCAGCCCGGTGCGCTGGACGCAGAGCATGCAGCTTGCATCGGGCGGCGGGGACAAGATCTACTACGAATGCGGACCGGGCAAGGTCTGCCAGGGGCTGATGAAGCGCATCGCCGCCGACTGCGACGTGACGAGTGTCAACTCGATGGCGGTGATCGAAGACCTGCAGGACCAGTAACAGGGGAAGCTCTCAAGCAAGGAGCGGACCATGCCGCGACGCGCGAAGATCGCACTTTGGATATGGGGTGCCGCGCGAAATGACAAGATGTTTTTTGCAGACGATGGGTCCGGGGAAAAGCGGGGCTGAGAGAAATCATGCCGCAGCGCACGAAGATCGCGTTATGGATTTGGGGTATGGCGAATGCGCTCGGAACGCTGGTGTTGGGTTATCTCTGCGTGACGTGGCTGATCGAGTGGCAATCCGGAGATTCGTTCGGAGATCCCAGAGGTTGGGGGATGTGCGGCCTGTATCTTTTTGCCACGGTCTGCGCGCTGCAAAATGCATACGGGGCCTACAAACTTTCCCTGCGGGAACGGGTTGGCTACTTCCGGTTCTGGCTGTCGTATGTGGTGGCGCTGGTGGGATGGTTTTATCTGAAAATTGATGTCGGTTCACCCATGCGGACCGCAGGAATTCTCGGCGGTTATGCGGCGCTGCTCCTGTTGTTCTATTGGTTGATGGACGTTGCCGGCTGCGGCAAAGAATCTGAAGGAACATCGGCGAAAGCCGACACCTAACGCTAGAAACATGGGAAGGGGAAACCATGTCGAAGCGGGCGATGATTACGTTGTACGGACTTCTGATTCTGCATATCGGGCTGATGGGTGCGGTCCTGTACGGGCTGTTGATTTGCGACACGAAGCATGAGGTTCGACATACGCATCCGCCGGCCCTGCAACGTCAGGAAACCGAGCCGGAATCCGCCGGGGCATCCGCCCCAAAAAAAGGATTTCGGAATCTCGACGCCGCCCTTGCGAGTGCGGTCCGGCAAGCGGTAAGCCGGGCGACGCAAGAGGCTGTGCACAGGCTGGTTGATGAGGTTGCGCAATCGCTTTTTGATGCGGCAGTCAAGGTGTTCTATGTCACGGCATTGACCCTCCTGTGCTGGCATATTTTCTGTATCGTCCTGTTGCTATGCCGTCGGTCTTGGGGGTATTTGTTCCTCTGGTTGTCGTGGGCGGCAGAGTGTGCAGGCGCGGTTGCGGGCGCGATTTTGCTGTTGGCCGTGTTGCAGGAGATCCGTTGGCCGGTTGTGCTTTTGCCGGGGCTGTCCGGTTTGCATGCTCTCTGCCTGATTTTGCTGTATTGGTGGGCGGATGTAAAAGACTGCGTATTCTGGAAGGCAAAAGCGGCGGGCTTTCGCAGAGAGTTGCCGTACAACGAATAGTTTTGAGAATGGGACAGGAAACGCTCCGGCCTTGGTCGGGGCAGGTTGCGGGATGCTACGGCACCGCATTTGAGAAAAGGATAATGGGATGAAGGGTAAGAACGCAATTGTCACCGGCGGCGCGCGCGGCATCGGCGAGGCCATCGCCCGCAAGCTCGCCTCCATGGGCGCCAACATCATCATCTGGGACGTTAACGCGGATTCCGCCAAGGAAACCGCCGCCAAGATCGCCGCCGAATTCGGCGTCAAGGGCACCGGTGCTTCCGTCAACGTCACCGACAGCGCAGGGATCAGCGCCGCCGTCGATGCCGTCAAGGCCGAGTTCGGCACCATCGATGTCCTCGTCAACAATGCCGGCGTCACCCGCGACACCCTCATGATGCGGATGAAGGAAGAGGACTGGGATTTCGTCCTCAACATCAACCTCAAGGGCACCTTCCTCTGCACGCAGGCCGTCACCAAGGTCATGGCCAAACAGCGCAGCGGCGCGGTCGTCAACATCGCCTCCGTCATCGGCATCATGGGCAACGCCGGACAGGCCAACTATGCAGCCTCCAAGGGCGGCGTGATCGCGCTGACCAAGACCACGGCCAAGGAATACTCCGGCCGCGGCGTGCGCGCCAACGCGGTCGCTCCGGGTTATATCCAGACCGCCATGACCGACAAGCTCTCCGATGACGTCAAGCAGATGATGCTCGGCTTCATCCCCCTCGGCAAGCTCGGCCAGCCCGAGGACGTGGCGAAGGCGGTTGCCTTCCTTGCCTCCGACGAGGCGTCCTACATCACCGGCCAGGTGCTGCAGGTCGATGGCGGCATGATTATGTAATTCGCGCCCGCCGTGAAATGGCGGCGGGATATCGCGCAATCAGGAAATCAGTCTCCGGCCGGAAATAATTCCACACTCCGGTCGCAGATTGCGTAACGCCTTGTCTTTGCGGGATTTTAGAACGTTCTTCCGTACTTTTTGACGGAGGGAATTCCACTGGACAAGGGGGGGGAAATCTGTATAATTCCGCGGAATTCATACGGACAGTAAGAATTTCATGATCGTGAGCGATTTTATTATCGAACTTTTTTTTCACAAAGGATTTGCACTATGACCAAGGAAGAAATCGAAGCCAAAGTCATCGACATCATCTGCGATCAGCTCCAGCACGAGCGCAGCAAGGTCACCCGGAACACCTCGTTCGTCGATGACCTGAATGCCGACAGCCTCGACATTGCCGAGCTGACCATGGAATTTGAGGACGAGTTCGACATCGACATTCCCGAAGAAGGTGAGCCCCCGGCCACCGTCGGCGACGTCGTTGATTTCGTCGAGAAGCTCCTCAGCGAGAAGAAGTAGTCCTGTTTGCCGCTCTACGGTAGCAGTGACGTTCTGCGCCCGCCCCGTGTGGCGGGCGTTGAACGTACCGGCGGAAGCCGGTTGCCGGTGGTCCGCGGTTTGTTGATTTGTTCCTCTTAGGCACACAACCAAACAAGAAAAAATGCCAAACAAAACGATCGAACTCAGGCGGGTGGTGATTACGGGTATCGGGCTGGTCACGCCGATCGGAATCGGGACTCGCGAAAGCTGGGAGAATGCCCTCAAGGGCGTTAGTGGAGCAGCGGAATTCACGCAGATCGAGATGGACCACTCGGGATTCCCGGTCCACTTCGGTTGCGAGGTGAAGGATTTTGATGTCACGAAGTGGATTGATGCCCGTGAGGCGCGGCGTCTGGATAAGTTCGTCCACTTTTCGGTAGCGGCGGCTCATTTGGCGAAAGATGACGCCAAGCTGGATCTGGAAAAGCTCAACCGCGACCGCTGCGGCGCGGTGTTTGCCAGCGGGATCGGCGGCATCCTTTCGGTGGAATCGCAGTTGATGCGTTTCGTCGAGAAGGGACCGAGCCGAATCTCCCCCTTCAGCGTTCCGCTTCTGATGGTCAACGCCGGCTGCGGTCAGATTGCCATTGAGTTCGGCTTCAAAGGCCTGAACTATGCGGCGGTCACGGCTTGTGCTTCCGGCAGCCATGCCATCGGTCTGGCGTTCCGGCACATTCAGGTGGGCGACGCCGACCTGATCGTCTCGGGCGGCAGCGAGGCGGGCATCGGCATCATGGGTCTCGGCGGCTTTGCCAACATGCACGCCCTTTCGACCCGCAACGATGATCCCAAGCGCGCTTGCCGTCCTTTTGACAAGAATCGTGACGGGTTTGTCATGGGCGAGGGTGCGGGCGCGATTATTCTGGAGGAGCTGGAGCACGCCAAGGCGCGCGGCGCGACGATTTATGCCGAGATGGTCGGTTACGGTTTCACCGATGACGCAACCCACATCACCGCCCCGAGTGACAAGGGCGAGGGATTGGCGCGGGCGATGAAGATCGCCATGGATCAGGCGGGCGCGACCCCGGCGGAGATCGACTACATCAACGCCCACGGTACCTCGACGCCGCTCAACGACAAGTCCGAGACTGCCGGCATCAAGGGCGCGCTCGGCGAGGAGTATGCGCGCAAGGTATCCATCAGCTCGACCAAGAGCTGCACCGGCCACATGCTCGGCGCGGCCGGCGGCGTGGAACTCGGCTTTACTGCGCTGGCGATCAAGGAAGGAATCATTCCTCCCACGATCAATTACGAGACGCCGGACCCCGACTGCGACCTCGACTATACCCCGAACACGGCGGTGAAGCGCGAGATCCGGTACGCGTTCTCCAATTCGCTGGGCTTCGGCGGCCACAACGCCAGCCTTCTCATCAAGCGTTACGAGGAATAAGCGCGGTATGAATAGGCAGAAACCCTGCAGGGGCCGGTTTGTCCGGCCCCTGTTTTTTTGTTCTGAAAAAAGGGTCGGTGTTCTTCCGCATGCCGGTACGCCGGTTATCGCGGGTGGCTCACACTTGCAAAGTACCGCTCGCGGTTCACGATGCCGGCTCTGCGGCGGGGGGGGGCGCTCTGACTGCTGGCCGATGCGCGGCGGGGCGAAATGAGAACATGACAACATTGGCGGAAAAATCCCGTTTTCCGGTGGCGGGAGTTTGACATGAGAAGGTGACAATGATAGAATAGCGGTATCAGTTGGGTGGGGGCGAAGAATTGCGGAATAGTTCGCAGCGGATTTGTGCTGGCATTTCCATGCCAGCATTCCCGGTGATGGGGGATGAACGATGATATCACGCGAGGTCGATTACGCGATACGAATAATATTGGGCGTAGCGGCAGGCAAGGGCGGGCTGGTTTCCGCCTCGGAGGTTTCGGAGCGGATGAAGATTCCGTATCGGTTTTTGCGCAAGATTTCGTTGGCGCTGGTGAAAGCGGGCATCCTCCAGAGCCGGCGGGGAAGCGGCGGCGGACTGATTCTCGCCCGGCCGGTGGAGGAGATCAATCTGCTGGATGTGATTTCGGCAATTTCTGCCAAGGGGACGGGGATCAACCTCTGCCTGCGCGAGGATTCCGGGTGTGAGTTCTCCCCCGAATGCAAGCTTCATCCGAAGTTGCGGGGGATTCAGGAAATGCTCAACGAGCAATTTGCCGCAATCAAATTCAGTCAGTTGCTGTAGGCGGTTGGTATCTGCTTCGAGTTTCAGAATAAGGGAAATAGCAGACCACCAGTTCTTCTGCGGGGAACGACGAATCAAGCAGAGGCCCGATGAATCGCGCAGGACTGCGTACTCCACCGCCGGCGGCAAGCCTGCGGTCGTGCCGACTCAGTACATTGGATCATATTGCCGCGGGCGCCATTGAATACGCTCCTTTCGTTCATTCGGCGCGGGAGAAACTGGTGAAAACTCAAACCAGATCGTAACCCGACAATTTTGAAGAGCATAACGGTAGAACCGGTTTGGGGCGTGGCGCGGGGGGGAGCGGGTGATTCGTTGGGGGATTCTCGGGCCGGGGAGTATTGCCCGGAAATTTGCCACGGGGCTGCGAACGCTGCCGCAGGCGCAGTTGGCGGCGGTGGCCTCGCGGGAGGTGGCGCGGGCGCGGGAATTTGCGGCGGAGTTCGGCGCTTTTAGGGCGTATGGCTCGTATGAGGCGCTGATTGCCGACCCGGCGATTGACATTGTTTATATTGCAACGCCGCATGTTTTTCATTGCGAGCAGAGCTTGCTCTGCTTAAATGGAGGCAAGGCGGTGTTGTGTGAAAAGCCGCTGTGCGTCAACGAGGCAGAGGCGCGCAGAGTGGTGGAGACGGCCCGCGCAAACCGCTGTTTTCTGATGGAAGCGATGTGGACGCGGTTCTTCCCGTTGATGGAGCGTTTGCAGGTGCTGCTCGCGGAGGGGGAAATTGGCGACCTGCGGTTACTGACGGCGGATTTTGGTTTTCCCGGTGATCCCGATCCGGCGAGCCGGTTGTGGAATCCGACTCTGGGCGGCGGCGGCCTGCTGGATGTTGGCGTTTATCCGCTTTCGCTGGCGCAGATGCTTCTGGGGGAGCCGCAGAAGGTCCTTGGTCTGGCCCAATTGGCAGAGACCGGAGTGGATGAGCAGGCGGCTTGGCTGCTGGAATATTCCGGCGGTCGAATGGCCAGCGGCTGCTGCAGTATTCAAGCTTTGACCCTGCAGGAAGCGCATCTGAGCGGCACGCGGGGGGCGATTCGGATTCATGCTCCCTGGTGGCGGCCGTCGGGGCTGACGGTTCACAAGCCCGATGGGACGCAACACGAATGGGCGCTGCCGTATGCCGGGAACGGCTATCAGTACGAGGCGGCGGCGGCGATGGAGTGTCTGGAGCGCGGGGCGTTGGAGCATCCGCTTATGACGCATGAGGCAAGTCTCGCGGTTATGCGCACGCTGGACCGTCTCCGGAGTACGTGGGTGGCGAGTTGCTAACGGATGCCGGTACCCGGCATATAACAACAAGGGGATTGTCATGATCAGCAAAAAAATGCAGAAAGCGGTCAACGAACAGATTGGCAAGGAGTTCTATTCGGCCTATCTGTATTTGGGCATGTCGGCATGGTTCGAGGCGCAGAGCCTCAAGGGCATGGCGAAGTGGATGCTGGTGCAATCGCAGGAGGAGAGCTGTCACGGGATGATCTTCTATAACTTCCTGCTTGATGCCGGCGGCACGGTAGAACTGCCGGCGGTCGCCAAACCCGATTGCAGCTTTAAGAGTGCGCTGGATATCTTTGAGCGCGGCCTCAAGCATGAGGGGACGGTCACGGCCTCAATCAACAACATCGTGGATATCGCGATGGAAGAGAAGTATCACGCGGCGCGCAGCTTTCTCAACTGGTTTGTGGACGAACAGGTCGAGGAAGAGGCAAACTTCACCACCATCGTCGGCAAACTGAAACTGACCGCCGACAACAACAGCGGTCTTTTTCTGATTGACAACGAATTGGCGGCGCGGCTCTTCGTCATGCCTGCTCCGCTGGTCGGCAAGATGTAAAGCCGAGCCGCAAGGCGGAGCGCAGCGGTTGCTGGCTTGCCAAACCGGTTACGGCAGAGGCGAGCGGGGAGGTTCTTCGCCTGCGGCGATAAGTCAGGGCAATCTCGCAAAAGACTTGCCGGATCATATTACCGTAAGCGCAGGGCGAAGATCAACGCGGAATTCGCCGCGACGATCTGTTTTTATTCTGGTTTTGAGCGATGGCCTTGGGCAGGGATGGCCGGCGTGTGAAGAATCCGACGGATGCAAGTTCAGCCCCCGCGCGTTGCGGGGGCTGTTTTCTTGTCCACGCTCCTGTTGTCCTGAAGAAGGAAGGATCTCAACGGGTGGAGAAGAGGCGCAGCAGACGGGCGAACCAGCCGCCGCGCATGCCGATGGCGTCGTGCGGACAGAGCTCGTGGCAGCAGTAACAACGGATGCAATCGTCGTAACGGATGCGAATTTGCCCCTCCTCCAGCCGGATCGCCTGCACGGGACAAATCTTGACGCAGGCGCCGCACTTTACGCATTTGAGCGGCAGCGCGTAGGGAAAGACGGCCGATATCTTGCGGAACCAGCGCTTGAGGCGTGGGTATTTCTGCAAAAGCGGAATATCCAGCAGCGCCAGCGACTGCGTTTGCGGCCAATGCCAGACGGAGGGGCGGAGCTCGTGGATGGCCGCGCCCAGAGTCTGCGTTTCGCGCCAGGCGGTATCTGCGGCTTCGACAGCGGCGCGGATGGTGTAGAGCTCTTCCGGTTCCCGGCCGAGAATGCGCATGATCGTCGCATCAATGGCGACGGGATCGGTTCCCGCGGCAAGAAAGCCCGAGGCATTGGGCTGTCCCGAGGTGGGGCCGAGACCATCCATCGAAACAATCGCGTCAAGAATATGCAGGTGCGGCCGGATGGTCATGCAAATCTCGTAGATCATCCGGGCGAAGGCGTCTTTGTTCTCTCCGGCGCGATAATGCCACTCGTATTTGCGCGGGCCGACCACCGCGCCGAAGAGGTTCTTCACGGCGGCGGTGAGCATCATCTGCCCGTGCGTCTTCAGGCGCGGAAGGTTGATGACGACATCGGCGTCGAGCAGTTCCGCCGCGAGGGTGAGCTTCTTGAATTTGCGGCTCTCGTCAAAAATGTCGCGCGGGGTGAACTCAACCAGTTCGATGCCAAGCTCGTCGATGACCGGCAGCAGCCCGGCGTTTTTCGCGACCTTGCGCGCCGACCCAAGGCCCGGACTGTCGCCGGCGCAGACGATGCCGCCGCACTCCTGCGCAAGGCGGGCGACGGCATACAGGATTTCCGGATGCGTAAACGCGGGCGTTCCCGGAGCGCAGGCGCGAACGAGATTGAGCTTGAGTAGCACCCGCTGCCCCGGTTTCACGAAGGCGCTCATCCCGCCCAGCGGCTCCAGCAGACGCACGATTGCCGTCCGCACGCCTGCGCGGTCATATCCGATTTGCCTGAGCAAAGACACCAGCGGCGTTGTCATTCCACCTCACTTTGATTTCTTCAGAACTGACAAAACGGCCGGGACTCTATCCCGGCCGATATTCATCTGCAACCCATAACCGAAAGGCGGGGTTACTCGTCCTTCTGCTCTTTCATCATCCGCGGCAATTGCTTGAGATAAACGCCGAGGCTCCAGAGGCCGACCACCGCTGTTAACAGCGATCCCCACCACGCAAAGCCCTTCAGGAAATTCTCGCTGAATACGTAGATCGCTGTGTCCGTCAGCAAGAGGCACAAGCCAAACGCTGCCATCACGATGCACTGCGCGAACATCTTGAACTTCCCGGACCACCCCGCCATCAGCACCACCCCGTGATACGCCGCATACCGCCGCATCACCTGCACCCCCGCTTCACGGTACAGCATGATCACCGTAAACCAGATGCTTACCTCAAAGCGCGGCGACACCGCCAGCCCCAACAGCGTCAGCGTAAAGAAAATGCTGTCCGCCACCGGGTCCATGATCTTGCCGAAGTTGGTCACGATCCCATACGCGCGGGCAATCTTGCCGTCGAGGTAATCGGAAAGAAAGGTCAGAAACGATACAATCGCCAGTCCCACCGCCACCCAAGCCGGATAACCGCCCGTAGGTGTGTGATGCGAATACTGCATGAACAGCCAGAGCGTGGCCAGTCCCGCCGGAAAGCGGAACAGCGTCAGCAGATTCGGCAAGTTACAAACGCTCTTGTCCATGTTCCTCCTCAACGATCCGCACCGGAGTCTCGCGCAAGTCGTCCGTTCTTTGCGCCGCTTCCGGTGCGCCGATGTTGCGCTCCGTGAAAACCCGCACCCCCGCGGCCGGCGACATCCGCCGCTGCAACGCCTTGCGCAGTCGCCGCATCCCCCACCGGCGCACCGGCGGCAACAGCAGCAGCAGCCCCGCCAGATCCGTCAGAAATCCGGGAACGATCAGCAACGCTCCGGCGGCCATCCTCATGATCGCATTCAGCAGCGTGTCGCCCGGCAACCGCCCGGCCAGCATCTGCATACGCAATTCCGTCGCCAGACGCAGTCCTTGCCCGCGAATAATCAGACCGCCCGCAATTGCCCCCGCCAGCAGCGCGGCAAGCACCGGCCAGACGCCGGTCGCGCTGCCAACCCGCCAGAGAAGTTCCAACTCCGTCAGCGGCAGGAGAATCAGCAGCAGCAGGATCGCCAGAGGCATACAACTCCTTCCGGATTCATTGCCCGCCGCCAATCATACGCAGGCGCAACGTCCGGTCAAGGCGGGGCGGAAAAACAAGCGGTCTCGGCAGCGGTAGCCGCCAAGACCGCAATGAGAGCCACGTGCCGGGCCGGTTATTTGACCTTGTTGAGCACCCGGCTGAAGAGTCCGCGATTTTCCGCCGCCGGAACCGGCGCAATGCCCGGGACATCCACGTCATTGACCTTGCCGGCGTCTCCGGCGAGCCCCATCACGTTTTCGTTCGTTCCCGCAACCCGGACGCGTACCAGCGCTGGCTTGCTGTAGTTCGTGCCGTCGGAGACGGTCAGCTCGAAGATGTACATTCCATCCTCAGTCGGGGTGAATTCCAGATTCTTCCCCTTGATGGTGTCCCTGCCCAGCCGCTGCGTCGTAACCTGCTTCCAGTTGAAGGTCAGGTGCTTTCCCTCCGGGCTGCCCCCGTACCCGCGGATCACTACGCGTTCGCCCACTTCGGCTTGGACTTCGCTCTGGGCGATGGAGGCGGTCAGCCCTTTGTTGTTGCCGGAATTGCCGGTTTGTGGCCGGCTATTTGCAAGTGTTTCGTCGCCGGATGGCTCTTCGGTTTGTGCGGAAGCCCGTGGCGCGTTTTCCCTTCCGCTGGCCGGTGCGTCGGCGGCCGGGGTGCCGCGTACGCGCGCCCCGCTTGCGGAGGGCTTGGCCTGCGGCAGATAGGTTTCCTTGAGACTGTTGTCGGGCGACTGGGTCATCGCCTCCTCCAGCGGATCCAGCGCCGGTACCGCAACCTGATCCAGTGCGGGCGTCCGGGCGCTCCGGGTATTTTGCATATTATTGCTGCCATCAGTCGCACCGGTCGCTCCGGATGTTGCGGCGGAGTTGGCGGCCGGGCGCAGCAGTACCTTGGAGTTTGGCGCGGTGACCTTCGCCACCGGGGCGGTGTTTTCATGAATCACCTGTACCTCGCAACGCTCCGGGGCGCTGCGGGCCGTGCCGTCGGTTGCCACGACTTCAAAGACATAGGTGCCTTCTTCCTGTGCCTGCAAAGAGAGGGTCGGCTGTTGAGAAGAACCGCCTTTGGTCAGGGCAGCCGGACCGGAGATCTGCTTCCAGACATAGCGCACCGGATCGCCGTCTTCATCCCGGGTTCCGGACGCATCCAGCGTGAAGGGGACGCCCGGACGGGCCTGTACGAGCTTGACCAGTTGCAGTTGCGGCGCGTGGTTGAGTTTGTCCACCTCGATGCTTACAATCGCCGGCTTGCTCCGGGCCTTGCCGTCGGAGACGATGAGTTCAAACGAATACTTGCCGGGCTGACGGGCGTAAAAACTGGGCTTGGCGGTGGTCGCGTTCAGCAACTGGACCCGCGGTCCGTCGACCTGCCGCCAGTTGTAGGACAACTTGTCCCCATCGTTGTCGCTGGAAGCGCTGCCATCAAGCTGGATGAGATTGTCCGGAACGGACAACTCGTCGATTTCCTGCGGGTTTTCCTCGGCGGCGCATACGGTCGCCGGAAATCCGAAAGCGGCCAGCGCGCAGGCCAGCGCTCCGACGCGCAGAAAACGCGCAACCGCACAGCAGCAGAGAGGGTTTGTGCTCATCATCCTCATTCCTCGTAAATCCGGTAAATGGCGATAAATCAACTTCTACCGTATTTATCGGATCGGCGTGGGGAGGGTCTTCAACTTTTTTCGTAAATTTCGGATGGTTTTTTTGAAGAATGACGCCATGACGGAGAAAACGGGGATTCAACCGGGGAAACGCATTCCAATCGGCCCGAAAACAGCGCGTTATAGCAAATTATGGTGGAGCTTCTTCTCGTGTGTGCGGCAAGGCGAACCAACATGCGGGGCTGACTTGGGTTCGGGGCGATTGGCACGATGCCGATTTGTGCGGTCGCGATTGGCGTGATTGCCTTGAGGCTCAGGGGTTCGGTTGTTGTTGAAGTGCGGAAAGAATCGTGCGGGCGGTCAGAGCCTTATCCTGCGCGGGCAGATCGAGTTGCCCGCCATCGCGCAACAGCAGGGTGACGATCGAGGTTTCGGCGCCAAAGGCGCTGGCTCCGTTGACGGCGATCATATCGAGGTTTTTGGCGGCCAGTTTCCGTCGCCCCTCCGCCAGATTGATCTCTCTGTCGAGTGAAAATCCGCAGACCTTTTTCCCCTGTCGTTGCGGATGTGCCGCGATGGTCTGCAGGATATCGGCCGTACGCTTCAGGCGCAGCAGGAGGTCGCCGCCGGTTTTCTTGAGCTTATGGTCCAGCGGCTCAGCCGGGGTATAGTCCGCCACGGCGGCACTCATGACCAGAAGATCGCAAACGGGGAAGGCGGCCTCCACCGCTGCCAGCATATCCGCCGCCGAACGGACCGCAATCCACGGAAGGAAGTCCGGTACCGCCAGCGCGGTCGGGCCAAGAATCAGCAACGGGGCCATGCCCAGCGTCCGGGCGGCCAGCGCCAGCTCCAGTCCCATCCGGCCGGTCGAACGGTTGGTCAGAAAACGCACCGGGTCGATGTCCTCGCAGGTCGGACCACCAGTAATCAGAACCCGTCTGCCGTTCTCCCGAGCGAACGCCTCCGTCCTCTGCTGCAGCAATTGCCGGTCAATCATGATCCCGTTTCCCTCGTTTACTGCCCAAGGCTCAACAGGCGTGCCGCCTGCGGCGGCCACCAGGTGAACTGGCCGGTTCCGACCAGATTCACCTGTGGCACCGGTCCCCAGTCGCGGGAGTCGCTGGAGGACGGCTGATTGTCGCCCAGAGCCAGATAGCCTGTCGCCGGGAGCTGATAGATGCCGTTGATAAACCGCGAACGCGGATCGAGCGTGCAGTAATAGTAGACATCACGCTCGATGCTGAGACGCTGCAACTGCACCTTGCCACGCGCGGCGATGTTGACATTGGAGTTTAGCGGGTTCTGTTGGTCTGCCGGCACACCGAGGTCGAAGAGGCCGCTGAGGACTATCGGCTGCCCGTCCGCGAAAAGTCGCAGGGTGCCGTCTACCCGCTGGAAGTCCCACTCATGCCAGGAATCCGGTGCGATGCTTCCGGGAGCAAGGTCGACTGCTCCCGCGACATCCGCTGCGGGCCGGACGCCGGATGTGGCGGACTTGCCGGAAGACTCCTCGGGCAGC
This sequence comes from uncultured Planctomycetaceae bacterium, assembly GCA_964460225.1. Taxonomy (GTDB): domain Bacteria; phylum Planctomycetota; class SZUA-567; order SZUA-567; family SZUA-567; genus CAYWTJ01. Next base: position 14,480 of record CAYWTJ010000068.1, on the reverse strand, counting down.
AGGATGTTCATTGGCAGGGGTTTGCCGTCCACCTGAAACGTCGCCCGGCCGGCGGGCGAGATGGTTACGGTGCAGATGTGCCGGTCATCGAGTATTTTCAGTTCCAGGGTGGCTCCGGAGGCCAGTTTCGCTTGCGTCCGTACCCGCAGATCCGGAACGTAATGCCAGTCCGATTCGCGGAAAATGCTATCGCCCAGTTTCGCCTCCTGCGTCATATAGGGGCGGTATTTGATGGGGTACTCGCAGCGGAAATCGTAGTAGGTGACGTTTTCTTCCGTCAGTAGCCGGTGGCAGCGCGGGCAGCGGCCGGTCAGCATGGGGCTGCTGCAGGTCTGGCGCAACTTGCCGCCGCAGCCGGCGGCGGGGCAGGCGAAGTCCACGTATTGCCGGCGGAAGTAGCGATCCGGAACGCCAGCCTGCTGGTCAAAACGTGTGCGGGGCAGGTAGGTCAGAATGGAGTTGGCTTCGGCGCTGACAAGAACGTCCCCCTCCTTTGTCCAGCCCGCTACCTGCCAGAAGCTGCCCAGCTCCTCGGTGCTGACCTCGCGCAAGGGTTGATCGTACACCGGCAACCACATCCCCGCCTGCACCGCCGGCGGCTTGATCTGCCGCTGGAGCGGACCGCCGTTGCGGCTGATGAAGACATCCCCCCGGCGCAAGGCAAGCGCTTCGCCCGGCATGCCGACGCAGCGTTTGATGTAGTTCTCGCCCTTGTACGGCGACTGTTCGCCCTGCGGCGTCTGCATATAAGGGAACTTGAAGACGAAGACCTCCCAGCGTTCCGGAGTGCGCCAGAGGTAGTTGAGCTTGGTGCAGAAGATGCGGTCGCCGGCGTTGTCGCGGCCGTGCAGGGTCGGCTCCATACTCCCGGTTGGGATGACAAAGATGTCGGCGGCGAAAATTTTCAGGGCGATAATCAGGCCGATCCAGAAGCCCAACGATCCCAACGCCTTGCCCAGCGATTCCTTGCCGGCTGGTTTGACGGGCGGGGTTGTCTGGTTTGTCTCCGCCGTTGCGTCAGCGTTCTGACCGGGTGCGGGATGGTCCTGCTCTTGCTCTGTCATTCCTGTTCCTTGCCGGCCGGCGATAAACCGGCCGCGGGGGACGTCCCCGCCGATTCCGCGGAAAGAAGATCCGCATAAGTTGCCAGCCGCACATTCGACTCCTGCGCCAGCAGCCGGATTTCAGGGTCCGCCACTGCTGCCAAGTCATTCACCCGCGCCTGTGTAATCCAGGATGCTCCCGCCGCTCCCGCCACGCCGTTTTCCTCTTCCTCATCGCGCATGCCCGGGTGGCACATCAGCTCCGATACGCCTTCGGGCAGATGCTGCAACAGCGCCCGCAGATACTCGCGCGTCAGAGCGCCGATGTGGCTCTGGCCGAAGAAATAATCGGGCGAAAACACCGACGGCCGTTTCAACCGGCAGCGTTGATAGAAGAACAGGTGACAGGACTTCCAGAACGGACGCACGCCCGGAAACGGCAATTCGCGCAGGACGAAGAACAGCGGTTCGTGATAACTGCGGAGGCCGAGGCCGTACTCGCGCGCGAGGCGCATGCCGATCTCATACAGCGGTCGCCAGACGCCGTGATGCTTTTCAAAATCAAGGTGATCGGGACGGATGCCGGCGGCGAGTACCTTTTCAATCTGCGCGCGGTACTCGATCTCAGCCGCGCGCTGGTAGGCCGCGGTCGCGGCAAGCCGGCCGATGGCAAAAAATTCCGGGATAAAACGGCCGCCCGGTCCCAGCAGGGGATAGACATGCAGTTCGTCCGCCACCGGACAGCCCCGGATCAGGTTCAGATGCACGCCGATTCCGAGCGCAGGGTTGTCGTGCGCGACGCGCACGCCCTCGTCAAAACCGGGCATGTTCGCCATCAGCGTCGCGGAGGTGACCAGCCCGCCCCGGTGTGCGGCTTCGATGCCGCGGCTTACTGCCACCGACAGGCCGAGGTCGTCGGCGTTGACAATCAGCGTCCGCGTCATTTCTTCCGATCCAGCGCGTTTTCGACCATCGCCTTGTTTCCCGAGTCCACCACCAGCCGCGCGATGTCGTTGTAGGTGACGTAAACCATCAGGCTCAGGAGGCAGAGGATGCCGAAATATTGCGAGAGTTCGCGGAAGCGTTCGCCCGGCGGCGTGCCGCGCACAGCCTCGACGATGATAAAGAGCAGATGCCCGCCGTCCAGCACCGGGAAGGGCAGGAGGTTGAATACCGCAAGGTTGATACTGATAAGCGCGAGCAGGAAGATCATGCTCATCATCGGATCGGGACTTTCGGCTGTCCGCTGCATCACGTTGAAGATACCAACCGGCCCCGACATGTTCGAGGCGGAGATCTGCCCCGTGACCAGCCGGTGCAAAATTTTGTACACCGTGAGGGACATGTCGATGGATTTATCAAACGCCAGCCCCAGCGCTCCGGCCACGCCGACCGACTTCTTCACCCCCTTGGAGACCGCAAAGCCGAACTGCACGTACCCCGTCAGTTGCTCGGTCTTGCCATTTTTCAGCGCCTGTACGATGGGGTCGGGGGTCTTGAAGGTCGCCGGTTCGCGTCGGGATTTGTCCGGACCCAGATAGCCGACCGTGGTCGCCCGTCCCTCGTCGGCCAGCATGATCTGCACAATATAATCGCCGGGCGAGAGGAAGCGCGCGGCCGGGCTGCCCGCTTCGACGCTCTGTACCGTGGTCGGCCCCATCAGGATGCCTACCGCCGGCACGCCGGTTTCCAGCGCGATGCGCGGGCACATCAGCAGCGGCTTGTCCTCGCCGGAGAGGATCAGACCGACCTCTTTGCAGCAGGCGGCGGCAACGGCTTTGCCCACGCTTGCCGGGTCGGCATAATAGGCATCAGAGCGATCCTTGAATTTCTCCAGTGAAAACAGTTTCGTACCGTTGACCGCCAGCAAGCGATCTCCGGGCTGCAGTTTTCCGGCCGCCGGGCCTTCCGGCAGGATCTTTTCCACCTCCCACTCGCGCGCGCCCTGTCCCTCCGCACTCGCTTTTACGGTGACGCCCAGCAGGGTGTCGGCACCGGCCGGAACCTCCGGCAGATAGCCAAGAAAACGTGGCGTGAGCGTGAACTTCTGTTCCTGCGCGCCGCGCCGGACGGTCAGTTCGACCGGTTGATATGCGCGCCCCTGTATGTTGCGCGTCAGGTCCTCACGGGCGCGCAGCGGGGTTTTCACGCCATCGATCAGCAGGGCGTTGACGCTCAGGCCGCCGCGCAGGCCGGCCGCTTCCGCCGGGCCGCCGCTGATTACGCCTTCGATTGCAATCGAGATGGTATAGCCGAAGGGGTAACTGCCTGTCGCCAGAACTGGCAGGGTGACGGGAACCTGCTTGCCGTCGCGCAGTACCACCGCCGGGAGGTTTTTGCCGGCATTCGCCTCAATGACCGCGCGGGCGAAGTCGCCGCTACCGAACCCTTCAGGAATTTTCTGTCCCGCGATTTCGACCAGAACATCCTTCTCTTTGAAAACTTTTTCGTACAGCTCGCCGTACACCTGCTTGCCGGCGATCTCCTCGATTACCGCATCGGTGGCGGGATGGATGCCTAACCCTTGCGAGCCGAGATCGGCCCCCGTCTGGCTCTTGACCCGCCGCACCAGCTTCTGCCCCGCGCGTTCCACCTCGAAGTCATAAAATTCGCGCGGATTAACCACCACATATTCGTTAATCATGTTCAGTGATTCGGTGGGCTTGCCGTTTACGGAGAGTATCCGGTCGCCGGGTTGCAGATCGGCAAACGCCGCCGGAGAGCCGGGCGTGACCGATCCTACCTGCGGCGGATTCTGCGGCATGCCGTAGAGATAGGCGCAAAAGAGCAGCAGGAAGCCGAAAACGAGGTTCATGAAGACCCCGGCGGTGATGACGATGGCCTGCGCCCAAAGCGGCTTTGAACGGTATTCGTCCGGCTTGCCCGCCCCGTCGCCCTGTTCACGCGGGTCGTCCGATTGCCCCGCGAGCTTGACATAGCCGCCCAGCGGCAGCAGGCCGATTCCGTAGACGCAGCCCTTGTACTCCTTCTTGATGCCGAGGCCGTAGATGTCGAAGCCGATAAAGAAGCGTTCGGGGCGGATGCCTACGAGCAGCGCCGCAAGAAAATGCCCCAGCTCATGCACAAAGACCAGCACGGAAAAGGCGACAATGATCCAGATGACATTCCAGACCGAACTGAGCATTTCGAGCATTCTTGACTCCCGCTTTGGCGGATTACCCGCCGCGCTGCAAGGATCGCGCCGCATACCGTGCGGACGCGTCACATCAGGTATTTGCAATACTGAAATCTGTCGGCTGCAGAACGGAATCCCGCGCGGAATCCGCGCTCATTCCCCCTGCAGCAGGCGCACGGCCAGAAATTCCGGCAGGCCCTTCTGACGGATCATCTCCGCGACCGGCCGCGCATCGTAAGCCACCCGGTGGTACGTAATCGCCTCGCCGTCGAAGAGCGCCCAGCTCGCGCGCGGATCGCGGTCGCGCGGCTGTCCCACCGACCCCACCGACACATACGCCTTCTGCCCCGTCAGATTGAAGGTCATCCGCTTGGGCTCGGTCTTGTCGTGCGGGAAGATGTACCCCAGCTCCGTTCCCAGAAACGCGCGGTGATTGTGGCCGACAAAGCAGAGCCGCACATCCACGAAATCCCGCCGCAGGGTGTTCACCAACTGATAGAACATCCACGGGCTCTCCGCCTCGCGGACGTATTCGTTGATCGGGTCCTTCAGACTGCCGTGCAGGAATGCCAGATCGCCTTCCCGCGTGATCGATTTCAGGCCCGCCAGATACTCCATGATCTCCGGGTCGCGCAACCGCGACGCCGTCCAGTCCAGCGCCTTTGCCGCCAGCGGGGTGAAGTTGTCCGCCCCGTTGACGACCGCGTTTTCATGGTTGCCCGCCAGCACGACGCTGCAGCGCCGCCGAACCAGATCCAAGCATTCCCGCGGTTGCGGACCGTAGCCCACGGTATCGCCCAGACACACGATGCGGTCGGGTTTTACGGTGTCAATATCGGCCAGCACCGTCTGCAGGGCAGGCAGGTTGCCGTGAACATCCGAGATCAACGCCGTGCGCATGAAAGCCCCTGAACTGCGGAAAACCGGGTGGATGATAGTCCGCCGAAAAATGCTTCGCTTCCCGGCGGGCGGATGTTCTGGGCGTTACTTCTTCTCGAAGATTTCCTCGTGCAGCGCCTTGACGGCCTTGAGCGCGTCGTCGCCGTCGACCAGCAGCGCGATGTTGATCTCGTTTGCGCCCTGCGAAATCATGCGGATGTTCACCCCCGCCTTCGCCAGCGCCCCCGTTACCCGCGCCGCCACGCCCGGCACCCCGGACATGCACTCGCCGACCACGCAGACGATTGCCTTCTCGTGTTCGATGCGCACCTCGCCGTACTCGCCCAGCTCCTCGGCCGCCGCCGCGAGGTTCGCCTCCTGCGGCACCGTCAGGCTGATGGAGACCTCGGAGGTGGCGATCATCTGGATGTCGATGGCATGCTTGCTGCAGACCTCAAAGACCTTTGCCATAAAGCCGTGCATCCCCAGCATCCGCGAGGAGGTGATGGTCAGGATGCTGATGTGCTTCTTGTGCGCGATACTCTTGGCGACGATGTTGCTCTGGGTGAGCTTCGGCAGAATCACCGTGCCGGGGTGGTCGCTGTGGTGTGTGTTCAGCACCCGCACCGGAATCCCGTGCTTCATCGCCGGGATCATCGTCGAGGGATGCAGCACCTTTGCGCCGTACCACGACAGCTCCGATGCTTCTGCAAAGGTCAGCTCCGGCAGGCTGCGTGCGCTGGCGGCGATCTTGGGGTCGCAGGTCATCACTCCGTCGACGTCGGTCCAGATTTCAACCTCGGCGGCCTTCACCGCCGCGCCGAAGATCGTGCCGGAGAAGTCCGAGCCGCCGCGGCCGAGGGTGGTGATGTGGCCGTCGGGACCCTTGCCGAGAAAGCCGGTGGTGATGATGACTGTATTGCCTTCGGCTTCGACGTTCTTCTTTACCGTCGGGTAGGAGGATTCCTGCGGCTGGGCGGAGCCGAAGTTGCCGTCGGTCAGCAGTCCGAGGTCCATCGAGTTGATGGCTTTGGCCGGAATCTTGAATTCGTCGTTGAGCACCTTCGCCACTACCCGGTGCGACATCCGCTCGCCGAAGCTCTGGACGAGGTCCATCGTGCGGGGGGAGATCTCCCCGATCATGCTGATGCCGGTGAGGAGGTTGGCAAAGCGCTCCAGCAGGTCGTCCACCAGTGCGGTGTCAATGCCGAGATCCTTGCAGATCCCGCGTTGCAGGCCGATCACAGTTGAGGCGTCGGGGCTGCCCGCGAGGGCTTCCTTGGCGGATTTGATCAGGGTGTCGGTCATCCGGCAGGTCGGGCTGTTATGCGCGGAAACCACCACCAGCGGTTTTTTCGGCAGGCGGGAGATAATAATCCGGCAGGTTTCGCGGATACTCTCGGCCGTACCGACGCTGGTGCCACCAAACTTCATCACGATCATTTCACGCACTCCTTCGGGGCAAACGTATTCCAAGGACGAAAAAAGACCGGCGAACCGGTTCCCAAATATCGTAAAAACATCCCGCAACCGGCGCCGGAAATGGCAGCCTGCTGCTAACCCGCTATAGGGTAAGGATTTCACCCGGATTTTCAAGGGTAATTACCCGCCTCCGCCGGAATTGCCGCTGCCGGACATTCCGGACGGGTCGGCCGGAATGCGCCCCCGGCAGACCGGTTTTCCCTTCGCGCGGGGATTCGGGAAGGATTCTATTGAAGCAACCGGGGATTCACATATAATTATCCAACCCGCAGCGGGGCGGTCATCGGTCGCGGAGCCGCAGGGCGGGCGGCGGTTTTTTTCGGGTCGGGGTGGGAATATGAGTACTGCGCGCGTTGCGCCGTCCTTGCTGGCGGCAGATTTTACCTGTCTGGAGCGGGAGATCCGCCGGATCGAGGAGGCGGGCGTTGAAGTCCTACATCTCGATATCATGGACGGACATTTTGTCCCGAACCTGACCTTCGGCCCGCCGGTGGTCGAGAAGTTGCGCAAAATTACCAAGATGCACTTCGATGTGCATCTGATGCTGGATAACCCGGAAAAATTCCTCGTTCCCTTCGCGGACGCGGGAGCGGACGGACTGACGATCCATCTGGAGGTGCATCCGCAGCCGGAGGAGATTCTGGAGAAGATCGGCGCGCTTGGGAAGGTGCGGGGGCTGTCGTTCAACCCGGATATGCCGACCGAGCGGTTGCGCGGGCATCTGGACAAGGTGGATCGGCTGCTGTTGATGAGCGTTTTTCCCGGCTTCGGCGGGCAGAAATTCATTCCGGAATCCTTGCAGCGGCTGCGCGAGTGCGTGGCGTTGATCGGTGACCGGAAGATTGAACTGGAAATCGACGGCGGGGTGACGGCGGAGAATGCGGCGGCGGTGCGCGAAGCGGGGGCGACCCTGCTGGTGGCCGGCACGAGCACCTTTCGCGCTCCGGATGTGCGCGAGGCGGTGCGCGTGATTGCCGGGCGCTGAAGGCGGCGCTGTGCGCGCGGCAGGACCGCAAGCGGCGGCCGGTCCGGCCACGCCGATTTGAAGGTATTTGTGCGATAGTCTTGGGTCACTTTTTTCAGAATGCCGGCGGGCGGAGATTGCGGGCCGCCGGGGAAAAGGATGGGCGATGGCGTTTTTCGGCTGGGACAAACTCAAGAAACTGACCAATCAGGAAAAACCGCAGATTACGAAGGCCGACGAGAGCACCAGTCCGGCGCTCAAGTGCAAAAAATGCGGCGAAATCATCATTAAGCGACTGCTGGAGGAGAATCTCGGCGTCTGCCCCAACTGTGACTACCACACGCAGATCTCCGCGCAGACCCGCGTCAACATCACGCTTGACGAGGGTAGCTTCGAGGAGCTGTACGGTGACCTCGCCAGCGTGGACATTCTCAACTTCAACGGCGGCGGCAAGAGCTATCAGGAAAAGCTTGTCTCCGAGGTCAAGAAGACCCGGATGCTTGAAGCCATGCTCTGCGGCGAGGGGCGGATCAAGACACGTCCGGTTGCCTTTGGCGTGACCGACAGCGCCTTCATCGCCGGTTCGATGGGTTCGGTGGTGGGCGAGAAGTTCACCCTGCTGGCCGAACATGCCCTCAAGAAACGCATTCCTCTCATCGTCGTTTCCGGTTCCGGCGGCGGCGCGCGCATGCATGAGGGGATGTACTCGCTGATGCAGATGGCCAAAACCTCGGCGTCTCTGGGCAAATTGCGCGAGGCGGGGATTCCCTATATCAGCATCGTCACCGACAGCACGATGGGCGGCATCTGGGCGAGCTGGGCGGCGCTGGGTGACGTCATCATCGGTGAGCCCGAGGCTCTGGCCGGCTTTACCGGCCCGCGCGTCATCAAGACCACGATCAACGCCGAACTGCCCGATGGCTTCCAGCGCTCGGAATTCCTGCTGGAGCATGGGCAACTGGATATGATTGTGGAACGCAAAAACATGCGCGACAAGCTGGCGTCCATTCTTGCGCTGCTGCTGGGCAACGCCGCGCAGATTGCCTGATTTTTCACCGAAACCGGGGGAAATGCCCGGAGTTCCGGCGGATTGCCTGGGAGCTCAAACGAAATGACGTGCGGCTACTATCTGCCGGTTATTCCGTTGCGGGCCACCCTCGGCCCCGCAGAGTCTGCCGCCGAACGGCAGTATCTCGATCTGGCCGAGCGGTTCCTGCTGCCGCTGCTGCGGATGCTGGAGCGGCTGGAGGACGACGGCTGCGGATTCGGGCTGACGCTGGCGCTGCCGCCTGCGCTGCTGGCATGGTTTGAACAGGTTCCGGCCGCCGAGCGTCTTAGCCGCCGCCTGCGGGAGCGCATCCGCAGCGCGGAGGCGTGTCTGACGACGGCAGCTTCCTGCACCAAAACACTCAAAGACCCCGATGGCGTACCGGCCGAGGCGTGGCTGGAGCATTGCCGCGACAATTATTACTGGTACGAGGTCCAGTACGCCCGCCAGATTGGCAAGGCTTTGCAGCGCCTCTCCTCCTTCGGTCACCTTGAACTTATCACCACCACCGCCAGTCATTGCGCCCTGCCCCTGCTGCGTTCGCAGCCGGCGGCGTTGCGGGCGCAGATCCGGGCGGCGGCCGATGACTACTGCGTCTCCTTCGGGGTTCATCCGCAGGGCATCTGGCTACCCGGTTGCGCATATTTTCCGGGGCTGGAGGACGAGCTGGCGCAAGCGGGGCTGCGCTATTGCTTCACCCGCCCCGAGGCATTCCTGAGCGCGGAAGCGCCGCTGCCCGCCGGGGCGCGTGCGCCCATACTCGCCGGCGAAGCGCTCGCGGCCTTCGCGCTCGATGCGACGCTGACCGATCCGCTGACCGGACAAGAGCACGGATATTTCCATGATGGCGACTATCTGGACCCCTGCGGTCTGACGTCCGAGGATGTCGCCGCGGCGGGGTGGCGAAACCGTGCCGGGAAACCGTGGCATCCCGCGCCGGCCCGCCGCAAAGCCGATCAACACGCGGCGCAATACCTTGCGTTGCTGCAAAAGCAGCTTGGCGCGGGCGGCGTGGGCGTGACGGCATTGGACGGCGCTTTCTGCGGCGACTGGCCCGAGGGGCTGGATTTTTTGAATTACCTTCTGCGCAAAGCGCACTACGATCAGAAGCAGGTCGTCATCACTACGCCCGGCGCATATCTGCAAGCAGGCGCTGCACAATTGCAAAAAGCGCGCCCTGGCGAGGCGGCGGCGGCGGATAGCGGATTGTTTTCGGACTTTTACGAGCATGGCGCAGACGCGCTGCTGCCGGAGTTGCAACTGGCGGCATCTACAATGCGCGCCGCAACGGGGCCGGGGCGGATTTTGCGGCAGATGGGGCGGGAGCTTCTTTTGGCGCAGGAATGGCGGCCGGAGGACCCGGCAGGTAGCCATCGTGATGCGAGGCGGCACCTTGCCCGCTTTGTTACGCTCGATCAGGCGCGCGGCGCCAATGCTCCCGAGCAGGCGGAGCTTCTGGCGGCACTGGAGTCCGACACCCCGGTTTTTGTTTACCTTGATATCCGCCATTTTCAGGGCTGAGTCCTTTTTGGGTGGGATTGCCTGTCAGCCGCGAGGGCAAGGAATCGCACTTCACAACCCCGTTTTGCCGGATGAAGATTCCGGCGGCTTCCGGTTATCGGCAGGAGGTTTGACGCAGGTCCCGGCACGATTCTGGAGATTCTGATTTTGTCCGAAGACACCATACTCCGTCGCCGTAGGCTCTGGCTCGGCGCCTTGTTACTCGGTCTGGCCGGTGTGCTGGCGGGCGGCGCTTGCTGCGCGGTCTGGCTGGCGGAAGGCCGTCAGTTTGCCCGTCAGGAACGCGCCCGTCAGGAGTTGCAGCAGGCGCTTGCGGATGCCCGGAACTTCGGGGCGGGTTTGCTTGCGCAACGGGAGCAGGAGCAGCGGCAGCAGCAGCAGCGGTTGGCCCGCGAAGCGGCCGATGTCTGCGGCAACGTTCAGCTTTTTTTACAGACAGCGTTGATTCGGCAGGACGCGCGTCGCCTTTCCGCGCGCAACGCCACCCTGCAGACCGGCAATGAAGAACTCGCCGCCATTCTGCAAAAACAAACGGCCATCGCCGCCCGTCTTGCCGGAGCGCTGGCCGCTACCGGGGGGATCTCTGCGGTTGCCGCATCGACGGACCCCGCCAACCCGTCGGCAACGTCCGCGCCGGCGACTGTTCCCGCGGTGCCGGTCAGCGATGAAGAAAAGGTAAGGCTGCTGCAGGAATACGCGGAGTTACACCAGAAAGCGCTCAATCATTCCGCGCCGACTCTAAACATTGATCCCGATTCCGAGGCTGCCAATCAAGCGGAACGCCTTTTGCGTGAATGCGGCTCGGATCTGGAGAACCTTTTGCCGGCCTCCGGTACGCTGGCGATCTCCGAAGCGGGCGGACGGGTGTTGCTGGCGTTGGGGAATGCCAAAACCGGGAACATCCCGCGGGAGGAGGCGATCCGCAATCTGCTTCTGCCCTCCGGAAAGGATACCCATCATCTCGTATTGCGCGTGACCTTGAGCGACCCTGCCGCCGCTCCTGCGCTGAATGCCGGAGAACTGGCGGAGCGGCTGGCGGAACGGGCGGGCAGACCCGGGGGGGGAGAACTGGCTCTCGCGCTCTTCGACGCCAATGCGCAGGTGGCTGGTGTGTACCCGCCCAAAACCGAAGAACGCTGGGCCGCCCCTTCCAAAGTCGGGGTCTGGATGCTTGCCGGAAACCGCTGGAGTTATGCCGCCACTCTTCCGGATCAGCCGCCGTTTGCGTATGTCACCGTCATGCGGGTTGACCTGCCGGTGCTGCCGCTGGGGGCGGAATGGCGGGAGCTGGCGCGGGAAAACCCCGGAGCGGTCGTCGGATTTGCCGTGGCTTTGGTGCTGCTGTTGACCGGTGTGATGGTCAATGCGCGTCTGGCTTGGCGACGCGAAACCAGCGATGGGATGCTGGCGGCGGATTCGCAAACCCTTCTATCACTGGTCAATGCCCGGCCGCAACCGTTGAAGCCAATGCCCGGCAGTCTGGAGCGGCTGCAGCAGGCCAACCGGGGCCGGATCGGGGAGGGCAGCCGGATTCTCGATCTTGCAAAGAGCCCGGTACTGCGTGAGCTGGCCGCCCGTATCCGCGCTCCCAAAGCCGGGACGGTCAAAGATGCTCGCCCGTCCTTGCGGGAATACAACCGCAGTCGTCCGCAGTAATTCCCTGATCGCCGGCCGGCAGTCACAGCCTGCCGGTCAGTGGGCGGCGTCGCTGGCTTTTGAGGCTTGGTATTCCCCGGTCGTCATGCCTGAAATTTCTTTGAATACTCGCAGAAAGTGATAGTAATCGCTGAAGCCGCACAGGTATGCCACCTCGTGCAGCGACATTCCGGAGTTGATATAAAGGCACGCTTTTTCGATGCGGATCTCCATTTGCATCCGGCGCATGGACATGTTGTAGGTGTGCCGGAACAGCCGCGAGAGGTGGCCCGTGCTGCAACCCATTGCCCCGGCGATCTGCCCTACGTACAGCTCCTGATTCCAGTGGTCCGTCAGATAAGCGCGCACCCGTTCCGGCAACGGCCGGTCGAGTTGCCGGTTGGTCGCAACTTGCGCGTCCCCCAGCAGCAGCAGCAGGCTTTCCGTCAGTACGCCTGCCTGTTCGCGGGTAATGGACTGCTTCTGCCAGAAGGAACACAGCCGGTTAATCAGCTCCAGAACTACCGGATTTGCCTCCATGCTGCCGGATTGCGGGAGAGTGATCTGCCGGTTTTTCCGGGGAACGCAGGCGACATCCGAGCGGATGTGCTGCGTGGAGTCCTCGAAGCTGACCACATAACTGGCCCACTCGCCCGTTCCCTCAAGGGTATGCGCGCCGGTATGCGGGCCGACGAGAAGATAGTCGTTGCGCTTGAGCGACCGTTGCCCGTTGCCGGAGGTGTAGCTCGCGGAACCCTCAGAAATAATCACCAGTTCCCAGAACCGGATGCCGCTGCGACAGACCTGCCGGTTGCGCTTGTTGGCGTCTGCCCACCAGAAATTAAGCTCGGGATTTACCACCACATGTTCAAATGTGTCATCCAGAAAATCAGTATCGTTCATTTGGAATACTCTTCTCGGCAGAGGTTGTCAGCGGGAACAAAAACGCGATAATTTGCTATTTATATAGTTGTATATACGTTATTGGCTGCGATTGCGCCATGCGGATTATGTAGAAATCTGAAAATTAATATCATTATTATCCATCTGCGTTGTGTTTTGGTATTGTGGGCAATGCAAGCACGTGGTAAAGTGGGTGTGTGTGGTTCAATTCCATGTCCTCGGTTGCAAGGCGCTTGCTGAGGTCATCATGGGGGGGGGAAGTGGATGGGAGTGCCCATGAAAGCGGCAAAAGGTGACTTCACGCTGGTTGAAATGCTGGTCGTCATTGCCATCATCGGCATTCTGGCGGCGCTGCTGATGCCGTCGTTGATGTCGGCGGTTGAGAGCAGCCGTGAAATGGCTTGTCTGAACAACCAGCGCAACGTCGGGGTGATTTCCGCCACTTACACCAATGATTATAACAACTTTATGCCGCCGGTAGCGTCACGGGCCACCAATGCGGATTTTCTGTCGGGGGTGTATGCCTATGCGACCTTGCCGGGCGCGCTCTCGGGCTATCACGCCGGGCTGCCGATCCTGCAGTGGGGGTTTGTGCAGCCGGCCGCAAGCATCAACGGAATCTTCGGATGCCCCTCCGATCTCGATGCGACCCATTATCCCAACTGGAAGCCGGCCTCCGGAACCTTTGACCCGCGCGGCCGGTTTGGCTATACAGTGAATTCGTTCGCCTGGCTCTGCCTGAATGACCGCAATGTTCGCTATGCCAGCACAGAGGGGTTTTACCGTTGTATGCGCGTTAACGAGGTGACCAGCCCTTCCCAGACGGTTTTCTGGGGCGATGGACTGAACGCCAACAGCGAGGGCTGCTGGCTTACCGTCAGCTCCGGGGGCGTTTCCATGCCGGACTACGTCGCCACTGCCAGCGGGAATATCCGCTGGAGCAGTTGGTCGGGACTGCGGCTGGGTCACAAAAAGCAGGCTGGGTACACAGTTCTTTTTTTTGACGGACATACGTCTTCGTATGCCGCCCCGTACTATCCGCCAAGTCTCGGCACCGCCTGGATGAACGCTCATTAACCTCCGGCCAGCCGCAACGCGCCTTCCGCTCTGGAAAAGGGATGTACGATGAACAGGATAAACACACAATTTACCTTGGTCGAGATGCTGATTGTGATTGCCATCATCGGCATTCTGGCGGCGCTGCTGATGCCGGCGATGAACGGGGCGCTGGAATCCAGCCGGGAACTCTCCTGCGCGAACAACCTCAAGAACATCGGCATTGTCAGCGCTACCTATGCCGGTGAGTTCAACGGGTTTATCCCCCCTGCGGCGGCGTATGATCCTTCGGCCAACTCCGGTGATTTTCCCTCTACGGTATATGGCGCTGCGCAGCACACCTCGATGATGTTGGGGTATAGCAGCGGCCTGCCCGTCAGTTCCTGGGCTGTTGCGCCGACGGATAAATTTAATCCCATTTTCGCTTGTCCGACCGATCCGGATATCACGCATTTTCCCCGTTGGGTCCCGAACAATGCCAGTTTTCTACCTGTGCTCCGGATTGGTTACAGCACCAACTCTTATGCTTGGGCGTATCTGAACGGCCGGAGTGCGCGTTACGGGTTTGGAGCCTTTGGCACCCCCAAGGGGTTCCACTATTGCCTGCGTGCCAGTGACATCCGTAAGCCCTCTCAGACCGCCTATTTCGGGGATTGTCTGTATGGCAACTGCTGTAGCGCCTGTGGCTGGATCACACTGACTTGGGGCACTACGCCCGCTCTTGTCACCAACCGAACCACAAGCGGAAGCCTGCTCTGGAACGGCACCTGGTCGGGGCTGCGGCTGGGGCATAAGCAGGAAACCGGTTACAAT
>CAYWTJ010000067.1:0-31221 GCA_964460225.1 uncultured Planctomycetaceae bacterium | reverse complement strand
CGGGATTCTTGGCCGAAACTGCCCGGCGGGCGAGCTCCAGCAGGGTCTCTCTCCATCCCCAGCCCTGCGCCAGCGGCTCCAGCGGCCCCACGAACCCCTGTTGCCCCTGATAACTCGCCGCATACGCCTCGGCGCCGGCCTGCATCGGATGAAACGGCGCCATCGTCGGCCGGACGGGTTTCCCCTCCCCCAGCACCGCAACGAAAATGGCGATCTTGTCGATGTTCTCCAGCGGAAGGTTGTAAACGGCCTTGCTCGCGGCCTGCCGGATATTGGCCGGCAACTCCGCATCCAGCGCTTCTCCGGCCGCAACCAGCCGGCCGGCGTTGAGCAGGCAGAGGCTGATGCCGTTTTTCTTCTTCGCCAGAGGGGCCAGCGCGGCGGTCTCCCGCTCGCGCGGCGGGCGGCGCTGCAGGATGGCAGTAAGATTTTCGCGGGCGGCGGTCGTGATCGCTGCAGCCTCGGCATCGCTGATGGCCTGAGGCCATTCCGCAGCCCAGCCGGCAGCGGCCGTAAATACCATCAGGCCGCATAGGGCCAGCCATTCCCGCATGAATTGCTCCTGCATTCGTTCGTAGTCGGAGTGGTTCCGGATGGTCGTGTGAGGAAACTGCCGCCGCGCCCCCGGTCCGGCGCGGAGACCGGGCTACCGCTTGCGGCGGCCCTTCTTCTTTTCCTGATATTTCTGGCAGATCACCGCAACCTCATCCACGTCGTATTCACGCAACTGCTCGATGATCTGCCGCATCAGCAGGCTGTTTTGCGATTGTCTTCTGGCCTTTGCCATTTCTTCCCCCTCCTGCCGCCGCGTCGGGCGTCTATTCCACCGGATGCATGTCCTTGATCCGCAATTCCATGCGGGGAGGATCGTAAAAATCGTTGAAGTTCAGGGAAAACACGATATCCCACCGCCGCTGTCCCTTGTCGATCACCTCCAGAGGCGTGACGTCGTTGAACACCACCGCGCGGTAAGCGGTCCGGTTCTGCGAGGCATTAAAGGTAAAGTGCTTGTTCTCCTTCCCCATCAGCCTCGGCGTCCCGCTGACGCGGATGTCGCGGCACAAGAACAGAGGCGCGGGATTGCCCTCCCCGAACGGCGCCAGCGATTGCAGCTCACGCACCAGACCGTCGTTGAGATCGCTCAGGCAAACCTCGCCGTCAATTTCGAGCTTCGGGGAGATGGAACGCTCCATAATCTGCTGCCGGCAATTTTCACTCAATTCCTTGCGGAAGATCGCCACCTGATCGCGCGCAATGGTAAAACCGGCCGCCTGTTCATGCCCGCCGAAGGTAATCAGCCGCTCGCGCGAGCGGTTGATCGCCTCGTAGAGGTTCAGCCCCGGCACGCCGCGAGCCGACCCCTTGCCCTTATTTTCGCCGTTATTGAAGGACACCACCGCAGCCGGAAGGTTGTAGTCGTCCGACAGCCGCCCGGCAACAATCCCGATCACTCCCTCATGCCAGTCGTCGGCGCAAACCACGATCACCGAGTCATGCTCCAGATCGGTGGTTTCCTCGACAATCTCCCGCGCACGCTTGAGCGTCTTCTGGCAGAGCGCCTGCCGGGTGCGGTTCTTTTCGTCCAGATCGAGCGCCAGCTTGAGCGCTTCGTCCGGATCGTCCGCCAGCAGCAGGTTCAGCGCCAGATCCGCCTCGCCCAGCCGCCCGGCGGCATTCAGACGCGGCGCGATGGAAAAACCGATGTCACGGCTGGTAGCCTGCTGCGCGTCGACGCGCGCGACCTCCAGCAACGCATTCAGCCCCGCCCCCGCCTCGCCGGCCGCAATCACGCCCAGACCGTAGCTGACGATGATGCGGTTCTCGCCCACCATCGGAGCGACATCGGCAATCGTACCAATCGCCACCAGCGGAAGAACCGAAAGAAGGGCATTTTGCAGTTCCGGGCCGACCTTCGCGCCGGGGCCGCCCACCATATCCTCGCAGAGCGCCCACGCCAGCTTGAAGGCCACGCCCGCGCCGGTTAATTCGCGGAACGGGTAGGTCGCATCGTCGCGTTTGGGGTTGATGATCGCATGCGCCGGGGGCAGCGCCTGTCCGCCCGGTTCGTGGTGGTCGCTGACGACCACATCGACGCCCGCCTCCATCAGCCGCTTGATCTTCTCGCCCTCGCTGGTGCCGCAATCGACGGTGATGACGAGATCGATCTTCTGCTCAATGGTACGCTGGACAAAAGCGTTGGAGATGCCGTATCCCTCCTCCATCCGGCTGGGCAGATAGTGCTCGGCGGGATGGCCCAGCGCCTGCAGGATACGCAGGATGATGGCGGTCGCGGTCACGCCGTCGGCGTCATAGTCGCCAAAGACGACAATTTTCTCTTTGTTGCGGACGGCGCGTGCCACGCGTGCCGCGGCAGCGTCCATCATGCGCATCTTGCGCGGGGAGGTAAGCTCTTTCAGCGCGGGGCGCAGAAACGAGCGCACCGCCTCGATGTCGGCATCGGGCAGGCGTTGGGCGAGAATCCCCGCCGTAACCATGCTGAGTCCCAGGGTGTCTGCAATTTCCCGGGCTTTCTGCGGATGTCCGGGCAGCAGAACCCAGCGGGGTTTCTCCGATAGTTGAATCTTCTTCTTCTTCCGCGTCAGATAATGGTTTATAAAAAAATACTCCCGAAAATATCTTAGGCCATTACCAGCCGCATTTCAAGGACATTTCTCCCTGCCGGTGCGAATCCTGCGTAATTTCCCGTCCCCTTGCCGGGCGGAAAAGCGTATCATGTAAACGGAGAGCAAGAGATCAAAAATCTTCCGGGAAGAGGATGAGAGGGGAAAAGAAGATGGCTCGACGTGAATTCGAAAAGACATGGCGCATCCCGCTGCGGGCGATCGGCCGGGGCATCTTGTCGCTGGCCGTGGCGTGCCTCGTAGCGAAAACACTCCCGGCAGGAGAGGCAAAGCCGGCCGGAAAAGGAAGCGCGGGCGGAAAACCGCCGGAGAGCGTGGTTGATCCGCTCGCGCAGAAGATCAACCGATTCGGAGAAAACCTGTACAGAAAGTTATCCGCCGAGAAAAACGGGGCAAATCTGGTTTTCTCCCCGTTCAGCATTGCCGAGTGTCTGTTGATGCTCTCCGGCGGCACGAAGGACGAAAGCCGGGCGCAACTCGCGGCCGCGCTCGGACTAACCGGCGCCGACGCGGCGGTGCTGGCGAAGCTGCGCCAGCAGCTCTGCGGCACGGCCCCCGGCGACGACCGGTTCCGCCTGAATAGCAGCAACAGCCTCTGGGCCGCGCAGGGTTTTCTCGTCAATCCGGACTTTTTGAGCTACGCGCGGCAAAACTTCGCCGCCGACTGCCAGCTCGTTCCCTTCCGGTCCGCCCCCGCCGCCGCGTGCAAGACTATCAACGACTGGCTCAGCAACAAAACCGATGGTATGATTCCGGGTGGACTGACCCCGCAATCGACGCCACCAGACACGCTGCTCTTGCTATGCAACGCCGTCTATTTCAACGCCCGCTGGGCGACGGAATTCCCGAAAGACGCCACGAAGATTGAAGATTTTCATCGTTACTCCCGAGATCTGCCGGGAACGTATGAGGAGGTGGTTAACGGAGTCAAACAAACCGTATGCGTCGAGTTCAGCCCGCAAGTATTCCGCGCCCGCGTGCGCATGATGCACCTTATCGCCGATTTTGCCTATCAGGCTGGCAAGGACTTTCAGGCGGTGAAGCTGCCCTACGCCAACGGACAATTCTCGATGATTGTCGTCCTCCCGCAAGAGGAGCGCGGGGACGAGTTCGAGACATTGGCGCGCGTCTGGCCGCAGCACGCGCAATGGTTTCAGAAGCCGCGTCAGCTGATCGCCCTCGGCCTCCCGCGTTTCGATGAAGCGCCGGATGTCAACCTCACGGCGCTGCTGCCCAAACTCGGCGTCACGCAAATCTTCGACCGCACCGGGAAAGCCGGCCTTGGCGGCATCTGCAACGATCCCCGGCTGTACGTCTCGGGCGCAACGCATTTCTGCCGGGTAGAAGTCAACGAAGAACGCACCCGCGCCGCGGCAGTAACAACCATGACGGAAGCACCAGCCTGTATCCCGCCGAAGCCGGTGCCGTTTCTGGTCAACCGGACGTTTCTGTTCCTGATCCGGCATGAGCCGACCAAGCTGGTGCTCTTCGTCGGACGCATCAGAAGCTTGCCTTCGATTGAAGAGCCAAAGTCTGCGCCGTCCCCGGCTCCTGCTTCCCAGCCGAAATGAAGATCGGCAGTTCGGGGTGGCGTGCGGAGGACGAACCGGCCGGCAAAGATTCTTCTTTACTGGCGGCCGGCCGGACATACCATTAGGGCTTGGGATTGTTGCCGTTTTCATCGCTGCCGGGGAATCTGAAATGTCCTATCGCACGTTTGCGCTTCTTTGCTTTGCTTCGCTGCTCCTGTTGTCGCCCGGCCGAACCTCGGAACTGAGCGACACCGCCCGCAAGCTCAACTTCTTCGGGGTGCAGCTTTACGCCAAGGTCGCCGCACGCGGCGGCAATGTCGCCGTATCGCCCCTGAGCGTCAGCCAGTCGCTGATGATGCTCGCCGGCGGTGCGCAGGGCGAGACCCGCAAGGAGATTCTCTTCACCCTCGGCCTCAACGAACAGAATCTCGCCGCCGCCGCCCTGATCCGCAAGCGTCTCACGGAGAACACCGGCAACACGCCGGATGATCCGGCCGCGTTCCGCCTTTTTTTCGCGGACAGCATCTGGCTTAACAACGGCCTGACCGCCAAACCCGAGTACGCGCGATTCCTGCAGGAAGGTTTTTCCGCGCCGCTGCGAACCGTCTCCTTTGCCCCGGACCCGGAAAAAGCCCGGCAGGAGATCAACCTCTGGACCATGCAGAACACCGGAAATCTGATTCCGGATTTGCTGCCATCGGGCTCGCTTACCACCGGCACGAAACTCGTCCTCTGCGATGCGGTGTACTTCGACGCCCGCTGGCTGAAGCTATTTGAAGGGGAAAAAACCAAGCCGGAGGAGTTCCACAACCTTCCCGCCCCGGCGCGCCCCGGCGAGGAGCAGCCCGACCCGGCGGGCAGCAGCGTTACGGTCAGCATGATGAATCAGACTCTGACCACCCGCGTGGAGGAAGGGAAGGATTTCCGCGCTCTGAGCCTGCCGTATCTGGGCGGTAAGTACGCCATGATTCTGGTGGTCGCCAAGGACGGTCAGCCGTTTGCGGCAGCGGAAAAAGCCTGGCCGGAGCACGAGAACTGGTTTCAGGGTTGGGAGCAGGAGGTCTGTCTCGCGCTGCCGAAGTTCAGCCTCGGCACCACCGCCTCCCTGCGCGATGCGCTGCTGATGCTCGGCGTTGCGGACGCATTTTCGCCCGAAAAATCCGACTTCAGCGGCATCTGCGCCGACAAACTGGTACTCGACGACGTGCTGCACGGCTGTCAGATCGAGGTCAAGGAAGAAGGCACCCGCGCCGCCGCCGCGACAGCCGGAACGACGTGGGGGGGAGAGCCGCCAGCTCCAGAGGGAACGCCGGCGTTCCGGATTGACCGGCCGTTTGTGTATCTGATCCGGCATGAGCCAACGAAGCTGGTGCTGTTTGCCGGCCGGGTCTGCACGCTGCGGGACGAAGCGCCCAAAGACGGCCCGAAAAACATCCGCGCCACGGGTGCGGGCTACGGCCCGTGGAAGTTCGGCATGACAATGGAGCAGGTCCAGCAGGTCGCGGAATGCGGCCCTTACCGCCCCAACGCCGAGGGGGGACTGAAGTGCATTCACGCGCCGTGGCAGACGTTCAACGACCGGCATGCCGAATTCGACTTCGACGGCAACGGTCTGCTGACCCAGATCCGGCTCTGGCTCAACACCTCCGGCACCAAACAGGAGCAGGCGGCGGAAAACCTCAAGGCGGTCGAGGAATTTCTGGCCCCCTTCGGCAAGGGCAAGGAGAAGGGGCTGGCCGAGGGGTTGATTAAAAAGGTGGAGGCCGCGCCAGACAAAGACCGGCCGGCCGTTGAGGGAACGGACGTCTCGGCCGGCCCCGGCACCCCGCGC
Organism: uncultured Planctomycetaceae bacterium; assembly: GCA_964460225.1. Taxonomy (GTDB): domain Bacteria; phylum Planctomycetota; class SZUA-567; order SZUA-567; family SZUA-567; genus CAYWTJ01. Next base: position 25,216 of record CAYWTJ010000067.1, on the reverse strand, counting down.
ACCCGCGTCACCCTGACCCGCCATCCGCAACTGGGCTGGTACGTCTTCCTGACCTTCCATCCGCTCTGACTGCGGGCCGATTCTCGGTGAGTCTGCCCGCCCGCGCCGGAATCCTGACATGCTGCCGCAGGGATGCCGGCAGAGGCTCGTCGCTGTCTTTTGTGCCCGAACAGCTCCGCTGTTGCCCGGTGGACGCCGCAGGGGCCTTACCCGCAGCAGCCACCGCCCCCGCAATCGCAGTCTGGCTCCGTCCCCCGGAGCGCGCCGACGAGGATCGCATACGCGCAGCCGACCCCGCTCCGCACCTGAATCGCAGCCGCCGGACAGTTCCGGGCACAGGCTCCGCACTCCATGCAGGCGTCCCGGTCGGCAATCCGCACCACCCGGCCCTCCCGCGCAAATACCGCATGCGGGCAGACGTCCAGACACATGCCGCAGCCGGTGCACTTCTCCTGCGCAAGCTGCAAGGTAACCACATCCTTCAGATAACGCATGGCTGACTCCTACAGAAAACGTCCGGCCACCCACAGGCCCGCGCCCATGACCATGCCCGCCAGTTGCAGCGGGACCGCAACCCGCATCTCCTTGCGCACCCCGGAAAGGGAGGTGTAGGTGGAGGCCCCGGTAAAATTCATGGCAAGGAACGAGGACATCGCCACCGCAACCAGTACGCCGCTGACAGAATTCAGGAGTTGCGCCACAGGTTGCCAAGGCAAAACGCCGCAAAGCATGCCGAAGCCCCCCACCAGCCCGCCCAGCACCGCCCCCTTCATGGCAAATGCGCGCCCGGGCAGCCAGGGCAGAAGCAAAGGCGCTCCGACCGTTCCCAGCAGATAAGCGGCGCACAGAAGCAAAGCCGCCGGCCCCCCGTTCCCCCATATGCTATCGAGGGAATACTGCGCGTGGGAAAAACCACCGAGCAACAACACCGCAAGAAGCGCGCCCGCAAGATACCTCGCCCCGTTCACGACCTCAACGGGAATCAGAACCAACCGCTGCCACAGGCCGAAAGTAACCAGCCGCATCGCCGGCGTCGCCTGCATTCCGCCATCCAGAAAAGCCGGCAGGTCGCACGCCCGCACCGGCCCGTACACCACCCGGAACCCACTGCGCTGCCGCACCTCCTGCGCCGCCACGCCCGGTGCGCCAAGCTGCGGCAAGACCAGCGTCCGCCCGCTCACGATCTGGGCCAGTCGCGTGCATTCGATCCGGCGCACCACCTCCTCGGTGCCGAAGGTCCCCTTCCCCGCCGCGCACCAGACATTGACGCCCTGAGTATCCAGCACCAGCAACCAGAGATTGCGCCCGCCCAACTCGCGCCGCAGGAGATCAAAGGTCAGTTTATAATTGGCGGTAACCAGAACCGGCGCATCGGACGCCGGCGTTCCCACCGCGTACAGCCCCGGTGCGACCCGGTAACGCATCCGGCGGATGCCCAGCCGGACCATGCCCGCGCCCAGATAATCCGCGCACCCCAACTTCGCGGCAACCTGGGGAACGCGGCCAGCCGGGGTCTCCAGCCAGCCAACGATGCACCGCGCCTGCTCCGCGCTCTCGTTTTTTTCGCCGCAACAACACCCCATTCTCACACTCCCTGCCATGTCCGCCGCAACCGGCCTAAGGCTATCAGTCATGCCGTCGGCGTCATGCGCCGGGCATCCGTTCTTTTGCTGCCGGTCGCCCCAGACGCCCTGCCATCCCGGGCTTCCAGCCGCAGCGCAACAACGAAGCGAGCAACTCCCGGTCCTTGCCGATGCCCCCCGCCAGACTGACCGTCAGCCACTTGCGGAGTACCGGCGGAAAATCGTCGCGCAAGCGATAATACACCCAGCGCCCTTCCTTGCGGCTGGTCACCACCCCGGCCGCCTGCAGGATGCTCATGTGCCGGGAAACGGTTGCCATGGAGATCCCGAGCATCTGCGCCAGATAGCAGACACACAGCTCCTTGTGGGCCGTCAAAGCCATGACCACCCGCAAGCGGTTGCCGTCCGCCAGCGCCTTCAGAATTCCGAGTACGGCTTCCATGTCATCCCTTTTATATTTAGCTAACTAACGAAATATACATCATGCCGTCCCCTTTGTCAAGCCGGAGGCGGCGCGAAATCCGGCCGGGAATACCGCACGCTGAGGACATGAGGCGCGGGCGCGCACGAACGGACGGCACACACCGATGATGTTGCGACGCCCCCTCTGTTCCTGACAGACGACATCCGGCGCCGGAATGGCCGGCAGCATCCACCGCGCCATTGCGAAGTTTCCGAAGCAACCGCACCTCCGACGCCCCCCCCTCTCTCGGCGGTAATCCCCGTGCGGGCGCTTGACTTTTCACCCCCACCTCATACACTGGGATTACCGGCATCAGGAGCGAACCCCGGCTCTTCCGGCGTGCGTGGCGGAATTTGCCCGAACGGCCTCTTTTCTGAGGTTTCTCGCGGGGACACGGGTAGGACAAGACTATGATTCTGGATCAGATTAAAAGCGGGAAAGCGAAGATTGCCGTAATCGGACTCGGCTACGTCGGACTGCCTCTGGCGGTGGAATTCGGCTACAAATTCGACACCATCGGCTTTGACATCAAGCAGAAACGACTGGAACAACTGCGCAACGGGATTGACCTCACCCACGAAATCACCCCGGAGAAACTCCGCGGCAGCCAGCACCTGCGCCTGACGGATGTCGCGGAAGAGCTGAAAGACCGGGACGTGTTCATTATCACCGTCCCCACGCCGATCGACCAGTTCACCTGTCCGGATCTTACGCCCCTGATTGGCGCAAGCAAGACGGTCGGGGCCGTAATGAAGAAAAATGCCGTTGTGATCTACGAGAGCACGGTGTATCCTGGCTGCACGGAAGAGGAATGCGTCCCCGTTCTCGAGAAATTCAGCGGCCTGAAGTTCAACAAGGACTTCTTCTGCGGCTACAGCCCCGAACGCATTAATCCCGGCGACAAGGAGCACACGCTCACGGTCATCAAGAAGATCACCAGCGGCTCGACGCCCGAGATTGCCGACGACGTAGACGCGCTCTACAACACCATTCTGAAGGCCGGGACCCACCGCGCCAGCAGCCTGAAGGTAGCCGAAGCGGCGAAGGTCATTGAGAACACGCAGCGGGATATGAACATCGCTTTCGTCAATGAGCTATCCAAGATTTTCCGGCTCATCGGCATCGACACCTACGAGGTGCTGGAAGCAGCCGGGACGAAATGGAACTTCCTGAAATTCAAACCGGGACTTGTCGGCGGGCACTGCATCGGCGTCGATCCCTACTACCTCACGCACAAGGCGCTGTCGCTGGGCTACCACCCGGAGGTGATTCTCTCGGGCCGGCGGATCAACGACGGCATGTCGCAATACATCGCCGCCGAGGTCGTCAAACTGATGATCAAGAAGGGGCACAAGGTGCTCGACTCGCGGGTGCTGCAACTGGGCATCACCTTCAAGGAAAACTGCGTGGACATCCGCAACTCGCACGCGGCGGGCGTGGTGCGCGGCCTGCGGGACTTCGGCTGTCAGGTCGACATCTTCGACCCGCAGGCCGACCCGGAGGAGGTACGGCACGAATACGGGCTGGATCTGATCTGCAAGCTTGAACAGGTGAACTTCAAGCAGTATGACGCCGTGGTTCTGACGGTATGCCATGACACCTTCTTACTGCTTGACCTGAAGGCTCTGACGGCAAACGATACGGTAATCTTCGACGTCAAGGGCGTTCTGCCGAAGGATCTTGTCGACGGCCGCCTCTAAACCGGCATGCCGATGATGTTGTGATTCCGAGGCGGTCCTTCTGCTTGCGCAGCGGGACCGCGTTTTATCTTCTCTGGCATTGCCGTGTATCATACGGAGGGCGGACGCTGTATGCGCCCGCCCTCCGGTTCTATCCATTATTCAGCTCAAGTCCCGCCATCCCTCCGGCGTAAACCACGCCACTACTTGCCCGCCCAAGCCTTGTTGCGGTCAATCAGTTCACAGCGCTGATTGACGCAGAGGCAGGTGCGCAGCGGGTCCTGCGGCGTATTCAAAACATAATCCAGCAGCCGATCCACCGTCGTGCGCGCCACATGCTGACGAGTGTCGGACGAGGCGTAATAAACCAACACCTCGCCGTCGGCTCTGGCGACCAGCCCGTTGGTGAAGACCACATTCGACACGTCGCCGACCCGTTCTGCCCCTTCAGGAGCAATGAAAAAACCGCCGGGGGTAGCGATGGTCTTCCACGGCTGCTTCAAGTCGCACAGGAAAGCATATATCACATAGCGCAGCCCGGCGGCAGTGTTCCGCACGCCATGCGCGATGTGCAGCCAGCCCTTGTCGGTCTTGATGGGCGGAGCGCCGGCGCCATTCTTGACCTCCTTGATCGTATGATAAATCCGGGCGTCCACCAGCGTCTCCGGACCCGTGACAGCCGGATTCATCGAGGGCGCAGTCGCAAAGCAGATGCCGCCGCCGCCCGCGCCCGCATCGATGAAACCATCCTGCGGCCGGGTGTAAAAGGCGTACTTTCCGTCGACAAACTCCGGATGCAGCACGACGTTGCGCTGCTGGGGCGACATCGACTTCAAATCCGGCAGCCGCTCCCACTTGACCAGATCCCTGGTCCGCGCAATCCCGCACTGCGCTGTCGCCGAGGAAAGATCACCGGCCGGAGCGGACGGGTCCTTGCGTTCCGCGCAAAAGAGGCCATAAATCCAGCCGTCCTCATGTCTGGTCAGGCGCATGTCGTAAACGTTGGTCTCCGGATCGGCCGCATCCTCGGGCAAGCGCAACGGATAGTCCCAGAAACGAAAATTATCCACGCCGTTGGGACTTTCCGCGATTGCGAAAAAGGATTTGCGGTCGCACCCTTCCACGCGCACCACCAGCAGAATCTTGCCGTTCCACTCGATCGCCCCCGAATTGAGCGTCGCATTGATCGGCAGCCGCTCCATCAGATAGGGATTCGTCCGGGGATTGAAATCATACCGCCACTCCAAGGGAATGTGCGCCGCCGTCACCACCGGATGCACAAACCGCTCGTACACGCCGTTGTACCATCCCGCGTCGACCGGGTTCGGCCGCGACAGCAGCAGCTCATGATTCGCCCGCAAATTCCGCAATGCCTGCCCATACTCAAACGCCATCGTATTCTCCTTGCACTCGCCACTCTGAAATCACCGGAAGCCCCAATCTCACATCGATATTTTATTTAGTATCGTTATCACTTTATTGCGGTAGAAAAACCGTTCCGGCCGAGGTAGACGCCGTGAACGGTTCAGAAATAAACTTTTACGACCGGAGCCGGCCGCACTTCAGAGGAGCATACCACCAAAAGAAACGTTACGCAAGCAAATCCCCGCCCGTAAGGAAAACGCGGAATTGCGCCAGTCTGCCGGACCGGCGGTTAGTATCTGGTATCGGCAAACTCAACCCAACCTCCTGCCTGCACAAGGGATGCATCAAACTCGCTCAGGACAAAGGGTTGTTGCAGCGTCTTGCTGCCGGCATGGAAGACCAGACTGCGGCCGGAAAAATCGACATCGCACTCCACCTTTTCCTGTCCGCCGGCGAATGCGAAAATTTTCTCAATATCGGCTTTGGACAGCTCAATGGCGAGCATACCGCCGTTGAACATATTCTGCCGGAAGATGCGGGCGAAGTTCTCGGCCACTACGACATAAATGTCGTTTACCTCAAAGGCCCAGGGCGCATGCTCCCGGGACGAACCGCACCCGAAGTTGGCGCGCGACACCACCACCCGGGCGCGTTTGAGCACCTCTCCGCGCGGATCGAAGCCGGGAAGTTCCAGATCCTCCAGCAAATGCGGCCCGAGCGCTTCCTTCTTGACCTCCACCAGATACCGCGCCGGGATAATCTCGTCGGTGTTGATGTCCGATCGGTCCAGAAAAATAACCGGCCCGCCAAATTGTTTCATCTGCTCTCTCCCTTCTGCGGCAGCGCCACCAGATACGGCCGCCCATTCTCCAACCCGAAATATCCCTCTTCCAGCACCGCATCGGGGTAACAGGCCCGTGCCCGGCGCAGCAGCGCCCTCGGCGTGTCCAAGCCCGGCAGCCCCGGCGGAAGAATTCCCGCCCGCACCAGCAACTCCTCCGCCCGGCTGGAGCAATTTTTACCCCACAAACGGAACTCCCCCGGCTTTCTCGCCAGTTTATCCCGCTCCTCGCACAGCGCTTGCGCCTGATCCGGAGTCACCCGCAACCGCAGCCAGTAAGTAACCAGCTTCTGGTGCGCGCGTCCGTTCCACGTGCAATCCGCTGCGACGGCCGGATTCAGATACTGCGGCGAAAGCCGACGCATCAGCGCCTCGTCCCGCACCTGTCCCGGATGATTCAGAATTACTTTCCGCCACCCGCACAGCGCATCGTCAGCCGGGTGAAACCCAGCCACACTGTTGTCCGCCAGTAACAGATCCGCGTGCCGGATCATCCGCAACTTCCCCGGATCATCGGTGTAGTCCCGACGCAACAGCAAGCCGACCTCGGCGGTACGCTCCTGCGCGGTCGGCAGCGCATACCCGCCGCACCCGCCGAGCAGAACGAAAACGGCCAGCAGCAACGCCGGAATCGCCGTGAAGGACCGTCCGCGTCCGCCGCACGTCAATTACTGATCCCCAACCGGCTGGCGCAATTCCGGATGCACCGCCACCAGCGGAATCAGGTACGGCTTACGCTCCCCGTCAAATCCGAAGTATCCCTCTTCGACTCGAACCTCGGGGTAGAATTCTTTCACGCGCTTGAGTACGTTCTCCGGCGTATCGAGCCCCGGAAGCCCCGGCGGCAGGATGCCTGCGCAGACCAGAGACTCCGCCGCGCGGCTGGCGCAATTATCCCCGAAGAGGCGGAACTCCGGCGGGTTCTTCGCCATCTCATCCCAGCACGCCTTGAGCTTGTCCGCCTGCTGCTGCGTCACCATCAGATGCGCCCACCACGTGACCATCTTCAGGTTCGATTTGCCTTTGTGCGTCACGTTCATCGCCTTGTCGGTGTACAGGTAATACTGGCGGATCTGGTTGAGATCGTCAAAGTCCCGCACCTTGCCGGGTGTGTGCAGGAAGAAATATTTCAGGATCTTAACCTCCGGCTCGGCGACGTTAAAGCCAACGATCTCGTTGTCCGCCAGCAGAATGTCAATGTGGCGGCAGATACGATCCTTGGTCACGTCTTCATTGAACTGGCGGCGCAGCAATAACCCGACCTCCACCACCCGCTCCTCACGCGGTGCCGGCTCAAACTGCGCGCACCCCCCCGCCAACAGTGCCAGCGCCAGCAGCAGCCAGCAGCCGGCGAAAACGCTCATTCCCGTTACGCGTTCATTCATCCCTGCGCCCAATCCATTCGATGCAACCGCACACATTCCGCGCCGGCTCTCCGACACAAACCGCACGCTCACAGTTTTTTACGGACGATGTAGACCGGCCGCTGCTTGACCTCGGTATAAATCCGGCCGATGTACTCGCCCAGCACGCCGATGCCGATCAAAATCACCCCGCCCAGAAACAGCACGCTGACAATGGTCGAGGTGTAACCCGGAGCATCCCGCCCCAGAAGAATTGTCTTCGCTATCAGAATGGAGCCATACACAAAGGACAACAGCGATATTACCAACCCCAAGTACGTCCAGACGCGCAGAGGCAGGGTGCTGAAACTCGTCAACCCTTCAAGGGCGAAGTTCCACAAGCGCCAGCCGTTGAACTTGCTCTGCCCTTCCGCCCGCGGCTCCCGCGTGTAGTACACCGTCGCGGTCTTGAAGCCGACCCAGGCGAACATCCCCTTCATGAAGCGCTGCCGCTCGGGCAGGGTCTTCAAAGCATCCACCACCAGCCGGTCCATCAAACGGTAGTCCCCGACGTTGCGCGGAATTTTCAGGTCGCAGAGCAGATTATGCAGATGATAAAACCACTCCGCCGTCGTCCGCTTGATCGGCGTATCGCTCGCCCGGTCGGATCGGCAGGCCAGCACCACCTCGTTTCCCTCCCGCCAGCACGCGAGCATTTCACGGATCAACTCCGGCGGGTCCTGCAGATCGGAGTCGATCGGAATCACCGCCTGTCCCGTGCAAAAATCCAGCCCGGCCGTCAGCGCGGCCTCTTTGCCGAAATTCCGCGACAGGTCGAGAACCTGAATCCGCGGGCAACGCTGCTTCGCGGCAAGCAGCCGCTCCAGCGTCGCATCGGCGCTGCCGTCATTGACGCAGACAATCTCGAATGTTTCCTGCAGGGAATCCAGCACCGGCAAAACCCGGTCAAAGAAAAGCGGCACCATCTCCTGCTCGTTGAAAAACGGCACGACCAGAGAGAGCGTCACGGCATCCTTGACTTCCGGCATCGACAATCCTTTTGCCTCTCCCCGCGCCACCCTGCCGCACGGCAAAACGGCAGCTTGCGCAGGCACTGCAGCTCGCGTTGCGTTACGACCCGAACACCGTGCAGGGGGTACGGGCGGCGCGGGTTTCGTCCAGCCGCCGCACCGCCGCCTTGACCGGCGCCTCATGCAACGCTTCGGGATTCGTCACCGCCTCGTCGGCAATCTTGCGCATCACCTCAACAAACTCGTTGAGCTTGCTCAACGGCTCGGTCTCCGTCGGCTCGATCATGATTGCCTCCGGCACAATCATCGGGAAGTAGATCGTCGGCGGATGCATGTCGTTGTCGATCAGCATTTTGGCGATGTCGAGGGTATGCACGCCCTTCTCCATCATTTCTTTCGACGGCGTGGATACGAATTCGTGCATGCAGATGCGGTCATACGCCGTGGGGAACTTATCCTTCAGCCGCACGCGCAGATAATTCGCCGCCAAAACCGCGTTCTGCGCCATCTCTTTCAACCCTTCCGCGCCGAGACTGCGGATATAGGCATACGCCTTGATGCAGACGCCGATGTTGCCGAAAAAGGTGGAAACGCGCCCGATTGACTGCGGGAAATCGTCTGACCACACGAACTCCAGTTCCGGCGATTCCGCCTTCGCCCGCACCACGCGCGGCACCGGCAAAAACGGAACCAACCGCTCGCTCACGCCAACCGGCCCCGCCCCCGGACCGCCGCCGCCGTGAGGCGTGCTGAAGGTCTTGTGGAGATTAATATGCATAACGTCGAAGCCCATATCGCCGGGACGGCAGACGCCGCAGATTGCGTTGAGGTTCGCACCGTCGTAGTAGGACAGCCCGCCCGCTTCATGCACAATCTTCTGAATTTCAATGATGTTGCGTTCAAAAAGCCCGAGCGTATTGGGATTGGTGAGCATGATGCCCGCCACATCGGGGCCGACCTTCGCGCGCAGATCGTCAAGATCCACCAGACCATCGGCGTCGCTCTTGACGGGGCGGATGGTAAAGCCGGCGATCGCAGCGCTGGCGGGGTTGGTGCCGTGCGCCGAATCGGGAATCAGCACCACCTTCCGGGTGGCGGCGTCGCCCCGGCTTTCGTGATACGCCCGCACCATGCTCATGCCGACGAACTCACCGTGCGCGCCCGCCATCGGAGCAAGCGTAAACGCGGCCAGTCCGGTGATCTGGCAGAGGTACTCCTCCAACGAAAAGAGCAGCCGCATCGTCCCTTGGGCGCGATAGAACTCCACATACGGATGCAGGCCGGCAAAGCCCTGCAGGGCGGCGGCCTTCTCGTTAATCTTGGGGTTGTACTTCATGGTGCAGGAGCCGAGTGGATAGAAGTTTTTGTCGACGGAGTGATTGCGTTCGCCCAATGCGACGAAATGCCGCGCCGCCTCCAGTTCCGACACCTCCGGCAACGCCGCAGGCTCTGCCCGCAGAAGGCCGGGAGCAAGCTGCTCCAGAGGAAGGGTGGGAACGTCACAAGCCGGTAGCTGCGTGGTGCTGCGCCCCGGAACGCTTTTCTCATAAATCAGTTGCATAAAACCTGCCTTTTCGCGGGATCGAACCCCTCGTCCGTATTCCATCGCCGGTAAAGGGTAGCAAAAATTGTTTGAAAAGCAAGAATTCGCCTCATTTTCTCGTTCCCTGGCAGTTGTCGCTGCAGTTGCACTGAAATCCAGCCGATACAGGAAGTTGTATCGTTTCCGGATGAGGAACCGGCGCTGCAATGCCCCCACCTCTGGAACCGGCCGTTTTATGAAATCACACCCGGCGGCAACTTGACAGTGGAGGCCGACCGGGATACAATTTTTATCGTTGTTTCGAATCAACCTCTTGTCCAGCTTGCGGTTAAGCGGAGGAGTCAAAAAAACAAATGCCTGACCAGAATCGCCCCGAATTTCTGCGCGCCACCGAACTCACCCGGGATGAACTCAAGAGGAAACGTTCGCCCCTCACCTCCATTGTCATTCTGATCCTCGTTGTGATCGGGGCCAGCGCCGGCGGCTATTTCCTCCACAAAAAGTTCCGCTCCAATAATCAGGCGCCGGCCACCCCCTTAACCGAAGCCGATCTGCCCGCCAATCCGGAGATCGTTTCCCGTGCGCCCTCCAGCCGGACGGCAGCTTACACGGAACCCACCCGGCCGGCGGTCGCACCTGCTCCGTTGACTTCGCCTTCCGCCCCGGCCGATGCCCCCAGCCTGCTGGCCTCTCCGGCGTCCTTCTCGTCCCCGGCAGCCACACCCGCAGTTTCGCTGGCTCCGGCGGCCGCCGCACCAACCCTTGCGACCACGGTTCCGGCTGCCGCCCCGGTTGCCTCGCCGGCACCCACCCTCCCTGCCACTCCTGTCACTCCGGCCACCCCCGCGATTGCCGCTGACTCCGGTTCTGAACCACCCGCGATAACCGGCCAGTCTCCGGCACAGATTCTTTCCGCCGCGGACAAATTGGTTGCCCAACGCAGCTTCGATCAGGCCAAACGACTCTTGCAGACCATTCAACCGGGCAACGCCGACGCCCATTCCGGGGCGCTGTACCGTCTGGGGCTGGTCGGGCGCTATTCCGGCGACGAGAAACTGGCCCAAGAGAGCTGGGGCAAGGCGATGCAAACGTATCCGGCCAAACCCGCCGGACGCCTGAGCGCACTCGGCCTCGCCGATACCTGGTATCACTGGTATGTCGAGACCACCCCGGATTTTGCGCAATGGGAAAAGATCCGCGATGCCTACGCGACAGTACTCGGCACCGATGGAGCGCGCTTTCTGGATGATGCCACCGACCGTCGCATTGGTGAGCGTCTGAACAAGCTGACCGCGAAGCTCGTCTTCGACCCGGCGACGAAGATCAAGGGGGCGGAGACACACGTCGTCAAGAGCGGCGAGTACATCGCCACCATCGCCCGCGAGTACGGCGTGGACTCTTCCTCCATTATTGCCATCAACGGCATTGATCCCAAGCGGCTGCGCGCGGGACAGGAGCTGAAGATCCTCTCCGGGAAAATGCTGCTGGTGGTGGACAAGAAGCGCTTCACCGCCGACTTTTTCCTGGATGGCCGGTTTATCAAGCGCTACCCTTGCGCCACCGGCGCTCCCACGACCGAGACCCCGGCCGGCCACTATACCGTCTTCAGCCTCGTCAAGGAACCGCCGTGGACCGCGCCCGACGGCCGCATCTACAAGTATGGCGAACCTGGTCACCTGATCGGCCCGCGCTGGATGGCGCTGAAAGGAATGGGCACCAACGGCCTCGGCGTTCACGGTACGGTGGACCCCAACAGCATGGGCAAGAAAATTTCCAACGGTTGCGTGCGGCTGCTGAATAACGATGTGATCGAGTTGTACGGCTTTGCCTCGATTCAACCCGGACGCGAAGCAGAGGTGCTCATCATTGAATAACCCAAGATCAATATCCAAGGGTGAATCTGACACGGAAATCCGACCATTACGGCAACAGGATATTGCCCATGTTGCGCGTATGCTCATAGATGCCGAATTGTCGCATTCCAACGACATTGAAAGACGTTTGAATATATTGGTGACGGCTCCAAACGATTGCTCCTTTTGCGTAATCAGAGAGAAACGGTTGACCGGAGCCGCTCTCGCCACATACAATGGTTTTCACGTTTTTCTTTCGCATATTGTTGTTGAGCCTTTCTTTTCTCGGCAAGGAATCGGCACAATGCTTCATCAATCCATTGTTGAAAAAGCTCGAAGCATCGGAGCCCTTGGAATCATTGTTGACTCTTGGCTCACTTCGGCGGGGTGGTTTCAGAAACTTGGATATCGAACACCCGGCGCCGTATTCCTAATTCATGATACGCACCTCTGAATCCGCCGCAGCCGCGTATACCCAAGGTTATTTAGTCCCTTGGCAAGAACGATATTGATTCATAGAGCGCAGCCATGCATTCACTTCACAGCAGCCGGTTTTATCTCGATTGTCTTGACCAGTCCCGGATCGCCTCTCCGGGAGTCGACATCATGTACGCCAAGTGCTCCGGCGAGATAACGGATGCGCTCACGGCAGTGATTCCGGCGATTCAGGCGGATATGGAGGCATTTTATGACGCAACGACCTCGCCACGGATCTCCCTCTTCGTCTATCCCGACCTTGACGCCATGAGCCGGGCGTTCGGCAGAACGCTCAAGAGCGATCAATGGTGTTTCGTTCCGCTCACCGGCGATCATGCGCTTGTGACCTTCACGGCGAACCTTTCGCGCGATACCTTCCGGCATGTTCTCGCGCATGAGTTCTCGCATGTCTATTTTGCGCGCATCACCGGCAATGTCGACATGGGCGACTACCGGCAAAGCATACCGCTCTGGCTCGACGAGGGCGTCGCGCTCTGCCTTGACCGCCCGTACCGGAAGAATTTCGACCAGACGCAGGCCGCACGCTTGAAGACCCTGAAAACGGACGCCGGCGGCTATTTCCCGAAGCTAATGGAGATGTACACCTATTTCAACCGCCTCGACGAGGATGAATTCGGTGCAAAATCCGCCTTGGCCTACGCCTTCAGCTACGTCTGCGTGAGTGAACTCATGGAGCAATTTGGCCGCGCGCACGTTGTCGCGTTTCTACGCCGCCCCGGTCTTGTCCAGCGTTTTTCCTCCTTGTTCGAAACGCATTTCCAACGCTCCCTGCCGGCCTTCAACGCAGCCATGACCGAAAAGTACGGTCCCGCGCGCGCCATGCAAGAGGCACCGGAGATTGCCCGGTGACCAATAAAACTTAGGAAACCCAAACGATGCGGATTCTTCATATCATCACGCGGCTAATCCGGGGCGGCGCACAGGAAAACACCCTGCTCTCGGCCATCGGACAGCAGGAAGCCGGCCACACGGTCCGACTTCTGGTCGGTCCCACCAGCGGCCCGGAAGGATCGCTCGTACCCGATGCCCTGTCGGCTCGCGTCGATTATGTCGAGACGCCGCACCTAATCCGCGCAGTAAATCCGCTGCGCGATCTGCAGGCGTATCTTGCCCTGCGCCGGGAGATCCGCGCCTTTCGCCCCGACGTTGTCCACACGCATTCGAGCAAGGCCGGAGTTCTCGGCCGTCTTGCTGCTTGGCACGAAAGCATTCCGTTTGTCGTCCATACCATTCACGGGCTGCCGTTCCATCCCTATCAGAGCCGGCTGGCCTATCAGCTCTACCTGCAATCGGAACGCTTCGCCGCCAAGCGTTGTCACCGCATACTCTCGGTCTGCGACACCATGAGCGAAAAAGCCGCCGCCGCCGGAGTTGCCCCGCTCTCATTTTTTTCGACCGTCTACAGCGGAATGCGCACGGAACAGTTTTTAAACCCCACGCATCCGGCCGCCTATTACCGCGCGAAACTGGGCATCCGCCCCGGCGATCTCGTCCTCGGCAAGGTCGCCCGGCTTTTTGAGCTGAAAGGCCATGACTTTCTTTTCGATGCCTGCGCGACACTCTGCCGGGAATTCCCCACCCTCAAGCTGCTGCTGGTGGGAGACGGCTCTTGGCGGGGGCGGCTGGAGCAGCGCGCACGCGAACTCGGCATCCTGGACCGCATTCTCTGGACCGGCCTGCTTCACCCCGATGAGGTCGCGGAAGCCATTCAGGCGATGGATCTGCTGGTGCATTGCTCCCTGCGGGAAGGGTTGGCACGCGTGCTGCCCCAAGCCTTCCTCTGCGGCAAACCCGTCATCTCTTTCGACGTTGATGGCGCCCGCGAAGTTGTCATCAACGACACAACCGGCTGGCTGGTGCCGCCGGAGAACACCTCCGCGCTCTGTCAGGCATTGCGGACGGCAATCTCGGATATGCCGCACGCCCGCCTGCTGGCCGAACGCGGTCGCGCCCTCTGCCGGGAGCGCTTCGACTGGAAGACGATGACCGAACAATTATTGGCCCTCTACCAGCGGGGTCTCAGTCAGCCGAAAGCATGAAAAGCCGAAACCTCAGGAACCGCCAAACAGATGACGCCACCAGCCCTGCGCCCGTCCCCCAGAAAGCGAAACAAAGGAGGAACTGAATATGTCCGACGATCTTGCCCCGCAACCTCTGCCTGCCCGGGACGCGAAAGGTTTCCCCCGGCTGCGCCGACTGCGGCGCACCGATGGCATCCGCCGCATGGTCTGTGAAACGACACTGTCCTCCCATGATTTGATCGCCCCCCTCTTCGTTCTTCCCGGCCATGGCGCCGAGGAGGAAATTTCCTCCCTACCCGGGCAGTGCCGCTATTCCGTGGACCGTCTGCCGCCGGTTCTTTCCCGCCTTCAGGCAGCCGGCGTTCCTGGCGTCCTGCTCTTCGGCCTGCCCGCGCACAAAGACCATCAAGGCAGCGAGGCATGGGACGACAACGGTGCGGCGCAGCGCGCAACCCGGCTGATCAAAAGAGATTTCCCCGACCTCTGCGTCTTCACCGACCTCTGCCTCTGCCCCTTTACCAGCCACGGCCACTGCGGTGTTTTAAACGGGCAGGAAATCGACAACGATGCGACCCTGCCGCTGCTGGCCAAGGCCGCGCTTTCGCTGGCTCACGCCGGTGCAGACTTCATCGCCCCCTCGGACATGATGGACGGCCGTGTCGCCGCGATCCGCAACGCCCTCGACGCCGCAGGCATGGAAATGACCGGGATTCTCTCCTACAGCACCAAATTCGCTTCGGCTTTTTACGGTCCCTTCCGCGAAGCGGCACACAGCGCCCCTGCTTTTGGCGACCGGCGGGGCTATCAGATGGACCCGGCCAACGCGCGGGAAGCGGTCCGCGAAAGTCTGCAGGATGAGGCGGAAGGCGCGGACATGCTGATGGTGAAACCGGCGCTCGCATTTTTGGATGTGATCCGCGCGGTGCGGGAAGCGACGCGCCTGCCGCTGGCGTGCTACAACGTCAGCGGGGAATATGCCATGGTGAAAGCTGCTGCCGAACGAGGCTGGATTGACGAGCGGCGGGTCGTGCTGGAATCACTGATCGGCATGAAGCGAGCCGGAGCAGACCTCATCATCACCTACCACGCGCTTGACGCGGCGGGCTGGCTCTGAAAACAGGGCGCAAAGCCTAAGCGGGCACTCCGGCGGCAGTGCGGGCGGCGGCGAGGTTGTCCCGATCGCCGCGCACCTTGTCAATCGGCGTTTCCAGAATCACCGGAATACCCCCAAGCGCCGGGGTACGCAAAATATGCGCCATCCCGGCTTCACCGATTTCACCCAAACCGACGTGATAGTGCCGGTCCCGCCCCTTGCCGCAGCCATAGAGGCTGTCGTTGCAGTGCAGAACCTTTACCGCCCCCGGCCACAGGCAGTTCTCATACCCCCGCATAACACCGGAAAACGCGCCCTCCCCCGCCAGTTCCGTCCCGGTGGCCCAAGCGTGGCAGGTATCGAAGCAGACGCCGGAATCCTCATGCGACAGTCCGCTTGCAGCCAGAATCTCCGCCAGCTCCTCCGGCGTCCGCCCCAGTGTGTTGCCGCCGCCGGCGGTG
Source organism: uncultured Planctomycetaceae bacterium (assembly GCA_964460225.1). Lineage (GTDB taxonomy): Bacteria > Planctomycetota > SZUA-567 > SZUA-567 > SZUA-567 > CAYWTJ01. The sequence continues at coordinate 9,442 of CAYWTJ010000067.1, read as the reverse complement.
TTTTCCAGTAGGATAACCGGACCTTGCGGATGCGCTTTGCGCGTCCGGGCCAGTGCTTGCGCCACCAGACGGACGCCAGTCTCGTAGGTGCTATCCTTGAAGCTTCCGGGATGAAGGACAAGAAAATCCGCGCCAATCGCGCCAGCCGCCAGATACTGCGCGACGAAATGCTCCTGCGCCCGCTCGTAACTCTCCGGATCAACCGAAGCGAGATTGATCAGGTACGTCACGTGCACGACAACCGGCCCGAGTCCCAGCCGTTCCCGTTCCCGGCGAAACTGTCCGGCCTGCTCCGGCCCGATAGCCGGCAGCGCCCAAGAACGAGGGTTGGAGACAAAAAGCTGAAAGCAATCGCAGCCAACCGCCACCGCCCGCGCGGGAGCGTTCTGTACTCCCCCGGCGACCGACACATGCACACCGAAGCGCATTTTACCCTCTGCCGCCGCACTCATTTACCGCCCCCCGACGTTCCCGCAGCCGCCTTTCCGGCTGATTCGCTCCAGACGCGAAAGACCTCCTGCACATACGGCGCCTCCACCTTGCTGGTGCCGGGCTTTTCGCTGATCAGGCAATCGATGCGCAGCCCCTGCTCGCCAATCACCCGTGCCAGAGCCGCACGGACAGAAGCGCTCAAATCCGGGTTTTCCGTCCCGGTCGCGGCGGGTAAATCCTTGACAACAAAGCGCAGGCGCAGCGTCCCATCCTCGCCCTGCGTGCCGCTGCCCTCGATGCGCCCCAATTGCGGGCTGACGCCGATGATGCTACGCAACTGCTGACGCCCGCCGGGAGCGATATCGTAGCTGATCTGCAAGGCGCTGAACTCCAGATGTTCCCAACCATCGGAGGGCAGCGCCAGCGCCGGCTGCTCTTTAATCTGCGCCCGGCGACAGAGGTTTTCCAATTCCACCATCCGGCGCGGAAGCCCCGCCAATTCCTGAATCAGCGCCCCGCCAGTAAGCGCCGGCAGACGGACGTTCTGCAAATCCAGACGCAGGACAAACGCCGCTTCCTGCAATGCCGTCTTCAGCGCCGTGCGCTCCGCCCCAAGCGCCGGAAGAACTGCGGCAGCGTCCCGGGCGGTTCGCGCATCCCGTTTATCCGAAGCTCCCGAAGCTCCCGGAGCCTCCGGCTCTGTCTGCCGCTTTGCCGCATCGTATTTGATCGTCAATTCACCGCTGCCGCTGACCGGGCTGCACTGCAATACCGGCGGCAGCAAGCCTGAAAAGCGCAGGATCGTATCCGCCGCATTCGGGATGTGCAGGCTGCCCAGCACCGTCCGCGGGCGTCCGCCGCCATTCAGCGGAATCTGCCGGGCAAGCAGAGCCAGACGGCCCCCCGCAATTTCACCGCTCAAAGAAACATTGACGGTGCGCTCCGGCGCCGACAAGATATCGAGCGACACCTTGCCCAGTTCCAATCCGGCCAGCCGCACCTGATCGCCTTCAATCCGAGCGGAACGGAAATTGCCAGCCAGATAGTCCAGCCACGGGTGTTCCTTTCCCGCCGCCAGCGCATCCAGATCCAGCCTGGCGCAATACGCTGAAACGCCCTGCCAACTCCCCTTCCCGTCTCGACGAGCTGCCAGAGCGAATGCTGGCGCGCCGGACGCAGGCGGCAAGATCTTCGGCGCACTTCCCGCGCCGGCGATTGCGACAGAATCGCGCCGGATCAGCTCCCGGAGCTCCAGACGAACGGTCTGCCCGTTCCCTTCGTCCGTTTCAATTCCAAATTGAGCGCCCAGTTCATCGCTGAATTCCGTCAGCCCCAGCCCGCGGATCTGCCCGTCAAAAGTCCATCGTCTGCCATCGCCGCTAACCGCCCCCGTTGCCGTGGCGGCCGCATCTTTCAGTGGCAATTCCGGCACCAGCAGCGTCGCCAAACGCAGGGGAACGTTTTTTACGGCGCCCGTCAAGGCGGTCAACCGCTGCTGCCGGCGGTCATACTCCGCGCGCGACAGGCTGCAGGTGATTGGCAGCAGTTCCCGCCCGGACGGGGTTTTCAGCTCAAAAATTCCTTCCTGCGACAGAAAATCAAGCCGGGAGCGATTCGCATCCACCCGCAAATGCCCGTCCAGACGAAGTTGGCCGCTCAGATCGGGACGGGAAAAAATCACCCGGCATTTCATCAACTGGAAATCGATTGTGCCGATCTCCATGTGTCGCATGAAAGGAAGCGTCCACCCCCCGGAATCCAGCGCCAGACCGCTCAGATTAAAGTGGTCCCGACTATCCCAAACCAGCCGCAGCACCCCATCGCGGACCTGAACCACCGGATCGGCCGGAATGCCGCCCAGAAGCGTGTACATCGGGGCGCTGGCCCGGAAGGTGTCAACATATAGCCAGGGAAGATCAAACCGCGGATTGGGACTGTCGAGTTCGTAATCATGCACGTACAGATCGGTTCGGCCATTGATGCGCAGAGCAAGGTCAACGCCGCCCACGCTTGCCGGGCAGGAGTTCTCCAAACGGGCGACCGTCCAATCGCGCACCGTCGCACGCAGATTGCGCTTATTTACCAGCGACGGCAGGAGGCACAAGAGCAGCGCCAGCAGCAGCAGCAAACCGCCGGCGAAAAACATTCGCCGGACCCATCGCTTCTTAAAATGTGTCCAAATCCTGAGCCCGCGCAGCGCCATATTCACTCCGTACCCGCGCCAGGACCCCGGCGCATCAACAAACCACTCAGGGTTTTGCGGTCGGGGACGACAGCCGCTGGTAATTCGCCAGATGCCAGGAATTGCGCTGTTCGCCGCTACCGCGCAGGAGTGCAAGCTGGATGTAGCCGCCCGCCTCCCCGGTTCCCTTCAGCGCCACCACAACAATCGCCGCCCGCTGGTCCTCGTTGATCATACGGAAAACGACCTCCGGCCGCCCGCCCAGATTGAAGCTGCCAAACAGCGCCAGCAACGGTTCCGGCTGTGTACCCGCAACCGCCAGCGCATGCAGAAATTCCCCAGACACCCGCTCAAAAAACGCGCCTTTGCGCCCCGCATACGCCGCACCGAGCAGGTCTTCCACGGCGCTGGCCGGATCTTCAAGACGCCCGGAGTCCACCGCTTCCAACGCATCCAGACTCTTCACGGCGGTGGCTGCCGCGTCCTCGCCGGCTACCAGATCCAGATATCGCTTGTAATAAACAATCGCTGCTTTGTTGTCAAAAAAATACTGGTCGTACACCTTCGCCATGCCGAGGTTTGCCCTCGGCAGCGTCGGACACAGCTTTAAGGCAAAAGCAAAATAGTCCCGCGCCGCCTGAGGGTTGCGCAACCCAAGCGCCACCCACCCTTTTTCCGCTGCCGCATCCGCCTTTTTTCTCTCGTCGCCGCAACCAGCCAGCACCAGCAGCAACACACACATAATGGCAGCGGCGGCATTCCGCATGGAACGCCGCCCCCACCCCCGCCGGTCATCACCCGGACTACCCGCGGTCAAAACCGCCCCGGACTCACTCCTCTTCTTCCTCATGGCTTTCATCCGCGTCGGCATTCTCACCCTCGCTAAAGAAATTCCAGCCGGCACTGTCGCGACGGGAGCGCGATTTCTCAAAATCGCCGCGGCAGGATACGCACCGGGTTGCAAACGGAAGAATCTTCAACCGCGCCGGAGAAATCGGAACATTGCAGATTTCGCAAAGTCCATATGTCCCCTCGGCCAGCCGCTCCAGAGCGGCTTCAATCTGCTCCAAATCCTCGTCGTTGGCCGACGCAATCTCAAACGACACATCATCGTCATACGCATCCGAGGCCTGATCGATCAGGTCGGCAGGAGCCGTCCCGGCGCGTTGGCGGGTATCCGCAAGCTCCTTGCGCATCTTTTCAAGGATATCCTCCCGCATCACGATCAGCTTATCCTTGATCTGCAACATCTCTTTCTTGGTCAGCTTGCGGTATTCCTTCTTTTTGTCCTCCTCCCCGCTGGACGGACATGCCGCCGGAGAGGACGAAACCGGAGCCTTGCTGGCCGCATTCTTGAGCAGCCCCGGAGCCAGCTTCAGCAGCTTTTTCGGCCCCGTAGCGGCAACGACGATAATCTTGGGCTTTTTCCCGGTGGCTGCCTTGCGGACGAGACCACCTTCTTTCTTGTCTCCAAACGCCCCCTGCTCCCCCTCTACATCCGCATCAAGATCCACCCCGGGAAGGATCTCTTCCGCATCCGATTCGGGATCAACATCTATGATATCGTCGGGAGCTTCGACATCCTCGTCCTCCGCTGCAACCGCCGCCAGCGCCGGGTCAATGTCGAGATCATCGTCGTCCAGATCTTTCGGCTCCTCATCCTCAGCCGGCTCCTCCACGACATCGCCGGGCTTGAGTTCCTCCTCATCCGGCAAGGGCCGGACAGGTTTCTTTGCGGCAGGTTTCTTCGCCGCCGGCTTTTTTTCCGGCTTGGCGGCAGGCTTCTTGCCCGCCGGCTTGCTCTCGCCCGCCTTGGCAGCAGGCTTAGCGACCGCCTTCTTCGCAGCCGGTTTCACCTGCTCCTGCTTCACGGCCACTTTCTTTGTCTTTTTCTCTTCTTCTTTCTTCACAGCACCTTTCCCGGACGCATCCTTTTTTTCCGGCTTCTTTCCGGAAGCGGCCTTACCGGCCTTTCCCACTTCGGCCTTCCCCTTCTTGGCGTTATTCTTTGCAGCGCCGGCAGCACCCCCGGCATTCTTCTTCGCCATTTACAACCCTCCCGAAAGAAAATTGCATCCCCGCCTCACGCCTCTTGCGGGAAATTCACCCGGCTGTCATCATAGCTGGCGCACCGACTGCCCGTGCGTTGCGCCGCGAACGTCTATTTATACTCCATGAACAGGCGATCTACAAATTTTTTATTGAGAATCAGAATCTCTTTCACCCCCGTCAGCCGGGCGTAATAATACTCTTGTTCCGCCAGTCCCACCGCCGGCTGAGCGGGAATCTTGATGCTGTTGCCAATCGCCAACTCACGTACCTGCCGTGAGTTATCCGCCCCCCCCCCCACCGAACGCATGGTAAGTATGGTTTTCAACTGCGGCCGGTCAAGACCCAAATCCGCGTTTTCGGCTTTTTTTTCCGGGACAAACCCCTCGCAGCGCAAGCCCGCCAGATCCTTTGCCAAACGCATCATTTCCCAATTCGGTTTCTCCCCCAGCAATACGGAATCCGGCTTCGCCATTTGGTATTGCGTGGGCGAATTCTGCCAGTACTCCCGGTCGAAATTCAGGCCGACAATCCGTATTTTGAGTATATCCTTGTAATCATCGTTACTGACCAGCCGGGAACGGTATTGCAAAAAGTCCTGCAAAAAGAAATTCCCCAGCAACGGCTCCAGCTCTACGATCTGCTTACGCCCCGAGAGCTTCGCAAAATACTGGTCTTGCCCGTGCAGCGGCGGCGCCAGCGGCACCGTTGCAACTTTCAACTGCGCCACCTCCGCCCCGCCGGCGTCAAACGCGCTGATATTCATCTGCGGATGATCCAACCCGTACTCGGTGATCTTCGCCTCGCCGTCATCCACCACGGCACGCAGCACCAAGTTATCCAGCGAACGCAGCAGGTTCTCGGCCGCTGTCTTCTCTACGGAAAAAGCTCCGCCCGCAGTCCACTGCCCATCACGCTGTTCCAAACGCAGCTTCCGCCCATCCTCGGCCGTCAACTCCACCCCAGCCACCTCACGCCCCTTGAGCAGTGCAAGCTTGCGGCTGCGCATTGTTTCCGCGGCCGCGCCGGTAATCAACTCCAAGCCGGACATCGTCAGTTCGTAGACCTCGCCGCGATCCATCCGCCGCGCCAGCATTCCGCCCTGCGCGCGCGCTACGAAGACCACCTTCTGTTCGCGCCCGCCCAAGCGCAACATCAACGCCGGGTGCCTGCCATCATCCTCCACCGTCTGTCCGCTGACAATGCCCGTTGCCCGCAGCATGGCGCACAGCCGTAAAATCGCCCCCACGCGCGCGTTGTCGGCCGGCCAGTTGATTGGGCTGCCCAACACCCAGCCGTCGGCAGTCAGATCCAATTCCATCGGCTTTTCACCAGACCCCGGATAGATGCAGATGCGATCCGGCTGCCGGCTGCCAAGATCAAAAACATCCAGGGAACGCAAGGTACTTTCGTCCCGGTCGAACACGCGCGTCAGACTGCTCTCGGCCTGCAAAACGGTATGCGGATCGTCATCGGAGGCGAAATAGCGCACGCTCCCGTCCTTGCTGTAACCGCCCAGAAAAACGGAGGACGCTTTCTCGCCTTTTCGGGCGATCAACTGCAAAACATTCCCACCCTCCAGTCCTGCCTCCAGCCGGCTGACATTCTTCGCCGGGCGCAGTTCCGCTCGGGATAAAAAAGCAAAAAGATCCTCCATCGCCTGCCGGTCCGCAGCATTCTTCACCGCCTGCAACCGCGGCAGATCCACCTTCCACTCTCCGCTCTGACTGTTTTTGGCAAATCCGGCGATCTGCTTATCCCCCCGGTAGATCTCTATTGCGTCGATCTGACCGGCCGGCAGCTTGATGGCGCGCCCGCCTGCCCGGACAGAATCCGTCCCGCTCCAGCTCAAAGCCACGCAGACCGCGCCCAACACCACCCCAACCGCCGCCATCAGAAGACTGATCTTCTTATTCATTTTTCATATCCCGTCATGGCAAATCCCCAGAGCTGCCCGCCCCCGCCCGCCGGCCGTCAGTCCCGGCGCAGCAACCACACCCCGGTCGCGCATAGCAGCCAGAACATCGGCAGCAGAATCACCGATACGCACCAGACCAGCCGCAAGCCGTCGGCATTGATATTCAGCCGCAGGTCGCGGTATTCCCGTTCCTGCGGACGGATTCCGTACTCGCGCCCCGCCAGCCACCGGCAGCACTGCACCAGAAAGATGCGATTGTCGTTGCTGTCGATATTCAGGTTGGATGCCAGCGCGGAGCCGCCGATCACCACCGCCCGCGCCTCCGGCACGCTGCCTTGCGCCGGACGCGCCAACGTTACGCCCAACGTGGCCGGTCCCGCCTGAATTTTCTTGGTCTCGGGGTTGTACCGTCTGCTGCTATCCTTGACGCTGCGCAGCAGTTGCGTCAGCTCCCAGTTGTTGCTGTGGGCGACCTCCTCCGACAGCGCCAGCGACCGCGCATCGGGCAGCATGACGACCGTCTGCTGCTTTCCCGTGTTCACCGCCGCGCCCTCTTCCATCAGCGCCAGAATCTGGGTCGGTTGCCCGCCGGCGTTGTTCTTGTCATCCACCACCACGTCATCCCGCATTTTTATTCCAAAATATTCCAGCACCGTCTCCAAACCCGGCACCGTTTTGGCCTGCATCAGCGGCGGCAGCAGCAACAAAACGCGTCCGCCCTTATCCACATAGGCGCGCAGCCGTTCCACCGTCCCGCCGGCAAACGGCACCACCGACCCCGCAAAAACGAGCAAATCCGTCCCGACCGGCACGTCCTCTTCGCCAGTAAACAGCCACGGACGCACCTCATAGGCCTCCCGGGCAAGCGCCTCGGCAAGCAGCCCCGCCAACTGCGGATCGCGGCCCGCCTTGCTGATGGCCATCTCGCCATGCCCCGTCGCAAACAGCACCCGCGTCACCCGCTGATCGGCCATCCGGCGTAACGCCATTGACATCGCCAGCTCCCCCTGAAAGAATGCTGTCTTGCGTCCCGCCATCATATCCCGCGCTTCAGGCGTGCGCAAAAAACCGGCCGCCGGCAAAACCATCATCTTGCCTTGGTATTCAAAGGCCGTCAGGCGATCAAGTTCCGCGGCAGGCAAACCCAGTCGTGCCGCATCCTCCCGCGCACGCTCGGCATCCGCCTGCGCATCCAGAAAGCGCGCCTTCACGCGTGGAGAGTAGCTGCTGAGATCCGCCAGCAGCTCCCGTACCCGCCGCGCCAGGGGAACGCCATCGTACTCCGCATTTTCGCTCAAAAAAACCGTCACCGTCAGAGGGGCTTCCAGAAGATCCGCCGCCTCGCGCAGGGCCGGCGTCAGCGTATTCGTCCGGTTGGCCGTCAGGTCCCAGCGGCAGGACAGCCGCAGCCCCCCCCGGCTCAGCATGGAGAGATAATTGACGTCCGCAAAAATCAGCAGCGCCGCCCCCACCGCCAGCCAGACCGGCCAACGGCGGGCAAATCCCTCCCCCCTCCCGGCCGCCGCGACAACCCTCGTCCGGACAGGACGATCAAGCCCCAGAATCAGCACCCCCAGAAGAACCAGCGCCAAACCGGCCAGCACGGGCCAGCCCTTGCTCAGCGCCTCCCCCGCACCGATGGCCGTCATGAGTCCCCGCCAGCCATAGTTCGCCAGTCCCGCGAAGATAAAAACATTTACCCCCGCCACGACACACAGGACCGAGCTGAGAATCGTCCGGGTGCGAATCCTGCGCCCGCCCGGAGAAAACAGTCCGCGCGAGGTCAGACTCAGCCAGTTCCAAAACAGGATCAGCAGAACGAAGGTCGCCATATACATCAGCGAACGCGTATCAAGGACGCCTTTGGCAAAGACTTCCTTCATATGCGCCCACCAGGACAGGGCAGCCGGAAAGCTGTAGACCCCCGCGCCCTGATCGACCGGCAGCGCAAGCATGAACAGGAAGAAGTTCGCCACGCATCCCCCGGCCGCCGCCACAATCACATTGCCCGTCAGACTGGATACCAGCATCCCCGTCGCCACCTGAGCGGCGCCGCAGAACGCCAGCCCGAGGAACACGCCCAAGAGTTCCCCACGGTCCACTTCGCCGTACACGGCAAGCACAAGGGCATAACCGGCCAGCGGCAGCATGCTCAAGAGAAAAAACGCCCAACAGCCGGCAAACTTCCCCGCCACCACTTCCCAGGCGCGAACCGGCGACGTCAACAGCAGCTCAATCGTGCCACTCGCCTCCTCCCCTGCGAAGGAGCGCATGGTCAGCACCGGCGCCACAAACAGCGACAGGAAGCCGAACATCATCGCCGCCGGATACAACGTGCTCTGGCGGTTGGCTTCGATATCATTATAAAAAACAAAGCTGTAAAAGAGCGTGATGGCCGCCAGAACGCAGTAAATGGACGGCGTGCAGGCCAACTGGGTAAACTCCCGGCGGGCGATGGTCAGAAAATTGCGCATAACCGTTTCCTTCAAAGATGTTCGGATTCCGGCGGCCGCACCAACCTGCTCCCGCCCGCCGAAGTGTAAGGAGTATCCAAATCGGATGGTGTAAAGTCAACCGGCGGCGGAACTTTTGCCCAACGCCGCGCCCGGGTTACAACAAACCGCAACCGGAATGAACATATCCGATAGTGGTATTTTATTGTCGGAAAATGGAAAGCAGGAAGGAGTTACATCGATTACAGCCCTCAACCGTGGAAGATTCCAGTCATCTACCGGAACGGGACATTCGCATCATGGAACCGCAAATCCGCTGACAACTGCTAACAAAAGTGCTGACAAATCCGCTGACAAGGAAAACGCGGGAGAGTATATCATAACTCCTTCCGAGATCGACGCTTCCCA
>CAYWTJ010000066.1:0-7193 GCA_964460225.1 uncultured Planctomycetaceae bacterium | reverse complement strand
CAGGAGAACTCGGAGATAGAGACTGCCGCGAAGGCGGTTCCTGAGCGGGGGAGAATGATGCAAAGAATAAAAGTAATGTAAGGGTGATTGTGCTTAATCTCATGCATTGCTCCGTATTATTTTCTCCCGTCCACGATAATAACGGATACGATATTTCGTATTCTCAAAACACAAGGGTGACCCGGTGAACGATTTCGTAGTGCACTCCGCTCACCAAAACTCAGCCCAGTAGATGATTTCGTTGCGCTGCTTGCTGATGGCGACGCCGTGACTCTTTCCGTGGTTCCAGTAAAGGCCGTTGGCTCGTTCTTTGGCTGGTATTAACCGGTCCAGAACCAATAGTTCGTAATCCTTCGGGAACTCCACATGCTTGACTTCGCCGGTATAAAATTCCGTCGTCGGCATTCCATCCGGGGAAGCGTTGACATGCGAGAACATGTCTCCACCGAAATACGAAACGGTTTTTATCGTATTGAACTCCGCATATTGGCGGTCTATTGCTTCCTGCGGGAATGTACCTCGAAGTTGAAGATGTCCGCCCCCCTGCAAAAAATGTTCTTGATATGAGAAGCGAACGTTGTTTGCTTGTGCAGGAACTTCTGCCGGAAAATGTTCAAACTGTTTTGGATCAGCTTTCTTTAATTTGGTAACTAAATCGGCGTATTCCCCAATATCGCACCTTTCCATAAGCGTCGAATGAAAAAAGCGGATCACCGCAAAATCAAGCGCCCCAAACCCGGAGCAGAGCAAGCATACCGGAACGGCGATCCAGTGAACCAGATTCCTTTTCTGGTTCCTGGCAATCAGGTACGCCCCGAAAAACACCATGCATGGCAGAAAGTGCAGCGGCAACGATAATAGATTCAATTGCATCTGGTATAAATAATATCCGGCCAGAATCCCTTCCGCCAGAAAGAGGAGCGCTCCGAAGAAATATACCCATAACACCACCAAGGCTCACCCTTTATTTCGTACGGCGTATCGGCCGCTTAGGAATCTTCAACTGCCGGTTTTGACGTTTTCCCGCTACCAGCAGAAGCCATCCGGCGTAATAGATCTTCCTGTTCGCTATTGCGGATCAGTTCCCCTCGTTGCGGCGGTCGATCAGGCGCTTGGCCTTGCCTTCGCTGCGCGGGATCGAGTTCGGCTCCTTCAGCTTCACGTTCACCCGGATCTGGATGATCGCCTCGATCGCGTGCGCAATCTTCTTCTGCAACGCCTGCATCTGACCCACCTGATCCGAGAACGCCTCCGGCGTCACCTCCACCTCCACGTTGATCTGGTCGAGGCCGCCCTCGCGCGTCAGCACAATCATATAATGCGGCACCGCCTCCTCGACCGTCAGCAGTCCCGCCTCGATCTGCGACGGGAAGACATTCACCCCCCGGATGATGAACATGTCGTCGCTGCGGCGCGCCACCCGCTCCATCCGCCGGATCGTCCGCCCGCAGGGGCAGGGTTCGGTGATGATCCGCGTGATGTCGCGCGTGCGGTAGCGGATCATCGGCATCGCCTCTTTCGAGAGCGTGGTCAGCACCAGTTCGCCCTCTTCGCCGTCGGGCAGCACCTTGCAGGTTGCGGGATCGATAATTTCCGGGTAGTAGTGGTCCTCAAAAAGGTGCAGTCCGTTCTGGCAGCCGCACATCGACGCCACGCCGGGGCCGGTGATCTCCGAGAGGCCGTAAATGTCCACGACCTTGATTCCGGCTTCGCGTTCCATGTAACGCCCCATCTCCATCGTCCACGGCTCCGCGCCGAAGAATCCCGCCCGGATCGGCAGCTTCTTCAGGTCAATTCCCATCTTCGGGGCAGACTCGATCAGGTGCAGAAAATAACTCGGGGTCGAACAGATGGCGTTGGTTCCGAAGTCCTTCATCAGCATCAGTTGCCGTTCGGTATTTCCTCCAGAGACCGGAATCACCGTCGCCCCCAGCGCCTCCGCCCCGTAGTGCGCTCCGAGGCCGCCGGTAAACAGACCGTAGCCGTAGGCGTTCTGGATGATGTCGCCACGGTGAATGCCGCCGCAGCAGAAGGTCCGCATCATCGTACTCGACCAGACTTCGATGTCGGATTTGGTATAGGCGACGACAATCGGCTTGCCCGTGGTCCCGGACGAGGCGTGCAGGCGGACGATATCCCCCATTTCGCTGGCGAAGAGGCCGAAGGGGTAGGTGTCCCGCAAATCGGTCTTGACGGTAAACGGGAATTTCGCCAGATCCTCCAGCCGCACCAGATCGTCGGGGGTGATCCCGCGTTCTTCGCAGCGCTGGAAGAATAGCCCCACCTTCTCAAACGCCCGCCGGATGATGGCCTTCATCCGTTGCAGTTGTAAGGTCTGCAACTGCGCCTTGGGCAGATAATCCGGCGCGCTTACCGGGTGAAAGGCCCCCTCCTGATCGTTCCAGTTCGTGTTCATCCTGTCATCCTGTCTGAGTTCCACTTGTCCGGCCGGCAGCGGGCGCGGCATGCCCTGCGAGGGCGGCACGCTCGGCGGGAGAAATCGCTATGCGCCTGTAACTACCATCCGCGCACGCATCTTACAATGTTTATGCGTCCGTATCCGCAGCCGCAAGAGAAATTCAGCGGAATTTCGGGGAAAAGTGAAGCGGCGGCCTTCGCAAGCCGCCGCATTGCCCTCTTCGTTCCTGCGGGTCCGCCCTCCGCGCCGCCGTTCAGGAGCCGAGCGTCGCCAGTTCTTCCTCGAACATCACCTTGTTGGCGTCGAGCAGAATCTTGACTTCGTCGCCGACCTTGCCCATGCCCTTAATGTAGCGGCTGGCTTTGCTGGCGGAGATCTTTGGCGCGGGTGAGATGCAGGATTCGTCGATGGTGCGGACCTCGTTGACGGTATCCACCACCAGTCCGAGCTGAATATTGCGGATATGAACCACGATGATGCAGGTGCGCTCGTCGTACTCGCGCGGCTGCATGTGGAAGCGCAGGCGCATGTCGATGACCGGAATCACCTGCCCGCGCAGGTTCACCACGCCCTTGACGAAATCGGGCATGTCCGGAACCTCGGTGATGTTCTGCATCCCGACGATCTCCGTGACGTAGGCAATCTCGATCCCGTAATCCTCGCCGCCGAGGTGGAAGGTGAGATACATATCCTTGATCGTATCCTCATCCTCTTCGTCGATGTCATCCATCATGTCATCGTCATTCTGAGCGCCCGTAATTTTTCCGGCCATGAGATCTCCTCCGTGTGTTGCGGCAAAAACCGGCTGCCCCCGGTTTTCGCAGCCAACCTTATGGCTATAGGATATGAGGTTATGCATTTTTTGGCAAGTTTTTTCCCTCTTTGTCCGCAAAAAAAGCACATCGGCGTTATCCGCTTGCCATTGCGCGGCAAATAATTATGATAGGCGTGCGTAACCTGTCGCGTAGCGGGAACTTGCCCGCCCGGTTGGCGTTGATAAAGGATCGTTCGATGGCGCAGAATCCACAGACCCAGTTGCCGTTCGACCCGGCCGCGGTGCCGGCCCATGTGGCGATTATCATGGACGGCAACGGCCGCTGGGCGCAGGCGTTGGGAAAAGCGCGGGTCGAGGGGCATCAGGCCGGGGCCGTGGCGTTGCGCCGGGTTCTGGAGGCGTGCCGCGACTGGAAGATCGGCTACCTTACCGTTTATGCCTTTTCCACCGAGAACTGGAAGCGTCCGCAGGCCGAGGTTGACGCCCTGATGCATCTGCTGGAGCGCTACCTTGCCAGCGAGATCGAGGAGATGGAGCGGAATTCCATCCGGCTGCGCATCATCGGCGACATCGCCCGGATGCCCGACTCCACGCGCCAGGCGTTGCAGGCGTCGATGGAGCGGCTCAAGGGCGGGACGCGGCAGATGCTGACGCTGGCGCTGAATTACGGCGGGCGCGATGAGATTGTCCGCGCGGCGCGCAAGGTGGCGGCAAGGGTGGCGGCGGGCGAGCTGAAGGCCGAGGATATCACCGAAGAGATGCTGGCGGAGCAGCTTGACACCGCCGGAATTCCCGATCCCGACATCATCATCCGGACCGCCGGGGAGATGCGGCTCTCCAACTTCATGCTCTGGCAGGCAAGTTACGCGGAATATTATTCGACGCCGGTCTGCTGGCCGGATTTCGGTCGCGAGGAGCTTGGCAAGGCCATTGCCGACTACCAGCGCCGCACCCGCAAATTCGGCGCGCTCGAAGGGGATTCGTTTGTCGCGCCATGAATGGCGGGCGGGGAATTCAGCCCCGCACTTGGGGGCGGGACGTTTTATCAAGATCAAGGACGGGACGTGAACGCGCAAACGATTGTGGTGCATCTGCGGGAACGCCCCGCGCGGAAGCTGATCCTGATCCGAGGCAGAGCCTCGGAAGAATATTTTGCCTTCTGTGAGGAGGTCGGCTGCGATACGTGGGGCAAGCTCTGCGCGATCCCCGGCGCACTGCATGAGCCGGTCGGGATGTGGATGCCGCCGAAATTCCGGCCTGCGGGAACTTCTTTCTACACGCAAGGCGTGGAGGTGCCGCTTGCCTACGCCGGACCGGTGCCGGAGGGATGCGAGGTGATGGAGCTTCCGGCGGGCCTGTATCTGTTCTTTCAGGGCGAACCGTATCCGGATTCGATCGAGGAAATGAATGCGGCGATTGGCCGGGTTCAGGCCGTCATGCGGGCCTTCGATCCGGCTCCCCACGGCTTGGCGTGGGCCGATGACGCGGCTCCCCGCGTTCAGCTTGCTCCGCAGGGCGCGCGCGGCTATATTGAGGGCCGCCCCGTGTGCCGGCTGCCGGCCGGAGGCGTTACGCCTTTTTGATGTTTTTTTGCCCGACCATTCGCACGGAAGGTCGTAACACAGCCAGCAATGCGGATTTTGACGAGGGACGTTATGGATTATTTGAGCGCGGTTGTGTTGGGGGCGGTGGAGGGAATCACCGAGTTTCTGCCGGTCAGCAGCACTGGACATCTGCTCATCGCCGAAAGCATTCTTGGCTGTCACAAAAGCGACGCCTTCAACGTTTTGATTCAGGTGGGGCCGATCCTTGCCGCCGCTCTGGTCTTCTGGAAGGACATCCTGCGTCTGCTGACCGGGCTCAAAGAAGCGGCGGTTCGCCGGGAGTTTCTCCTTCTGACCGCGAGTTTCTTTCTGACCTGCGGATTCTGTTTTGTCGCAAAGAAACTCGGCATGGATCTGCCTGACCGGGTGCTGCCGATTGCGCTGGCGACTCTGATCGGCGGGTTCGTGATCTTTGCCATCGAGCGCCATGTGCGCGGCAAAACGCTCACCGACGTCGCGGGGTGGGGGATTGCGATTGCTGTGGCGCTGGCGCAGTTGATGGCGGCGGTGCTGCCGGGAACGTCCCGCTCGGGGGCGGCGGTGCTGGTGGCGCTGGTGCTGGGAATGTCGCGGCCGGCGGCGGTGCGGTTCGCGTTTTTGGTCGGCATCCCCACCATGTTCGCGGCTGGCGGCTATGAGATGCTCCGAGAGATCAAGGCTGGTCATGGGGCGGAATTGATCGCTCCGGACGCGCTGCTGGCATTTGGGGTGGCGACGGCGACGGCGTGGCTGGCGGTGGTCTGGCTGCTTCGCTTTGTGCGCACCAACACCTTCAACGCCTTCGCTTGGTACCGCGTCGGCCTCGGTCTGGTTCTGATCGCTTGGGTCGCGCTCGGGGTTCTCGAGTAAAGGTATGCCGGATGATATTACGTATTAGGGTGCGTTTTCTTTTCTGTTTCTTTTTCCTTGGCACCGTATGTTTACCCGCTCAGGACGAGACTGCGACTCCGGGTAAGGCGATACCGGAAACGGAGATCGTCGATGCTCCGGCGGGAGCTTATCGCCTCAAGATTGCCTACTGGGCGGAAGCGCCGCAGCTTTTGACGAAGACCAGTCTGAAGGGACAGGCTTGGAATATCCGCCTGATTGCCGCTGATGGAAAAATCGCATGGTCGGTCGGAAGTGGCGAGGCTGGATACCCTGAAATATTTGATTACTCCGAAGCACAAAACGGAATATTGCGCTTCACCGAGACAACGAGCGATCCCCGAAAACCGTGCGAAGATGTTCCGTTTCTTCTCTCGGAATACCGGATTGCGGCAAATTCCGGGGATGGCGAAGTGGTGAAGCTTGTAAAAAGAACCGTGCTCCTTCCGAAAGAGAAGTATGATGAAAAACAGGCACAAGCCCTGAAAGAGTGTATTATCCAAAAGCATCGCAAGGATAATTATGACTGCGATGAGGAACTCCAACGATTGCGGAATATGGCAACCGACGATCCGCGGGCCATTTTGAAAATTCTGAAAGAGGTGGATACGGGGGATTGCCGTTTGAATAATGTCACGGATGAAGCGGAAGGCTTGTTGGAAGTGATTACCGAAAATAGCAGGCAGGCAACCGATAAATAGCGCGGTTGCCCGCTTGCGTGGCGCGAAGTGCGGGTGAGTTGCCCGCAAGCGCATTACATTACAAAAGCGGATTTGAGAGGATTGATGCAAGATGCTGGGATTACGACTCGCGTTTGGCGTGCCGATGTTCTTTCTGATGGTCGGCGTGTTCTGGGCCGACGCCCGCTATGGCTCCGGCTGGGGACTGGCGATCGTGCAGGCGCTCTTCGGCGGCCTCGCCCTGCGCGAATTCTACCGCCTCGCCCGCAGTCAGGGTTGGAAGCCGTTCGCCGGTTTGGGCATTCTGACCTGCGCGCTGCTTTATTTCGCTCAGGAATACTCCGTCACCAACCCGCCGCTGCCGGGCATGCCGGGGTATGACATCATCCTCTTTGCCGTTTTCTGCGCGGTGGTGCTGCTCTGGCAGTTGATCGGCTACGGCAATGCCGGCGCGCTGGCGAATACCTGCTCCACCATCGGCGGCGTGGCGATCTTCTGGATGATCCTCTCCTTTATGGGGCGCATGCGGCATCTGGAGATCATGCACGGCTGGGAGTACGACGGGCTGGAGTTCGTCTTTGTTTACTTCACCGGCAGCAAGATTTGCGACATCGCCGGTCTGCTGGTCGGCAAGCGGTACGGCTACCACAAGCTCTGGCCCTCGATCTCCCCGAAGAAGAGCTGGGAGGGCTTTCTCGGCGGCATTCTCGCCAGTGTGGCTTTGATCGCTTTCGTTATCTGGGCGCATCCCTACGGCGCGTTCGCGGCGGCGGGCTATCTCAAGTGCCTGCCGTTGGGTCTCCTGCTGGCGGTGCCAAGGAAAAAGAAACAGAAAAGAAAACGCACCC
>CAYWTJ010000065.1:0-143979 GCA_964460225.1 uncultured Planctomycetaceae bacterium | reverse complement strand
TTACAACGTAAAAGCGCAGAGCGATATCCTTCCTATCGTGAAGGAACTCCCGGCGCTGGATGGTAAGCTGCGATGGAATGTATTTCGCCACACCTTCGCCAGCCTGTTGGCGCAGACGGGCAAGGTCGGCATCGACCAGATTTCCGCCCTCTGAGCCTATTCGCAGTAAGCGCTGTTTGATTTCCGCGTTCATGCGCCATTGCTCCATGGAAAAACGGCTTGCGGGACAACAAAGGACCGCCGGAATTTCTTCCGGCGGTCCCTATGGCTTGCATGATTCCGTCAGACGTTAACGTTTGTACATCGGACGGCAGGTATAGTGCGTGTGCAGCAAATGATGCGACTTTTCGCTTAGCGGCGCGCCGAGGAAATCCTTGTACAACTGCGCGACCATCGGATTCTCATGACTGCGCCGGAACCCGCAATCGCGATCGTCATCATACAGCCCCTCCGTGCGCTTACGGCGCAGTTCGTCGCTTACGCCATACGGCTGACCGCCGCCGGCGATGCACCCCCCGGGGCAGGCCATGACCTCAATGAAATGCCAGGGGATGTCTGCCTCCTTCGAGCCATTGGCCTTCCACTCGCGGATGCGATTGAGGACGTATTCGACATTGCCAAGCCCGGAAGCAACCGCAACCCGCACCGGCGTACCGTCCACATCGATCGTCGCCTCTTTCACCCCCTTCAGACCGCGCACCGCAAGAAAATCCACGCTGTCGAGACGCTTATTGGTGATCAACTCATACGCCGTCCGCAACGCCGCCTCCATCACGCCGCCGGTGTTACCGAAGATGGTGCCCGCGCCGGTATACTGCCCGAGAATGTTGTCGGCTTCGCCATCGGGGAGATTGACCAGATCGATGCCCGCCTGCTTGATCATGCGCGCGAATTCGCGGGTCGTGAGGACCACATCCACATCCACCGACGCACCGGATGAAGACATGTCCTTGCTGCGCTGCAGTTCGTACTTTTTGGCCGTACAGGGCATGATCGAAACGTTATAAAGCTTATTCTTGTCGAGGCCGGCCTTCTCGGCGTAGTAGGTCTTCACCAGCGCGCCCATCATCTCCTGCGGACTCTTGGCGGTCGAGAAATTCTCCATCACATCGCAGGCGAATTTCTCCATGAAGTCCACCCAAGCCGGACAACAGGTCGTAATCAACGGCAGCGGCGCGGTCTTTTTGGTGAGCCGAGATATGAACTCGCTGCCTTCCTCCATAATCGTTACGTCCGCAGTAAAGTTCGTATCGAACACGGCATGGAAGCCAAGCCGCCGCAAGGCGGTATAAATCTTCTTGGTGAGGTTGGTGCCCGGCGCCAGTCCGAACGCCTCGCCCAGCGCCACGCGCACCGCCGGCGCAATCTGCACCGTGATATGCGCATCCGTCTTCTTGAGCAGCTCCCATACCGCCGGGGTGTTGTCAAATTCGACGATCGCTCCGGTCGGGCAGTGCGCGGAACACTGGCCGCAGCGCACGCAGGGAGACTCCCCGAGCTTGAGATCTTCGCCGGCCGCTGAAATGATCGTCTTGAAGCCACGCTCGATGAAGCAGAGCGCATTCACATCCTGCACCTCCTGACAGATTTCCACGCAGCGGCCGCACTTAATGCACTTATTCGGCTCCAGCCGGATCGTACCGGTACTGATGTCGTCCAGTTCATGATTGATCTGCTTCTGCTCGAAGGGGATCTCCCGGATGCCGAAATCCGCGGCAATCTGCTGCAATTCGCAGTTCTGGTTGCGCCCGCAGGTAAAACACTCGTTGGGATGGTCGGAGAGGATCATCTCGATCACCGTCTTGCGGACCTCGACGATCTCGGGATCGCGGGTAATGAACTCCTTGCCCTCCTCGAACCTTGTAATCGGCGTCGTGCAGGCGCGCAGCATTTTGGGCGAGCCCTTCATCTTCACGACGCAGATGCCGCATGCGGCCGTCGCCTTGACGTCCGGATGTTTGCAGAGGGTGGGAATCTTTACGCCCACTTGTTTCGCGGCCGTCAGAATGGTTACGCCTTCCGCGACCTCAACATCAATATTGTCAATCTTGACCTTTACCATTTGATATCATCCTTGTCTGCGCCGGTCGGCTTAGCCCTTGGTAACCGCATCGAACTTGCAGGCGTCCATGCACGCCCCGCACTTGACGCACTTCTCCTGCACCACGACAAACCCGCTCTTGCGGTCCCCGAGAATCGCGTCGGCCGGGCAGCGCTTCTGGCACAGTCCGCACTTGACGCATTTCTCCGGCTGGATGGTAAATTTCAGCAGCTTTTTGCAGACCCCTGCACGGCATTTCTTGTCCTCAATGTGCTGGCGGTATTCTTCTGCAAAGTAGCGCAGGGTCGAAACGATCGGATTGGGGGCCGTTTGCCCAAGCCCGCACAGCGACGCCTTCTGCATCGCCAGACAGATTTGCTTGAGCTTCGCCACATCCCCCGGCTCCCCCTTGCCGGCGGAAATTTTATCCAGAATGCCGAGCATCTTTTTTCCGCCGATCCGGCAGGGCGCACATTTGCCGCAGGACTCATCCACACAGAACCCAAGATAGAACTTTGCGATATCGACGATGCAGTCGTCCTCGTTCATCACGATCATGCCGCCCGAGCCCATGATCGACCCCAACTCCGCGAGGCTCTCATAGGTAATCGGCACGTCGAGGAACTCTTCCGTAATCACACCGCCGGAAGGGCCGCCGGTCTGCACGGCAAGGAATTTCTTATCGTCCTGAATGCCACCGCAGATATCGAAGACCACCTTGCGCAGCGGCGTCCCCATCGGGATCTCCACCAGCCCGGAGTTCTTAACCTTGCCGGTAACCGCGAAGACCTTGGTGCCAGTCGATTTCTCGGTTCCGATCGCGCCATACCATGCCCCGCCCTTGAGCAGAATCGCGGAAACGTTGGTCAGCGTTTCGACGTTGTTGATGACCGAAGGCTTATCGAACGCGCCGCAATCGGTCGGGAACGGCGGCCGCGGACGCGGGGTGCCGCGCCGGCCTTCGAGGGATGCAATCAGCGCGGTTTCTTCGCCGCAGACAAACGCACCCGCGCCAAGGCGGATTTCGATTTCAAAATCAAAGCCGCTGCCGAAGATGTTCTTGCCGATCACTCCGTACTCGCGGCACTGCGCAATCGCCATCTCCAGACGCCGCACCGCCAGCGGATATTCCGCCCGGACATAGAAAAAACCCTTGCAGGCGCCGATAGCATAAGCGCCCAGCATCATCCCCTCGATGACCGCATGCGGGTCGCCTTCCAGAACCGAACGATCCATGTACGCGCCCGGATCGCCTTCGTCAGCATTGCAAATAATGTACTTGATGTCCGAGGCCTTGCTCCGGCGGGCGAAGGTCCACTTCAGATGCGTGGGGAATCCCGCACCGCCGCGACCGCGCAGCTTCGACTTTTCCATCTCTGCAATTACGTCTTCCGGCTTCTTCTCGGTCAAATATGTCATCAGCGCCTGATAGCCGTCATGCTCGATGTAACTTTCGATCGACTCCGGGTTCACCACCCCGCAGTGGCGCATCGCAATGCGCATCTGCCCGTCGGTGCGTTCGCCACCCCACGGAACCGCACTCGAAAGCGGCTGCCCCTGGGAGGCATGATGCGCGACAATCTCGCGCGCCATGGACTCATCCACACGGGTATACAAAAACTGCCCCCCGGCGGTCTTGATCTCCACCAGCGGCTCGGCGTAACAACTTCCCTGACAGCCCGCAATCCGGACATCAATGTTCAAACCGCTGCTTTTCACCGCACCCAGAATGGTCTGATAGACCTTGTCCGCGCCGGCTGCCACACCGCAGGTTGCCATGCCGATCTTGATCCAGTTGTCATCGGCCGCCTGATGCTTGGCCTTGATCTGGGCCAGCGTCTCTTTGGTTAAGAGCATATCTTGTCCCTTCCTGAATCTATGTGGTTAGTCCTTCTCATATTCCGCCAGAATCGCCGACACGCCCGAAGGGTCTACCTTGCCATAGACCTTCTCACCAATCACAACCACCGGAGAAAGGCCGCAGCAGCCGACGCAACGCACCATCTCAAGCTGGAACAGCCCGTCGGGGGTCGTTTCGCCCTCGCCGATCTGGAGCTGCTCTTTCATTTCGTCGATAATCTTCTGCGCCCCCTTGAGATAGCAGGCAGTGCCCATGCATACCTGTACCTTGTGCTTGCCGGGCGGATTGAGTTTGAAAAAGCTGTAGAAGGTAATCACCTCGTAGATTCGGGCAAGAGGAACATGCATTCCCTTCGCCAACTGCATGGCAAGATCGCGGGAGATGTAGCCAAAAACCTCCTGCACCTCATGCAGCGCCATGATCAGACTTCCGGGCACGTCTTTCCATTTATCCACAATCTTTTTTACTTCCAGATCCTCAGCCACAACCATCCCCTTTCCAGAAAAGCCCCGGACAAGATGAAAGCCGCCAACATTGCCCCGGCAACATGCACCGCGCGCACAAATTTCCTGATTGCTCGATTAAAGTCTATAATTACTGAATCCAAGCAGGCCGCGCCAGAAAGACCATCAACCCACATCACGGAAATATAACCCTCAACCAGAAGCCAAGTCAAACAAATTAACAACCACAAAGCAAGATTTATCAATAAATCGATAAGATATATCTTTATCGATAAATATTTGGCTATGCGGCCGCGCTTCCGGCGGGTCGGCTGCTAAAGGCTCCCTCTGATTGTGAACGGCAGGCGTTTCCCGACACCATGAGGAGTATTTCAACACGGCATAAACTTGCTGTCAATATAAAAATTCCGGGAAGTGCCTGAAACTCCGGACGTTCCGCAGAACATCCGTATCCCAACGCCTCTGGCACGATAAATGTTGAAGGAATGACGAGTTGCACATGTTCCGGGAAAGGGTGATACGATGACGCTGTTCCAAATTCTTCTTCTGGCTATTTGCTGCCTCTGTTCGCTTCTGGCGCTGCCGGCGCGCAGCGGGGAGGCGCCAACCCCTCCGTCCCAACCGGCAACCGGCCCCGGTGGAAGTACCCTTCCGCATTCCAGCGTAACAAGTACAATTTATGAAACCGGACGTGCGGAATACTGGATTTATGAACCCGCCGCGCCCGTCCCCGCCACAGCACCGGTGATTGTTTTTTTGCATGGGTGGGGAGGCACCAATCCGGCGGCATATGGCAATTGGATTGACCACCTTGTTCGCCGCGGAAACATCGTGATTTACCCGCGCTACCAAGCCGATCTCACAACCCCGGCAGAGGAGTTTACCCCCAATGCGATCATGGCGGTAAGAAGTGCGCTCACCCGTTTGCAACGCGAATCCGGACATGTCCGCCCGCTTCTGGATCAATTCGCCATCGTCGGACACTCTGCCGGCGGCGTCCTGACCGCGAATCTTGCCGCGCTTGCGGCGGAATCCGGCCTGCCGGTCGTGCGGGCGGCGATGGCGGTGGAGCCGGGGACGACCATCCGAAATGGCCGTCCGCTGATTGCGCTTTCCGACCTCGGTAAAATCCCGGCCGACACCCTGCTGCTTACCGTGGCGGGCGAGTCCGATAATTTTGTCGGGGAGACCGACGCAAAGCGGATATTCCTGGAATCCCGCAAGGTGCCCCTCGTCAATAAGGACTACATCATTCTCCCGACCGACCAACACGGCTCGCCCGCTCTTTTGGGCGGCCATTCTGCCCCACTATGCCTGAATGCCCGTTATGACAACGGACAAGGAAACTCGCTGACGGAGCAGTTATCCGGCGAAGCAAGTTCCGCTCACGCCCCCCAAGCGCCTGAGGTACGCAGCAACACCCCCGGCAGCACAATCCCCGCCCCACGTGTTGAACCGGAGAACGATTCGCCCTCCATTCTGCGGGAGATGCTCAAAGCAAAACTTCGCAACTATGCCGGCGGCACAACCCCGAGCAAACAGGCCATACCGGAATTGCGCGATGCCATCCGGAACGCCTCCCGTACCGATGCGCTCGATTATTACGGGCTCTGGAAGCTGTTTGACGGCCTCTGTGATGCGGCATTTTTCCAGATGAGCCGCAGTGCCGCCCTCGGCAATACCCCCGAACAGCGCTACATGGGCAGGTGGAGCGACGGCACCCCGGTAAAGGAACTAATCGTCACCGACCACCCGTAATCATAAAAAAATCCCGCAAACAGCCATGCCGTTTACGGGACTTCACGTTGCATATTACGAACGCCCAGCCTACACGTTCCCCTACAAGGCTCATGGGACGCACAGCATGTCACAAGGGAACCCGAGGGAACGCCTTCGGGACACGGAACCTGACGAAGTCAGATCTCCATGATCTCAACGGTCTTGTGGGCAACCTCGTCGTCGACCTTCTTTTCGTATTTTTTGACCAATTCCTGCACCTCGTCCTTATACCCCTTGAGGTCGTCCTCGGTGATGAGCTTGTCCTTCTGCAACTTTTCCAGATCCTTCAGCCCGTCGCGGCGGACGTTGCGGATCGCGACCTTGGTGTCTTCGCCCTTGGCCTTCAGTTCCTGCGCGAGCTTCTTGCGGCGCTCCTCGGTCAGTGGCGGGAAGGTAAGCCGGACGACCTTGCCGTCGTTCTGCGGGTTCACGCCGAGATCCGAGGCGATGATCGCCTTCTCAATGTCCTTCAAAAGCTGAGGATCAAAGGGCTTCACCAGAAGCTGCCGCGCCTCGGGCACCGAAATCGTCCCGCACTGTTTCATCGGCATCTGCGAGCCATAAGCCGCCACCGGAATGTTCTCAATCATCGCCGGGGTGGCGCGGCCGGTGCGAACGGTGCGGAACTCTTTGCTCAAGTGCCCCACCGCCTTCTCCATGCCCTCTTCCGACGTTAAAATAATCTCTTCCGCCGTCATTCCATTCTCCTGCTTTCCGTGTGTCTTGCGGTAATCGCAATAAAAGCGTGCCGGCCACGTTGAATGCCGGCACGCAACCCTGTTCCTTAGAGCTGCCGCTGCATCAATACGATGTCAAACTCATGGCCGAATTTGACCCCGACCTTCTGAATCCGCCCGCACTCGACAAATCCGTGTTTGCAGTGGAACGCGATGCTTTCCTCGTTGCGCGCGCAGATGGTGGCGATAATATTATGAATCCCCATGGGAGGAGCCGCCTCAAGCAACCCTTGCAGAAGCAGGGTACCGACCCCGCGTCTGGTATGAACCGTTTCAATGAAGTAACAGATTTCCGCCGTCCGCTTCAGGGTGTCCGCAATATGGAACGGCCGCAACATGCCGAACCCGACCACCCGCCCTTCCGCCGTCTGCGCGACCAAGCGCGGATACCCCTCAGACATCGCTTCAATTTGCGCGAAGGAACTGTAGGAAAGCGGCTGCGAAAAAAAAGTGGCGTAGCTCTCGCGGACGTAAAAATTGAAGATCCCGACCACCGTCTGGCCGTGCTCGGCCTGCATCGGCTTCACGCAATAGGCGTTCATGGCATTCTCCTTGTTGTCCGGAAGAAGGCTTCCCGGCCCTCCCGGTTTGCCCGCACCGAGCCCCCCCCCCACCCTATTTATTCCGTCTCACCGGCAGCCATTTCGCCCCGCGACTTCCGGCATGGAAGGCAACGCCCTGCTCCCTCCGACTCGTCCCAGTATACCACGCTTTCATTTTTTTTGGCGCAAAAGTTGGCCATTTACAAAAAAAAGGCAAGTGTGCACACGCCTGGCCCGGGCAACAAGGGGCGCCCCGACCGGATTTCGTAAGCCCGAGACTCAGGCCTCCGCCGGAGCCTCGCCCGCCGTGACGATGGTGCCGATCTTGTCGCCCAGCGCCGCCTGCAGAACCGCCCCCTTCTGCGCCATGGAAAAAACCAGAATCGGCAAACGGTTTTCCCGGCACATGGTAAAGGCGGTCGCATCCATGACCTTAAGATTTTCCTTGAGGCAGGTATCGTAAGTCAGCGCGTCATAGCGGCGGGCGGCGGGGTCTTTTTTGGGGTCGGCCGTGTAGATGCCGTCGACCTTTGTCCCCTTCAGAAAAATGTCGCACCCAAGTTCCACCGCCCGCAAGGCCGCGGCGGTATCGGTGGTAAAGTACGGATTTCCGGTGCCGCCGGCGAGAATGACGACACGCCCTTTTTCCATGTGCCGGATCGCCCGGCGGCGGATATAGGACTCGGAAACCAGAGGAATCGGCAGCGCCGACAGAACACGCGTGGGACAGCCGTGCGCCTCGATTACGCTCTGCAAGGCCAGCGCGTTCATGAGCGTCGCAAGCATTCCCATATAGTCGCCGGTGCCGCGCTCGACGCCGATGGCGGTGATCTCAGCGCCACGCAAAAAGTTGCCGCCGCCGATCACGATGGCGACCTCAAAGGAGTTGCGGATCAGCCCCTGCACCTCGCCAGCCAGCTCGTTGAGAATCTTCGGATCAAAGCCCTGCCCCGACTCACCGCCCAGCGCTTCGCCGGACAACTTCAGCATCACGCGTTTATATGTACCCACCTTCGGCTCCTTGCAACAATGGTCGTAAAAATCCAGTGGCATCCACTATAGCGAATCGCCGGTGCGGGTCAAGTTGAAAGCCGGCATAACCGCCGACCTTGTTTCCGGGTGGTCCGATTGTTTTTTCACTGGAAGCGGCCTCCATTTTACCTATGATGGGAGAAGATGTCGTATTGGCATATGACCCATCGTCTTTTGCAGGATTTATTTGATATGATGGCGCATCTTTCCGTTCGCTTCCGCACCCGCAGCCCGGAGGAAACCCGGCAACTGGGAGAGGCGATCGCCAGACTCTGCGAGGGCGGCGAGGTATTTCTCCTCGACGGCGACCTCGGGGCCGGCAAGACCTGCTTCACGCAGGGCCTCGCGCGCGGGTTGGATGTCCCCGGCGAGGTCACAAGTCCGACCTTTGTTCTGCATTGCCAATACAGCGGCCGGCTGGAGCTCAACCATATCGACGCCTACCGGCTGGAAGACGCGCCCAACCTCGGCGGGCTGGGGTTTGACGAACTCTTCGGCGATCCGGCAAATGTGACCGTCATTGAGTGGCCGCAAATGATCTCGGCCCTCCTTCCCAAAGGATGTGTGCATGTACTGATCCGGACGGTCACGCAGGAGGCTGCGGGTGCGCCGGTAGGGGAAGCCGCACGGGAGTTTCTTCTCGAGGCGACTCACGCCCCGGCTTACGCCCTGATCGAGCGTCTGAGCGAGCAGGTGCGCCTGTTCCGGAATTAGCCCTGTATTCTTGCTGCGTCTGGTATCGAACACCAATCTATTTACACCCGCGCGGGTAATCATAAAATTGCACCTGCGCCTGACAGCGTTGACGAAGGCGGCACCAGACGGAAATCACTCCGGGGCCGGGCGCATATGACGGTATCAATCAGGCGAAAGCCATATATAAACTGGATGAAAGGAACTGCACCATGAATCTGATTCTTCTCGGACCGCCCGGCGCGGGCAAAGGAACGCAGGCGAAGTACATCTGCGAGCGCTTCGGGATTCCGCAAATCTCCACCGGCGACATGCTCCGCGCCGCCATTTCCGCCGGCACCGAACTGGGCAAGCAGGCCAAAGCCATCATGGACCGGGGCGAATTGGTCAGCGATGACATCATCATCGGAATTGTAAAAGAGCGCATCAAGGCCGCAGATTGTCAAAACGGCTTCCTCCTGGATGGCTTCCCGCGCACGGTCAAGCAGGCGCAGGCCACCCGCGACGCCGGGGTGGTCATTGCCGGGATCGTCGAAATTGAGGTTCCGGACACCGTGATTGTCTCGCGCCTCTGCGGGCGGAGGGTGCATCTGGCCTCAGGGCGCAGCTATCACATCGAATTCAACAAACCCAAGGTCGAGGGCAAGGACGATGTCACCGGCGAACCGCTAATCCAACGCGACGACGACAAAGAGGCGACCATCCGCAAGCGTCTGGATGCCTACCACGCCCAGACGGAAGCGGTTGCGGGGTTCTACCGCCAGATGGGGGCCAGACAGGAAAAAGGCGCCCCGGCCTTTGTCACCGTCGATGGCACGCAGGCGATTGAGACGATCAGAGCTGAGATTATCGCGGGACTGGAGCGTCTGGCCTGATGCCACGCATCCCTGCCGCCGCGGCGGCGGCTGAATTTGCCGCACACGCGGCGGCGGCTGATTTTTGGGTGGCTGAGCGTGCGGCACGGCGACTGGCGGTGCTGACGCTCTCGGCAGACGGCGCCGCTTGGGGCGGTCCGCTGGCGCAGCGGATGGGCGCCGATTTTTACGTCCATGAACAGGCGTTCTTCAGCGCGGCCGGCAGCCCGGTCCCGTACACGTTCAAGAAAATTGCGGCCCAGACGGCAACCATTTTCCGGCGATATGCGGGCCTGATTTACATTATGCCGACCGGCGTGGTGGTGCGCTCCATCGCGCCGCTGATTGAGAGTAAACTCCGTGACCCGGCGGTGGTGGTGCTGGATGTCTGCGCCCGACATGCCATCAGCCTGCTTTCGGGACACGAAGGCGGCGCGAATGCGCTGGCAATCCGGGTAGCGAACCTGACCGGAGCGGAACCGGTCATTACAACAACAACCGATGCCCGCAAAGATATCATCGCCGGCATAGGTTGCCGGAAAGGCGTTTCGGCGGATACAATCCGCCAGGCGCTCACGGATGCCTTGGGGATGGTCGACTGCAGCATCGGACGGGTGCGGTATCTGGCAACAGCGGGAGTGAAGGCGCAGGAAGCGGGTCTGTTGCAAGCGGCAGCGACGCTGGGAGTGCCCCTGCGGATCATTCCGGACGAAGCGATCCGGCAATGTGTCTATAAGATCGGTGATTCGGAGTTCGTCCGGCAGAAGGTCGGACTGCCGGGCGTCTGTGAGCCGGCGGCATTGTTGGCGTCAAGGAGCGGAACATTCATTCTCAACAAGACCCCATTTCGCGGCGTGACCATTGCGCTAGTCCGGGAAAACCGGGCAAGCTCTTTGTCATAGGATTCGGTCCCGGCTCGGCTGGCGACCGCACGACGCGCGCCGAAGAGGCGATCCGTCAATGCGAGGTCGTGGTCGGCTATACCCCCTACCTCAACCGCATTGCGGATCTGATTGCCGGGAAAGAGACCATCGGCACGGGGATGATGCACGAACGCGAGCGGGTGGCAATGGCGCTGGAACTTGCGGCGGATGGCGGGCAGGTGGCACTGGTCAGCTCCGGCGACAGCGGCATCTACGGTATGGCGGGGCTGGCGATTGAAATGCGGCACGCGCTGCCACATCCGCCGGCAATCGAGATGATTCCCGGAGTAACAGCGGCGTGCAGCGCGGGGGCGCTGCTGGGTGCGCCGTTGATGCTTGACTACGCGACAATCAGCCTCAGCGACCTGCTGGTGCCATGGGAACGGATTGAACAACGGCTGCGCGCGGCGGTGGCGGGGGGCTTTGTGTTGGCGGTCTATAACCCCAGAAGCAGCAACCGTACGGAACCGTTTGAAAAGATGTGCGCCATTCTGTCGGAGTTCCTACCGCCGCAGACCCCGGTCGGAATCTGCCGCTCCATCGGGCTTTCCGGCCAGTCGGTAACGATGACCGATGTCGAGGGGCTTCCGCAAGCGACGGTGGATATGCGCTCGATCCTGATCGTCGGAAACGCGGATTGCGAAATGGTGGACGGCTGGTTTATCAATCCCCGCGGCTATGCGCCGGATGACAGCCTCTTTACGTCCTGATTGCCCCGGACGTTCGAAGGAGCATGAGATGCGGAATCATCGATCTGTATCGGTTGTCAGGGTGTTGTCCCCCTGCGTCACGATGGCGCTCTTGTTGACCTTTGGGGGCTGTTCCGGCGCGCGTAGCGGCGTGGAGAAGGGGTACGAAGCGACAAAGAACGGCGTTGCTACCGGATGGGACGCGACCAAAGACGGAGTGACCACGGGTTACAACAAGACCAAATCCGGGGTCGGTAAAGGCGCGACCGCGACTGCGGACGGCACCGCGACCGGCTGGGAGGCGACCAAATCCGGCGTGAAGACCGGGTATGAGAGATCCAAGGAAGCGGTGACCGAATAAGTTGTCGCCGCCCATGCGATCCAAAACGGCCTTTCAAGAGGGGGCACCTTCTTTGATGGCGATCATCCGGGCAGACACACGGTACAAGCCGCCAACGGCAAGGAGCGGTTGCTTCGATGCGAAGACCAGACTTTGATTTCACCGCCAGACGCGAAGAGATGGTTCGGCAGCAGCTTGCGGCGCGCGATATCACCGATGCAGCCGTGCGGAGGGTGATGGCCGACTTGCCGCGGGAAGAATTTGTCAATCCCGTCGATTGGGATGAGGCATACGAAGACCACCCGCTCGGGATCGAATGCGACCAGACCATTTCGCAACCGTACATCGTTGCGCTGATGACGCAATTGTTGCAGATCCGCCCCGGTGTCCGGGTTCTGGAGATCGGCACCGGCAGCGGCTACCAGACAGCAGTGCTTGCCGCTCTGGGCGCGCGCGTCTGGTCGGTGGAGCGACACCGGGAACTGGCACGCACAGCGCAACGCGCCCTCGCCCGTTGCGGATTCAGCAAGGGGGTTCATCTGCGCGCGGGCGATGGCAGCATCGGCTGGCCGGAGGCTGCGCCGTTTGATCGGATACTGCTGACCTGCTGCGCGCCGCAGTTACCGCCAGTCATGCTGGAGCAACTGACGATCGACGGGCTGCTCCTCTCACCGGTGGAGCAGGACGGCGATCAGGTATTGCGTCTGACCCGTCGGACGCCAAGCGGATTCGAGACTCATGATCTGCTGCCGGTGCGTTTCGTCCCGCTGATCGGCCGAAATGGCTACAACTTGCCAAGGTAAGAGGCGCCGGAAAAACCGGCAGGAACCGGGCAGGCAAGCAATGGAATTTTGACCAAGGGGACGTTCCGGCGACTGCCGGTTATCCATCGGGAGGGGACCGGGAAGGACCATGCGATATCCCGGCAAAGATCGAGGCCACAAACTATGACTGCACAACCGCGCGAAACCAATTATGACGCGATTATCATCGGCGCCGGCCTCTCGGGGCTTGCCTGCGGCATCCGCCTGAGCCATTACGGCAAGCGCGTGCTGATACTGGAGTCGCACTATATCCCCGGCGGCCTGAACTCTTATTTTTCCCGCGAAGGGATGGAGTTTGATGTCGGGCTGCATGCTATGACCAATTTTGCCCCGGCCGGCGCGCGCAATACCCCGCTCACCAAACTTCTGCGCCAGTTGCGCCTCAAGCATGAGGAACTGCAACTTGCCGAACAGACGCATTCTCAAGTGGTATTTCCCAAGCGCGCGTTGCAGTTCGACAACGCCCCCGCTACTCTGCGCTCCGAAGTGGAACGGCTTTTTCCCGCTCAGGTCATGGGCTTTGATGCGCTGGTTGCCGAACTTCACTCCTATGACGAAACCTCGCTGGATGCAGTGCCCGGGAGTGCCAAGGCGCACCTTCGCGCCCATCTGAGCGATCCCGTGCTGATTGATATGCTGCTCTGTCCGATCATGTATTACGGCAATCCGACCGAAGACGATATGGACTGGGCGCATTTCGCGGTTATGTGGAAGTCGATCTTCGGCAGCGGCTTCTGCCGACCGGAAATCGGGATGCAGCGGCTGATTGACTTACTGGTGCAGAAGTTCGTCGAGAATGGCGGAGAACTGCGGTTACATACACCGGCCGAACGACTGGAGATTGAGAGCGGCAGCATCAGCGGCGTGCAGATTCTAGGCGGCGAGGTGTTGTCCGCCCCGCAGGTTTTCTCCAGCGCCGGATGGGTCGAGACCATGCGGCTCTGCGGGGATGAACTGCGACAGGAGGCAGGAGCGATCTCGTATGCGGAACTGATCCTTGTGCTGGACGTTCCCCCGGCGGATCTCGGGATGAGCGAGAGCATCACCTTCTTCAACTGCGAGGACACCTTTGAATTCCGGGCCAGTCAGGGCCTGATTGATGACAACTCCGGCGTCATCTGCTGTCCCGACAACTTCCGGTACCGCCAGACGCCCCGGCAGCATATGGTGCGCGTGACGATGAAAGCCGGCTTCGCGGCCTGGGAAAAACTCGCCCCGCATGAGTACAAAGCCGCCAAGGAGCAGACCAAGCAGATCATGATCGGCGCAGCGGCGCAGTTCATGCCCGAACTGGCGCAACACATCACCTTCAGCGACCTTTTTACGCCAATTACCATCAAACGATATACCGGCCACGACAACGGGGCGGTGTATGGCGCGCCGCACAAACGCCGCCTCGCCCTCACGCCCTACGAAAACCTGTATCTGATCGGCAGCGATCAGGGATTCCTCGGCATCGTTGGCGCACTCCTGAGCGGCATCACCGTCGCCAATCTGTATGGCCTCGGAGCAACACCTGGGAATTAGCCGCGTCAGGCACGACAAGTTCACACGCAAGAAAGTGAGCCGATGATACGCGATGGGCTGTTCAGTCTGTTTTGCGCGGCGCTCCTCTGCTGGTGCTGCAACACGCAAGAGCGTGCCCCCACCCCCGTGGAGCAGGCAGTCCAGTTATACCGCGAAGGCGACCGGACCGAGGCGATCCGGATACTGAAGCAGTTGAGCGCAACCAAACCGGCAACCGAACTTTCAGCCAATGCGCTGCTTCAACTCGGCCTGCTGTATCAAGGAGCCGGAGAGCTGACCTCCGCCATCTTGACATTTCAGGAGGCGTGCGATCTCGATCTGACCGCTCTGCCGCAGAAGGAACGAAATTCCGCGGAGTATCTACGCTCCAGCGCTCTTTGGCAGGCAGGAATTTCTTATTATCGACTTCAACAGTACCAAATGGCGCTGGATGCGTTCCTCCGCGTCGAAAACAATTATCCCTTTCGCTCCTTCTGCGGAAATGCATATTCGGATTTCGGCTACCTCTACGCCTTCCATCGGGGACTATGCTATGACTGGATGGGACTGACCGAACAGGCGGTACGCTGCTATTTCCGGGCTTCCAGCTATGGAACAGGGCGGTTCTATCGCAATCCTACCGCCAGTATTCGCATGGCGCAAATTTACCTCGATAATGACAAGTCTGCCGTCTTAACCTCGATACTCGATGAGATGGACCGCAAGGACGTTCCCGCCCGCATGCGGAGCGACGAACAGGCACTCCCCCCGAAGGAATATTTGTACAAATTCGGAGCGTCCCGAGTCATGCGCGCCGTACTGGAATTGCATGCGCTGGAGAGGCAAAAAAACTGGGCGGGGATTCTGGAGATCATGAAAAATGCGGCACAGGAAGGTCACCCCGATTTGCAGAATTGCGAACAGAATGGCTGGCGCCCGGGGGAAGCTTCGCGGATTCTGGCAAATCATGCCGACGAAACAATTCCGCTGATACAAGCGGCGCGGAATTCCAATCCCGATCTGTGGCATGGGTGGCTGGATTATACGTTGGGACGGTGCGCACGCCTTGAAGTGTTTCCGCCACAGCAGCAGATGAACGCCATGCGTGATCCAACGGTGGAACCATTTCTAAATGGCCTTCATTCAAGCGGCCGGCAGAATCTGCTTCTGGAAAAACTGGCGATGCTTGCCAAGGATGATCCGCAGCGTGTTGCTTACGAGCACTTCGTGCAACGCGACAAAACGCCGGAATTCACCTACCCGTCCCGCTATTATCAGGTCAAACTGCCGGCCACGCTGGAAGAGCTGAACGCACGGGGTACGGAGAACCGATAACATCAGGCGGCTGATTTCCCGGCCCGACGCTTTGCAAAATACTCCCGCATTTTCTTCCCTTTGCTGGCCGTGAAGAAATACAGCCCGGCCGCCGCCAGCGCCAGATAATATCCAAGAAGAACAGGCGCCGAGCGCAGCGAATAGCCCGCGAAATAGGCATGAATCAGCCCCAGAAGGGCCGCAATAAATGCAAGATTGTGAATCCGCGAAAAGATCAGAAACCGGATTTTCTTGAACTTCACCAGCAGAAATGCCCCCACCGCCAGCAGCATCAGCGCAAACGCCGCCTTCCCCAGCCAGACCGCCGGACTCGCCTGAAACAGCAGAATTCCCCAATCGCCCTCCGACGCCGCCAGCAAGACCGGGTGCAGCGTCAACAGCCCCAATCCGCCCAATCCGCCGTATTTGTGCAGCGACATGCGCGAACTGCCCAGAAGCTTCATGCCGATTCCCGACATCCCCAACGGCTGCGCCAGACAGACCGCCAACCCGATCAAGCCGCAAAGACGGCCAGCGCCGTAGCGCCAGTCCTCTGCGAACCCCGCATAATCGGGATAATACAGCAACGGAACCGCCAGCGTGAGCAGCAGCCAGCCGCCGGTGAAGCCCCAACCGCCGCGCGTCACTTCGCGACCTTATACAGCGTTCCCTTCGGGACGATCCGCGAGGGCAGCACAAACAGCTCATCGCCGCGGACCTCAATGGAATACCACGGCAGATCAGACTTTGCTGGTTTCTGCAGAAGCGTGCCCTGTTTGTCAAACATCGCACCATGCGCCGGGCAGACGAACTTATCCTGTTTGGCATCAAAATTGATCAGCACAAATTTATGCGTGCATTTGCGCGACATACAATAAACCACCCCGCCCGCTCCGGTGACCACAACGTAGTCGCCGACCGCCTTTACGCCCACGGCCTGAAACTGGCTGATGTTGCCGAGATTCACGTCTGCCGCGCCAGCCCCTTCCGCCGCCGCCACCGAACGCCCCAGAAGTTTTCCCGCCAGCGGAACCGCCAGCATCGCCGCCGCGCCCGCCAGAACCTCCCGCCGCGTAAATTTCCCGTCCATTCCACGCTCTCCTTGTCCGGATCAGAGCCCGGTAAACAAATAACGCCGCGCAGCCCGAAGCAACGCGACGTCATCCAAGGGTACCCAAACGCGATTTTTTCGCAACATTTTTTGCCGGGCGTCAGGCATTTCTCCCGCCCGGTCGCACTATTTTACACGCACCGGCTGTGCGGCAGTCTGGCGGAACGCCTCGTAATGCAGGATGTTGTCCTGAACCGATGTAATGTTTTGCGTGGACATCATCCGCTCGAAAGCGCTTGTGTGATCGCCCAACAGCCAGATATTCCGGGAAATTTTGCTGTACGGGACATCGCGAACCTCCGAACGCATCCCCTCATTATCGTCAGCATAATCGTAGGGCAAAATCATAACCACATCGCCCCGCCCAAGTTGACCGGCAATGCGTTGATTTCCGCAGGCAAACGCCGCGTACCGGCGGCCAAAACGGTGCGAAGCGCTGATAAGCTGCATCTGCAGGAACATCACCTCCGCATCCTCCACCGTCCGCGCGGAAGCGAGCGTCGTGATGGCCTTGTCAAAATTCTGCAGGTCGGCCGTCTGTTCCAGATACAACGTGACATAGGCTTTCTGAGAGGGCGTATAATTCGGATTCTGCATGAGCGCCTCCAACAGTCGCGCTTCCAGACAATCCTCTTCCTTCCCCAAGCTGACCGCCAGTTGCTTCTGCATCTCCAGATACAACTCCGCCGGCGGATTGTTGCGGATCGCCAGTTCGGTCGCCTCAACGTATCCACCGGGAGTAAGCGCCCCCGTCGAAAGCTTTGCCACATAGCCGCTACCGGGCACGATCAAATTCGCCGCCATCTTCGCCGCCGTCACGCCCAATGAACCAGCCAGCCGCTTCTGGGCAATCTCCCCCAGTACCGCCTGCACGTAAGGATTTCCCGAATACACGTCCAGTTGCAGATCATACGCCGCCTGCCGCGCCTGCTCGGAAGCAAGTATCCCCCCCGGAGTTTCCGAGAGATTCTTTCCCGTGCTGCTGGTGGGGTCACGCTTGACAATCCCGGTCAGCAGACGTCCGACGGTACGGCCGGTGCGCGCTACCGAACGGCCGATGGCAAGTGTCGAATCTCCAGGATGCAGAATGATCTGTTTGCCGCCCTGCCCCAGTCCAGCCAGCGAATCCTTGGCTCCAGCCCAGACCTGGCTCCCCTGCGGCGTGGCGCGAAAGACCTCTATCACCGAAATTTCGTGGGTGGCCTTAATCAAACCGTTGATGCCCTTGACCTGATAACTTTCCCCGCTGGCGCTGGTGATGGTGAACACGTAATACGGCGGATCGACCTCGACCTGATCGCTGATCTGGTAGTGCGAGGTCCGCTGCGGAACAATTCCGCCGATGCCCTTGATCGACGAAAAGAGTACCGTCAGTTGCGGAGCGTCCGCCGCAACCGTCCAGGTATGTAACCCATAGAATGTCAGAAGAAACAACAGGAGAGAGCGTGCGATCGGATTCATGTTTTAAACAGTTCGGCATTCGCCGGAAAAACAGCCGTAATCATCTCACAGAGCTGCATTATCTGAGGAATTTGTTGCGAGCCATGAGCAACCGGATTCTGGCGCGCAACCGCCAGCGGCTCCCGCACGGGCAGCGCCTTCGCATAGCAGCGAGGCGTACCGGGAACAAAAGGTCTCCGCGAATGCCGTCGGCAGGGAATTTCTGGAACCCTGTATGTTCCAGGTGGGTGCCGCACGACTGAGGCATCGATCCGCACGCGGCGGCATGGACGCGCAACAACCGGTAATTGGGCTCCCGCTTAAATGTGAAACGGTTCGCGAAATCAACCGGCCTGACAAACACCGCAGAGACCAAAAATCATCTATCTTTATTTTACGTCACAGATTCCGCTTTGCAAGGATTTCGTGAGCGCAATCCAATATCAGCCCAGGGCAATCGTATTAAAATCCCGCGAAAATCCGCCAGCTTACCTTTTGACGCTTGCGCGAATGCGATCCAACGTGCTTAGCTTGCCCCGTTTCGGGGTTGGCGCGGTGCAGGGTGCGTAGCCCTGCGTGGTTGGCAGTTGCAGTTCGTAGTTAACTATCCAATGCAACGGTAATTATGTGATTTATTCTTTTGGTTTTTTAATGCAATTGCCCTGAATATCAGTCGCACGGATAAAGTTGTCGCTTGCGTTTTTCCGACACTTCTGGGATAGTTGCTGCCGGTGGCCGCAATCTAAATCCTCGCCCGGAAAGGAATTCGCCATGACGCCGACCGAGCAGCCCCGCTCCGCGCTCAGCGCACCGGATGATACCTTCGTGGATGTCGAATGCGCGCAGGAGCGCAAACACGGGGAGAACGCCTTCGGTGACTGTTTCCTCAGCCAGCGCCTCCCGGAGGAAGAACGGGTCGTCGCCGTTCTCTC
Source organism: uncultured Planctomycetaceae bacterium (assembly GCA_964460225.1). GTDB lineage: Bacteria > Planctomycetota > SZUA-567 > SZUA-567 > SZUA-567 > CAYWTJ01. The sequence continues at coordinate 124,897 of CAYWTJ010000065.1, read as the reverse complement.
CGACGGCATGGGCAGCGGCATCAAGGCCAACGTCCTCTCCACCATGACAGCCCACATGGCGCTGCGTTTCATTGCCAGCGATTCCGATCTGGTCAGCGCGGTTCAGACCATGATGGATGCCCTCCCCGTCTGCCGGGTTCGCAAAATCAGCTACGCCACATTCACCATCGTCGATTACCGGCGCAACGGCGGGGTGCGTCTGATCGAACTCGACAATCCGTTTCTGTTCCGGATGCGCGGCGAATCATTCGAACCCTTTGCCCGGCGCGAAATGAAATCCCCTTCCTGGGGCGGGCGTAGCGTTTACGTCAGTGAGTTCGACGCCGTTGCCGGCGATCGTCTGATCTTTGTCAGCGACGGGGTTGTGCAGGCTGGCATGGGCAGCGCCAAATACCCGATGGGATGGGAAGAGCGCGGTTTTGAACGTTTTGTGGAGGAGACCATTCGCCGCCATCCGGGGATGAGCGCCTACACCCTCAGTACCAGCATCGTCAGCGCCGCGATGGGGCGCGAGGAGGCGCAACAGGCGCACGACGATATCAGTTGTGCTGTGATGCACTTTCGCGCTCCGCGGCGAATGATCGTCCTGAGCGGCCCCCCGGCGCAGGCAGAGGCCGACGCGCCGCTGACAAGACGACTCCTCGCCTTCCCCGGAACGCGGGTCATCTGCGGCGGCACCACCTGCAAAATCATCAGCCGGGAGGCGGGAATTGAAGCCGTGACCGATCGAGGCAGCGCAGTTGAGGGGGTTCCGCCGAGCGCGACCATGCCGGGGGTCGATCTGATCACGGAGGGAATTATCACGCTAAACCGTACCGCCGAACTTCTGGAAAACCGCGATCCGAACGGTCGCAGCGCGGCGGCGCGTCTGGCGCGAATGTTACGGGAGTCCGATGATATCCTCTTTGTGGTCGGTACGCGCGAAAATACGGCGAACCTCGGCGGCTCTGAGGGCGGCGACGGGCAAGGATTGGAAACGCCGGATGCGGGAGTACAGGCAGGAAGCATCGAGTTGCGCCGTAACGTAATCCGGCGTCTGGCTTCCGTACTGGACCAGCAATATCTCAAACGAATCCGCATCGAATATCTTTAGCGGGAAAGACAAACGAAGCGTTATTTCTGCTGGTCGGCGATGGCCTTGCGGATCAGTTCGGCGTCGATCAACGGGGCTTTCTGACCGAATCCAGCGAGCAACGCCATATCCGCTATCCCATTGATACGACGTGGGATACCATGCGAAGCGGCCGCAATCAGTTCTTCCGCCTCCCGGGTGAAAATCTCATGATTTCCGCCGGCAACCGCCAACCGGTGGCGCAGATATTCCAACGACTCCTCCCGGCTGAGCGGGCCGATGTGATAGCGCACATTCAGCCGCTGTACAAACTGCGGCGATTTTTTCACGCTCTCCCGCAACTCCGGCTGCCCCAGCAGGATCAACGTTACGGCGAACTTCCGGTCCTGCTGGAAATTGAGCAGCAAGCGCATTTCTTCCAGTGTTTCCTCGTCAATGGCAAGTTGCGCTTCGTCAACGATGATGATTGTCTGCCGCCCGGCTTTCTGGTGGGCGCGAAAACACTCGCCAAGATAAGCCAGCAGCGTCGACTTGTCGGCGTCAGGCGCATCAATACCGAACTGGCGGTTCATTTCGCGCAGCAGCCCCACGGCATCGAGACTGGAATGAACGATGCAGGCGACCTCAAATTTTTCCGGAGAAAGCTCGTCAATTAGTATGCGGGAAAGCAAGGTTTTTCCGCATCCGATCTCACCGGAAACCATTACACCGCCCTGCCCCTCAAGGATGCAGTATAAGATCCGGGTCAACGCCTCTTCGTGCTGACGGGAGAAATACAGATAATGCGGATCAGGGGTATTCCGGAATGGCTTATCCGACAACCCCCAGTGCGTCTCGTACATACCCCGCTCTCCCGTAATGATCGCCCACTCTTCCGCAGCCTCGGCCCCGCAGCCGCACATCGCGTACCGGATTGTACCCCTCCCCTCCGGATTTCGCAAGAAATATGACCGATTTCCTATCCGGCAGGATGCCTCAAGCGGAAATAGCTCTTGACTAATACATACGTATGAATTAAACTGACGGGAGCGCAGAAGGTAATAACGGCAAGGAGAGACTACGATGTCACCATCCCGGAAGAACATCCCGGTCAAACGCGCGGTGGATGTTGGGTGTCCGCCTGCGGAAACGGCGGAGCACGCCCGATCAGAGGCAAAGAACACAGGGGCGCGAGAGCGGCTGATTCAGGCAGGGCTGGAAATATTTGGCGAGTACGGCTTCGCGGCAGCGACGACCCGCCAGATCGCCACCTGCGCCGGGGTGAACCTTGCGGCCATTCCCTATTATTTCGGGACCAAAGAGGAACTTTTTTCCGCCTGTATCAACTCGATGCTGGACTTCGCCCGGGAGCGTTTTCTGGCCCTTCGCACCCAGACCGAAGCGATGCTGGACCGTCCCGGACTTTCCCGCAACGACCGCCTCGCGCTCTTGGAAATGTTTCTGCTGGCGATCTTTGACATCATTGCCGATGATGCCATCCGCCCGTACGCGCCGCTGGTCTTGCGGGAACATATCATGCCGGGGAAGGCATTCGACATTCTTTACGAGCGTTTTTTCCAACCGCAGCATGCACTGGTAACGCGCATGGTGGCAGAGTTATCCGGCCTCGCACCGGATGCGCCGGAGAGCATCCTGCGCGCGCATGCCTTGTTCGGACAGATCTTCGGTTATCTGACCGGCCGGAATCTGGTGATGCGCCGCCTTGGGCGCCCGGGGGGCAATGCCTCGCGCCTTTTCCCGGAGGAAGTTCTTCTTTTGCGCGGCATCATTGCCGGAAATATTCGTGCCATCTTCGCCAGTCCGCAGAGTCCGGAATCCGAATCAGGAGCCCAATAGCATGAAACCATCCACAAAGAAAAAAGTCCTTCTGTTGACTGTGCTGGCCGCGGCAATCCTCGGCTGGCAAGGCTGGACATACTGGCAGACGCACTTCGGTTCCGAAGCGCACGCGCTGACGCTTTATGGAAATGTCGATGTCCGGCAGGTGGAGTTGTCTTTCCGCGTAAGCGGCCGCATCGAACGGATGAACCGCGAAGAAGGGGACTCCGTCAAGGCCGGCGATCTGCTGGCACTGCTGGACAAGAAGCCATACGAGGACGAATGGCAACTGGCGCAGGCGCAACTGGCCGAAGCGCAGGCGACGCTGAGCAAATTGCAAAAAGGCAACCGCAGCGAGGAGATGGCGCAGGCGCAGGCGCTGGTCAGCCAACGGCAAGCAACCTTCGATCACGCGCAACTGGAGTTCAACCGGCAAGAAGCGCTCTATTCCGACAAGGTCATCTCCAAACGCGAACGTGACGAGGCGAAGGCACGTTACGATGAAGCGCGGGCGGCGCTGGAGTCTGCGCGCGAAGCCTCCCGCCTGAGTTCTGCCGGCTTCCGCGACGAGGACATCGCCGGCGGCATCGCGGCCGTACAAGCGGCAAACGCCCGGCTGGAACAGGCAAAGACCCGTCTGAACGACACTGCGCTCCATGCCCCCGCAGACGGCATGATTCTGACGCGCGTGAGCGAACCGGGAGCGGTGGTTGCTGCCGGACAGACGGTTTATGCGCTCTGTCTGCATACGCCGGTCTGGGTGCGGGCATATGTGGACGAGCCGGAACTCGGACGGGTAAGGCCGGGAATGAAGGCCTTGATTTATACCGACTCCGAACCGAACAAGCCCTACACCGGACAAATCGGTTTCATCTCGCCCGAGGCGGAGTTTACCCCCAAGGCGGTTGAGACCCCGGCACTGCGGACGGCGCTGGTTTACCGTCTGCGCATCATTGCCGACAATCCCGGCGGCCTCCGGCAGGGTATGCCGGTCACCGTCAAACTGCCGGAAGACGCCCGCTAATATTACCGCCGTCGATAGCATGCCCCCCCCTTCCGGCAGGGAATATCGAACCGCCTTTCATCTGGAGCACTTGGAATGTCAGACCGCACGCTGCAGAATTGCCCGCCACCTCGCGGCGCACCGGGTTCCGGCGCGCAGGCAACTGCGCGCATTGAGCTGCAAAATCTGACCAAGACCTTTGAAGGCAATCCAATCCCCGCACTTACCAGTCTCAATGCCGTCATTGAACCGGGGCGGATCACCGGGCTGGTTGGCCCGGACGGAGCCGGCAAAACGACGCTGATCCGACTGCTGGCGGGGCTGCTCCGTTGCGAGCCCGGCTGCATTCGGGTTTGCGGCTTTGATGCCGCTTATGAGCCGGAATCCATTCACAACGTAATCGGCTACATGCCCCAACGCTTCGGGCTGTACGAAGATTTGACGGTTCTGGAAAATCTCCGCCTGCACGCCGATCTGCAAGGCGTAACGAGAGCAGAGGCGGGGCCGGTCTTCGCGCGGCTGCTGGACTTTACGGATCTGGAACGGTTTCAGACCCGGTTGGCCGGAAAACTTTCGGGGGGGATGAAGCAGAAACTGGGGCTGGCCTGCGCGTTATTACGCAAACCGCGCGTCCTGCTTCTGGACGAACCGAGCGTCGGAGTCGATCCGCTCTCGCGCCGGGAATTATGGCGGATGGTGCGAGAACTCTCCGATGCGCATACTTGCATCGTCTGGAGTACCTCCTATCTCGACGAAGCAGAGCGCTGCGACGACGTGCTGTTGCTGAATGCCGGCCAACTGTTGTTTCGCGGAGAGCCCTCCAATTTGACCGCCCGCGTACAGGGGCGCACCTTTCTGGCACGCAGCGAAAGCGGCTGCCGACGCGCGATGCAGACAGCCGCGCTGAAATGCCCGGCGGTGCTCGATGGGGTGATTCAAGGCGAAAGCGTCCGGCTGGTGACCGCACCGGGAGGCGCGACGCCCCTGCCCTCGGACTTTGGCGCAGATACCCTTCGCCCGACCACGCCCCGGTTTGAGGATGCCTTTGTGGACGTACTCGGCGGGCAGCCCCGCGATCTGCCGGCCTTGGCGGATTTTCTGCCGCAGACGCTCGCGCCCCTGCCGGGGCAAACGAAGGCCGTGGTGGAGGCGAAAGGATTGACGCGGCGCTTCGGAACCTTTACTGCGGTCGACCATATCTCCTTCGCAATCCATCCGGGCCGGATTTTCGGTCTGCTCGGGCCAAACGGGGCGGGCAAGTCCACCACCTTCAAGATGCTCTGCGGACTGCTGCGGCCGACCGAAGGGCGGGCATTGGTGAGCGGCATCGATCTGGCGCATTCCCCGAGTGCGGCGCGGGTGAAGTTGGGCTATATGGCACAAAAGTTTTCGCTGTACGGCGGGTTGAGCGTGATGCAAAACCTGAAGTTTTTCTCCGGCGTCTATGGTCTGCGTGGAACGGCGCAACGGGAAGCGATGGAACATATGAGCAGCCTCTTCGGGCTGGGCCCCTACCTGCGTCTCTCGGCGGGCGAGTTGCCTCTGGGATTCAAACAGCGGCTTGCTCTGGCGTGCGCGGTGATGCACCAGCCGCCCGTGCTGTTTCTGGATGAGCCGACCTCGGGAGTCGACCCGCTGACGCGGCGCGAATTCTGGCGGCACATCAACAGCCTTGTGGTCAAGGGCGTGGCGGTGGTGGTTACGACGCACTTCATGGAAGAGGCGGAATACTGCGACGAGATCGCACTGGTCTATCGCGGCCGCATGATCGCCAGCGGAGCGCCAGACGATCTGAAGCAGCGGGCGCGTTCCCACGAATCTCCGGACCCGACGCTGGAGGATGCATTCATTGATCTGATCCGGCGCGATGATGCCGCACGCGCCGAGAAGGAAGCCCGGGAAGGAACATGCGCATGAACCTCTCACCGCATATCGCCGGACTGCGCCGGGTGCGTGCGCTCACCCGCAAAGAGTTTCTGCAGGTCGTACGCGATCCCAGCAGCATTCTGATCGCCATTGTCCTGCCGCTGTTGCTGCTGTTTCTCTTCGGTTACGGCCTGTCGCTTGATGCCGATCACATCAAGATCGGCGTCGTGCTGGAAGACAGCGGCGCAGACGGAAGGAGACTGGCGGAGTCCTTCCAGCACACGCATTATTTTGATGCGGTGGTAGTCCGGCACCGCAGTGAGGTGGAGAACGGCGTTGTCGAGGGAACGCTGCGGGGCATGGTAATAATCCCCCCCGACTTCTCCGCGCGCTTGAACGCGGCCTCGTCATCGGGCAACCTCTCACGCCGGCCCGTGGTGCAGGTGCTTTCTGACGGCAGCGAACCGAACACGGCCGCATTTCTGGAGAGCTACGCCGCCGGGGTAGTGGAAAGTTGGCAGCGGCAGCGCGGCATGGAGCGGGGGAACCTGAAAGCCGGCGAACCAGCGGGCGGCATTGATCTGCGCCCCCGGTTCTGGTTCAATGCGGAACTGGTAAGCCGTAATTTTCTGATTCCCGGCTGCATCACGATGATTCTGGCAATCATTGGAACGCTGCTGACCGCGCTGGTCGTGGCGCGGGAGTGGGAACGGGGGACGATGGAGTCGCTGCTGGCAACGCCGGTCCGGGCAGGGGAATTGCTAATCAGCAAACTGCTGCCCTATTTCCTGCTTGGGATGGGGTCGCTGGTCGTGTCAACGCTGGCGGCGCGCTACCTGTTCCAAACCCCGCTTCGCGGCTCACTCTTTGCGCTTGCTCTGGTGACGGCCGCATTCCTTCTGGCCTCTCTGGCGCTGGGATTATTTCTTTCCACCGCCGCCCGCAACCAGTTTGTCGCCGCTCAAGGCTCCATCCTGCTGGCTTTTCTGCCGGCGGCGATGCTCTCGGGGTTTATTTTTGAAATCAGTTCCATGCCGCTGGCGTTGCAGGAATTTACCAGACTGGTCCCGGCGCGCTACTATGTTTCCGCACTGCAAACGGTCTTTCTGGCGGGTGATATCTGGACGGTGATCCTGCCGTCCACGGGCGTGTTACTCCTGATGGCGGGGCTGCTGCTGCTGGCTACGCTGCGCAAGAGCGCCAAACGACTCGACTGACGGACGCCCGCCGCCGGGAACACGGCGGCGGGCGCAAGATAACGCACGATCATGAGTACGGTTCGCCTGATCGACTTGATGAGAGCAAAAGGGATGCCTGCGATGATATGGCGGTTGCTGACATTAATCATGAAAGAATTCCAGGCGGTATGGCGCGACAAAAAAGGGCGCTACGTCCTAATCGTGCCGCCAATTATTCAGACCCTGCTCTTTGGCTATGCGGCAACCATGGAAGTCAAGGACGTCACGATCGCCATTTGCAACCGCGATGGCGGACGCTACGGCTGGGAATTATGCGAACGGGTTCGCTCCTCGTCCTCGTTTCATAACGTATTGTTTCTCAGCGGCGAGGAGGAAATTCAGCCGGCAGTCGATAACCGGCAGGCGCTGCTCGCACTCACCATTCCGCAAGATTTCACCACATGCCTGCTCGGCGGACGTCCCGCGCAACTGCAGGTGATTCTTGATGGGCGCAAAAGCAATTCCGCCCAGATCGCCGCCAGTTATTTAAGCACGATTTGCCTGCGTCTGCAAACGGAGGTCGCCGGCAACCACTCAAACGGAATTGCGGTCATCGCGCGATCGTGGTTCAACCCGAACAAAGATTATCAGTGGTTCACCGTGCCGGGCCTGATCGGAATTATCATGGCGCTGGAGGTGATGCTGCTGACGGGGTTATCGGTCGCACGGGAACGGGAACTCGGAACATTCGAACAGTTGCAGGTCTCTCCCCTGACGCCGGGAGAGATCATTCTCGGCAAAACGGTTCCGGCGGTGCTGATCGGCATGGCAGAAGGGACGCTGGTGGTCTTTCTCGCGGTGCTGCTTTTTCAGGTGCCGTTGCGCGGCTCTGTACCGTTGCTGTATCTGGGCATGTTTATTTATGTGTTGGCGATGACGGGGGTGGGGTTGTTTGTCTCCGCCATTGTGCAGACCCAGCAACAGGCGCTGCTGGGAACCTTTGTCGTCCTGATGCCGACCATTTTGCTTTCGGGGTTCATGTCGCCGGTGGAGAATATGCCGCACTGGCTGCAGATAGCAACCATGTGGAACCCGCTGCGCTACTTCCTGATAATCGTAAAAGGAATCTTCCTGAAGGACCTCTCGCTGCTGGCGGTATTGCAGGCGGCGGTGCCAATGCTGCTGATTGCCGTAATCACTCTGGGCGTCTCCGTCTGGTCATTTCGCCGCCGGCTTGGTTGATAACGGCGGATCGCGCCAATACTCCGCCATCTTATGGAATGTTGCGGCGGAACGCGGCGGGCGGAACGCCCTTGGCTTGTGTAAACTCGCGGGTAAAATGGTAGCGGTCGCAATACCCGAGTCGGGCGGCAATTTCGGCGATGCTCCATGCCTGCCGGTGCAGAAGAATGCAGGCATAATCGATACGCTGCTTGCGCAGAAATTCACACGGACTCATCCCGACAAACCGGCGGAAGATACGGGCCAATGAGTTGCGATGCATTCCCGCCAGCGCACTCAGACTCTCGGTGTCCAGTCCCGCCCCGCGCCCTGCCTCCAATTCCGCGCGAATTTTACGCAACACCATGTTGACGCGCGGATCGCCGGTATCCGCCCGCGCAGGCTGAAGCGGCAACGAGCCCAAGCCGAACAGAACCAGCGCCTGCAACGAAATCTCCAAGGCCAGACGCCGCTCCTCCGGCGAGGCAAAATGCGGTGCCGGAAAGGCCAGCTCCTCCGGCAAGGCCGCCGCGGCAGCGGCGCACCGCTGCGCGATGGGAACCAACCCTTGCGGCAACGGTAGCGGGTATATCCCGGCAGGAAGTTCCGCCCCGGCGTCAGGAAAGATAAAGTTGCAGTTCAGATGATACGGCCGACCGCTCAACGAAGCGGAATACGCCGTGCCGGGGGGAATCAGAAAACATTCCTGCGGGGTCAGGTCGAAGGTCCGGCCGGAAAACCGCATGCGCGCCCCCGGACGATCGTTCCAATAAAAGCGCCAGTAGGGAGCGCTCAGGTTGGGGGAGCACCAGTTCTGCAACGGAATGCACGTCACAACCAGAATCTCCGGTCGAACCCACCCCTGCTCTTCGCCTGTGGAAATCATCAGCCCAACTCCCTATGCCCCATCCTTGCTTGAGCAAACGCCCCGGATTATACCCCTCTGGCGCCGTGACGCAAAGGAACAATCCATCCAACCCATAAACGAAAACTTGCATAACGCCAGCCCCCGGACTATACTTTTCCCGCAATGCCGCCTCTTACAGGAACCCGATTGATGATTCACCACTGGCTGTGCCGCTGTTTATCACTCGCAACGCCGTCCCGGCTCTCCGGCTGCGGCCTTCTTGTCGCAGTCCTCATTGCGCTGGTTGACTGCCCCGAAGCGCTGGCGCGCGCAGGCGGTGGACACTCCTTCAGCGGAGGCGGCGGACACTCCTATAGCGGCGGCGGGCATTCTTCCAGCGGCAGCCACTCCTCCGGCGGCGATGGCTCGATCATCCTCCTGTACTATCTGATTCGTTTTCTGGTCATGATCTGCATCGACCATCCCTTCGTGGGCATCCCGGTCGCGATCGGACTTGGTTATTTCGCCTATCACTTCTATCGCGCCGGCCGCGACGGCCTCACCGGCGGAGTAATCCGGCGCGGGCAGCTTGCGCATAATCAGATCAGCCAGCAGCAAATCGTCAATCTGCTGCAAAAGAATGATCCGGCATTTCAGGCCGAAGCATTTTTAGTCCGCGCCCGCGCCGCCTTCCTGACCGCGCAGAAATCCTGGTGCGCGCAGGAACTCACACCCCTGCGCCCCTTCGTCAGCGACGGCATCTACGAGCGTTGGGAGTTACAACTTTCGGAAGAACGGGAGCTTGGTTTCCGGGATCGCATGGAGGACCTCAACATCCGCCGGTCCGGACTTGCCGACTGCCGCATCAGCGGTGAAACGGAAGAACTGACCGTTTTCTTTACGGCGCAGGCGGCAGACTTCCGCGTCCGGCTCACCGATGGCCGCCCTTTGCCGGAAGCGGACACAACGCCGCATGAATTCACTGAATACTGGACCTTTCTTCGTCGGCGCGGCAGCCCCTCTTTGCGCGACAAGGAAGGGCTGCTGGAAGGGCGCTGTCCCAATTGCGGCAGTCCCATCGGCATCAACCAATCCGCGCAATGTCAGAGTTGTGGTGCCTTTTTGCGCAGCGGCGAATTCGACTGGGTTCTTGCCGAAATCACGCAGGAGGAGGTCTTCGCGCCGGCGTCAAACCAGCCCTTGCCCGGCGTCGCCGCCCTCCAGAGTACCGACCCGTTCTTCACTCCGCAATTGATCGAAGACCGCGCGTCGGTCGTCTTCTGGCGCTGGCTTGCCGCCCTGCGAAAACGCGACATCCACCCCCTCAGCGGCAATAGCAGTCCCGAGTTGGCGGAAGCGATCCGTGCGAAATTTCAAGCCAGCCCCCGTGTGTATTATCAGGAGTGCGCCGTCGGAGCGGCAAGTTTGCACGGGATTATCCGGGAGGAAGAGCTCGATCACGCGTTGGTTGAAATGGTCTGGTCCGGCGAAGCCGTAACGGTGAACGACGGGAGCGAACAAGAGGCAGGGCGCAAGCTTATGAGCCGGACACTCTTTGTCTTTACCCGCGCGACTGGGGTGCCCTCGGCAGCCCAAAGTAAGGTTGGCTCGGCGCATTGCCCCGGCTGCGGAGCGCCGGAGGACGCCGGGAGCGGCGGCCTCTGCAAGTATTGCGGTTCGCCGTTGAACAGTCCCCGGACGAATTGGACGCTAACCGCCCTTTGCGCTCTCAGCACCGAAGCGGCACAGGTCTGGCTGGAAAAGCTCACGGCGCAGGCCGATCTTCACACCGAGACCGGTTCTCTCACCGGCCATCCGGAAGAGAGCGCAGCGACGCAACCCGGCGCCGGCGGTTTTTCGCCCAGCGCCTACGCGGTTCTGGCCTGGATGGTTAAAATGGCGACCAGCGACAAAGAAATCACGCCCGAAGAGCGGCGGCTGTTGCTTGCAGCGGGAAAATCAAGGCGCATCCCGCAGGCAACGGTGGAGAACATGATCGCCGCCGCCCAAGCCGGAACCTTCCAGCCCCCCGAACCGCACGACAACGCCGCGGCTCTCGATTGGTTGCGGGGAATGGCGCGTCTGGCGCTGGCGGATGGAAAAATCATGGCGGCGGAATTGGAATTGCTGCAGAATATGGCGGAACGCTGTGGCTATACCGACTACGATCTGCAGATGCTGCTGAAAAAAGAACGCGGGGAACTCTACCGGCAAGCGCAGGAAGACATCCGCCAGACGCGGCAGATGCAACGGACGCCCCCGAAGGCGTAAGCGCACGCCTGTTGCGGCCAGGGGAACCCCGTTACGGCAACGGCAAGAATACCTCGGCAAACCGGGAATCCCCGGTCGCCAGAGCCCGGTGCCGGGACTCATGGCAGGAAAACACAATGATTTGATTTTCCTTCGACAGCTCCAGAAGATACGCCATCCCCTCGCGGAACCGGTTGTCATCAGCGTTCACAAACGGATCGTCCAGAATCAACGGCAGCGGCTCCTTGCCGCCGAGTTTGCGCGCCAGCAGCAACCGCAGAGCCAGATAGGCCTGATCGCGCATTCCCGCCGACAGGTGCAGAGCCAGCCCTTCCTCGTCCAGTGGTGCGCCCCCTCCGTTCACGCCCAGCCGCAGATCGCGGGAAAGGGTGAAACGCCAGCGTTCGCTGAAGCGGCGGACGATCCCCGCCAGTTCTTCCGCCAGCATCGGACTCCAGCGCGCATGCAGCTCAGCCGCTACGCCTGCCATCGTCTCGCTTGCCAGCGTCATGGCCCGCGCATAGCGTTCCGCCCGGTTCAGAGCGGCCCTCAACGTTACTTGTTCCTCCAGCAGCGCCGGAACTTGTTCCTGATACCGCTCCAGTTCAAGCGCCATCGCCCGCTCCCGTTCCGCCAGCGCCTGTCCATCGTCCTGCATCCGCGCCCGCGCCGCACGCGCCCGCGCTTCGTAATCCATCACCGGAAGTTCCGCCTGCAAGGTTTGCAGCCACGGCTGCGCCTCCCGGAGTTGCCGCAAACGCTCCTGCAATGCCAGCAAATCCCCCTCCAGAGCATTCAACGATCCCTCGTCGCCAGCGGCTTCCATTGCCGCCGGCAGGGTCTGCTCCTCCAATTCCCGCAAGCGCCGTTGCCGGGCGGCATTTTCCCGGTACAGCGAAAGCGCCTGTGCCGGATCCTGCCCGACCGCAATATCCGCTTCACGCAAGATTGAATCCAGGCGCTGTCGGTTCTCCTGCCGCTCCCGCTCCAATTGCTCCGCTTCATCCTGAAGTTGCTGCAACTCTGCCGTCGTTCGCGCCAATTGCTGCTGCACCGAAAACGCTTCCTTCAGCTCAAACTGCAGCCGGCGCGCCCGCTCCAGAACCGCCGGCAGATCCGTTGCCTCAACCGATGCCGTCGCTGCCAGCGCCGGAGGGGCGAAATCCCGGATAAAACCGAGTAACTCGCCGGCCTGTTCGCAGGCTGAAACCTGCAATTCGCGCAAACGCTCACGCCGCTGCCGCCACGCCTCCGCCGCAGTCCGGCAGCCGCCAAGCATGCCGCTTATTCTTGTGAACTCGTCCGCCCCTGCCGGATACAAAGCCGCAAGCGTCAGGTGGCGGGCGGCAAGCTCCCGCCGCTGTCCGTCTATCGCCTCCTCACGCGCAAAAAGCTCCGCGAACTCCCGGACAATCCGCCCCTCCTCGTCTTGGCCGAGCTTGTCCGCGCCTGCCATCTTCACCAGACACCAGATTCCAAAACCGATGCAAAGTACCGGCGGAACAGCCATAAAAAGCAACATATCCAGCGCAAAAAACGCCGCGACGCCGGCCAGAAAAAAGCCCAGCCAAACAAACAGATATGCCCGTTGCGTGCGAAAGGTTCCCAGCCGCCGCGCTTCCAGCGCATTGCGGTCACGCTCCAATTCCGCCCGCTTCGCGCCCAGAAGCGCCAGTCCTTTTTCCGCCAAGGCGGCTTTGTCCGGGTACTCCGACAGAAAGCGCCGATCCCCTTCGGGCAGTCCGTCCAACCACTGATAATACGCCGCCGCATCCTCCGGCACGCCGCCCTCAACGCGCAAGGCACTCGCCGCGCTCTGCAAATCAATCCTCGCCGACGCCTCCCGCCGCTCCAATTCCCCGAGCTTCGAGAATGCCAGATCCATCCGCCGGGCGATCTCCGCATCCGCATGGGCAAGATTCCCCATCTCGGCCAGCCGCCGGGTCAGCAACTGTTGCGCCGCCTGAGCCTGCCCCAGTTTCGTCAATCCCGCCGCGATTTTGTCCTCACGATCACGCAGAATCGCCGCGGAGGTGGACAACTCCTCCCCCCGCGAAAAATCCAGCTCCCGCAGCGGCGTCAACTCCAAAATCTGCAGATTGAGCTTGCCAATATTTTCTCGCGCACGCAGCCGCGCCGCCCGCGCGTCCTGCAACTCTCGCCCCCGCGCCAGTGCCGACAGATATTCATTACGCTGCACCTCCCGCGCCAAAGCGTCGGCTCGCTCAGCCTGCCCCGCGACCTCGGCAAACGCCGCCTCCGTCCGTTCGCGCTCTTGTTCGTAGCGGAATAGTTGCTCCTCCACCTCCTGCAGCCGCTTACGGACGCGCGCGATCTCGGTATCCACCCGGATCGCTCCCTTTCCCATCACACCGTCGTACCGGGTCAGCGCCTGCTCCAGTGCATTCAGCGCCTGTTGAATCGTCCCCCCCTGCCCGTCCTCTGAGGCGAACATCAACGAGAGCGTGTCGGAAAACTCCGCGAAATCACGCTCCCGCGCAGCTTCGTCCTGCCGGATGTAGGCAATTTTTTCATATTGGGTGCGTGAGAGTCCCAGCAGTTTCTGGCCCAGAATATCGCCGTTGGGAGCACGGGAATACTCCGCCGAAACATCCTTGCCCGAAGAGAGGTCGACCGCCCGGAAGAGATCGCTGCCGAAATCGCGCCAGATGTTCAGCCGATGCCCCGAACGCAACGCCAGCATCCCGCCCATCGCATAGGTACCGCCGGAAAACGGTCGGTAACGCCGCTCATCGCCGGTGGATTGCCGCCGCCGGCCGACTACGGCGCGCGTCCCATACAATAAGGACAGCAAAGCCGCCGACAGCGTCGTTTTCCCGGCCTCGTTGGGGGCGCAGACAACGCTCAATCCGGCCGGAAAGCGAAACTCCCCGGAAAGCGCGCCGAATCCCTCGATTTGCAGATGTTCAATAATCATGGGCAGGATTGTATCCGCACCGGTCGATCAATGCAACAAATACCCTTGCATGGAAAGACGGGGCGTCGCAACGTTCTCTTGCCGGACGGGTGTGAAACGAGGGGAAAAAGGAACGGGCCGCACATCACGCGGCCCGTTCTTCTTATTCAGCTCCCCGGTAAAACTCTGGCTGCCCCTGAACGCCCAACAGGCCAAGGGCTACCGGCCGCAATTCAACAATCGTCAGCCGATGTCGCAGAAACTCGCCACTGGTTTCTTCCAAGCCGAGAATCCGCAGGGTTTTTCCTACCGTCGGCTGCACATCGTATAGAACCACCCCGCCCCCCGCATTGATCGCCTGTTCACTGACGGAGAGCAAAACCCCGGCACCCGCACTGGAGAGTCCGGTTACATCGCTCATACGGATCATAATACGATTACACTGACCGCCCTCGAGTATATCCTGAATGGTGGAGTCCAGTGAATCAAAGGTGTTGGCGTCAAGCACGCCTTTCAGGATCAGTTCGACAACCCCGCCGGGGAGGTCATTGCGCGATATTTCCAGATACACCACCAGTCCCCCCCCTGAGCCAGCGCCCCAACAGCCCCAAGATCCCGTCGCGGACAGCGGCATCCACTGCGTCCGTGTGCTGCATTATACAAAAAAGCCTCCCGCGATGGGAAGCTTTTTTGAGGAAAGCGGAAAAAACAGTAATACATCCTCGTATCAGCAAGGGGATTTGCCGCAAGGTGTGCCGCCGACAGACTCAGGCAAATGCGCCCTGAGCCTCTTCAACGGTCGAGGCAATGGTGAAAATCTGAGAAAGACCAAGCAGGTCAAACACCTCCTGCACGTTCTCCGTCGGATTCACCAGGACAATATTACCGCCCTTCTCCTGCGCCAACGCCAAAGAACCGATAAAAACACCGGCTCCGGCGGACGAAATGTATTCCACCCCGGCCAGATCAACAATCAGCTTATTGATCCCGCCATCGAAAATCTCCTGAATCGACTCATCCAGTTGCTCAAAGGTATGCGCGTCGAGGAATCCCCCCAACCGCACCAGCACCTGTGCGCCATCCATCTCTTCGATGTCAATGGAAAGTTCCGGCATTTTTTAAATCCCCTTATTTCTTCTCGGTAATATACTTCACCATCCGAAGTTCATTATGACCACTCTTGTGCACATACGTGTAGTTGATCTCGTCCATAATCTGGCGTATCAAAAAAATCCCGAGGCCGTTACGCTTGCCGAGTTTGACATGTTCCTTGATATTCGGGGCGCAAATCGTACCGGGATCAAACTGATGTCCCTGATCCGCCACTACAACCACAAAACGATCCTCTTCCCTGCGTACCGCCACACGCACGTCTCCGGGATCAATCCCCTCGTACGCGTGCTCCATAACGTTTGCCACCGCCTCATCCACCGCCAGAGTAATCTTGCCGATGACGGACGGCTCAGTGAAGCATCGCGCCGCCGCAGCCTTTACCATGGCCCGTATCCCCGCGAGATTTCGCGTATCGCAAGGGGCGATGATTTCCTCTTCTATCGTATCTGCCATGAGCCCACTTTCATCATATTACACGGAAGGTTACAATCGTAATATCATCGTGCTGCTCCGCCTTCCCCTTATGCCGGTTCAGATCGGCCAGCAACCCTGCCACAAACACCTCGCTTGTATCCTGGCTATGCTCCTTGACAAAGGCGTAGAATCGATCGTCGGTGTATTCCTCGCTCTTTTCGTTCATCGCTTCCACAACACCATCGGTGTAGAGGACCACCCGATCCCCCTCTTTCAACTCAATCTTCTGTTCCTTGATGGTACGGCTGAAAATCCGTCCCTTGTCAAAGCCGAGGGCAATGCCGTTGGGATTGATCAGTTCAACCTCGCCTCCAGCGTGATGGATGACCATCGGATTGTGCCCCGCCGACGAACAGAGCAGCGTCCGGTCCAGCACATCCAGAACCAGATAAAATGCGGTCACAAACATGCCGCGCTTGATATCCGCCGCCACCATCGCGTTGGTTTTCGCCAGCGTATCGGCCGACGACAGGTTGCCCGCCGCCACAAAGCGCAGAATCGTCCGCGTCGTCGCCATCACCATGCTGCCCGGAATCCCCTTGCCCGAGACGTCCGCGACAATAATTCCGACATGGCGTTTGTCAATCGGGAAGAAGTCGTAGTAATCGCCGCCGACCTCCTTTGCCGGGTGATAAACGGCGTGAATATCGAACCCCTTGATCTTCGGCAGACGCGGCGGCAGGAGCTTCATCTGAATCTCGCACGCCATTTCCAACTCGTTCTCAAGCCGCGCCGCCTCCTTCTCCTTCTTCGAGGCAATCAGCAAGTGCTTGGTCATTTCGTTGAATTCGACGGCAATCAACCCGATCTCGTCGTTCGTATGCGCACGGGTCTTGTGTTCAAGATTTCCGCTCGCAACCGTAATCATATCCATAATCAAGGTCTTGACCGGCCGCGTCACCCAGAAGCCAACGATGAAGCAGGTCAGGGTCGCCAGAATCACGCCGATAGCGCCCGTCACCCAGAGCAGCCAATTCAAGGCCGAAACCTGCGTCACGATTTCCTCGGCGCGCAAGCCCAGCACCGCCTTGCCGATCCGCTTGTTGTCATTGCCGTAAATCGGCATGGTAAAGGTCAGAATCTTGTACAGGTTGCCCTTCAGCGTGATCTCGCCGTCGTACACCGAACAGGGATTGGCGGGATTGAAGTGCTTGTCGTCGGCGGAGCTGAAGGGCTGCACCTCGGCACCGCCGTTATAATCGCGCAGATTCACGTACTTCGGCGTCCAGTTCGAAGGGATGATCTGAAGATTCCCGGCCTTATCCGCCGGAATTTCACTCCCGCTTTCCGAGCGCGCAAGCAAAAATTCAGCCGGCAGATCCTTCTTTTCCAGATCGCCGTTGTCGTAATACAGAGAGATGAGGGCGGGATCGGTGCAAATGATGTAAGCCACCAACGTCTGAGTCTGAATGGTCTTGTCGTCGGTGCTGACCTGATTGATGAACCGCGTCAACAAACCGCTGCGCCACGCCGCATTCAGGGTCTTACGGGCATTGACATAGGCTTGCGGCGTGAGTTTGTCCAGCTTGGTCTGCTTGGGGCCGGTAGGTTGATATTCCAGCGCCAATTTTGCAAAGGACGCCGAATCCGTCAGGCGCAGATCCACCGGCCAGGCGTTTTTCGCGCCCGCTTCATTCAGCTTCGGAGCGTCCTTGCCCCGGCTGCCAACCGCTACCAAAAATTCCGGTTCGCTCGCCTGGTACAACTGATCGGCCTTCAGAATGATTGCCCGGCCGAAGGTAGCCAGCATCGATGCCTGCGAGACGCCGCTCTTGAGAATCTGATCGGAAATCGCATTGGTCGTCATGCGCGCCAGAAACACGGCAAGCAACGAAATCACCATCGCAACCACGACGGCCACCGGAATCGTAAACTTCAACGACAAGCTGGCTTTGGCTTTGCGCGTCGTTCCGGGATGCATACCGGCGGAGGTCTTGTCGCCGATCGTCCCGGTAGAATGCCCCGACCGCGTGTGATTATGCGTCGCAGCACCGGTCACATTGCGCGCGTGAATCCCCTTTTCCTCAGACATCCGGCTGGGCGCTTTTCGCGGCGTGCCGGTCTTTTTCTTCACCGCCACTTTTTTTGTGTTAGGTGTCTCGGGCACTTCGCACTCCCCCAGCGTCTATCGACTGATTCCCGTACCAGAAAACGTACAGATGATGGTTGTGTTCTTCGCTGCGATCCTATTCCCGCGTCTGCAACCTCGCACGTATATCATAACCAATACGTTCGCTAAGGCAAGCACGAACACGCGCCCCTGCGTAAATATTTTTAGCTTTTTCAGTATCGACGGTTTCCAGATAAATTACCCCATCTGTTTCCGGAGCCTCCGCGACGCTGCGTGTCTTGGCAACGCCGTCCTCTCCGACCTCGTCGACCACCACCTCCACCGTCTGACCGATCCGGGAATCAAGCCAGCGAAAGGTTACCGGCTGTTGCGCCGCCATCAGTTCCTCCCGGCGTTTTACAGCTATTTCCGCCGGAATCTGAGGCTTGTAATCCGCTGCCGGGGTATCCTCCTCGCACGAATAGGCAAACACTCCGAGGTAGTTAAAATGACCGGCCGCAACAAATTCGACCAGCTCACGATGTTCGCTCTCGCCCTCGCCCGGAAAACCGGAGATCAAACTGGTTCGCAGAACCGCTTGCGGGCAGTGCCGCTGTTTCCAGCCCAGAATCTCTTCCACCCGCGACCGGTCGTAGTGCCGGTTCATCTTTTTCAGGATGCCGCTATTGATATGCTGCAACGGCAGATCCAGATATCCGCACAACCGCTCCTCGGTGCCGAGCATCCGCAGCAAATCCTCAGTCACATGAGCCGGATGCGCATAGAGCACACGCACCCGAGCCTTCTTCGTTTCGCGCAGAATCTCCTGCAGCAAAGGGACGAGTTGCGCGTCTTGATAGAGGTCTTTTCCGTAAACCGTGGTGTCCTGGGCGATCAGAACCAATTCCCCGACGCCCTGCTCATCGAGCAATTTTGCCTCCGCGACCACCGCCTCGCGTTCCCGACTGCGAACTCGGCCCCGGATCAACGGAATCGCGCAATAAGAGCAACGATTTTCGCAGCCGTCAGCGATGCGCAGATAGGCATACGACTGCGGCGTACTCAAAAGCCGCGCGCCCTCGGCAATATGCCGGTTTTTACTGAGGCCGTCAACAACTTTCTTACCGCGCAGCATGGAGTTGATATATTTCGGCAACTCGCCGTACGCCGCCAGCCCGAAGACGCCGTCGAGTTCCGGGAAGTCCTGCCGCATCCGGGCACCCCAGCGCTGGGCGAGGCATCCCATCGCGCCAACCTTCGGCCAGCCGCGGGAGTCCTTGTGCGAAAGCATCTCGCGGATCACATTATACGCTTCGTCGCGCGCGTCCCGAATAAAGCCGCAGGTGTTGACAAGGATGATATCCGCCTCTTCCGGCACCAACGCCAGTTCGCAACCGGCTTCGGCAAGTTCACCGAGGGCTGTTTCGGAATCTACGGTATTTTTTGCGCAGCCAAGGCTGACCAGCATGACGCGGGGGGCGTGTTCCGGCATTATCCCACCGAGCTGCCGCTGGCGACATCGGGGGCGTCGGTCGTCAGCAGGATGACGCGTTCCGCTCCGTCCGGGCCGCCGTGGTCATGGGTCGCCAGAAGCATTCCTTCGCTGATTTCTCCGCGCAGTTTGCGGGGTTCAAGATTGTCGACAACAATGATGCGCTTGCCGATCAGGGACTCCGGGGTATACCAAGCGCGAATGCCGGCGCAAATCTGCTTGCGGCGCTCGCCCAGTTGCAGTTGCAGGACCAGCAGTTTATCCCCGTTGCTATGCGGTCGGGCTTCCAAAACCTCCGCCACCGTAAGCTTGATTTTGGTGAAGTCATCAAAAGTGCAATACTTCACGCCTTCGACGGCCGGTTGTGCCGCCGGCGCTGCCGGTGCGACCGGTGCGACCGGTGCAGGCTGTGCGGGTTGTTGCTCGCTCATGGAAATCATCCTTTAAAAAAACAGGCGCAGGCGGCGGGGAATCCCCTGCCCTGCGCGTATCATAGATTGCCTGATTCTATACAGGTTTGGCCGCCAGAACAAGAGGGCGACATTTTTTCCCGTTAAAAGCCGCTCATCACATCCTCGCCCTCACGTTTGACCGCCGCCGTAACCTCGCGTTTGGGGTCTTTTTCCAGATCGACCCGCACCGGCGTGCAGGGGGTCTCGTCCGCATCGTAGAGGATCACCACCACTGGCCGGGTATAGAGGTTCTCCTTCGCCTGCAACACCCGCGCGACCTCGCCCGTATTCAGCCGCACCCAACTCCCGACCGGAAACAGGCTGATTGCCGCCAGCAGGCTGCGGATAAAGCGCCGGTCCAGCTTGTTCCGCCGCCCCATATGCAGCAGTTCCTCCATCGCTTTGTACGGGATCAGCGATTCATCACGATATGGCCGGTCGCCAATCATGGCATGGTACACATCCGCCACCGCGACGATTTTAGCGTAGTCGTGGATGGCATGGGTGCGTTTGCGGTGCGGATAGCCGCTGCCATCCAACCGTTCGTGCGTCTGGTAGGCAATCAGCGCCGTTGTCTTGGGCAGCTCATCAATCTGCTGGAGGCGGTCCATGCCGTAAATCGTATGGCGCTTCAGCTCATTCACCTCCAGCGCACTCAGACGCTCCTTCTTGGCCCGGATTTCCCCGGCGATGTCCAGCATTCCCACGTCGCACAGCAACGCGCCATAGCCAACCTCCACCACCATTTTATGCGTATAGCCGTGCGCGGTGGCGATGTTGATTGCGATGATCGCGGTATTGAGGCTGTGTTTAGCAAGGTAATCGGTGGAATTATGCGGAATAAACATCGAACAGAGCAGCAGCTCCCGGTCCCGCACCATTGCCGCGACCAATTCGTCGCACATCTCCACCACAGCCGAGCTCTGCACCTGCGAATCGCGGGCAATCCGCTCGAACAATTTTTCCGTCGAGCGCAAAAGCCGCGTGTAGACATCCACGAATTCCTGCTTGCGCCGCGCCTCGCGCGCCCGCAGCGGATTGTTCCCCCGCACCGCTTTGCTCAGGGCGTGCGCCGGGTCCGCCTGCACATCCATCTTTCCCGCCATTTCCATCTGGCGCGCCATCATCTCCACCGTGCGCGGATTCAGCGCCTTGGTGTCCTTGATGACCTCATCCGGCGTGAAGGAGGCCTTCGGGAGCTGAACGACGCTTTCCGCAGAATCCAGCGCCGTGATGAAGGCCATCACCGCGTTCATCTTGTCTTTTTCGAGGGAGCGCTGCAGATAGACCGTCTGCACCTTGCGCCGCGCGAGACTACTGAGAATCGTGCTGGACAGCTTCGTTCCCTTGGCGACCAAAAAACGGCCGTCCTCATCATAGAGATCGCTGCCCATCACGGTATCGGGTTGAATGGATACGAGGGAGACCTTATTGAACCGGATCGAGCGGCGCATGGTGCGCACTTCATCCTCGTTGCTGGTGCTGAGGAGATTGGTAAACCCGAGTTCGCGCAGAAGTTCGATGGAGGTGGCGGTAAGCGGCCGCCCCGCCGCCAGCATCAATTCGCCGGTGGACGGGTCGTACAACGGTGACCCGATTGCCTCTGCCGGAGCAATGTCCTCCAGCTTGATGATATTCATGTTCCCTTCCCCCCCCGGAAGGCAGCGATCACGCCCGGACGCACTCAGAAGCCGACCATGACATGCTGTTCCTCGATCTTCACCGCGGTTTCAACCTGACGGGACGGATCATCGGCCAGATTGATGCGTACCGGCGGCTGCACCTCCCCGGACGCGGTGAACAGCACAACAATGTACGGCCGGGTAAAATCCTTTTCGTTGGCGCGAAGTACCCGCGCCACCTCGCCAGTATTGAGCTTCACCCAACTGGCAACCGGAAACAGGCTGATCGCCGCCAGCAGGCTGCGCACGAATCGCCGGTCAAGTTTATTCTTCGAGGCCAGCGCCAACAGCTCCTCCATCGCCTTGTAAGGCAGCGTCTGGGTCTGACGATAGGGGCGCTGCGCGATCATCGCGTGGTACACATCCGAGACCGCGACGATCTTCGCATAATCGTGAATCGCATGCACCCGCTTTCCGTGCGGATACCCCGAACCGTCCAGCCGTTCGTGCGACTGGTAAGCCACCAGCGGCGTCGTCTTGGGTAGGTGGTGAATGTATTGCAGCCGATCCATGCCGTAAATGGTATGGCGCTTGAGCTCATTAATTTCCAGCAGGGTCAGCCGTTCGCGCTTAAAGCGGATGTCCTGATTGATGTCGAGCATCCCGATGTCCATCAACAGTGCGCCATAGCCAACCTCCACCACCATCTTGGGCGAGAAGCCGTGCGCCGTGGCGATGTTTACCGCGATGATCGCAACATTCAGGCTGTGCTGCGCAAGATAGTCGTTGGATTTGTGCGGCGTGAACATGGAACACAGCAACAATTCGCGGTCAGACACCAGCGCCTGAATCAGTTCGTCACACATCTCAAGAATAATCCGGCTCTCGATCGAGACGCTGTTCTTCAACCGCTCGAATAGCTGCTCCGTCCGGCGCAGAAGATCCTGATAGATGTCCACGAACTTGAATTTTTTCTTCTCGTCGCGGGCTTGAAACGGGTCGTTGAAGAGCATCAGCCGGCCGAGTGATTCTTTGGGATCGAACACCACCTCCAATTTTCCGCCGGTCTCCATCTGCTGCAGCAACTTCTGGATGGAACGGGCATTGAGCGCCGACGGATCGGAGATTAATTCATCCGGGGTGAATTCCTGCCGTTTCACCTGGGGCAGTTGCTGTTTGGCGTTCCGCGAAGCAATGACCAGCTTGATTTTATTCAGCCGCTGGGTCTGCTCCGCCGGTACGTCCTTCCGGATCATGACGTTATGAATCTTGCGGCGCGCGAGGCTGGAAAGAATCGTGGCCGAAAGCCGGGTTCCCTTCGCAACCAGAAAGGTCCCGTTTTCATCGTACAGATCGCTTGCCATCGTCGTGTCGGGTTTGATGGAAAGCAGCGACATGGAGGTGAAGGTATTGCTGCGGCGGAGCGCATCGATCTCGCCCTGATCGTTCGAGGCGAATACCTGTTCATATCCGCCCGCAACCAGATCGGAAATGATCTCCTGCGAAAGCTCCTCGCCCCGCGCCAGAAGCATCTCGCACAGGTCGGGATCATACAATGAAAGACTGAGGTTTTTCATCTCAGGCAGCTTGTTTACAACCAACATCGGCATCGCGTACTCTCCAGCCAACCCCGGATTCGCCGGCACGGGCTCCCTTGTGCTCCGGCTAACAAACACACCTTCCAGATCAGAAACGGCCTATCTGCCTCGTTGGCGCAAACCAGCCAAAGAATTCACCACCGATACACCAGATGAATCCGATCCTGCATAGCAAACCGTCACAGACATTCCGCCATCTGCAACAGACAGCACAACGCCAACATCCGCTGGAAGATACGTTCGCTCTGCCCGAGCCACGTGTTTCTATAAGGATAATTCACAAACCGCCGTTGTAAAGTCTAATTTTTTACACAAACAAAAAAAAGTACAACTTCGTCCGGCATTTCCGTAAAACCGCACCCACGATCGCTTGCCTTACAGGGAAGATTGTGATATAACCCCTTAAACTTGTAGATCATACTATAGAAATCTTCCTGTGCGGATGCAAGCTCTTTTGGCTCAATCCAAACATTCGAAACATTGTAACCGGAGTTTCCGACGTGAAATACGTTATCATCATACCCGACGGGGCTGCCGATCATCCGCAGCCGGCACTTGGCAACCGCACGCCTCTTGAGGTAGCTGATATCCCGAATATGCATTACTTGATGCAGCACGGCGAAGCCGGAAGGGTAAGCACGGTGCCGGCGGGCATGGCACCGGGGTCAGATGTGGCGAATCTCTCCATTCTCGGATATGACCCGGCGGTATATTATTCAGGCCGCGCTCCGCTGGAAGCAGCAAGCCTCGGCATCACGCTTCAACCTGGAGAGGCTGTGTTTCGTGCCAACACGGTCTGCCTCGCAGAGGATGGCACCATGGCGGATTTCGCCGGTGGTCACCCGACCGATGCCGAGACCGTCCCACTGATTCAATATCTTGATGAAAACATGGAAATTCCGGGAGTGAAACTTCATCACGGGGTGAGCTATCGCCATCTCTGCGTCATGCCGGACATGGCCGGAAACATTCCCGCCACGACCCCGCCCCATGACATTACCGGGAAGCCCTCCGCGCCTCACCTGCCGCAAAACGAGCTGCTCAACCGCATCATGCTCCGCAGCGAAGATTTGCTCAAACGCTGGCCGGGCAATGAAATGCGCAAACAAAAGGGCAAAGCAACGCTGACCCGCCTCTGGCTCTGGGGGGGGGGCGTGATGCCGAACCTCAAGACTTATCAGGAGTTATACGGTGTTACCGGCGCCATGATCAGCGCGGTAGACCTGTTGCGCGGAATCGGACGGCTGGCAGGACTGGAGATTGTTCGTGTTCCGGGCGCGACGGCCTATTACGACACCAACTACGCCGGCAAGGGGCAGGCAGCGCTAACCGCCCTGCAACGGTTGGATCTGGCGGTTGTCCACGTTGAGGCTCCGGATGAAGCGGGCCACAACGGCCATCCGCAAGAAAAGGTCCGGGCACTTGAGAACATCGACCGGCAGATCGTTGGCCCGCTGTTGCGCCGGGCGCAGGAGGGCGGGGATATGCGAATTCTCTGCCTGCCGGATCATCCGACGCCGTTGGAAATCCGAACCCATTGCAGTGAGCCGGTTCCCTACGCTCTGTATGGCGCAGGGGTCACGAAACGGCCGGTGGCCCGATTCACGGAAAATGCCGTTGCGTGCTGCCCGGTGATCGCCGGCCCGGATCTGCCGGCCCTGCTATTCCGCGGCCGGTAGGGTTTTGCCCAGAACTTTAGCTGTTACAAATTCGCCCGTATCTTTTGCTGTTTAACAAGAAAGCCCGCATCGCTGCGGGCTTTCTTGTTTAATGAATGGGGATCGTCTTACTTCTTCATGGATTCGGCGCGCTTCTTCTTCGCCTCGATCACCTCTTCCGCGATGTTCATCGGCACCGGATCATAGTGTTCAAACTGCATCGTGAAGCTGGCACGGCCGGAGGAGGCGTTGCGCAACTCGGTCGCGTAACCGAACATATTCGCCAGCGGAACCAAGCCCTTGATCACCTGAGCATTGCCCTGCTTCTCCATCCCGGTCACGCTGCCGCGCTTGGCGCAGATGTTGCCGGTAACCGTACCCGCGTATTCTTCGGGGGTGGTGACCGCGATTCCCATGATCGGCTCCAGCAGTTGCGGCTTGGCCTTGAGGAACGCTTCCTTGAAGATCATCGAGCCACAGATGCGGAACGCCTGCTCGGACGAGTCAACCTCGTGGTACTTACCATCGACCAGCCGAACGCGGACATCGACAACCGGGAAGCCAGCCCACGGGCTCTTTTCCATGGCGTCAATGATACCCTTTTCGATCGGGGTGATGAATTCCTTCGGAATCGCACCGCCGACAATCTCATTGACGAACTCAAATCCCTCGCCCCGGCTACGGGGTTCGAGAATGATGGAGGCTTCCGCGAACTGACCGCGGCCGCCGGACTGCTTGGCATAACGCAGCCGGTTTTCCACCGACGCGGTTGCAGTCTCCCGGTACGCCACCTGCGGCGCACCCACGACCACTTCCACGCCATATTCGCGTTTCAGGCGGTCAACCAGAATTTCCAGATGCAACTCACCCATGCCGGAGAGAATCGTCTCTTCCGTTTCGGGGTCGGTGCTGACAATGAAGGTCGGGTCTTCTTCCGCCAACTTCATCAGGCCCTTGGTGAGCTTATCACGGTCGCCGCGTTCCTTCGGGACCACGGCTTCGGACAGCACCGGGGTCGGGAACTCGATCTTTTCAAGGATGATCGGGTAATCTTCTTCGCTGATGGAGTCGCCGGTCACGGTATCGGAGAGGCCGACCACGGCGCCGATGTCGCCCGCGCACAGCTCTTCCACCTGCTGCTGGTGGTTGGCGTGCATCTTCACCAGACGGCCGATGCGCTGCTTCTTGCCGTTGGTCGCGTTGAGAACATAGCTGCCGGACTGCATCTTGCCGGAGTAAACGCGGGTGAACACCAGCTTGCCGATGTGCTTGTCGGCCATGATTTTGAAGGCCAGGGCGGCGAGATGCGTGTCATCCTTCGGCGGGCACTGGATCTCGTTGTCGTTCTTGTCGTGCCCCGTTACCGCCGGGAGATCGATCGGGCTGGGCAAGTAGTAAATCACCGCGTCCAGCAACTGCTGCACACCCTTGTTCTTGAAGGCACTGCCGCAGAAGACCGGGCAGATGTGGTGACGATGCGTTGCGGTACGGGCAGCACGGCGGATCTCCTCTTCGGTGATCGGCTCATCGGCGCAGAACTTCTCCAGCAGCGCCTCATCGCACTCGCTGACAGCCTCGAGCAGCTTGTGCCGCCACTCCGCCGCTTCCGCCTTCATGTCGTCGGGAATCTCTACCTCTTCGTACTTCATGCCATCATCATTATCATACATGATGGCAATGTTGCGGACGAGATCGATGTTGCCCTTATACTGGCTCTCGCAGCCGATGGGAAGTACGAACGGAACGGCGTTGGCGCCGAGGTCGCGCTCGATGGCATTGCGGACGTTGTAGAAGTCCGCGCCCATGCGGTCCATCTTGTTGACGAAGCAGATGCGCGGGACGTTGTACTTTTCGGCCTGACGCCATACCGTTTCCGACTGCGGTTCAACGCCGCCGACCGCGCAGAAAAGACCAATCGCTCCATCCAGCACGCGCAGGGAGCGTTCCACCTCAACGGTGAAGTCCACGTGTCCGGGCGTGTCGATGAGGTTGATCTGGTGCTCGCGCCACTGACAGGTGGTCGCGGCGGAGGTGATGGTGATACCACGCTCCTGTTCCTGCTCCATCCAGTCCATGGTGGCCGCGCCGTCATGCACTTCACCGATCTTGTGCGTCTTACCGGTGTAGTACAGGATACGTTCGGAAGTGGTGGTCTTGCCGGCGTCGATGTGGGCCATGATGCCGATGTTACGCATCTTATCCAGCGGGAAAGCTCTGGGCATTACTTGCTCCTTACAAAAGGGACGACCTGTGCTGTACGCAGCTAAAAATACCGTTCTATATTTGCAACCGATTAAAAATCATATAGTTATAAATTAAAACTGGCATCCGCTGCATTCGCCGGATGCCCGAGGGTCCTACTGAAGTCCCGCCGATTATACGCCTAACTACTTGCCAGTCAAGAGGTCTGCATACAGATTCCGGCCCCGCATCCCCGCCCCCCCCCTTCCTAATTTTGCGGATGGGACGGATGCACCTGCCGCGTCGCTTAACGTCCGGAGAGGAACTCCGGGAAAGGCAGGCAGGAAATCCGGAAATCATCAAAACAAGCGTAACAGTCGCGTGAAGGCGCAAACTCCGGCGTACTTCCGCCGTGAAAGGTTGAAAAGTAAAAGGAATCCACCAGTCCGGCGTCACCCGCCTGCGGTCCGCGCAGAACCAGATCCTTGCACGTCAGTACGGGGCGGCGATCCACCCAGACCTCCAACCGTCCGTCCCTGCTGCCGGGAGTATTGACAACGACATGCTGGGTGAGCGTATACCAGTTGCCCGGAATGAACGTGACGCCCAGCGGCAGATCATCGCCGTACTTGCCGTTCTGGCCGAAGTGGTAAAAATAGACGACCGCCTTCCCGCCTGCGCGCCACATATAGCGGGCGCTCCAGCCCTTGCCGTCGTCGGTCGGCCGGCCGCCGGTGTACTTCGACCCGCCGCCGGTCAATCCCGGCAGTTTCCCGCCCCGGGTGAAATCAAACCCCGGCTGGAAGAAGACGCGATACTCCAGATAATACTCCCGCTGCGGAAGCAGACTGACCAGAAACTGCCCGCCGCTTTCCTGCGGGCCGATCTTGCCCGCCGGGTAGCGCATCTGCAACACCTGCTGCGCCATCGCATACGGACGTACCGGATCGGGAATCAGCCGCGCCCGCCCCTTCATGCTCTGCCACTGCAATCCCGGCCAGTCCCGCGCCAGTTCAAACGGCAGATACAAACCGGGGAGTCCGGCATCAAACCCGACCTGCAGACGGGAGGGATGCACCAGAAGCAATTCTCCGCCCTTGCCATCCGCGCAGAAAAGGCAAACCACCAGCAACAACATCCGCCAACATAGACCGGCCATGGATCTCCATCCCGAGGTTGCTATATCCACGAACAAGAAGCCTCACCAACAATCCCCTGCCGCGCGCCGGGCATTGCATTTTATCCGCATTACGCGCCGCCCTCAAGTGCCATACCGCCATTTATCCGCTGCATGAGTTACGGCCATCTTGTATTATATACAAACAATTTGCCGCGAGTGCATCATCAAATATGGTTTGCCGCCGGGACAATGATGTCCGTCCTTCGGAAGCATTCGGGGAAGATGATCCTATATATATAGCGCCGGAAGGAGTTATGCGGTATCCTGTATTCAGTCGCCCTGATGCATCAATTAAGAACAGGATATGCGGATTCCGACCGATAGCCTACGCAGACACAGGACGCCATCCCGGCGAGTAGGGGCCTGAGCAACAAGATCGTTATGTCAGAGAAGGGACATCGCATGCGCACCAACCTCCGCTTCACCCTGATCGAGATGCTGATTGTAATCGCGATCATCGGGATTCTTGCGGCTCTTCTCATGCCCTCCCTGCAAAAGGCGTTGGAGACCTCCCGCCGCACAACCTGCACCAACAACCTGCGGCAGAACATCACAGCTCAGACGCTGTACGTACAGGATCACGACGGCTATTTCCCCACCCGGAGAAATCATGCATGGGCGAGTGCACGCGGGCCGAACCTGGAATACGTAGTGGTCGGCTACGTCAGCCCGAGCGTTGCCAATGTCGATCAGACCAATCTCGGCGGCATCTTCCTCTGCCCGAGCTCCCCGATGTCACTGATCCCATGTTGGAACAATTCCGGTTTCGCCGCCAATGGAACCTACCGCCGCTACTCCTTTGACGGCCAGACCCAGTGCTGGCTCAACAGCTATACCGGAAACCGTCTGAACGGGGCGCAGACGCTTTTGCCGTCGCAACGCATCTCCTACTCCTCCGCCCCCTCCCGGTTTCCATGGTATTACTGCACCCGCGGCCGCCTCGCCGTCTGGGAACTGAGCACAGACAACAACGACTACATGGGCGCTGCGGCAAGCTGGCATGAGCGCGAAGGGCTCGGTCCGCGCCCGACCGCTTTCGTCGACGGCCACGTCCGCCTCTTGGTACAGTATGACTATGTGGTACACGGCTCATGGGCACTCTACGCCGAGCCACACGGAAGCAACCCCGGCGGCAACGCGGGCGATGTCAAGCCATTCGATGTCCGGATCAAGGAATTTTAGCCCCGTCCCTCCTTACACACTAACGCCCTCCCCTGATAACGCGCATGCAGACTGCATGCGCGTTATACTTACGGCCCGCCATATATCCGACCTTCAACCTACCTCAATATATTATTAATTAATTATATTTTTTATATTTGACACATAAAAGGATTTACGGTAACAGTAACATCCATATTAATTATATTTATTATGTGTTTTACATATTGAAGCATTGTGGATGCCGGATCCACGCAAAAACCGGGGCGGAACCCGAAAAGCCAGAAGAGTAGGGAAATCATTCTTGGAAGGAGAAGGATCATGGGGTTGGCGAACACGACGTGGTATGTGACACTTGCGTACGGAGCGAAACTGACCATCAAGTTCGGAAGCGCCTACAACAACGGCGGAAGCTGCACCATCAATTCCGTCGCGGCGATGTGGGCGGAGAACAACGGCATGTTTGCCATCGAATTGCCCTATCCGGCCGGCAGTCCCACCGGATTCACGACCGTGTATGTCGGGCAGTACAGCGGCGCCGCCGGGACCGGATTCGCCTCCCCCGAATTCAACGCAATGGCCTTCCCCTTCACGATGAGCCAAACCCCTTCCAAGGACTTCGTGGAAACCGCGGACTGGCAGCAACATATGATGAAGGAACCGGCTCTCGCCAAATAACCTCCGAACGCCGGTGCCTCCCTCTCTTGAGGCAACAACGAAAAGGACCGCCTGAACGGGCGGTCCTTTTCTGCTTCTGTTCTGCACATCAACAGGCACAAAACGGCAACGCGAATTAGGCGGTTGATGCGACAACCTTATTGCCGGCAAAGACGGTTGAGGCCGGCAAGGATGGCGCGCACCGCCGCCTGGGTGATGTTCGTATCCACGCCGATCCCGTACACCTTTTTCAAACCGGTAACGGTCACGACCTGCAGCGGAACATAGGCGGCCGCACGCGCATTCTCGCCGCTGCCCATCGCCTGTTCGTGATAGTTGCCGACAGTAAAGTCCACGCCCGAGACCTTTTTCATGGCCTGCACGAAAGCAGCAAGCGGGCCATTGCCATCGGCCTCGGCCTCGACCTCCAGCCCGTCAGCCTTGATGCGCACCTTGCCATGCACCAGACTCGGATTATCCGCGTCCGGGTTCGGCCAGTAACCAAGGAGTTCAAACCTGCCCGCCGGAGCAACAAACTCGCTACGGAAGATCTCATACAGCTCGGAGGAGTTGATCTCCCGTCCGGTGCGGTCGGTGTAACCCTGCACACAGCGGCCCAGTTCGGGCAGCAGGTCCTTCGGGAGCGCAAAGCCGAACTCCTGCTCCAGTACCCATGCCGCCCCGCCCTTGCCAGACTGGCTGTTGATGCGGATGAGGTTCTCGTACTTGCGGCCGACATCGGCCGGATCGATGTGCAGGTACGGCACTTTCCACTCCATGCCGAACTCTTCCGGATGCTCCGTGCGAACCGGCATGCCCTTGCGGATCGCATCCTGATGCGACCCGGAAAAGGCGGTGAAGACCAATTCTCCGCTGTAGGGCTGACGGTAATAAATGTCGAGGCTGGTCAGGCGGGCGACGGTTTCGGCAATTTCAGGCAGATGCGAAAAATCCATGCCGGTCTCGATCCCGCGCGAAGCGAGATTGTTGATCATCGTGACAAGATCAATGTTGCCGGTGCGCTCGCCGTGGCCGAAGAGTGTGCCCTCCACGCGCGTCGCTCCCGCCAGCAGCGCCAGCTCGGTCGAAGCGATTGCCATGCCCTGATCGTTGTGCGCATGCAGCGAAATCACGACGCTGTCCATGTGCGAAAACTTGCGGCAGAACAGCTCGATCATATCGGCGTAATGATTCGGCGGCCGGCGCTCGACGGTCGCCGGCAGATTCAGAATCAACGGCTTCTGCGGGGTCGCCTTGCCCCAGGCGTCATAGACCGCCTCGCAGATCTCAACTACAAAGTCGAGATCGCTGTCGGTGAATTCTTCGGGCGAAAACTGATGGCGCAGATCGCTATCCGGCTGCGCGTCGGCAAGCTTGCGGATCAACGTGGTCGCGGCCACGGCGGACTCGATGGTCTGCTGTCTTGTGAGGCCGAAGACGCGTTTCATGTGCAGATCCGAGGTGGCGATGTACGAGTGGACAATCGCCTGTTTCACGCCCTTGAACGCCTCGAAGGTGCGGGTAATCAGGTGCTCGCGGCACTGGGTCAGCCCCATGATAAAGACATCGT
The DNA here is from genome assembly GCA_964460225.1 of uncultured Planctomycetaceae bacterium. Lineage (GTDB taxonomy): Bacteria > Planctomycetota > SZUA-567 > SZUA-567 > SZUA-567 > CAYWTJ01. The sequence goes on along the minus strand of CAYWTJ010000065.1, from coordinate 93,517 downwards.
CGGGGATGTGCTTCTCCTCGATCAGCCGGCGGGTGAAGGTGAAGTCGTCCTGACTGGCGGATGGGAAGGCGACCTCGATCTGCTTGAAGCCAACGGCGCAGAGGAGCTTGAAATACTCCATTTTCTGTGCCGGCGAGAGCGGATTCGGCAGCGACTGGTTGCCGTCGCGCAGGTCAACCGACACCCACGTCGGGCTGACCGTCAACTGCCGCCCCGGCCATTGACGGTCCGGAACCTCGATCCTCTGCGGATTGGCATACTTGGGAACGGGCATTTCTATTCCTCCTCCATTCGGTAACTTGTACCTGCGTAGACAATTATGTTTTGGACACCCCGGCGCTTTACACGCCCATCATCGGGCGAAATCATGCTTGATAAAAAAAAACCGGAAGAACAGGCTGGCTGTCTTCCGGGTCGTTTGTTTTGCTTTTCGCGTTTTGAGTTACGCAGTTTGCAAGCCAGACCTGAAGCAGCCAGTCTCCTTCGTAAGGAGCAGACTAAGAAGCAGGCCAAGCAGGAGTGCAAACGCATTTTGACGCATCTTGTTCCTCGGGACAAATCTGGGGCGGAGATCAGAACGCCCCCTACCCAACGATCATCATATCCTCGCGCCGGCTCAGACGCAAGAAGATTCCCCGCATTTTTTATCGGCGGGCCGGAGCGGGAAATTCAGTTGCGAGTCCGGAAAAAATCGTGTATTTCTGTTGGAAATAGACCGTCGAGTTCCTTAGAATACGCTTACTATTGGTTGATCGTGCGTCCCCAGCCATGGGATTGCTTTAATTTTCCCGGCCATCGCCGGTTTTCTGCAAAGGAAGAAGCGTGAAAAAACTGTTCGCCGGATTGTTCGTGTCGATCGTGGCTCTGGTTCTGGGCGGCTGTCCCAATCCTGCCCCCACCCCGGACGGCAAGGGCGGCGCGGCCGGCGCGAAGGGCGCTCCTCTGGCGTGGTCGGCTGACACCAACCTTATTAAGGTCGCCGTCAGCATCCCGCCGCAGAAAGAACTCATTGAAAAGATGGGCAACGGCCGTGTGCAGGTCATCAGCATGCTGACCGCCGGCGACAACTTCGACACCAGCGCCCTGACGCCCGAAAAGCAGGCGATCCTCGACAAAGCGCAAATCTTCGTCACCATCGGCGCAGGCTTCGAAAAGAAGGCCACCGTCCCGAACTCCGTCAAGGTCGTGGACATGCGCGAAAACGTCCGCCTCAAGTCCTACTCCTCGCATACCCGCTACCTGAATGGCGACAAGAAATCCGGCGATGACCCGTATTTCTGGATGTCCCCGTCCATGCTCGTGACGAGCCTCTCCAACGTATTCCTCGCCCTCAGCGACATTTCGCCGGCTGACAAGGAGTTCTTCAGCCAGGAATACACCCGCTTGACGCGGCAGCTCAACAGCCTCGAAGGCGACCTCAAGCGTTCGGTCATCAACGCCGACGGCCGCGAGATTTATACCGACCACAACGCGCTGGGATACTTCTGCGACGACAACGGCCTCAAGCAGGTCCTTTTCCAGCCACAGGTGGGCAAAAACCTCAATGATCTCGCCCGCAGCGCCATCGGGGACAAGGTGCAGGTCATCTTCTTCGGCCCCTACATGCCCCAAGGAATCGACAGCAAATTGGAAGAGTTGATCAAGGGCAAGGTAGCCGCATTCAACCCGCTGGCTGACAACTACTTCGACAGCCTGAACGGCGTCGCCAACGCCATCCGCGAGGGATACTCGAAGTAATTTTTCGCTTCTCTTGCCTGAAAACCACGTTACACCCTCCCATGCTGCCGGCCGCCAGACGCCGGCAGCTTTTTTTTACCGACAACAGTGTAAAAAAAAGGGAAAAATCGGATTGCGGAAACTTGACCAGTGCTAAACTTAGTGTAAGCTAACTAATGTGATTGGGGACGGCAATCCGACGGGCTGGTGGTTGGCCCCTGCGGAACCCGGATCCCGGAAAACCGTGGAAAGGAGGGTTGACTTCGACATGGTCAATGATGCTCCGCCTGGTTTTTGTGCCTCGGCACCTCTCGCGCCTTGACGACGGAACGTTCTTTTTCCTGGCGCCCGTGAGGTCTGGTTACGGTTGCGTTTGCGCGTGATGCGCGTTTGTGTCCGCAGGGGTAGAGCAGGCGACCGGTACCGGGGCGGTGTTGTGCGTGCAGTTGGTAGGTGGTTTTTGCAGTTCGCTCTTGTTCTTGGAGTGGCTCTACATGTTGGTTTCATTGTGGTAGCCCCCGGACTGCACAGCAGCCCGGGGCTCTCATTTGTATACAGCCCCCCTTGCACTTATCCTATCTCTCCCGTGCATTCGCCCGCCTCGCCCCTGTTCCGGCCAACTGGCAAAAAAGGAACGCCACTTCGTTTGTTCTTTACACCCGGCTGACGGTCGTTATAATCGCTTGAGAAGAAGGCGCAGGGGAGGAGAACGCCTTCTATTTTTTCCGCATACCGCAACCATGCCGCTCTCTGCTCCCGGCAGCGGCACAACGCCACAGGGGAAGAACCGATGAATGACAATGACAGCCTCGCCGCACCGACGCAAAATCCGCGCCCAAACGACCTTCCGAATCCGACCCCAAGAACCTCAGCGCTGGCGATTGTAAGTCTGATTCTTGGCATTCTCAGCCTGATTCTCAGTGTTCTCACGGCGCTGCCCGGCCTGATCTGCTCAATCATCGCGCTGGTGCGGATCGGAAGAAGCAACGGCGCACTCGGCGGAAAAGGTCTCGCCATCGCCGGATTGATCACGAACATCTCTTTCTCGATCATCGGCATCGGAATCATGGCCGCCATGCTGGCCGGACCGCTCATGAACGCCCGCTCCTCCGCGCTGCACGTTGCCAGCATGAACAACATGGCACAGATCGGGAAGGCCTGCTTCCAGTATGCAAGCCCGTCTTTCTATGACGAGACTCCGGCGAGCCTGGACAATCTTTTCCAAGCGGGCCTTCTTGACAACGAGAAGGTCGTCACCAATCCGCTGACGCAGCAGAAAGACTACATCTTCCTGCCCTATGCCAAAGACGCGCCGGGCAACCAGATCTCGCTCGTCGAGAACCCCGGCTCCTCCGACAAGGGCCTCAACGTCCTTTACGTCGACGGGCACGTCAAAACCCTGCCGCTTCCGGCTCTGCAAGAGCAGATCGCCTTTGTGAGGGCGCTGCAACAAGGCGACCGCGAAACACTCGCCAAATTCCGCGAAAAAACCGGTGAAACCTTTTTCATCCCCGGCGATAAGAAGCGCTGAACACCCGGCAAACCAGAGTCAAACACTCCGAAGGAAGAGACATGACAGATCCGAACGAGCCTGTCGGCGCACAGCAGAACGCCAGCGCGCCTGCGCAGGCCGAGTCGCAGAAGACCTCCGTACTGGCCGTTGTCGGATTGATTCTCGGAGTTTTGTCTCTCTTTTTATGGGTGCTCTCCGCCCTGCCGGGGCTGATCTGCTCGCTTGCCGCGCTTGTGAAAATAAAACGAAGCAACGGACGGTTGGGCGGAAGAGGCATCGCCATCGCCGGCCTGACAGCAAGCATCTGTTTCGTTTTTCTTCACGGTATGCTGTTTTCTCCGTTAATAACATGCAATGATAGCTATCTGCGGATTCGCCAGACCAGCAAGAACAATATGCACCTAATCGGAAAAGCATGCTACATGTACTCATCCACAAACGGATTTGGTCAGCCGCCCGCAAGTTTACAGGATCTCTTCCGGGTAAATTTAATCGACGATGAACGTATCATCGTCAACCCGCAGACACAACGCAAGGACTATACGTTTCTGCCCTACACAAAGGATGCGCCTGCCAAGCGGATTATTTTAGTGGAAGGTCCCGGCTCCTATGAGACAGACATTTGCGTCTTATTTCTCGACGGGGTCGTTGTGCCGCTGAAAATCTCCGGCACAGCGGAGCAAACACGCTTCGTGCAAGCGCTAATCAAGGGCGACACCGCGCTGCTGCTGGAATTCCGGAAGCGCCTCGGTCTGCCTTTTTATATTCCCGGCGAAAACGCCAACCGCTAACCACCCGCCCCGCATGGGGTATCACGCAAGGATTTAACAATGCTGCTGGATAACCGACCGTATACCTTTGACCGCGTAGTGCGGCTGGCGTTGGGACTTGCCATTTGTACCGGGCTGATCCTGCTGCTGGCGTATATCAGCGACGTGCTGGTGCCGTTTGCGGTCGCGTTTCTGCTGGCGTATCTCTTCAATCCCGTTGTATCAAAGCTGCAGGACTGGGGCATCCGCTCCAGGCTGGCGGCGGTGCTGCTGACGCTGTTGCTTGTGACCGGCGTACTCGGCGGCGCGGCGTGGGTAATCACTCCGATGATCGGGGCGCAGGCGAAACATCTGGCGGAACAGATCAAGAACCTGAAATCCCCGGAGCAGAGTCTCTCCAGCCCGGCCGGGACGCCCTCCGCCCAAACGGCGCCGGGCGCAGCCACGCTTCCCGCGGTACAGACGCCTCAAGTACCGGCGGCCGAACCCGAGGTTGCGCAAAAGGTCCGCGATTTTTTGAAAGGCACCCAACAGAAAGTTCACGATTATCTGAAAAGCAGCCAGTTGCAGGAATATCTGCAAAGCGACGAATTTCTGAACCTGCTGAAGGATGCGGCGACGAAACTGGTTCCCATCGGCAAAGGGCTGTTTTCCGGCGTAATCAGCACCTTTCTGGCGCTGGCGGGCCTGCTGGTGATTCTGCTCTATACGGTCTTCCTGATGCTCGATTTTCAGAAGGTCCGCAAAGACTGGCAGAACCTGATCCCGGCTGATTACCGCGACACGGTCGTCGCCTTCGTCCAGGACTTCAATGATGGCATGAACCGTTATTTCCGCGCTCAGGCGACGATTTCCTGCATCGTCGGCACCCTCTACGCCATCGGTTTTCAGATTGTCGGACTGCCGCTGGGGATTCTGCTGGGCATGCTGATCGCGGTGCTTGGCATGGTGCCGTACCTGCGGACCCTCAGCATCGTGCCGGCACTGATGCTCGTTCTCATCAAGTCGCTGGAACCGGGGCAGAGTTTCTGGATGGTGCTGCTGTCGGTGCTGATTGTCTATGCCGTAGCGGAAGCGATTGACGGGGCCTTTCTGACGCCGCGCATCATGGGTGACGTTACCGGGCTGAATCCGGCGCTGATTATTCTGTCGCTGTCGGTGTGGGGGAAATTACTGGGATTTTTGGGGCTGCTGATCGCGCTTCCCGCAACCTGCCTGCTGCTGGCGTACTACCGCCGCCTGCTGGCGACACGCCCCCTTCCGGCGGACACGGCCCCGCCACCCGCCGCCCTGTCCCCGCTTGCGGACGCCGGGGACCATCCTCCGGCCGTCCCCCCTCCCCCGGCAAAATCCGACTGACCCTCTCTCCGCACCTGCCCCGAGCCACGTTCCTCCCCTTATGGGACGCGCGCAGGCATTGCAGGTTTCCCGAAGCCAAGGGCATACTCGAATCTACTTTTCGAGCTTATTGTCACGCGCATATTTCTTTGGCGAAGTCTCCGGGACGGCAAAGAAATGTCTTGAGTTTCCGATACAATGCCTGATAATGAAACAAAGTTCTCCTGTCTTCACGCACGGGAATCGCGCTGACGGGAAGGTTGGATTTTCGCCCGTCAGCGGGCCGAAGGAGAGGGTGTCATGTCCGTAAATATGAAGCAGATCGCCGAACGTTGCGGGTTTTCCCGTCAGACGGTGGGATACATCCTGACCGGCCAAAAGGCGCATCTCTTCAAACCCGAAACGCGCGCAAAGGTGCTGGAAGCCGCGCGCGCACTTGGCTACCGGCCCCATGCCGGGGCGCAATCGATGGTCAGCAAGCGCTTCAATGCCGTCGGCATCCTCTGCGGCAAGCGCGAAGCCTTCAGTTACATCCACCATCGCCTGCTGGAGCAAATCTGCAATACGCTGGCGGAAAAAGGCATGCACCTCTCCATTGCCTTTCTCCCCGACGAGCAGATTATCAACGAAGACAACCGTCCGAAGTTCCTGAGCCATGACATGCTTGACGGACTGATTCTCAATTACACCCACGACACGCCCCAAGGGATGGATGTGCTTCTGCGCGAGAGCTCGATGCCCTGCGTCTGGCTCAATATCAAACAAAAATTCAACGCCGTCCACCCCGACGACTTTCAGGCCGCCGCCGACGTCACCTCGCGCACGCTGCAAGCCGGTTGCTCGCCCGTGTACTACTATGGAAAACCCAGCGCCGCGGAAACGCGCGATCTGGTGCACTACAGCGTGTTCGACCGCTACGAAGGCTATCTGCAACAGACCGGAAACACAGGCGAACTCGCCTTTGAGAGTGAAGCGGCGGCCGAATTGGTTACTCGGGTGCAGCGTTCGGTGAGCACCGGACGCCGGGCGGCCGTGATCGCCTACTCGATTGCGCACGCCCTGCGAATTCTGGTCCTGCTGCAACGCGAGGGGGTGCGCGTCCCGGAACAGGCCGTCATTGTTGGCTTCAACCCCGACATCTTTCACGATCCCGTAGCGGATTCCGCCATCCGCATCGCCCGCATCCCGCAAGCGCGGATGGGCGAGGCTGCAGTCGAGATGATCTCCTCCATGATTGAACAAAAGACGACCAAGATCAAATCGCAAGTCATTCCCTACGATCTGGACTTCCTCATTTAGCGCCCGCCGCTACAGGACGGCCCGTTCTCTTCCCCCGCTGCCAGAACAACAGGCGCCGGACCTCCGGGACTGGCGCATCTTGTCGCGCCGCTTTTCCTCGGGACGAACAAAGAATCGGGCGTGTTTTTGGGATGCGACTTCTTGTTTCAGCATCCATTCGGAATATACTCATCTGTCCCGGCCGGCGCGAGAGGCGCACACGGCCAGCCACCAGGCGGAACACGGCATGATGCAGAATCTTCTGGACGGACTTACCCCGCAGCAGCAACAGGCGGTGACGCACCTCGACGGGCCGATGCTCGTCGTGGCGGGTGCCGGATCGGGCAAGACGCGCGTCGTAACCCGCCGCATCGCCTGGCTGATCGGACAGGGCGTACCGCCGCACCAGATTCTGGCTATGACCTTCACGAACAAAGCCGCCGGCGAGATGCGCGAACGTGTGGAACAGATGGTGGGACAGGCTCCGCGCTGGATCGGAACGTTCCACTCTCTCTGCGCGCGGTTTCTGCGCTTTGATATTGAAAAACTCGACGAAGGCCGCAGCGCGCACTATACCATCTACGACTCCGGCGATCAGGAATCGCTCATCAAGGACATCAGCAAAGACCTTCATCTCGACGACAAACGTTTCAAGCCCCGCACCCTCGGAGCCGGCATCTCCAAAGCCAAGTGCGAAATGAAGAGTCCCGACGATTTGCACGGCGGCTCTTACGAGGACGACGTCCTTATACGGGTGTACAAAGAATATGAACGCCGGCTGCGCGCCAGCGACGCCCTGGACTTTGATGATCTGCTGACGCTCACCGTCCGCCTGCTGCAACAGCACGCCGGCGTGCGAGAAGACTACCGGCGCCGCTTCCGGTATCTGCTCATTGACGAATATCAGGACACCAACCACGCGCAGTACCGGCTGATGAAACTGCTCTGCAACGAGAAGAACAACGTCCACGTCACCGGCGATCCCGACCAGAGCATCTACTCCTGGCGCGGAGCGGATTACCGGAATATCATGGACTTCCAGAGCGACTTCCCCGACGCACGGGTCGTGCGCCTCGAACAGAATTACCGTTCCACGCAGGCGATCCTGAGCGCCGCCAACGCGGTCATCAAACACAACAGCGAACGCATCGAAAAAAATCTCTTCACCGAGGGCGACGCGGGACGGCCGGTGGAGGTGGTGACCCTCGATAGCGACCGCTTTGAGGGCGAATGGATCGCGCATCGGGCGGCAGAGCTGAAAGCCGGCGGACGGCGTTACGCGGACATGGCCATTCTGTACCGCACCAACGCCCAGTCCCGGACGCTGGAAGAAGCGCTGATGGCGGCCGGCATTCCCTACCAGATCGTCGGCGGCATCCGCTTTTACGAACGCAAGGAAATCAAAGACCTGCTGGCACACCTGAAGATCCTGGTCAACCCCCGCGACGAGATCGCCCTCGACCGGCTGGTATCCTGCCGGCCGACCGGCGTCGGAGAAAAGACGCTGGCCGCGGTACGCCAGCAAGCGGCCGCACGCGGAGTGTCCGCCTTCCACTTTCTCGCCTCGGACGGCTTCGCGCAAGCCTACGAAGGGCGCGCCTCGACGAAGTTGCGCGATTTTTCCTACTGGTGCGGGCGGCTTGCGAAAATTGCGCTGGCCCCGGTAGACCAGTGCGTGAAGGAACTGATCGAAGCCTCGGGATTGATCGTACAGATCAGCAGCGCCGAGTCCAAAGACCCGGCGTGGGAAGACCGGCTGGAAAACATCGACGCATTTTTGGGGCGCGCGGTGGAGTTCGCCGGCACACACCCCGAAGCCGCGCTGCCGGAGTTTTTGGAGGATGTGGCGCTGGTGGCGGACGTAGACGCCTACGACCCGCAAGCGGACAATCTGGTCTTGATGACGCTGCACAGCGCGAAGGGATTGGAGTTTCCGGTCGTGGTGCTGGCGGGGCTGGAGAACGGTCTGCTGCCGCACTCGAATTCGGCCGGCGAATTGAAACGCGAGGAGGAGGAGCGGCGGCTGTTTTATGTCGGCATCACCCGCGCCCGCGAGCAGCTCTGCATCACCCGTGCCCGCACCCGCATGCTCTGGGGACAGTTCGATTACGCCCGTCCCAGCCCCTTCCTCGACGAACTGCCGGAAGAGGAAATCCGGGAGGTCGAGTTCGAGGGCAACGACTTTGACGAATCGCAAACGGCTCGTCCTTCCGTCAGTCGGGGCGGCTCCCGCAAAAACGCCCGCTCCGAAAAACAGTTTGCGCCCTTTGAGGAAGACGACAGCTTCGACCTTGGCGGCGGCGACGATCTCTTCCTTGATGACGATGATGATTTCGGCGCGGCCTTCGATGACGACGATTTTGAGGGTGGCGCCAGTCCCCACCGGCCGGCGACCAAGCATAAACTACGCCCGTCCTCCGCCGAGGATGCACCGCCGTGGGATGACGATGCCGGCACCCCTGTGCGCCCCGCCCGCCCCTTTGAAACAACCGGGAGGCCGTCTGCCCGGCCAGCTCCGGGCCGCAACGCCGGACGATCTGGACCGGTGCGTTCTGCGACCACGATCCGCCCCGCCGGCGCGCCACCGATCAAAGCCGGAGGGCTGGCGAAGATGCTGGCCGGGAGCGGCACGCCGTTTCGCGCGGGCGATCATGTGGAGCATCCGAGTTTCGGCAGGGGCAAGGTTTTATCGTGCAGCAGGAGTCAGGCGGTGGTGCAATTCTTCGACAGCGGCACGCGCCTGATCGCCCTCGGCAGCGTGGAAATGAAAAAAGTTTAGCCCCCCGCCCCTTCTACAACGCGGCAGGCGGAGCGCTTCCGTTCCCGCCCCCGCTGGCTCGCCATGAACGGAATGAGGCTCGTTTGCCGCCCAGAGTCCACCTCCCGCGCGGTCACTTCCCGCTCGCCGCCGCTTCTTGCGCACGTCGCTGCTCGATTTGCGCAGGCGACAAAGTCAACGTTTTGCAGGTGATTTGATTCAAGACGGTCAGGTCGGCGATCGGCGCATCCGTGATGTCGAGCTTCTCCAGCTTCATTCCAATCAACGGCCGCAAATCCGTCACCTTGCTGCAGGCCAGACAGACCTCCTCCAACGGCATTCCCTTCACAGGCGACAAGTCCGCAATCGGGGAACCACGGATATCAAGCTTATAATCCACACTGCCGCCACGCAAAAAATCCAGCGTGGTGATTTTGGTATTGTTCAGTGTAAGAACAAAAAAATGTTTCCCTTTCAAACAAGAGAGATCCGCTACTTCGGTACCCGTCAGTTCCAACACACGCAGATCCAGCCGCCCCAGCGGACTGAGATCACGGATGGTTCCTCCCCGGATTTCCACGCCGGAAAGTTTGTACTTGACCAGCGGTTCTACGGAGTCGGACACATCAGCAAATTCTATCGAAGAAATGGTCGATTGAAACACCCCGAGCGGACTGTACCGGCTGCCGTGCTTCGCGCTCCAACCGTGCGTGCTCAGAGGCGCGGAGTTCACCGCCTGCATCTCCCGCCGGATCTGCCCGATTCTTCGCTCCATATCCCACGAGCGAATGCGATTGAGCGGTTCAATCCCGCAGGCCGGCAACGCGAACCAGCAAACCACATAGGTCCCGCCCAAAAGAACCAAGAGAAGTCCGAATAAAATCGCCACCCAATGAAGCACCCCCGCCAAACCCGTAGCTTCCCGCTCCATCCCTTCCCCTTTCCGGTGCCAAATCCCCGCTGCGAACGGTTCACGTCAGCCGCCACCGCCGTAACGGAGTCCCCTATGCACGCGCTATCGTTTCCTGCAGTTGGGCAAGGCTGATCGCGCCCTCCCGCAACACCTTAAGTTCTCCCTCAAGCAGACTCGCCACCGTCGAGGCCTTTCCGACCGCGGCCGGGCCGCCGTCGATCACCAGCGGAACATCCTCCCCCAGCGCGGCGGCCGCTTCCTCCGCCGTCACCGCCGGGGGCTGCCCGGAACGATTGGCGCTGCTGGCGACAATTGCCGTATCCAACCGCGTCAGCAAGACCTTCAGCCACGGATGGTCCGGCATCCGCAGGCCACTCGTCCCACCCCGACCATCAGGCAGCACCAGCGTCAGCGGCCCGGGAAAAAAGCGTTCCATGATTGCCTGCGCCTGAGGGGAAATCTCCGCGTACAATCCCGCATGCGCGACCGAAGGGATCAGTAGCTGAAAAGGCTTGCTTCCGTCACGCCCCTTGATCTCCCGCATCAGCTCGATGGCCGGAATCCGCCCCCACAAAACGCCCAAACCGTAAACGGTCTCGGTCGGAAAAACCAGCACCCCGCCCTCGCGCACCAGATTCGCCGCCCGAATCACCGCCACGTCGTCCGCCTGCATGATCTTCATTGAATTTGCGCCTTTCCTCTGTGTTTCCCAACCGGCCGTGCCGGACGGCGCGCAACGGGGCATTTTTCAAAACAATGCCGCTTCTCCGTCTGCGCCTCTGCGATACCGCACACCGCTCAGACCGTGTTTTTCTGTGCAGATGCGGATTCTATTGGCATTGCCTGCAAAAGCCGATAGGATATGGCATACGCCGACGCGGTGCATCTGAGTTCGTGTCCGCACCGCGTATCCGGCCGCTGCAAATTAAAGGTACAAAAAACGAACAACAAAACAAGATGGTCCTGAACGGAGAATACCCCGGCGTGAGGTTTCACCGGTTCAGTACAGAGCAGCCAGAAGGGAGCGGCTTTGATTCTTCTCTTAGGCGGAACCGTCGAGACCGGAGCGCTGTTGCAGGCGCTTTGCCTGCCTGAAGGCGGAGCCCTCCCGCAGCAGGTGTTGCTCTGCACCGCCACCGCAGAGGAGTTAAGCATTTCGCCGGCTGTGTGGAAATCCGGATTTGCCCGGCGCCGCTGCGGGCGGCTCGATCAAGCCGGGCTGATCCGTCTGCTGCGCGAGGAACCGATCCGGCTGGCGGTCTGCGCGGTCCACCCCTATGCCGAGGCCGCCCGCGACAATCTTCTCGCCGCCGCGCAGGAATGCGGCATTCCCGTACTCGTCTATTTGCGTCCAGGCTCTGCGGAGTACTCACAATCAGTTGCCGCGCCCGCGTCACCACCCTCCCGCGAGCAGACTGCCGCGCAGACCACGCCCGCTGCGGCTCCCGCAAACACGCAGTCCACCGATGGCGTGGTGCTCACCGCCGCGACGCACACCGAGGCAGCCGGCCTTGCGGTCCGAATTGCCCGCGAACGCTCCGCCGGAATTCTGTTGACCACCGGCTCCCGGCATTTGCAGGAATATGCTCAAGCGGCAGCGCTGACGAAGACGCCCCTCTATGCGCGGGTACTGGATTGCCCGGAATCCCGATCCGCGCTGGAAGCCGCCGGCATTCCCGCCGATCATGCGATCTTCGGAAAAGGTCCCTTTTCAGCGGAAGAGAACGTCCGGCAGATTCAACGCTGCACGGCGGCTGTACTCGTAAGCAAAGAAAGCGGTAACGCCGGTGGCGTGCGGGAAAAGCTGCAAGCGGCGCGGACAACCGGCTGCGCCGTCGTCATCGTGGCGCGGCCAAAGGTCACCTGCCCCGTCCAAACATCCCTGCCGGACCTGATCGCCGCCATCCGGAATACGTACCAGTCACTTCCCGCCGACCGCCCCAAAATCCAGGCCGCCACGGGAGCAATCCAGCAGAAGCCTGCAACGCAAAGACGATCCTGCGTCTTGCTGGGAGCCGGTTGTGCCGCCGCCGTTGGCGCAGGGTTGATTTTTATGTTTCTGATCTGCACCGGACTTTTCTGGAAACTCCATCTGCCGAAGTCAGAGGAAGCCCTGCGACAGGACAATATTGCCTATCTCAGAGGTACGCTCGGTGAAATCGTTTTGGAATGTCGTGCAAAGACAGGACATTTCCCTGCGTCCATAGAGGAAGCGCTCGTCGCCCTTGACCGCCGCCTTGCTCATCGGGGAGACAAATACGGAAGCGGCCTGTCCTACCGACGGGTAAGCGAGAGGGAATTATTTTTTCATTCCTCCGGATGGGATGAAAAAACCAACACGGCAGACGACATTATCCTGCTATTCTATGACGGAAATTGGTACATCGGAGATTGGGGGTATCTCACGGAGTCTGAAGACCGCGAATTGAACAATATCGGCACGAATAAGCCCCTCCCGCCGCCATCTCGTCTGGCCCATTTTTTGAAACTTCCGCCGCCCAAGCAGTAAATGGACAAGCGCCCCCCGGCTCTTTAATCAGCCCCTTGCCCGGCGCAACAATCTGAATTAGAATAAGTGACCGCCGATGACCTCGGTGGCCTTACAATGTCCCTGCGCAGGAGCAACCCGTGTCGCAACTGTACCCGGAGTCGGTGCAACGTCTGATTGCGGAGTTCGGACGCTTGCCCGGCATCGGTGCGCGCAGCGCCGAACGCCTCGCGTTTCATATCCTCTCCTCCACCCGCGAGGAGGCGATGGGGCTTGCCGTCGCCATCCGCGATGTCAAACAGTCCATCCGCGCCTGCACCCGCTGTTTCAATACGGCCGAAGGTTCGCTCTGCCCGATCTGCCAGAGTCCTGGCCGCGACGCCAGCCTGCTCTGCATCGTCGAACTTCCGCGCGATATCGTGGCACTGGAGAAATGCGGCGATTACCATGGGCTGTACCACGTCCTGCAGGGACGACTTGACCCACTCAGCGGCATCGGCCCCGAGCGGTTGCGCATTGCGGAATTGTTTCATCGGCTGCGTTACGGTTTAACCAGCGCCGCAACTCCGGAAAAGACCGCGAACCGTGCCGTCACCGCCCAATCCGAAGCCGGCACAGCCGCCTCAGACGAGAACAACGGTTGTGAAGTATCCGAGGTCGCGGCCGAAATCGCCCTAACTGATGAAACACCCCCTTCCCTGCATGCTCCCCAGCGACATGAGGAGCTTTCCGCCGCAGAACCGGGGGCGGCAACATTGGTGGGCGAGGTGATTCTGGCGCTCAATCCCACAACCGAAGGGGACGCAACGGCGAACTATCTCGCGCAAGAACTGGCCGCCGCCCTCCCCGGCCTGCGGATTACCCGTCTGGCGCGCGGATTGGCTTCCGGGACGGATCTCGAGGCCTCCGCTCCCAGCTCCCTGCAATACGCCCTCAGCGGCCGCCAGCGGATCTGAACCCGTAACGCATGCGGGGGCACAAAAGCCTCACCTTTCCTGACCCCGCCACCAGCCCCCACCCAAAAAATGGATTGCGGTAGACTCTTTTCGCAAATTCCGTTGTTTTAAACGTGCGCGCTCCTCCCTGTATGTCATCCTCCCAGAAACCGCAAGAAACCGGGCACTTTCCCGCCCTTTTCCCTCACTACGCCACGCCCCCGCCCTCCGGCAGGCTGGCAATCTTTATCGTATGGACTTGACAGCCGGAGCTGCGGCAACATAGTTAGGCAGGAGAGGACGTCGTTTGCATCGTTCTTCCGACCGTAAACCGGAAGAGAACCGCAAACCTCACCGCCAGCCAGAGCGCACAGATTCTCGTAAGCGCCTGACGAGCTGCATGGAGTCGCGTGGACAAAATCAATCCCGAGCCATGACCCTCCCCGGTCACAAGAAATTCATGTGAGCAGGTCTGTCGTCCTGCCGCCTGATTTCTTGCCCGCTGCGTGTCTGTGATCGCTCCCGATCGGTTGCCTTTCCTGCAGATCGAGGATTTTCCGGCGAAGGAATACTCCGGACGAAGTGACATTACCAGCATTATTCGAGGATGCCCCGGCATCGTATTCATTTTGGAAAGGCTGTCATGACCACGAAAATTCATCCGACCGCAGTTCTTGCCCCCTCCGCAAAGGTCAGTTCCGGAGTGGAAATCGGGCCATACTGCTGCATCGGCCCCGAGGTGAGCATCGGCGCGGGAACCCGCCTGCATGCCAACGTGCAGATCATTGAGCGCACCATCATTGGAGAAAACAATGAGTTTTTTCCGAACGCTGTAATCGGCGGTTCCGCGCAGGATGTCGGCCACAAGGATGATCCCGGTTTTATCCGGATCGGCAACCGCAACACCATCCGCGAATTTGTCACCATCAATCGCGGAACCTCCAAGCAAGACCTTCTCACCGCAATCGGGGACGACAACCTGTTCATGGCCTATTCGCACGTCGCCCACGACTGCACCATTGGCAATCACGTGGTTCTTGCCAACCTGACGCAACTGGCCGGACACACCACGGTCAAGGACTACGTCGTCACCTCCGCCTCTACGCTCGTGCATCAGTTCTGCACCATCGGCACCCGCTGCTTTCTGGCGCCGATGGCGGTCATCAAGAAGGATTGTCTGCCGGGCATGATGTATTTCGGCAACCCGGCCGCGCCGCGCGCCCTGAACATGATCGGCCTCGAACGCGGCGGCTACCACGGCGAAGAGCTTCATCACATCAAGACGGCGTTCAAGCGCCTGATCCGCGGCGAGGGCAGCATGTCCGAAGCGCTGATTGCTCTGGAACAGGAAAGCTGGGCGGGCGAACCGTTCATCAAGACCTTGATCGAGAGCGCCAAGACCATGATCAACAGCGACACCAGCCGGGGCAATCAGTAACCAACAGACAACGACGTCCCGCGCTCAGGTTCAGGCACGAATGACGGTATTACGCAGGACGCCCCGGCGATCGCCGGGGCGTCCTGCTATGTGAATCGCCGTTATCCATGCCCCTGTTTTTTTCGCAAGGAACTCCGGCACGATTATCCGGACGCCTTCTTGCGTTTGGGTTTGTCAGCCGGGGCCTCCTTACCCGTTTTTTGCGATTTCCCGGAAGCGGTTCGATCAGCCGTACCGGCGCTTTTACTCGCCTTGCCGGACTTGGCAAAACGGTTTTTCGTCTCGCGCGGCCGGCCGCCGTACTTCGGAGCCTGTGCCTTGACGTATTCAATCGGCGCGTTCAGCTCCAGCAGCCGGTCTCGCAGCGCCGCTGCGTCTTCAAAGCGCATCTCCTCCGAGGCGCGCACCATCTCGCTTTCCAGCAGCGAAATCTCGCGTTGCCGCTCGTTCTCATCCAGCTCCGCCAGCGGCGACTTCGGATCGAACCGGTCATCCAGCTCGGTGCTACTGAAAAACTCCTCCAGCCCCGTCTCAATCGCCCGGCTGACCGTCTGCGGAGTGATGTTGTTCTCCTGATTATACCGCAGTTGCGCTTCCCGCCGGCGGGAGGTCTCATCCAGCGTCTTGCGCATGGCGTCGGTGATCTTGTCGGCATAAAAAATCACCCGGCCCTCGACGTTGCGCGCGCAGCGGCCGATGGTCTGGATCAGACTCGTCGCGGAGCGCAAAAAGCCCTCCTTATCCGCGTCGAGAATAATGACCAGCGAAACCTCCGGCAGGTCCAGCCCCTCGCGCAGCAGGTTCACCCCGATCAAGGCGCTGTACTTGCCAAGGCGCAAATCCTTGAGAATCTCCACCCGCTCCAGCGTGTCCACATCCGAATGCAGGTACTCAGTCTTCACCCCGCGCTCGCGGCAGTACTGGTCAAGGTCTTCCGCCAGCCGCTTGGTCAGCGTCGTCACCAGCACCCGCTCGTTGCGCTCCTCGCGCAAACGGATTTCGTTCAGGATGTCGTCGATCTGCCCCTTGGTCGGGCGGACCTCCACCGGCGGATCAATCAGCCCCGTCGGGCGCACAATCAACTCCACGATCTCGCCCTGCGACCGCTCGATCTCGTACGGCGCGGGGGTGGCGGAGACGTAAATCGTCTGCGGCTGCTGCGTGACAAATTCGTCGAACTTCATCGGCCGGTTGTCCAGCGCCGACGGCAAGCGGAAGCCATGATCGACCAGCACCTGTTTGCGGGCTTGGTCGCCGTTGAACATCCCGCGCACCTGCGGCAGGGTCACGTGCGACTCGTCGATGATGAGCAGCCAGTCCTTGTCGCGGGGGAAGTAATCAAACAGGCACGGCGGCCGCGCCCCCGGCGCACGGTGGTCGAAATGCCGCGAATAATTTTCGATCCCCTGACAGTAGCCGATCTCCTCGATCATCTCAAGGTCGTACTTGGTGCGGCTCTCCAGCCGCTGCGCTTCCAGCAGCTTGTTCTGGCCGCGCAACTGCTCCAGCCGCATCTGCAACTCGCTGCGGATCGCCTCGATCGCCGACGCCTTGCCCTCCTCGTTGAGCACAAAGTGCGTCGCCGGAAACAGCGCCATGTGGTCAAAGCGCGTGATGATCTCGCCCGTCAGCGGCTGAATCTCCAGAATGTCGTCCACCTCGTCGCCGAAGAACTCGATGCGCAGCGCGGTCTGGCGGTACGCCGGCCAGATCTCCACCGCATCGCCGCGCAGACGGAAGGTGCCGCGCTTAAAATCGTAGTCGTTGCGCTCGTACTGCATCGTCACCAGCCGCTCCAGCATCGCCCGGCGCTCCAGCTCCACACCTTTCTGAAACGGCAGGATGATCTTGAAGTACTCCTCCGGCGCGCCGAGGCCGTAGATGCAGCTCACCGACGCCACCACGACGACATCGCGCCGCGTCAAGAGCGCCGAGGTCGCCGACAGCCGCAGCCGGTCGAGATTCTCGTTGACGGCCGAATCCTTCTCGATGTACACATCCGTCGCGGGCAGGTAGGCTTCGGGCTGATAATAGTCGTAATACGAAACAAAGTATTCCACCGCGTTCTCGGGAAAGAACTGGCGGAACTCGGAGAAGAGCTGGGCGGTGAGGGTCTTGTTGTGCGAGAGAATCAGCGTCGGGCGGTTGGCCTGCGCGATGAGGTTGGCCATCACGAAGGTCTTGCCCGACCCGGTGACCCCGAGAAGGGTCTGCGCGGGTTTTCCGGCGCGTATGCCGGCCGTCAGTCCCGCAATCGCCTTGGGCTGATCCCCGGCTGGAGCGTACTCGGAGCAGAGCTTGAAATCCGACATGTTCGCGCCCTTTCGCATGGGGTGACACCGCACCACCACAGAGTACGCGCGCGCAGGAATTTTGCAAGGCCCACCGGCTACTGCATGCCCCATTTTCCGGCGGCATTGCCGGATTGATTCGGCAGCTCGCCAAAGAACATGGTCTCGGCATGCGCGTCAAAAAAACCGACGTTCAGACAGACGCCGTTGCCATGACGGGGAGGAATGCCATAGATGGAATACCACATCGGAACGCCGAAGCCCCCGCCCCAAGAGTAAAGCTGGGAGGCGGAACATGGCTGGTCGGTTCCTCCGCCACCGAGCATATCCATCAGCATAAAGGTCTTGGAGGGCTTGAGGATACGGGCGGAATTGACCGAGCAGCCGTTGAAATTAAACGAAATTCCGGTTTTGCAATTCGAACGGACCGCGGAATCAAAAGAGGACAAATTGAGGATGTCCGTTTCACTCACCGCCGGGCAGGCAAAGATACCGGCCGGCATCTGAATGGTATACCCGCCGGCAGAACGGCTCTGCGTATAGGAAGTAATCCGGGATGCGCCGGTGGTGGTGTAAGGCATCAGGAAGTGCTGCCAATAATAATAGGAGCTGTGGCCTGCGGCGGCAACCGCTTCCGGCAATTGCAGATAATGAATTCGTGAGGTCTGCGTTACGGCGCCGTTGTCGCCGAGATAGGCGTTTTCGGCCACGCCGATCTGCTTGAAATTGTTCAGGCATTGCATATCACGAGCCGACGACAGCGCCTTTTTCAGGGCCGGCATCAACAGCGCCGCAAGAATCCCGATAATTGCGACGACCACCAGCATTTCAATCAACGTGAACGTTCGCCGTCTCATGCTGTGCGCCTTATCCCGTACCTCCATAGTTTACTGCATGTCCCACTTAAATCCGAGAGCATTTTTACTTTTATTCGGGATATCGGAGAACATCATCGCGTCCGCGTGCATATCAATAAACCCGGCATTCAAACAGTACCCGCCGCCATGCCGCGGCGGAATCCCATAACTCGAAAACCACATCGGAATGCTGTACCCCCCGCCCCAGGAGTACAATTGCGACGCCACGCACGGCTGATCGGTTCCCGTTCCGCCCAGCATGTCCATAATCATGAAGGTCTTGGTCGGGACGGTGACCCGGGCAATCCGGGGCGACCAGCAGGCATTGGCGTTGAAGGCAATGCCCATTTTACAATTCGTCCGGATTTGTCCGGCGTATGACGGCTCCAGCGCGGCAAGGCGAATGACATCCGCAAAAGAAGTTGCAGGGCAGGCGAACACCCCTGCGGGCATTCTCACCGCATTGCCATCGATCGTGGTGCCGGTCGTATAGGAACTGATCCGGGTTGCTCCGGACGTGTGGTACGGCATCAGAAAATTCTGCCAGTAGATATAGGAGGCCAAACCGGCGGTAGCGGCAAACTCCGGGAGTTTCCTGGGGGAGACCCGATCCGCCGGCATGACTCCGTTGTTATCATCGGAATACGCCCCGGTCATAAAACCGATTTGCCTGAAGTTGTTGAGACAACTGCTATCGCGGGCAGACGAAAGCGCTCGCTGCATTGCCGGCATCAGCAGCGACGCCAAAATGGCGATGATAGCGACCACCAGCAGCATCTCAATCAGCGTAAATGCTCGACGATTCATATACTTTCTCTCCGATATTCCCTCGCCCCAGCACGGGTACAGAACGCCTCACTCCACCCGGTCAATCCCTGACCCGATACGGCGAACCCTTCAGAATTGCGCGGTTATAATACACTGGTTCCGGCATCACCTTCACGCTCTGATCACAAAACGTTACACATGTCGAGGTTGCCCTAACATGACAAAAGTTGGGATGTCCCGTCCAGATATAGATTGTACTCCCCTGGCTGGTACCATCGGTCAGCATCATTGTTTTGTTTGGATTCACCATCCGCCGGATGCTTGCGCCGCCAAGATAGTCGCTCCAACCATAATAAAGCCAACTCGTTCCAACCGGGCAATAGAACGGAGTTCCTACCCCTTTGGTGACGGTTCGATAGGTAACGCCCTTCGTTGTCCCGGTTGCGGTCAGTCGCTGGTCGACATACGGCGCGAAATAACATTGCCAGTATCGTGCGGCACACGCAACATCCCCATCCGAATAAGGTCCCCACGAACTCAGGAAATACCCCTTGTTGTCATCCAAATACTGCCCGGCCATAAGTGCGATCTGCCGCTGATTGTTCATGCACATCGTTACCTTCGACGCCTCAACGGTCCGTTGCAAGGCGGGCAACAGAATCGCTGCAAGAAGACTGATGATCGCCAGAACAATCAACATCTCGACCAAAGTAAAAGCATGGCGGATACGCAGAAACAACTGCCGATTCAAGCACCGTGCGCCCAGCATACACAAGCTCCTTTTCGCTCGAAACTCGGGCCAATCCGCACCCGCGGTATGTGTTTCCCCCCACCCGTCACTCCCCCAACAAACGCTGCACACCTCGCGCCTACAGAAAATCTACCCCATAGACGAAGCGGAGTCAAGCACAAATCGTCACGTGCGCATACATTTTCGTATTGCCTGCTTGCCGAGTTTTACTTACCGGGAGACTTTCGACTGATAACGTGTAAGAAAAGGAGCGTTGCAGACTCGCCCCACCCGCGTGTTATCGGACATACGGCAAATTCGAGGGCGTAAACGGGGAGGCCAGACAAATACCGAAAAACAGCGTCCAAGCGACAGAAAAAGCGCACACTCCCTGCCGAAAGCGACAGGGAGTGTGCGTAGCGTAACCGAACCGCTCCAGAAACGACACGGAGCGGATCAGGAGAAGAGATTGAACACGACGCCAGAGAGAACCTTCGGGAAGAAATAGGTGCTCTTCTGAGGCATGACCTCGCCCGCGCGGCTGACATTGCGGACCTGTTCCATGGTGGTAGGACGCATCAGGAAGCCGACCTGTATGCCGTCTTCGTGTTGCGATGCCATGCGAACCGACTCCTCGGCATTCTTGGAGTAGATGATGTTTTCCTTGCGCAGAAGCTTGCCCTCGTCAATTCCGAGCAGGTCTTCCAGGATCAGCAGATGCAAAACAGAAACATCCAACTCGCGCCAAGCCGGGCAATGCGCCTTCGCCCGTTCATCCATCAGCCGCGCATCGGTAAGCCCGACATAGTACAACTCATCATTCAAGATCATCCCGTAAGCCGGAAGCTTGCTCTCGCCCATTTTCCAGAGCAGATCGTCTTTGTTCTTCATCTTCACGACTTCGAAGTTCGCCCCGAGGCTCTTCACCAACAGGTCGACATCGCTCTGGCTGACGCCATACACCAGCCGATGGGTCGGCCAGATCACCAGACCGGGATCGCTGTCGGGAACGATGAACATCATGATGTAATCACAGTCGAGCTTACCCAGCGCGGGCGGAGTCTGCCCGGCGGCCTTCATCGCCTCGCGGACCTCATTGCGGTAGTTGAGGGCGGTCTCGTAGCGGTGGTGTCCGTCAGCGAGGAAGATCTGCTCACGGCTGCAGCCGGCGCAAAAGGCGTTGACCTCATCCTGATTGTCCATCACCCAGAACTGGTTGCTTGCGCCATCGTCGCCGGTGAAGGAGGCGACCGGCTCCCATTTGCACATCTGGTGCAGACTGCGGCTGATATCCCCGGAAGGATCGGTCAACAGGCCGAAAACCGGCTCGGTGTTGCCGCGCGTGGTGCGCATCAGGGCAAGACGATCGAGTTTCGGGCCGGAAAGCGTTTTTTCGTGCGGGAATATGCCGTCCGTGCTCCAGTCGGAGAGCAGAACGCGGGCGATGTACCCACGGCGGTGATAGGTCTTGCCGTCGTTGGAAAACGACTGCTCATACACGTAAATCGCCGGTTTGTCCTGCAGAAACAACCCCTCCTCCCGCCAAACGTCCAACTGGGCGGCGGCGCGGGTGTAACGGTTGTCCGCCTCCGTGTCGCTGTCAAAACCGCGGGCGAGGATAACGCGCACGGAATTGCGGTCATCACGCTGATACAGCTTTTCCTGATAATCCGGCCCTACCACATCGTAAGGCGGCATGGAGACCTTGGCATAATCCGCTTTTCCGGGGTCATAGCGCCAGCCGCGAAACGGAAGGATGGTCGGCATTCGTAATTCTCCTGTAATAAACGATTAATCCGGTCAAAAACATCAACATCAGACACCAGTGATTCGTAGGCGTGCAACCTGCAAACGCCTTCAAGCACCGCCGATTATCTACGTTTTCCCCATCCGCGCAAGTGGTCGTCTTACAGACCACCGTGCGACGATTCGGTCGCTAAGTTGGAAGTAGCCCCGACGTCCGGGGGCGTGTCTGAAAGGTCGTAACGAATCCACTCCAGACACAACCCGCAGGCGGGAGCACCCTGCCCCGCACGGCTACGCTGTCGGGCCGCGATAATCTCCGGGATTTCCTCCGGGGAAAAATGCCCCATTCCGATGTCCACCAGCAATCCGGCAATGTTGCGCACCATATTATAGAGGAAGCTCCGGCCTCTCACGTCAATCTGCAGCAGCGCCGGATCGACGGCGGACCGGTTTATCGTACACTGCTCCACCGTCCGGACATTGTCCATGCCGGGAAGATTCCGTTCCTGATTGCTGAGCGAGGTAAAATCATGGGTGCCGCACAACAAGCCCGCCGCCGCCTGCATTTGCTTCAAATCAAGCGGCCACTTGACATGCCAGCAATACTGCCGGCCGATCGCCGGACGGATGGATGCGGCGTAAATACTGTAACGATAGAGCTTTAATTTAGCATCGTGGCGCGGATCAAAGTCATCGGGTACGGCGACGGACTCGCGCACGCAAATATCCTTCGGCAGACGGCTTGTAAGCGCGTGCGCATATTTCTCGGGCGGAATTGCGCATTGGGCGCGGAACGTGGCAATCTGTCCCCGCGCATGCACCCCGGCATCGGTCCGCCCGGCCCCGTAGACCCGAACCTGCTCACCGGTCAGATGATGGATGGCAGCTTCCAACTCGCCTTGAATGGAACGGCCGTTCGGCTGTATCTGCCACCCGCTGTATCCGGTGCCATCGTATTCGACGGTGATTTTCGTTTTTGCCATTTTTTACCGTTTTTTTAAAAAAAGTTCGAAAGAGGAGAACAAGATTCAGACAAATGCGGCGTTTTTAACTTGCATCGCCCCGACAATCTGGTTATTATTGAGAAAAATTTTGCATTAGCAAGCAGGAGACCCTCCATGCGTTCTATTTATTTGCTTCCCCCGGCCGTGTTCGTTGGCATCGCGCTGCTGATGATCGGCGGCTGCGAGGATAAAAAGAAGACTCAGGCCAAGGCGGCTCCCGCGACCACACCCGCACAGGTGACGGTCGATCAGACCCGCGCAACCTACCTGACCTCGGCCAAAGCGATTCCGAACACCCTGAACCCGGACTGGGAGGTCAACAGCGCCCAACAGCCGCAGGCAGAGGTGATGGTTTCGCAGGCACCGCAGACGGCTTCCGTCACGGGAAAGTCGGCGTACCGGATGCACTATGAGACCCGCAATGCCGGCACAGCGGCCACGGTTGCTTCGGCTCCGAAGATGCGCACCACACCCGCCGTCTCGCAGCGCGTGACCGCCGAGATCGATAGCGACCTCCTGACCGATGCGGCCCGTCCGGCGAGCGCCGGCTTGGGCAGAACCGGGGACGGGGCGAAGAGCTTTGATGTCGAAGGCCCGGAAATCGGTCGGGATCTGGACGCGCCCAAATTCACCATGACCCAACCGGCAAAGCCGGCTGTCCGTCCGGTAGCGCGTGCGGCAGAAACCAAACAACCGGTAGCGCGCCGTACCGCAGCGCGTCAGATGCCGGAAGGGCCGGAACTCGGTTATGTCAGCCCGGTCAATCGTTCCCGCTACTAAAAAAAAAATGGCGGACGCCATCGTTCCGGTTCGCACCGGAACAGGGAACTATCTGGCAGCAGCTACCGCTGAGCATGAAATCAAGTCAAATAGCATCATGTCCCCATGCCGGCGATGTGAAATCTTTCCCGAAAAAACCGGTTGTTCAGACCGGTTTTTTTATTTTCCGTTCTCCGGATTCCGGTGGCAACCTTCCGAGCCGCATTGAGGCTCAACAGGATGCGCGCTGGCATGATCCGGCGGGTACGTCTCTCAGACCTTGCAGGAACACCTATGACAGGCTGTGCGCGTGACATCATTACGTTTCTGTCCGACAAAAAACAGGTTCTCATCACCTCCCATGAAAAACCGGACGGCGATGCGCTCGGCTCTTCGCTGGCGCTCAGCCGGCTACTGAATGCGCACGGCATCCGGTCCGTTCTCGTCGGCTATGAGCCACTGGCAGGGCGCTACCGTTTCATGCTCCAGCCGAGCGAAATCCATTTGGCCGACCAGGATATCCCCGAAGATACCGATGCCCTGATCTCCCTCGACAGCGGCGATCTCTCCCGCAACGGAAAACTGGCGCCGCAACTGGCGAAGCGCCTGCCAGTCGCCAACATCGATCATCATCAGACCAATTCTTTTTTTGGCGCCGTGAACTGGGTCGATCCCGATGCCAGCAGCGCGGGTGAGATGATCTATCGCCTTGCCCGGGAGTGGGGGTTGACGGTTCCGGCCTCCGCGGCTGAGCCGCTCTGGGTGGCGATCTCGACCGATACCGGAGATTTTAATTATTCCAACACGACCGCCGCTGTGCTGCGCATTGCCGCGGACCTGCTTGATCTCGGTGCGCAACCGCACCTGATACGCCGGGAGCTGCACGAACACATGCAATTGCGGGAGCTGGCTTTGATGGGACGATGCCTGGAGCGCCTGAGCGTGCATCCGAATGAAAAGATTTCATATATCTGGCTAACCAGAAAAGACTTTGAAGAATTCCACTGCAGCCCGCAAGACCTCCACGACCCGATCAATCTGGCGCGCTCCGTGGGTGGCGTCCAGATCGCAGTGATGATCTATGAGGTTCCGGACGAAGACCGGGTAAAGGTCAGTCTGCGGACGTATGCCCCGCACAACGCGGCGGAGTTCTGCCAGAACTATGGCGGCGGCGGTCATGCGCGCGCAGCCGGCTTTTCGCTGGAACATCAGAGCGCGGATGAGGTTCTGGCCGAAGTACTGGCAGGGCTTGAGGTCTTTATCAACTGAGAGGAAGGGGAGAGAACAGAATGGCACACGACCGGAACTGGCAGGCACTCTGGCTGCGCGATCCGGCCTTTGCAGACACCCTGCCCCGGCCGCTTTTTCATAAACAGCACCAGCCGGCCCCCGCCGCCGCCGATCATCCGCAGGAGTTGCTCAACCGGCGGATGTTGCTGCGCAAAAGCTTTCATCTCAACACGCTCCCGCTCACCCCTGTACTGCATATCACAGCCGATGATGCCTACCGGCTCTTCGTCAACGGACGTTTTGTGGCAGAGGGGCCGGCGAACTCCTATGTTTTCCGCTACCGCTATGACAGCCTCGACTTGAGTGAATTTCTACAACCGGGAAAAAATGTCCTCGCCGTGCAGGTCTTTTATCAGGGGCTGATTAACCGGGTCTGGGTCAGCGGTGATCTGCGGCAGGGGCTGATCGCGGAACTCTGCTCCGGCCAGGAGGTTCTGTGCAAGAGCGATGCATCCTGGCGGCAGCTTTCCTTCCAAGAGGAATCCGCGCACCGCTACGGCTACGACACGCAATTCGCGGAAAACCCGGACGCCCGCCGACTGCCGCCGCCCGACTGGACGCAACCGGAATTCGATGATTCCGGCTGGGGAGCGCCCGCTCTGCACCCGCAAGACGACCATCAACTGGTGCGCAGCGAAATCCCCCCCGTTTGCCGGTACGAAATCGCGCCCGCCCATACCAGCGCCCTACCCGGCGGCCGTATCCTTTACGACTTCGCTACCGAGCAAACAGGCTATTTTTCCTGCCAAGCCTACGGTCCGGCCGGCACGCGGCTCCGCATCCGACACGCGGAGGAACTCGACGAGAGGGGAGAGATTCGCCCCCTTCGCTGCAACTGCGACTACAACGAAACGTGGACACTCGCCGGCCGCTCCCCGGACCGGCTGGACTACGTTGATTACAAAGCCTTCCGGTATGTGGAACTGACGCTGCCGGCCGGGGTGCGCATCGAACGACCGCAGGTTCTGGCGCGACATTACCCGCTGGACCACCGGGCGGCCCGGTTTACCTCCCCTGCGCCCCTGCTGCTGGGAGTCTGGAACATCTGCGCCCGCGCGGTTACCCTCGGCGCGCAGACGGCATTTCTCGATTGTCCCAGCCGGGAAAAGGGGCAGTATCTGGGAGACATGACCGTTACGGCTCCGGCGCATTTTTATGTTTCCGGGGACCCGCGCCTGTACGCCAAGGCATTGCGCGACTTTGCCGATTCCGCCGCAGTCTGTCCGGGGCTGCTGGCGGTCGCTCCGGCGTCATTCATGCAGGAAATAGCCGATTATTCGTTGCTCTACCCCCTTCAGCTTCTGAACTATTACCACTATACCGGCGACCGGAAACTGCTGGAGGAGTTGCTGCCGGCGGCAGAGGGAGTGGCAGAGTACTTCCGGCAGTATGAACGCCCGGATGGTTTGATCGAAAATGTGCGGGATAAGTGGAATCTCGTTGACTGGCCCGACAACCTCCGCGACGGATACGACTTTGAGCTGAAAGACGGGGCGACTGGGGAAGGGCCGCATGCGGTTCTGAATGCTTTTTATGCGATCACACTGGATTCTCTTCAAGAGGCGCGCCGCCTGCTGGGGCGGCCGTCCCCAGACCTCGCGGCCCGTCACGCCCGGTTAGGGAACGCATTTCGGGCAACCTTCTTCCGCCTGCATAACGGCCTGATGGCGGATACCC
This sequence comes from uncultured Planctomycetaceae bacterium, assembly GCA_964460225.1. GTDB lineage: Bacteria > Planctomycetota > SZUA-567 > SZUA-567 > SZUA-567 > CAYWTJ01. Next base: position 67,248 of record CAYWTJ010000065.1, on the reverse strand, counting down.
CGCACACCCAGCATGCCGCGCTGCACTCCAGCGTTCTGGCCCTCTTTGCCGGACTCTTCCCTGCGGGAAAGACCGACAACGCGGTGGAATTCATCCGGCGCAAAGGATTGTGCTGCGGCGTATATTTCTCTTACTTCGTCCTGAAAGCCTTGACGCGGGTTCACCGGTACGATCTGGTACGCCAGCTTCTGCTCAGCACCGAGGAGCATTCGTGGGGCAATATGCTGCACGAAGGGGCCACGGCCTGTTTCGAAGCTTGGGGCAAGGCTCAGAAATGGAATACCAGCCTCTGCCACCCGTGGGCGGCGTCACCGATCCCGGTTCTGGTGGAAGATCTGCTCGGACTCACACCGCTGGAACCGGGCTTTGCCCGCATCGGGATCGAACCCCGGATTCCCGCCGCTTTTCCGGACTTCGCGCTGGAAGTAACCCTGCCGACGGCCCGCCTCGCTTGCGAAAAATCCGGTGAAACACTGGTCCTCCGCATCCGCGCCCTGAACGAGCTCCAAGCGGTGGTAACCGACGGTGAGGGACAATTGCACGAAAGCACACTCCGCGCCGGTCAGGAATTCCTACATACACTCGGAATCTGAACGGAACGAGCCGCAGAATCCACCTCATTCCAAATGGGCATTGAACAACCGCCGGCTGCCCCCGTCCGACATCTGCGGAAGAGCCATGCGAACAAAGCAGCAACCCTATGCACAGCATAAGGTTGCTAAAAGAAACGAACGCGGGCGTGTTCACCGTCCTCAGGCGTAGACGTCGATATGCCCCGCCCCGGCGGAGGCGGCTCCGGTCTGAGCGGCCGATTGAATAAGCTGCAGAGCCATATTTCCCTGCAATGCTGTCGATTTCAGCAGCCCGCTTCCTGCGCTATTGGCGGATTGCGCTTCGCTTTGCAAAGATCCGCTGGCGATGGAAGAGGCGGAAGCTGCCAGCGCGTCGCCGACCCCACTTATGCCCATCATTCCCCTCCTTCACAATAGGAACACGAATGGCCCGAACAGGCACCAGAAAAGGAACATCGAATCCGGAATTTAACCGGCAGCAGACGGTTGTAACGCGAATTACCGCCTGAGTTCTGCGCACATTCATCAAATACGCGAGAAATTACCGCACTGGAGCAACCGTCACATACATTCTGCCGTAGGTTTCAACGTTCCGCGAGGCGAAAAACTTACGGCAGAAGCAAGAAAAAGAATTAATAATTTGCCTGTAGCGGGGGATTCTGTAGAATTTCCACGACCATTTTTCATAGGAGAAAAAATGAAACGTTTGATTGTTGCTGCGGTTGCGATTCTCGTCACGAGCGTGTCCGCGCTGGCTGAGGAGGCCGCTTTGAAGACCAACGAACAGAAAATCGGTTATGCCATCGGAACACTGATGAGCCGTCAGCTCAAGCCCATTGCCAAGCACGTGGACAAGGACGCCCTCCTTCTGGCGATCAACGATGCACTCGCCGGCAAGCCGCAGAAGCTCAGCGACGAGGATATGCAGGCCGCGATGGAGGTTCTCAACACCGCCATGCAGGGCGAAGCCAAGGTCGCGGGAGAGGAAAAGGGCAAGTTCCTGGAAGCGAACAAGAGCAAGCCCGGCGTAAAGACGACCGCCAGCGGTCTGCAGTACCTTGTCATCACCGAAGGAACCGGCGCCGCTCCGAAGGCAACCGACGAGGTCGTGGTCAACTACAAGGGCACGCTGGTCGACGGCACCGAGTTCGACAGCTCCTACAAGCGCGGCGAACCGGCCAGCTTCCCGGTCAACCGGGTGATTCCCGGCTGGACCGAAGCCCTGCAACTGATGAAGGAAGGCGCGAAGTACCAGCTCTTCATTCCGGCCAACCTCGCCTACGGCGAACGCGGCACCCCCGGCGGCCCGATCGGCCCGAACGAACCCCTGATCTTCGAAGTCGAACTGATCAAGGTCAAGGGACCGGCTGCCCCCGAAGCAAAGTAGTCCTTGCGACGGTTCTACATCAAATTCAGAGGCCGTGCAGAATTTCTGCACGGCCTCTTCGCATGATCGCCCCAGTCTTCAGGGAATCGTATAAAATTCAACCGCACAAAACAACAGAAACAGCATCCTGAATGAGGAACGGACAAGCAGCAAGCCGAGCGGCGCAGATTCCTACGTCTACCACTCCACTCCAAGCATCAGACTGGAGAGGCCGGAGCCAATGCCGAGCAACGCGATTTTCTCGCCCTTGCGCAGCGGTTTTTCCGTCTGCCCCAGCGCCAGCGCCGTCGGCAATGCGGCGGAACCGGTGTTACCGAAGCGGCTGACGGTCGGAAAGTCCTTCGCCAGATCCAGCCCCGTCGTTTCGAACAGTAACCGCTGGTGCGCCACGCCGACCTGATGCGTGAATATGTGCTGCGGGGTATCGTTGCTCCAGCCAAGCTCCGCCTTTGCCGCATCCCACGTCTGCCCCGCCAGCCGGCACCCCGCCAACAGCAGCGCCTCGCTGTCGGTCGCCATCAGCGGCCCGGCGGCATCGGCCGGGCGCGCCGCGCTGCGGTCTTCCTGACAGAGTTTGTTCGCGCCGGAATCGGTGCGTAACGCCCCGCCAAGCAGCGCATGGCCGCCAAATTTGTCGTGCGCCATCACCACGCCCACCGCACCGGAGCCGATGGTCAGACTGGCGAAATGGCTCTTGATGCTTTTGCGGGTCAGATCCGCATCGGCAAGGATATTCTTGATTGTGGCATGCAAGAGGGGTTCGGCGACCTCGCCGGAGACGATCAAACCAGCTTCAATCAGCCCCGCATCAATCATGGTCGCCAACTGCACCATGCCGTTGAGAACGCCCAGACAGGCGTTGGAAAGATCAAAGATCTGGCATTCCGGCTGCAACCCAAGCCGCTCATGCACCACGGCCGCGGTTGCCGGCTCCATGAAATCGCGGCAGACCGAGGCGTGGATCAGGCAACCGATCTTTCCGGCGGGAATCCCGGATGCATTGAGGGCAAGCTGTCCAGCCTGCGCGGCGACGGCGCTCGGGCGGGTGCCGGGGTTCCAGAAGCGCCGCTCGTGAATGCCGCTCATCATTTCCAGCCGTCCATAGGGCAGCTTCAGCCGCTCGTACACGGGCGCAAGTTTATGCTCCATCTCGTCAGAGCTGACGGCAACGGGCGGAATATGGGCGCAGACGGACAAAAGGCTGGCATGTTGAAAACGCATCGGGGGACATCCTGCAAACGTGGCGAAAAAAAACGAAGGCATTCCGCAAAAAAGACTGGAGCGACCCATGCGAGCCGACGATATAGTATCTGTAAAACAAAGCGGGTAGTAAAGAGCGAAAAATCTTTTCCCCGCCTGCAGCCCTGCCCCCTTTCATAGCGGTTCCACCCCCTCGATTGTACGGAACCGTTATGGTTATCCTCCGTGCGTCCGGCGCTCAGCCGGACGCACAAATTTTTCCACCTTCCGGAAGTCACCGGTTTTGTACCGGCTTGCGCGCGCGCTCCCGCTCCGTCGTGCCCCGTATGCGTTCCCGCGACGCAACATCTTGCGTTCCCGGAAAAGAGCCATATGATACACCCGATCCGATAGTAGTTGATGCGCCGCACAGACCTCATGCGGCAGATAAAGGCGGCGCGCGTGCTGGCTGGTTTAGCGGGAAATGTTCTGGAGGGGGTGCTCTTTGCCGTCATCGGCGTGGTGATGAGCCGCGTCGCCCTTCATAACTATTCGACCGTCAGCTACTATTTTGTCGGCTCTTTCGGGGCGCTGACCGCATATTGCCTGACCTTCGTTCACTGGGGGGCGATTCCGGCCGAGCCGATGCTCTGGCAATTAACCCTGCTGATGCTGCTGGCGGCGCTGCTGAACAACACCGGCCACCTGCTGATGCTGGCGAACATGAAGCGGGGCCACAAGGCCGCGAGCTGGGCGATCGGACAGTCCTCGATGGCGATCCCTTTTGTGATGGCGGGGGCGCTGTTTGGCGAATGGTGCGGCTTCTGGGGCTGGGCGGGCATCGCGGCGGTCGTCGGCGGAATCGCTCTGCTGGCGACCGCCCGCCGGGGAGTGCATCAGGAAGCGGCAGATGTGAAATGGCTGCTGATGGCGCTGGCGAACTTTGCCTGCTACGGTATGGGGCAGACCTGCACCTCGACGCCCTCGCACTGGGCGGGTTTCACGGATGTCGCCAACCTGCGCGTAGCGGAGCAAATGCTCTTCAACACGGCGTTTTATCTGGTGATTATTCTGTTTGTACAAAAACGATTTGACCGCCGGACCTTGCCGCTGGGGTCGATTTACGCGGTTTTTTCCTACCTGTCGTATCTGCTGATCTTCTGGCTGCTCGACCGCATGACGCAACTGGGCTGCTCGCGGATCGTGTGGCCGATCGCAGTGGGAACGTGCATTGTGGGATTTTCGCTGTATTCGCGGCTGCGCATCCGTGAGCCTTTCAGTCGCCGCGACCTCGCCGGCCTCGCCGCCATCACCGCCGGGCTGGTGTTGCTCGCCATCGGCTAAGGACGACTGAACATTTGCTAATATCTTGAACCACCGAAGCGGGCGCGTAAAATGGAGTGGCAAAAACGATTACCTTCTTTCGCTGACGGCTTCCGTGGTCGTTGATAGCGAAACAGAGACACAGGAGAAGCTCGTGAAGGAACTGCTGTCCGGAAATCAGGCCATTGCACGCGGGGCCTGGGAGGCGGGCGTAACCGTCGCCGCAGGGTATCCCGGCACCCCGTCCACCGAAATTCTTGAAAACATCGTCGCCTTCAAGAGCGACCTGCACTGCGAATGGTCGCCCAACGAAAAGGTTGCCTTCGAGGTCGCCGTCGGGGCAAGCATCGCCGGCGCGCGCGCCATTGTCACCATGAAGCACGTCGGCCTTAACGTCGCAGCGGACCCGCTGATGACATTTGCCATGAGCGGCGCAGTCGGCGGAATGCTCATCGTGGTCGCGGACGATCCCGGCATGCACTCCTCACAGAACGAGCAAGACTCGCGCAACTGGGGGCCGTTTGCGAAGATTCCGGTGCTGGAGCCCTCAGACTCGCAGGAGGCGCTGGACTTTGTCAAGTACGGCCTCGACCTTTCGGAAAAATTCCAGACCCCGGTCATTCTACGGACACTGACGCGCGTTTCGCACTCACGTTCACTGGTGGAGGTCGGAACGCGGCAGGCGCCGAACCACGTGGGGTTTGTCAAGGATGCCCCGCGCTATGTGGCAATCCCCGCCTATGCGCGCAAGATGCGCGTCAAGGTCGAACAGCGCCTGTACAAACTGGCCGCCGAAGCCGAACACTCCCCGGCCAACCGCGTCGAAATGCGCGACACGAAGCTTGGGATCATTACTTCAAGCGTCAATTACGAACACGTGCGGGACGTATTCCCCGACGCCAGCACACTCAAACTCGGCCTTTCCTACCCCTACCCCGAGGACAAGATCAAGTCCTTCGCGGGATCGGTCAAGGAGTTGCTGGTGGTCGAAGAGCTTGATCCGCTGATTGAGAATTACCTCAAGACCCTTGGCATTCCCTGCCGGGGACGGGACGTGATTCCGGGCATCGGAGAGCTGACGCCGGGCAAGCTGGCCGATCTGCGCGCTGAGATGGAGGGCCGCCATGACCATGTGCCGGCTCCGATCGCCGCGGCCGCCGATCTGCCGGCGCGGCCGCCGGTCTTGTGTCCGGGCTGTCCGCACCGGGGAACCTTTGCGGCGCTCAAGAAGTTCGACGTGGTGGTGATGGGGGATATCGGCTGCTACAGCCTCGGCACCCTGCCGCCGCTGCAGATGCTCGATTCGATTCTGTGCATGGGCGGCTCCATCGGCATGGCGCATGGCATGCAGGTGGCGGGCGAGAAGCGCCCCGTCTGCGGCATTCTCGGAGACTCCACCTTCTTTCATTCCGGCATGACCGGCCTGCTCAACACCTCTTACAACAAGGGCATTTCGACGGTCATCGTGGTGGACAATCGCATCACCGCCATGACCGGACATCAGGAAAATCCCGGATCGGGCAAGACCCTCCAGGGCGAGGATACCCCTGCGACATCGATCGAAGCAATCGGCAAGGCCTGCGGTTTTCAGCGCGTCCGGACGTTGAATCCCTATCATCAGCAAGCGATGCACGATGCATTGCAGGAAGAGCTGCACGCACCGGAAGCGTCGCTGCTGGTCGTGAAGGCCCCCTGCCCGCTTTACGAGAAGAAGGCCGTGGGCGAGAAGCGGATCATCGACGAAGCAGCGTGCGTCAACTGCGGCGCATGCCTGAAAATCGGCTGTCCGGCCATTGAGCATACCAAGGGCAGCAAACCGAAGATCAACGCACTTTTGTGCGCAGGCTGTTCGCTCTGCGGCCAAACCTGCCCGAAGAAGGCGATTGCACCGGTCAAGTAAAGGGAGCTGCGCCAGCGCGCATGGGCGTGCCGGCACTCCCGCACCATAAAATCATCTGCTCACGAGGTAGTGCGTAAAATGGAAAGCAAGTTGCAATATGCCGCCGTGGTTCTTGCCTCTCTGGCCGTCTGCGGCTGCGGAGAGGTCGGACCGGCTGCGACGGGAGCGCCGACTGCGGCCGCGGCAGGGAAAACCGCCAAGGCGGCAAAGCAGCAGACCCCGGCCGGGCTGCATGTGGTTTCCCCCGAAACCGGCGCAGACGCCAAAACCGCACCGGGGTTGTATCTGGACGGCCAGTTGCTTGCGGCGGGCGTGACCGATGCCAAGATTTCGCCGGACGGAATGCTGGCGGTCTGGCAGAGCGGCTCCAGCGTGCAGCTCTATTCGCTGCGTTCACACAAGCAGAGAACCATCGCCAGCAATCTGCCCGCCCCGGTGGCGTTTGTGGAATGGGGCAATCACTACTTCAAGCTCAAGCTTGCCAATACCGGCGAGTTCGTCGTGGACAACATCGAATAGATGCCGCCGGAAACGGCTGCGAAAAAGGATATCGGAGAATCGGATGAGCGACACAGTCAGCGTGATTCTGGTCGGAGTGGGCGGACAAGGCATCCTCCTCGCCAGTGAGATTCTGGCGCAGGCGGCGATGCAGGCCGGCTTCGACGTCAAGACCAACGAAGTCCACGGCATGGCCCAGCGCGGCGGATCGGTCATGGCACAAGTACGCTACGGCAAAGAAGTCAACAGCCCGCTGATCACCGAAGGCACAGCCAGCGCGCTGGCTTCGCTGGAGGCCATCGAAGGACTGCGCGCAGCGCACTACCTCAAGGCGGGTGGTCTGGCGGTCATCAACACCCAGCGCATCGTCCCCGTAACCGTCAGCTCCGGCGCGGCGAGTTATCCGGCCGACGCGGAGGCACGCTGCGCCGCAACATTCCAGCCGCTCAAGCTGCTGGATGCCGTAAAAATCGCGCAAGGAGCGGGAGATGCCCGCGCGGCGAATGTCGTGGTGATGGGGGCGCTCTCCAACGGCCTCGCCCTGCCCGAAAGCGCTTGGGAAGGTGCAATCCGCAAAGCGGTCAAGCCGAAGTTCGTCGAAATGAACCTGCGTGCCTTCGCCGCGGGCCGCAACGCCTGATTCTGCCGCATGCACTCCGACCATAGAGACAGGGTTCGGCAAACGTGCAGGCGCACGAGGGTCGCGCCGCCCTGCCGTAATCAACAACAAGAGTCCTTCCGCCTTACGCGGAGGACTCTTTGCAATAATAGCGAGCGGTAGAACCAGCCGTATTGACGAAAAGTTCAGAAGGTCGCGTCGTCCCATTGCAATCGGGTGCGGGCATAAGCATACAGCCCGTGCAAGACCAGATCGGCACGGTACTCCGCGCCAAGCGCCGCCGCCAACGGCTCCCCCCAACCGCCCGTCACGATGGTTCGCAATCCTGCCGCCCTCCCCCCCTCTCCGACGGATGACGCTTGGCACATATCCGTTTTCCGGCTCGTCCCGGCAAACGCCCGATGATGCGCCGTTGCCGCTTCCCGGGCCGCGCCAGCCAATCCGTTGACGGCTCCGTGGAGAATCGCGGTACGGGTCGAATCACCAGGGGCGGTCTGACGCCAGTCCATGTCCTCGGGGGGAAAGTAGGGCAACTGCGCCGCGCTGGTGAGGCTGTCGAGCCACATCTGCGGCCCCGGCAGGATGTAACCGCCCTGAAACACCCCTTGCGCACTCACGCCATCCACCGTCAGCGCGGTGCCGGCCTGCATCACGACCAGATTCTCCTCCGGAAAGAAAGCGTGCGCGGCAAAAGCGGACAGCAGACGGTCGGTGCCGGTGGTCTGCGGGGTGGCAAGGCGGTTTTCAATGATGCAATCGCGGGCGGGGTCGATGATATAGACCGCTTGCGCGCCGATCTCGGTGAGTCCTTTTTTGAAGAAGACATTGACCGGCCGCACGACCGACGCAATCACCACGCGCGACGCGCCGGAGGCTTTGAAAAACGAGCGGACGAACTCAAAGGAAATTTCGGCGGTGGGGTGCGTGTCGCGCCAGAGGATTTCCCCCCCCGGCGAGAAGCGGCAGATCTTGATCGTGGTATTGCCAATATCCACCGCAAGCATGCGGTCTCCCATCATTGCTTGTCAGATTCCGGTGTTGCGGGCTTGCCTTCGTAGCGTCGCGTGACAAGCTCAAGCAATTTTGACCGGATCTCGTCATAAGACGCGTTTACATCCAGCATCCCGTAGTTCTCATGCATTTGGGCGCTCGTACTGCCCAATGCCGCAGTCGATGGCTTGCCGTCTGTCATAGCAATTTCGAAATCAATGATACAAAGAATTTTCGGTTCCGTCGTTTTCGCCCATACTCGGAATGAAAGCGGGCGAATGATTCCATCTTGCGGATGGTGACGTTCTTGGGGGCCCATGTTAAAATGCACATCAACGCGCACGAGAGGAAGATCTATTTGCTCTAAAATCGTCCAAGCCAAAGAATTATTCTTCTTCTCAAGGGCGGCCATAGCAAGTTTTGCCGTTTCATACCCTTCAGCCCGCTTGCCAAGCGTCATCAAGCATTTCGCCTTTTGAAGCAACAACTTCGGATCGTCCGGTGTTGCAGCAAGTTGCGCCTCAATATTTTGCAGCAAACGCTCGGGGGCTTCACCGGAAAACGACACCCCACAATATAGAAGACCGATCAACAACACCGTCGCATATTTCATGGAATTACCGCTCCTTCCGCGAAAAAAACGAATGAATCACCATGTACGCCTACCGGTACGAATGATGACGATGGTCATGTATTTGCCGGCGTGGTCGAACTCCTCGGCCATGCTGCGCCAGATCGCCTCGCCTTCCTGCTCGACGTAAAACGCCGCCGACGCCTGCTCCAGCAAGCCCCGTTTCTTGAGCATCTCGCGGATCGCGCCGAGGTTCTTGCCGGCTTTGAATAAAACCAGTGTCTCGCATTTGCTCAGGCTCTGCTCGACCAACCGGACATGGGTGCCGGGCATGATGAGCATGCGGTCCTCCTGCAGGCAGAGCAACTTGTTGAGGCGCGCCGCCGATGCCTGAAACGCGCTGATGCCGGGTACGACATGAATCCGCCCCGGCTCCAGCCGCCCGCTGAGGCATTCCAGCAGATAGGCGCTGGTGCTGTAAATCAGCGGATCGCCGAGGGTAATCTGGGCGACGGACTTGCCGGCCGAGAGGGCGGCGCAGACCTTTTCCGCGACGCCGTCCCAACTGGCGAGGGTGGCCTCGTTGTCGCGCTTCATGGGGTAGATATGCTCGACGATCTCCTGCCCGATGCCGGTGTAGGGGCGGATGGCGCTTAGAGCGAGGCTGGCATCGGAGGTCTCGGCGCGCGGGGCGATGATCATCTTGGCGCTCTTGATGATATCGACCGCGCGCAAGGTAAGCAGATCCGGCGCCCCCGGCCCGATCCCCACCGCATAAAAATGTCCCGCTTGCGCTTTCATGCAATAAGCCCCTTACAAGCCGCCATAACCTTTATCCCCCAGCACTTTTGTCAGCGGTTCAACTTCCTGATTTGTTACAACCCCGTTTTCCATCTTATAAGCCGGTGAGACAACGCGCCCCTGCCATAAGCCAAAACGCTTCGCCCATTGCTCCGATACGGAATACGCCACCCGCATCTGTTCACTATTATTGAACGGCCTGTAGCTCGATATATCGAGCACAACGCCCTCATTTTTGCGCAGAGTTACGGGGCGATAATCGGTAATATTCGGAATCACCACTACGCCATTTCCCCCGCTCGGAGAATCGGGTAAAATATTGATAAGTAAAAATTCCTGAGGCGATTGCGGAATAGTTCCAAAACCCATAATCACCGGGAACCGCGTAAGCACGGCAACCTCCGTCTCGCCAAGGTTCTCAAGAACAAACGCATATGTCCCCATAAATGCGGGCTGATTTTCATCCCAGGGTTTATCACACAGACGGATTCGCAACGGGCATGCGGGTTCTTCCGCAAAGCCAGACGGAGCGATGAACAGCAAGAGCAAAACACCCCACACCAGCGGCGAATATCTCATAAGGATTCATTCTCCCTAAAATTCCTGCGGCCATCGCCGTCCATAGAGCGGGAACAACCAAGGCAACCTGATTTATTGAATAAGGCGCGCCCAGCGGGTCAGCGCCTTGCTGACCTCTTTCGGGCCGGCGCTGCCCTGCGAGCGGTACGCCTTCGGCGTCTGCGCGGGATTCAGGCAGGCGAAGACATCGTCTTGGATCAGCGGGCAGATCGCCTGCATCTCCTTAAGCGTAATCTCGCAGAGCTTACGCCCCGTGTCCTCCCCGATCCGCACCAGCTTGCCCGACACGCTATGGCACTCCCGGAACGGCAGTCCCTTGATGACCAGATACTCCGCCAGCACCGTCGCATCCAAATAGCCGCCCTCCAGCATCTGCGCCGCCCGCTGCGTGTTGAACTTGATCGTCGGCACGAACCCGGCCAGACATTGCAGCGTCAGCTCGGCCGTCGCCACCGCGTCGAACAGCGGCTCCTTGTCCTCCTGCAGATCGCGGTTGTAGGTCATCGGCAGGCCCTTGACGACCGTCAGCATCGACATCAGCGAACCGATCACCCGCCCGCTCTTGCCGCGCGTCAGCTCCAGCAGATCCGGGTTGCGCTTCTGCGGCATGATCGAACTGCCGGTGCTCCACGCGTCATGCAGCTTGATCAGCCCCCACTCGGAGCTTGCCCAGAGAATCACATCCTCGGAAAAACGCGAGAGGTGGATAAACAACAGCGAGAGCGCGGAGAGCGTCTCGATCACGAAATCGCGGTCGCTGACGGCGTCCATGCTGTTCTCGCAGAGGCCGTCAAAGCCGAGCTCCTTGCAGGTAATGGTGCGGTCGATCGGCAGCGTCGTCCCCGCCAGCGCGCACGCGCCCAGCGGCATCCGGTTGACGCGTTTGCGGGCATCGAGCAGGCGCTCGCGGTCGCGCTCCAGCATCTCGACATACGCCAGCACATGCTGCGCGGCCAGCACCGGCTGCGCGCGCTGCAAATGGGTATAGCCGGGAATCACAAGGTCTTTGTTCGCCTTCGCGACCTTGAACAGCTCCTTCTGCAAGGCGCGGATATAACCGGTCAGTCCGTCGATCTTGCCGCGCGTCCAGAGGCGCAGGTCGGTGGCGACCTGATCGTTGCGACTGCGGGCGGTGTGGAGCTTCTTCGCGGGGTCGCCGACCTTCTTGGTCAGCGCGCCCTCGATGGACATATGAATGTCTTCATTGGCGATGTCGAAAACAAAGGAGCCGGCCTCCAACTCTTTCTTGATTTCCGCCATGCCGCGTTTGATCGCCGCGAGGTCTTTTTTGGTGATGAGGCCGCATTCGCAGAGCATCTTCGCGTGCGCGAGGCTGCCCTGAATGTCCACGAACGCCAACTCCTTGTCGAACGAGATCGACTCGCTGAAGCGCTCCAGCAACTTGTCCGTGCCGCCCTCGAACCGCCCCTTCCACAGCTTCGCCATTTTGTCGGTATCCTGTCGTTTGGATGTTTTGTGATTCGCAACGGATTGCGCGGCCGCGCACAGGCAGACAACCCGCTGCCGCGCAACCCGCGCCCAACCGGCGATTATAATTATAAGCCGTTGAAAGGCAACAATCTTGACATTCGATTCCCCGGCCGGATAATCGCCTATCATTGAATAGGAGAACCAGATGACCGCCCGCCCCAACAACACCGCCGCTTTCAGCTTCAAAATCACCGTCCGCATCCCCAACCGTCCCGGCAATTTTGTCCGCGTCGCCAAGGCCATCGCCGGCGCGGGAGCCGACCTTGATATCGTCGAAATGCTCTCCGACACCGGCCCCTACAAGACCCGCCGCGTGACCGTCTTCTGCTCCAGCCTTGAGCACGAGAAGGAAACCGTCGCCGCCATCCGCGCGCTTGACGAAGCGATCGTCGACGAGGTCACCGAGCGCATCTTCGTGAGTCACGCCGGCGGAAAGATGGGCATTACCGGAAAAATCCCGCTCGAAACCCGGCACGATCTCGCCATCGCCTACACCCCCGGCGTCGCCCGCCCCTGCCGCGTCATCGCCGATGACCCCGAGCAGGCGTGGAACCTCACGATCAAGGGCAATACCGTCGCGGTGGTCTCCGACGGGACGGCCGTCCTCGGCCTCGGCGACATCGGCCCGGCCGCCGGCATGCCGGTCATGGAGGGCAAGTGCCTGCTCTTCAAGCGGTTCGCCAACGTCGACGCCTTCCCCATCTGCGTCGACAGCAAAAACCCGGACGACATCGTCAAATTCGTGAAGATGCTTGCCCCCACCGTCGGCGGCGTGAACCTTGAGGACATCTCCGCCCCGCGCTGCTTCGAGATCGAGGAGCGGCTGAAGAAGGAGTGCAGCATTCCCGTTTTTCACGACGACCAGCACGGAACAGCGGTCGTCGTGCTCGCGGCGGTCCTCAACGGCCTGCGCGTGACGGGCAAGAAGATTCACGAGATCAAGGCGGTCGTCTGCGGCCTCGGCGCGGCGGGCACGGCCTGCTCGAAGATCCTCGTCAACGCGGGGCTGAAGAACCTGATCGGCGTCGATCGCGCCGGCGCGATCACGCACGACTACGCCAATCACGAGAACCCGGCCTTCCGCTGGTTCGCGCAGAGCACCAACCCCGATAACGTCAGCGGCTCGCTGGCGGATGTGATTAAGGAAGCGGATATGTTCCTGGGCGTCTCGGCTCCGGGCGTGCTGACGGAAGACCATGTGAAGACGATGAACAAAGGGGCAATGGTTTTTGCAATGGCGAACCCGACGCCGGAGATCATGCCCGAAGTCGCCAAGCCGCACGTGGCGATCATGGCCACCGGCCGCTCGGACTACCCCAATCAGATCAACAACGTCCTCGCCTTCCCCGGCATCTTCCGCGGCGCGCTCGATGCGCGCGCCAAGCAGATCACCGAAGGAATGAAGCTCGCGGCGGCGCAGGCGATTGCCGGCATGGTGACGTCCGATGAGCTGTCGGCGGACTACATCATCCCCTCGCCGCTGAACCCGGCGGTCGCGGCGGCGGTGGCAAAGGCCGTTCGGGAGCAGGCAATCAAGGAGGGCGTCGGCACCGCCGCCCCCAAGCCCATGCCGACCTTCGACGAACTGACGCGCTAACGCCCGAGGCACCTTTCCTGCCGGATTTTTTGTTGACCGCCAGGGCAGTGATTGCCCGTTTGCGACGAGTCCGACGAATCAGGAGCGGTACATGGCCGCCGTTTGCATACCAGTGGCCGGCGGCGGGGCAAGACGCCTGCCCACTCCCCGTGCAAGCAGCAAAAGCAGCCGCCCTTACAAGGCGGCTGCTTTTGTATAACCACATAGGGCATAGCCAGAACGTTTCCCCGCCAGATGCGAGGTACCGCACATTTTATTGCGGAAGACTACCCTTATGCGGTTTTGAAGGATTCTTTGACGAGTTCATATTTCTGCATTTTATCGTATAGCGCGCGCGTAGTCATGCCCGCCATCCGGGCCGCCGGAGCGATCTTTCCCTGACTCTGCTGCAACAGCCCCTGCAGGTACTCCCGCTCCCCGCACTCCAGCAAGTGCCGCCGCGCCTCCCGCCACGGCAGCGCCAGCCATTCCTGTGCCGCCCGCGCGCCACATACCCGGCATGGTCCGGCGAAACGCGTCGTCTTGGTTCCGCCAATCTCATCCGGCAGGTCCTCGCGCCGGATTGCCGCCCCATCGCTGAGCAGCAATGCCCGCTCCAGCACGTTAATCAGTTCGCGGACGTTGCCCGGCCAGCCATATCCGGCCAACACCTTCAACGCCTCCGGATCGACCCGCTTCTCCTCGACACCGATGCGCGGCGCCAGATAGCGGACGTAGCTCTCCACCAGCCGCGCGATATCCTCGCGGCGTTCACGCAACGGCGGAATCATCAGCGTCACCACGCCAAGCCGGTAATACAGATCCCGCCGGAAGAGCCCGGCCTCCACGTCCGCCGCCAGATCGCGGTTGGTCGCGGCCATGACCCGGACATCGACCTGAATCGGATGTTCGCCGCCGATCTTGACAAACTTCCGATCCTGCAGAACGCGCAGGAGCTTCACCTGCAGCGGCAGCGGCATGTCGCCGATTTCGTCGAGAAAAATCGTCCCCCGATGCGCCAGCTCAAACGCGCCGCGCCGCGTGCGCGTCGCACCGGTGAACGCTCCCTGCTCATGCCCGAACAGCTCGCTCTCCAGCAGGCTGTCGGGCAGCGCGGCGCAATTAACCGGAATGAACGGCGCATTCGCGCGCGGCCCCTCGGCATGAATCGCCAACGCCAGCCGCTCCTTCCCGACCCCGGTTTCCCCCAGAATCAGCAAGGTCGAATCGCTGCGGACCACACGCCGCGCAAGATTCAGAAAAGCCAGCATCGTGGGGCTGCCGGACACGAAATCGGAGAGACGCGGTTCGTCCAGACGCCGGCGGTTGTTATGCAGCACGGCGGTCTGTTTCTCGGAACGCTTGTGCAGGATCGTCCGCAACGCCTCCAACAACCGGTTGCGCGGTAAGCCGGAATGTAAAACCGCGTCACAGCCGCAGGCCAGCAACTCCGCCCGGCGCTCGTCGTTCTCCTCATCGACAATCAGAATCAGAACTGGAGGCTCCGGAATTTTGGCCGCCAGACCTGCAATGTCCTCCGGGGGCAGATGCAGACGCGACTCACTGGCGATCAGAAAATCGCAGGGCTCCTTGCCTAAAATATGCAGCGGCGACTTATTCTTCAGTACTGTAACCAAAAAATCCGTTTCATGGACCACGGCGGCAATGGCATCCCGCAACTCCGGCGGATCAATCGCAATCGCAACACGAATTAACATGGAGTGTCCCCCTCTTGCGGCGTACAACGCCTCGGTTCGGAAATGATACTTCTTCTTTAACAGGAAGTCCAGATTCCTTTTTCAGGAAATTGCGTCTTCGAGCCGAACAACAGGCTCGCAAAGAAAAACTTACTATTATCTATAATACAAGCAGTTACACGATTCGACCCGAAATCCATATCAGATGGAACGGTATCTGCGAAAAGGCAAGAGTTGACGGCCGCTTGTGCTGGCCGCCGGATTGTGTTATCAGCATTCTGGATATGAAGGAGATCGTGAAATGGCCGACAAGAAGCCTGCCCCCAAGAGTGACGAGAAGAAGCCCGCGCCGAAAGCCGGCGAAAAGAAGGGCGGCTGTGGCTGCGGCTGCGGCAAATCCAAGTAACCGGGGAACGTCCGGAGTGCGTCTGGCCCGCTGAGCCGGAATCAACCGCTTGAATCGGACCGGGTGTCTGCGGATAATATCGCCGTGACGGTGGGGGAGTTCCCTTCCGTCACGGTTTTTATTGCTCCGTGGATTCACGCCATGCCGCCCGCACGGCCGTTCCGGAGAGTCCCCGTTACGCAGGAGTAACCCGACCATGCTCCGCCTGCTTGCCTGCTCTTTTTTTTCACTGTCACTTCTGGCGCCCTTCCCCGTTATCTCTGCAGAACCTGCGCTCCCTGCCGGCGCGCCAAGCCAGCCGGCCAACGGGGCGGCGACGCCCGCGCCCCCGGCCGAAGAGGAATTTCTGATCGAGGGCAAGGTGCAAACCACGCTGAATGCGGATAACGCGATCGCATCCGTAACCGTGGTCGTGACCGCTCTGGATGAGCGTGACCGCGAAATCAAGGTTTTATACCGGGTCGTCCTCGACGCCAACGGCCTGCAACTCGGGCGGGATTTGGCAAAAAAGATGGTGGAGGTCACCTGTACCCTGCGCAACCGGGGGACGCCCGAGCAGCCGGAGTACTGGATCACGGTAAAGTCGTACCAGCCATACGACGAGTATGGGCACTGACGTCGCATTCACAGCGGATGCGGCATTCCCCGCGGTTGCTTACAGCATCATGTATCGTATAAATTTAGCGGCGTCAAAAAGGTGGGAGGAAGTTCAAAGACGCCCCTATCAAACGGAGGGATTTTGCAGTATACTCGACAGTACTATTTCGTTCTTTTTATTTTACCAATATTGGAGATGAACATGAAATTCGTTGCGCTGCTGCTCTCTGCTGCCGTTCTTTCTTGGACCTGCGGAACCTATGCCGCCGACAAGGCGGACAAGACCGAGAAAACGGAAAAGACGAAAAAGGGTGGTGCTTTCAGTGGAACCGGCACGCTCACGGTCACCGAAGGCGAAAAGGGCAAAGACGACAAAATCACCTTCACCAGCGACGGCAAGACCTATGTCGTCAAGACTGGCAAGCTGGAAAAGGGCATCGAGAAGGAAACCGTTGAAATCACCGGAACCGTTTCGGAGAAAAAGGGCGAAGGCGATGCGACAGAACTGGTGCTGACCGCCTCCAAGATCGTCCCCGTCTTCACGGGCAAGGTGTCCGCGACGCTGGACGGCAAGAAGGTTGAAAAGGTCACCATCGGCGGAACGGAAGTCGAGTTGAACGCCAAGGCCAAGGACATGGCCGAAAAGGCCGATGGCAAGGATGTGATTGCCCACGGCAAGAAAGAGACCAAGAAGGTCAAGGGCGAGGAAGTGACGACCATTGTTATCACCGACTACAAGCTTGCTGACGAGAAGAGCAAGAAGTAAGCGCGTCCCTGATTCCGTATATTCTGGGTCGAGAAGCCGGTCACGGTTTTTCGGCCCTTTTCTTTCCCGTATCCGCGCGGTGACGCCCGGACGCATCCGACGAGGACGGTCATGCACGGCTGGATTCTCTACAAATATCCCGAGGAGTTCCTCGCTCCGGGCGCCTATGAGATGCACCACCTTCTCGACACCGGGCGCGCGGGCGGACTGGCGGTCAAGGTGGTAACGCAGGAGCAGTTTGATCTGGTGGTCACCCGCAACCGGCAGCGCACGATCGGCCTCAACGGGCAGCCGACGCGATTGCCGGAATTTCTCCTGCCGCGGCGCGGCGCGGGGACGACCTATTTCTGCCTTGCCATCATGCGCCACCTCGAACACCTCGGCGTTTATGTCGTCAACAACGCCGCAAGCGTGGACATCGTCAAAGACAAACTGTACACCCAGCAGATGCTGGCCCGTAGCGGCCTGCCCTTCGCGCGCACGATGCTGGCGCGCTTCCCGGTTGATGCGGATTTGGTGGAGCGGACGCTGGGCTTTCCGCTGGTGGTGAAGACCCTCTCGGGCGCACAGGGCCGGGGCGTGTTTTTGGTGGAGAACCAACAACAATTTCTGGACCTCATCAGCCTGTTGAATTCCACCAACAACAGCATCAACATCATCCTGCAGGAATTCATCCGCGACAGCCACGGCCGCGACCTGCGGGTTCTGGTGATCGGCGGCGAGGTGGTGGCGTGCATGAAACGGCAGGCGCCGGCGGGGTCGTTCAAGGCCAATGTCTCCAGCGGTGGCAGCGCGGAGGCGTACCCCGTCAGTCCGCTGATCCGGCGGCTGTCCTGCGAGGCGGCACGCCTCTTCGGCCTTGACATCGCGGGGGTCGACCTCCTCTTCGATGGCTCTTGTTTCCGCATCTGCGAGGTGAACTCTTCGCCCGGCTTCAAAGGACTGGAGTCCTGCCATCCGGGACTGGATGTCGCGCGTGAGATCTATCGGTTCATTCATACCCGGCTGAAGCGCCCCTCGAAGCATTTTCTCTGCGACGGCAGTCCCTATGCCCCGCTCATCCGTCCCGCCGTCCCTCCCCGCCACCGCAAGAAGCGCGGCTGACGCCTCCCGCCCAGAAAAACCGCCCGGAATGAAACAATCTTGTTGCCCCAATCACGGAAATGAGGCAGAATGAGATGGGCGACGTCAGGCATAAAATCGAGGCGATCGAGGCGGCGGATGAACGCAAGATGAACGCAAACGGCGATTATCGGGTTCTTGCCATTGACGACTCGCGCATCAACTGCGCGATCATTGCCCGTATTCTGGCCGCCGCCGGGTACGAAGTGACCACCACGCAAAGCGGACCGGAAGGGCGCAAAATCGCCGAGAAGTTACACCCGCATATTATTCTCCTCGATATTGAAATGCCGGGCGAAGACGGGTTTATCACCATCAGCAAACTGAAGGAACACCCGGAGACCGCAAACATTCCGGTGATCTTCCTTTCCGGGGTCAGTGATGTCGACTCCAAGGTGACCGGGTTTGAACTGGGCGCGGTCGACTTCATCACCAAGCCCTTTGAACCGGCGGAAATTCGTGCCCGGACCAAACTGCACATCAAAATGAGCCAGGCAATGCAGGCGGTGCTGGAACAGCAACGGCAGCAATTGCAGCAACTGGTCGACGCCCAGCAACAGATGCTGATCCGGCCGACCGATATGCCCGATGCCAAATTCGCGGTACAGTATCAGGCGCTGCACGAAGCAGGGGGTGATTTTTACTCCGCCAGCCGCATCAGTGAACAGGTCTACGGCTACTTTGTCGGAGATGTCTCCGGACACGACATTTCCACCAGCTACCTGACCGCCGCCATCAACGTTCTGCTCAAACAGAACTGTTCGCCGCTGTACACCCCGGCGGAGTCGATGCGCATCATCAACTCCGTGCTGCGCCAGAGTCTTGACCGTCATAAGTTTCTGGCAGCAACATACTTGCAGGTTGATCGCCAGAACCGGGAGGCGGTTGCCATCAACATGGGCAACCCGCCGCTGCTCTTTGTTCCCGCAGACGGCAACGACCGGTTTATCACCGCGCGGGGCGCACCGCTGGGCATGTTCCCGAACTCGTTTTATGATTCGTGCGTTATTCCGTGCGCACCAGGGGACCGGTTCTATCTCTTCTCGGACGGGATGCTGGAGGCGCAGGGAAGGGTATGGTCGGTGGAGATGTGGCGGCTGCCGCTGGCGGCGCGCGGCCTGCAGAAGTTGAGCCTGGAGGATTCCATCGTCCGTCTGCGGGAATACTTTACCGGCATAGGCGGGGCGCTCAACGACGATCTGGTCATTCTGGCGACGGAGGTGTAGCCATGTTTTACGTGATCGAGGTCGGCCGGGACAGTTTTCGCGCGGAGATGGCATCGGACGTGCATATGATCGGGGAGGTACTCTTCGATCTGGAGCAGTATCTGAAAATTTTTCCGTTGCCGCTGCCGCTGGAAGAGCTGAAGCAGGCGGTGTCGGAGGGGTTGAGCAACGCGATTGTGCACGGCAACCGGATCAATCCGTTTTTCCACGCTGTGTTTCAACTGCTTGTGCGCGGCGAAACACTGAGAATGATCTTTGAAAACGGCGGCCCCGGATTCGACTGGCGCCAGACTCTGGCTGAATGCGACGGCGCACCGGCGACGGCCGACGCCCTCCCGCCGAAAGAAGGCGGACTGGCGCGTCTGAGGCGTCTTGGCTATCGGCTGGAATTCAACGATCCGGGAACCATTCTGGCGATCCACAAGAATCTGACGTAGCTTCCGCCGGCTACTCCCGGAGGAAGCGGGCCAGATACCGTTCCAGCGCATACCACGTCGAGCTGAAGGCAAGATCGGAAAAATCCAGTTCATCCGGCGCGATGAGCCGTATCCCGGCAATTTCCTCTTCGTCCACAGCCTTGGGCGGCTCGGGAAGATCGGCCAGAAAGTACAAATCCAACGTGTGATAGGAGATGCCGCGATACTCGTAGATGTTTGTCTCGGTGCCAAAATACTCCAGATGTTCCAGCTCAACCCCCAGTTCCTCAAGAACCTCCCGCCGCAACGCCGCCTCGGCCCGCTCCCCCTTGTCGACGAATCCGCCCGGCAGATCGAGCATTCCCTTTTTGGGGTCCTTGCCCCGGACGGCAAAGACAATTTTACCCTGGCAGCGGATGATTGCCGCCACCGCCGCCGCGACATTGCGATAAAAGGTGAAACCGCAGCGCTGGCAGTGATACTGATTCTTGCCGTTGAACTCCAGCGACCGGTTCTGGCACTGGGGACAATAGCGCAGGGTATAGATCATGGTCGCCGCTTTCCGTTGTTCGTCCGCACAAAAAAGAAAAATCGCACGCTTCACAAGGATTACAAAGAGGATATCAGATTTTTCATTGACATGCAAATATGTAATTCGCAAGATATCCAGTATCGGATATACTACCGTAACAGCCCATGCGCACCCGTTCCGGACCGGCGCGCTGTGGCTCATCCTACACGAGAACAAACGGATGATCGCAACCGCTCTGCGCCCCCTGCCCTTTCTTCGCTTGGCCCTTGGCTGGGCAACGTTCTTACTTCTTGTGCTTCCTCATGTTGCACGCGCGGAGGAAAAGCTTGACTGGAAGCTGTCGCTGCCGCAGGCGCTGAAAGCGGCGCGCGAGGAGAACAAGGTCGTCATGGCCTATTTCACCGGCAGCGACTGGTGCGGCTACTGTCAGATGCTGGAAGGGGAAGTCTTTGCCACGCCTGAGTTTGAACGATGGGCAACCCGAAATGTCGTTCCGCTGTATCTGGATTTCCCGAAATTGACCGCGCTCGCGCCGGAGCAGGAGCGTCAGAACAATGCGCTCCGCGAAAAAATGGGGATCGAAGCGCTGCCGCGCGTGGTCTTTATTGACGGCGAAGGCCAGACTCTGAGCGCTCTCGGCTATGTCCCCGGCGGTCCGAAGGTCTGGCTGGATATGGCACGGGTACTGCTGCCCAAAAAGACCGAGACCGAAAACAGCCTCGCCGAAGCCCGCCGACACGCGGCCGCACTCGGCAAACCGCTGCTGGTTCTGTCCCGGATCGGCGAGGCCGCGCAGGCCAAGGCCAAGATCGACGCTTTTTTAAGCGATCCGTCGGTGCGGCGCAATTCCGGCGACAATTTTGTGGTCTGCAATTTGAATCTCGCCACCGCCGGCAGCGGCGATCTGGCGCTCTGGAGGGAAATTTCCGCGCAACACCAGACGGGCGCGGAATATCCCGCAGCGCTGCTCCTCGGCTCGCGCGGGGAAGAGCTGCTCAAAACCTCGGGCGCGCACTTCCGGCCCGACGAGGTGAGTTCGCAACTCGGGCGGCTGCTCCCGAAACCGGCGTATCATGGCGAATGGCTGACCGATCTACCGGCGGCGATGACGCTGGCGCGGGCGCTCAACCGGCCGCTGCTGCTAAACTTCACCGGCAGCGACTGGTGCGGCTATTGCCAAAAACTGGACGAAGATGTCTTCAGCCAGCCCGCGTTCCGCAGTTTCGCCGGCAGCAATCTGGTGCTGGTGACGCTGGATTTCCCCAAGACCAAGGAGCAGCCCGACCAGTTGCGGCTGCAGAACAAATTCGTGCGCGAAACCTTTGGCATTGAGGGATTCCCTTACGAGCTGATTCTGGACAATACCGGCAATCCCCTCGGTGAAATCCGGTACACCGGCGATACCGCCGAAAGCTTCCTGTCCCAGCTCCGGGGCGCACTCGCCCCCCAAGGCCACACCGGCGGAAAGTAGCTTCCCCCTCGCGCCCTCCCGCCACCAGTCAGCGCATTGCCAGCAGACGCTCCAAAAGCGGCGTGGCGCAGGGCAATTTTTTAAGTGCGATGACCATCCGCCAGAGTGGATCCATTTTTTTCCAGCCGGCGGTGTAGCAAAAATGGCGCAGCCTGCCGCGCAAGGTCGGCTTGGTTGCCGCCGCCCGCCAGATGGACCGCCACGCATAAAAATCCCGGTACGCTCCGGCATACCCGGCTTCCAACGCTGTCGCATCCAGACGCGGATGCCGGAAGACCGCATGGCGGGTGTCATAACGGGCCCAGTCCTCATGCAGCAACCGACCTTCGGCACGATACCGCTCATGCAGGCCGGAGCCGGGATACGGGGTCAGGATGTGGAAGGTCGCCGTCTCCAGCCCACGCGACACCGCCCATTCCGCCGTCCGCCGAAAGACCGCCTCATCGTCCCCCTCCATGCCGAAGACGAAACTGGCGTTGACCATCACCCCCCGTTCATGCAAGGCACGAATCACGGTGTCGTACTCCTCCAGCCGGTTATGAAGCTTCTTGTGCGTGGACAACGAGGCGGGCGAAAGAGTCTCGAAACCGACGAACAGGCTGCGCAGCCCCGACTCAACCGCAAGATCCAACAGCGGCAGATTGCGCAACGAGGCCACGGTCGCCGCCCCCTGCCAGACCCGCCCGCTCCCGGTCAGAAGCCGGAACACCGCCGCCGAATACTCCGGCTCCGCGAAGATATTGTCATCAAGAAAAAAGACATGCCGCCCGCGCAACGCAGCCAGTTCGTTGCGAACCCAGTCCAGCGGCGCGGTATAGAAGGAAGCCCCGCCCCGATAGAAATTTTCCTTGTAACAGAAGTCGCAGGAATGCGGGCAGCCGCGCGAAACCACCAGAGAGTCCGGCACCAAATACCGGCGGCGGTCAATCAGATCGCGGCGAATGGGCGGCACATGATCGAGCTGGCGCACCTCCGACGAGTAGCGGGCGGCAGGACGGCCAGCGCGGAAATCGGCGAGAAAACGCGGCCACGCCTCCTCGGCCGGCCCAGTAATGAGCGTATCGCAATGCACGGCGGCTTCGTCGGGCAGCGCGGTGGCATGCAGCCCTCCCAGCACCACCCGGACCCCGCGCGAGCGGTAATCGTCCGCAATCCGGTAGGCGCGGGCGGCGTTGGTGACGTAGACCTCGATGGCGACCAGATCAGGCAGGTCATCGTACCGGGGCGGCTGGACATGCTCATCCAGAATCTCCGCCTCATCCTCCGGCGCGAGATAGCCCGCCAGAAGCGCCAGTCCCAGCGGCGGAAACAGGGAATACTTGATCGACCGCCAATACCGTCCGCCCGCTTCCTGCAACGCGGGAAGTACAAATTTAACCTTCATTCCTTCCCCAGTTCAAACGGCTGCGCCAACAGAGATTCGCTCTATTTCGGCGGCAAGAGGGATTCAAGTTTCTGGGCGCTGGCGGCGATTTCCTGTGCGCGCGCCTGCACTGTTTCAGAAAACTCGCACTGCGAAAACTCGCCGCGCACCGCCAGAAAGTCCGCTTCCCGCTCCCCCAGCAGCCCATACCCCGTCATCATCTCCGGCGCAAACTCTTTTCTTGCATCGCGTTGCAGTATCTCCGCCCGCAACCGCGCCGCCTCCTGCCAATTGTCGAGTACGCCCTTTAATACCGCCCGCCGGGGCAACTCCCCATCCCCCGCGCCAAGCCGCCGGCAGAGCCAGCTCCACTCATACTCCTCGTACCGCTGGGACATCTCGCGCAACCGGTTTTGCAGATGGTGACAATCCTTGACCTGCCCGCCCGTCACATCCTCCAGCAGCGACTCGACCGCCCGTGCCGGAGCCAGCAACCCCGCGAGATCCACCCACGGTCCGTTCCCGGCGACGGCGGAAATCCCCGGCTCGCCCCGCCCGGCCTCCAGACTCCGCGCCAGCAGCGAGCCGAAATGCAGATTCAACGCGGCATGATAACGCGCCAGCGATTTTTCGATATAGTCGCGCGGAATCTCGATGCCGTTGTGCTGGACCGGGCCGCGCGTGCGCTGTAATTCACGCAAAGCGGACAACGCCCCGAAAATACGCTCACAATTGTAAGGCGAAAAACCGGCATAGGTTATCAAGTCGGGAGAGTCAGGCCGCCGCCGATCGCGCTTGGGCCATTTGCGCAGATCCCGCTCCAGCCCGGCGCTGAAGAGATTCGCCCCCGGCAGCAGGACGCTGCGCTCTCCCTGTTGCAAAAGCAGCGAAAAGGGGTAAGCCGCGATGTCAACCACCCCGCTGTGCTTCCCGATGACGGTGCTGTACGAGCCGATCTGTCCCGGCCACAGCAGATAGCTCCCCGAGCCGCTCTTGCAACCGCGCTCCATGATCCCCTGATGCACCGCGCCAAGTTTGTAACGGTGATTGGAGAAATTCGTGCCGCTGCCGGCGTTGTAAAACGAGTACAGCCCCGCCAGCAAAAGCGTGGATTTGTGGTGGCTGACCGTGTGCGGCCCGGCGAAAACCGCGCAGGCCTCGCCCCGGAAGCACTCACAGTTAGCGAAGAAGAGCGAATTTTCGGCGCTGAACCCCTCCCCCAAGCGCGCCCCGCCTGCCACAAAGCACCGCTCCAGCAGACACCCCGCGCCCACCTCCGCGCCAACGGCAAGAATACACTCCTTCAGGACCGTCCCCGCCCCCGCTGCCCCATTGACCGTCGTGCCGGAAATCAAGGCACAGCCCTCGGCCCGTCCATGCTCGCCGATCGCGCTGTTGATAATCTGCCCGCAACCGGCGACAATTGCCCCGGCGCCAATCCGCCCACGGGTGGCATAACGCCGGCGCGCTTCCCGCAACGCGATGGTGACCAGAAGCTTGTGGGTATCCTGCGGGGTACGGGAAAAGGCTTGCAGATACGCCTCCTGCGCGGACAGCCCTTCGTGAATGACCACCTCGCGCCCGCCGGACTCCACCAGAACACTCAACGATGTTCCGTTGCCGCAGGCGGACTCCCCCTCAAAACGCAGGCATTGCGCTCCCGTCACTCGCGCCCCGTCGCCGATATCATACCGGGAAACGCCGCCGGGGACGTCGCAGACCAGCGCATTATCCCCGATGGAGCTGTCACGCAGATGCAGCCGGTACAGTCCGCTCTCGGCGGACGCGAAGGCGCCCAGAACCACCGTCCCGGCGAAGACCACATCCCGAACGGCCTCCGGACGGAAATCAGGCGCAACCTTTATCAGACGCCAATCGGCACAGCGGCAGCCGCCCGCCTCCAGCCGCCGGATCTCCTCGCCGCTGAGTAAACGATGCGCGGACATTCCCCCTCCCTCCCTACACGTTTGCGGAATAGCAAAAAAACATATTCCCCTGCCGGGGCGTTGCAACTATAATGGACAGTCGCCATGGTTTTTCCGGCTGCGTCATATTATCACGCAGACCGGCAGGCAATCAAGCGAAACGACCGGACAAACGCTGTTTTTCTTGCGGCCGGCGGATTCGCAGAGACAAGGATGCCCGCAACGGTATATGAACAACGGCCAGATGCGTCATGACAGAATCCAGGAGATGAGCGCGCCGGGCCTTCCCCGCACACGCGCCGCACTCTTCACCCTCCCGCCACACTGGCTGCTGCGGGCGCTGGGGTATACCTTCCTGATCCTGCTGCCCTTCTTCTATGGCCTGCGGCCGGTGCCGGAGTATCTTGGCATGTCGGCGCTGACCGACAAGTACAGCCGCATCGACTTCCAGTGGAACATCCCGGACCAGCAGTCCATCGTTCGGAAGATCGAGTTGACCAACTTCCCGATCTATCAAGAGGTGCCGCGCGGAACATGGATGAACGAGGTGTTCAATCCCGTTGCGGTTCTGCTGGAAAAGGCCGCTGATCTGCGCAGCCCCGAGGCGCTGCTGAAATATGCGCAGGAACAGAAGATCGAGCTGACGGCGGATGAGGCGAAAATCCTGACCGAATATATCATGAAGGATCTTGCTGGCGGGCTGTATGCCGAGGTCGTGAATCCTGCCCGGCGCGCTCTGGACCTGTGGGTCTACACGCGCGGCGTACTCAGCAACACCCGCTATCAGGACGAACGGACCAGCCCCACGCGCAGCATCGAGATTGAGGACCCGGAAAACCCGCTGCACCGGGGACGGACCTTTCAGCTCGATCAAGAAAACGGCCCCGTCAGCGTCGCCCAGTCCGCCGACCTCGTAGACAAGGCTTTTTATGACAAACTCTGGCTCGTGAAGAGTTCCGTCCGGCAGACCCTGGCCGGCATCATCGCCCGCCGGATCACGCCGACCCTGAACTACAAGCCCGAGCTCAGCGCGGAAATATTCAAGAAGCGCGCCAGTCAGGCCATCTACCGCGCCAGTCATATCGGCCGCGACGATCTGATCGTCCAGAAAGGCGAGCGCATCACCCCGGAGGCACTGCGCAAGCTGCGCGCGGAGAACGAAACCTATGTCGGGAGCTTGGGACCGGTGCGCCTGCTCGGGGAACTGGTCGGCAAGACGGGGCTGAGCTTCTTTCTTTGCGTCGCTTTTGTGCTGACCATGCTTTATGGCAAACGGGACAAGGCGATCACGGCCACGGCGGTGCTGGCGATTCCGCTGGTCGGCATCGCTTATCTGTTCATGCTCGGCGGCATCCCGCTGGCGTTGCTGCCGCTGGGGTTCCTCGCCGGCTGTGCTGCCCTGGGCGGCGGCGCGATCGCCGGCACGCTGGCGACCATGACCCTCTGCGCATTTCTCTACTCCTGCTGCGCCCAGCAGCCGGGGCTGCTTATGATCGGAATCGTATCGAGCGTAATTTTCTCCGTACTCGCGCCTCGCCAACGGTTCCGCATGGGACTCGCCAAGGCGGCTCTTATCAGCGGCCTGAGCGGCGCACTCACCTTGGTTTGCTGGCGACTTAGCGTCGGTGAGGAAATTTTGTTGCCGCGCGAGTTGCGCGAACTCCTCGGCATGCAGGGCTGGGAGAACCCGCTGGTACAGGTCGTGTGGATTCTCATCTCGTGGCTGGTATCTTTCCTGCTGCTCTTGCTTTGCATGCCCCTTCTGCAGCGACTCTACGGCGTCACGACCAATATCCGCCTGCAAGACCTACAGGAGCATCCGCTGCTGAACAAACTTCTTCTGGAAGCCCCAAGCACCTATTACCACTCGTCGGTGGTGTCGGCGCTGGCGGAAGCCGCCGCCCAAGCCAGCGACTGCAACGCTCTGCTGTGCAAAACCGCCTGCCTCTACCATGACCTCGGCAAGCTGATCAAACCGGAGTACTTCACCGAAAACGAGAGCGGCATCAGCCGCCATGACGCGCTTACCCCGCAGATGAGCGCCCTGATCATCATTAGCCACGTAAAGGATGGCGTGGAAATGGCCCGCCAGTGGGGACTGCCCGGCGCCATCATCGACATCGTCGGCCAGCATCACGGCACCACGCTGGTCAGCTACTTTCTGCGACAGGCGCGCGAACAGGCGCAGAACCCCGACGAGGTGGATGCGGAGCTGTTCCGCTATCCCGGCCCGCGCCCGCAATTCCGGGAGGCGGCG
Organism: uncultured Planctomycetaceae bacterium; assembly: GCA_964460225.1. Lineage (GTDB taxonomy): Bacteria > Planctomycetota > SZUA-567 > SZUA-567 > SZUA-567 > CAYWTJ01. The sequence goes on along the minus strand of CAYWTJ010000065.1, from coordinate 39,984 downwards.
GTCTGCATGATCGCCGATTCGGTGGAGGCGGCGAGCCGTTCACTCGACGACGCATCCCCGGCACGAATCCGCACACTGGTGCATGGCATCATAATCGGCAAACTCGAGGACCGGCAGTTCGACGAGAGCGGGCTGAACTTCACCGATCTTGCCCGCATCGAAGACGCGCTTGTGCGGATTCTCATCAGTATGTTCCATTCCCGCGTCAAATACGACAACAGCGGAAAAAACCCGCGCAGGAGACCCTAAGTGTCCCAACTCACCATTCACCTGATCGACGAATCTCCCGAAGGCCACGATATTCCGCAAGACCTGATTGAGCGGGTTCTGTGCGGAGCGTATGAGTCGCACGGCGACACCGGGGCGGCAATGGTCAACCTGCTCATCACCGGCGATGACGAAATCGCCAAGATGAACAAATTGTACCTGAATCATGAAGGGCCGACAGACGTGCTCTCCTTTGACGACGGCGACGAGGAGGATGGCGTACTGCTGTTGGGCGACATCGCAGTGAGCGCCGATACGGCCAGCCGGGTCGCGGAAGAACGCGGCATGAGTTTTCATGAGGAATTGACGCTTTATTGCCTGCACGGCCTGCTGCATTTACTGGGAATGCGCGACCATGAGGAGGATCTGCGCGACCAGATGGTAGAGGCGCAAGCCAAGGAATTCGCCCGTCACGGCCTGAAGTATGTCGACTGATGGTAAATAAGCCGTATATACAATAATATGTTTCCCAAAAGGGTGCGATTTCAGGCAAACGCGTCGTGGAAGGATATTTGAACATTGCGGAGGAATCAAGACGCAGCCACTGGAGCATCCACGGTCTGAGACACATGTTCGAAAAATGCCGGACTGGAGATGGTCGCCATCCGTGCCGGCATGAGGCCTGATGACAGACCATCGGTACTGAATATGTCCCCACGGACGAAGCGACGGCAACCGATGCAAGAGGGTGAATATGAAAGTTTATCCGGTATTTGTCCGGTTTTATCCCAAAACCGGACAAAGCCGGAAAAATTCAAGAGCTGCAACGAAGTAAATAATATGCCCGAAGTGCGGTCATAACCACTTGATAAATAAGAGAAATCGCGTAATTTGATACAAGGGAACAGCTAAGCGAGGCTGGCGGAATTGGCAGACGCGCCAGACTTAGGATCTGGTGAGGCAACTCATGGGGGTTCGAGTCCCCCGCTTCGCACCAATGTTTTTGTGAACCCCGGCTTCGGTCGGGGTTTCTTCGTAAATACCCTTGAAAATAAGGGGTTTTCTGCATATTCTTGGGTTTGGCGCGGTGTCTCGATTTAGTCATTTTTAGAGCAATTTAGCTAATTTTAGCGACCGATTTGCGGAATTTTTGCGGAATCCTGCGAGGTGATTATGAGCATAAAGCCCAAAAAGGTGACGGAGAAGGTCGAAGGCGTCCCCGGACTCGAACGGGTCAACGAGTGGTATAGCTGGCGGCGGATGGTCGGGGGAAAGATGTACCGAAAGGCGCTCAATACCAAAAACTACGCTCGCGCAGTTGCCGAAGCAACAAAGTTGAATGACGGCATTGACCTCAACGGGCAATCGCCCGCCCTTGTCGTCAATAAGGACTCGAAGCTCCTTCAGACCGCCCTTGACGAATATATTCACAGCCGCCCCATCCGAGAGAAGTCCTTACTGCGTTACACCAGTATTGCCGCCAACATCTGTGAAGGGTTTGGTAAGGTTCTCAACAAAAGGGAGCCTCTCCTTGCTGATATATGCCGGGAAGCGGCGACAGAATACGTCAGGCATCGGCTCAACACTCCAATCCTGCCCAATGGTCATAAGAACGCTCGTACCCGGCAGGGAATCAGCCCCAAAAGCCTTAATGATGAATTGATGGTTCTTAAAGGGGCGCTGAAATACTCTGTAAAAAAGGAGTGGCTTGCCAAAGTCCCTGACTTGGATGGCGTGACGAACTATAAAAGCCGAAAGGGAAAAGCCTCTGAAGTTGCCCGCCCTTTGGAGGTCGAAGAACTGAAAGCCGTTTTGAAAGCTGCTGAGGCATACGATGCCAAGCACGCCGGAGAGTATGCCTACCCGTCCTTTTGGCAGGGGGTGATAAAATCCTACGTCTATGCGGGGCTGCGCAGGGATGAGTTGAAATACTTGGAATGGTCGGATGTGATTTTCCGCCAGAACATCATAAAAGTTCGCCCCAAGCGAATCCTATGCAGGCGTGTCGTTCCTTTCACTTCAGGCGCATGGGGCAAAATTAAGGACATTATTAATCTTGAATCGAATGCCCAAGCCGTTACTAACAACAAAGCCGCTCTGAGGATTGTGTCCTACGCTCTTAATTTTCGTTCGGAATCTGCACTGCTGGCTCTCAAAGGAAAAGACTTTGACCCGGACAATTTGCGTTTCACCTACTCGGAGTCAATCGACTGGCAGCCGAAAGGAACCTCGGGCGAGGTTCCGATGAACCCGAACCTGCGAAAAACTCTTGAAGAACTGCATACCATTAAAACCAGCAATTTTGTCTTTCCGGGAACGGATGGGGGGTATTGGCGGTTCCATGTAGACAAGAGCTTGAAAAGCATATTTAAGGCTGCTGGGATAACAGACAATGTAAGGACGCACGACCTTCGTCATACTTGCGGATACCTCCTACGTCGCGCCGGAGTTGGATTAGAAACGATTAAGGAAATACTTCGGCACTCAGATATAGCCGAAACGATGGTCTATGCCAAATACAATCAGGAAGAAGGGCAGTCCGCCGTCAACAAGCTGCCTGACCTGTAATGATTCCCCAGCGCCGTTCTTTGGCTAATTCCTGCTTTTGCTTTGATATAATGCGCGTAGAGGGTAAAGCATTATTCCTTTCGCGGCTATAACGAAAGCACGCGAATTTACAATAGTCCCGCCGCAATACCATCCCTACTCCAAGCCCTTTCCAAACCTCAGAAATATTTTTCAAAAAAAATACGAATGTGTGCAAGTATTTCACCTCCAAATGCAATAGTACTTTATAGGGCTTTAATTGGAGGCGTACAAATGATGAATTCGGACGCACAGGAAGGCATCAAAGCCCTCTTCGATGAAGTCCTCGCTGTTGCGGGCGGGGAAATCGACGAGTCGCAGATGACTGTTCCGAGTGAGTTATTGGATTTGGAGGCAGTCCAGACCTTTTCTGACGCAGATATAGCCGACTTTCGCCCCGGCGTTGTGCTTTCGTTTGCAGACGGCACATCTTATCACCTGCAAATCATCCGTGCAGACTGACCGGGAGGGCAAGCCATGTCGATGAATCCAGTCGTGACTATGCCAGCAGCTCAATCCCTGCTTATCGCAGAGTCAGATGTCGCTGACCTTATAAAGGCATTTCTCTCTGGCAAAAGCCAGAAAACGATTCATGCGTATCGGCAAGACCTCAGCAGCCTTTCGGATTTTCTTCATGTCAGCTCCATTGATGACGCTGCGCGGGTGGTTCTCGGAGGAAGTCACGGACAGGCGAATCTCCTTGCTCTACAATATAAGGATAGCCTGACAAGCGCCGGGATGTCACCCTCTACAGTAAACCGCAAACTCAGTGCGCTGCGGTCATTTGTCCAGCTTGCAAAAACCATTGGCATCGTCGATTGGGATTTACAAGTTCGGAACGTGCGCTCCCAACCCCTTCGCGATACCCGAGGCGTGGGAGCTGACGGCTTTAAATGCCTTCTTGTTGTAGCCAGAGGGCAACGCCAGCCTTTGAAAGCTGCCCGCGACACTTGCATTCTTCGTTTTTGCTATGACCTTGCTCTGCGAAGAACTGAGGTGGCCTCTCTCGACATCGAGGATGTTGACCTTGCCGGTTCCCGCGTCATGGTGCTGGGCAAAGGGAAGACTGAGAAAGCCCCCATGACGATTCCTGAGCCAACGAAGCGGGCGCTTCAGGCGTGGCTTGCCTACCGAGGAATGGAGCCGGGAGCGCTGTTTGTCAGCAGAGACCGCACCGGAAAGGCTGAAACGCGCAGATTCACAGACAACGGACTCTACCGGATGATTTGTTCGCTCGGGAAGCGGTCGGGGGTTCGGGCGCGTCCGCACGGTATTCGTCATGCGGCAGTGACGCAGGTGCTGAACTTGACCGGGGGCGACTTGAGGTTGGCGCAACGCTTCGCCCGGCATTCCAATCCATCCACAACGATTTTATATGACGACCAAAGACGGGATGGAGCAGGCGAAGCAGCCCGAATTTTGGCAGAATCGGTTCTTTGACAGGTTACGCACGAAAATCATCATTATCGTGCGTAAATAACGCATCTGGAACATGGCGACGAAGTCGGAGGTTAGACCATGAATTTTCCACCTTCCAACCGAATCCGGGCAGGTCATCCAGAGGTCTCAGTCATTCCCCGGACGGTGGAGCGACAGGTTCCCCTGTATCGCGTCATCCTCCACAACGATAACAATTCGATGGTCTATGTCGTGATGGTCTTGCAAGAATGTTTCTCGATGCCAGAAGCCGAAGCGATGGGACTTATGCTCACGGCGCACACAGATGGTCGGGCAGTTGTTACCGTCGAACCAATGGAACATGCCCAGCTCCACAGCGAGCAGTTACTGACCTACGGGTTGACGGCTTCCATAGAACCGGCTGAATGATAGGAAAACTTCAATTGGAAAATAGGTCGGTTATTTTCTTATAGAAATTGGCTGTCTGAAAAATGATGCGTTCTATGCCGCAGATTTTTTGGGTATTTTCCAATTCCTGTTGAAAGGGAATGCGATGGAGGCTAACAAGAAAGGTATTGTGGTTCGGGAAATTGAGCTGGCAACATATCTTGTCTGCCAGCGCATTGGTGGCGAGGTGGAAGTTGAATTCGAAGGCGCAGAGAATACGCCATTTTTCATTTTTGCCGATGTAGCGCGGGCAAACGAACTTATTGCACAGTACCGGGCAAACGGACTTAAGGAGCTGCTCACGCGATATTATTCTGGCGTGAAAGAACTCGAACTTGCCGTCGAGCTGGCGGCTGTGGCGAAGGGCATCGAATAACCAGCAAACGAAAGGGCAGACTATGAATAACGGAATCATTGTCAGCGACGACGGAGCTTGGGTTGAAGTGCGTGACCGGGTTCTCGCAGCCTACATCGAGGCAAATATGGATTGGTTCGCCTCCCGGATGCAAATTTCAGGCGTTGGTCGGGAGTGGCGCTGCCGGTTTCGGAACTCAAAATTTCTCTGGGAAATCGCAGAGAAGTTTCAAAACTCCCAACAGAAGACGCTCTATCGGAAACTCTATGGGGCGTTTAAAAAGATTGACCACGCCAGTCATGTCTGCGGAATTTTGAATGCCTTCAACAAACGCAAAGCAAAAGAACAGCCCCAGCCGTGAAGCTGGGGCTTGGTTCATAACGACAAACGGAAGTCACTCCTTCGCGCCTGCCTTCATCAGCACCTTAATTGCAGCTTCGTTTTTGTGCCTCTTCGCTCCCATTAATGGAGTTAAGCCTGTTTTGGTTTTGGCGGTGATGTCCGCACCAAGTTTGATGAGTAGCTCCAGTACCTTCGGATTTTTGTTGCACACAGCAGCAAGAAAGAGGGGCGTCCTAAGGTCATCATCCGTCTGGTTCACTTCATTTCCCGCCTTAATCAGCGCTCGGACAATCTCAGGGTTCTTATTGGATTGAGCCGCGAAATGCAAAGCCGTATCCCCCTCAGTATTCTTTTCCTTGGGATTAATTCCTGCTCCCATCAAAGCCTGAAGGACATCGAGTCGTTCATTGGATTCAGCCGCTGCAAACAAAGCCGTGGAGCCATACTGGTCTTTGGCGTTTATGTTCGCTCCGGATTCCAGTTCCTTACGCACCTGCGCTGCGGTGCCGGTTCTGGCAACCGGGAACAGATTTGAATTGCTCGCTGGAGCGGCATCTTTTTCCTGAACAACGAGGGTGCCGTCTTCTTTGATGCGGTAGCCCAGATTGCCCTTGCGAAGAATCCACGACAACGCTTTCTCGAAGGTCATCTCACTCGAATAGAACGAGAAGGTGCACTTCTCACTCAGGGCTGGCAACTTGGCGATAGAGTCGGACAGCTCATACTTTACAGCAGCCTTCTTGAAAAAATCATCCAGAATAGCTTTCAGCTCAATATCCGAATAATCCCCGGTGAACTTCTTCGCCAATGCTGATTGTGTCGCTTTGGCACCAGAGGTGGACGGAACCGCTGGCTTGATATCCTGTGTTTTGCTACCTTGCCCCTGAACGGCTGCATCTTTTCTACCGGAGACGGTTATGAGGCTGTCTTCCCGGTATAATTTATAACTCAAATTTGCAGCCTTTATCATCTCATCAAATGCTTTTTGAGCGGTCGTATTTCGAGCCGAAAATGTTATCGCTGCATTCATATCGACATCAGGTTCGCACATTATGTTGACTACCGCCCGAGTCCTAAAGTCCTCGATAACTTGCTTCAACGGCATTTCTGAGTAAACGAAATCGCCTTTTACCTGAGCGAGATTTTTGCTTGGGTCGCCACCAACCTTCAACTCGCCAGCAAACGCCACGCCTGCGCACACAACGAACGAAATTATCACCAAAAACTTAATCATGACTTCCCCTTTATGGCAAACGATTTCAATATGTTGACCACCATCCCCATGTGACCTGCCAAACATCCTGCCCAAGGGTTTTCATTGTACCGCTCGGAGCTTTTGCATACCAGTCCCCACACGTTGAAGCCCCTCCCGAAGACGTGACTGTTCGCACGGTTGAAACGGAGCCGTCAATGGAGCCAACGTTAGCCGAATCGCCCTTGTGCGTAGTTGCCATATTGTCCAGTCCGGAAAAATGTCCTTCTGGAGCAGCCTTGCCATTTAGGTAAGTTCCTGGACTTTCTTCGGTAAACAGACATGTTTGCAGGGTAACAACCGTGAGCCCCGAAGGGCGGAACTCACACTTGCCGGGAATGGAGCCGAGTTTCGCCCCGGTGAACGCCCCGAACTTCACGTAATCAAATATTCCGTTGGAACCAGTTCCGCTCCCGACCGCGCTCTCCGATAGACTTGGACACCGGTACAGCCCTTTGCTTCCCGTATAATGAAAGAGAGTGCCGCTTTCTGGCGCGTCGGTGAATGTGTCGCCAGGTCCAACTCCGAGCCAGTCGTTCTTGTAAGTATCCGAGCCGGTAAAATTATCGTAGTAGCTTCCGCTGCAGGAGTTGTCGTGGTCGCCTGCAAATTGGATATTAGCAAGCGAAAGTCCTTTGAGGTTGTTTCGGCAGGATGTTGAGTGTGCGGACTCAATTCCGTGCGACACTGCGCCCATCAGCATGGCAGAAAGAATTCCGATGATGGCAATCACCACCAGCATCTCAATGAGTGTAAACCGTCGGATAAAAATTCGTATATCCATGTTAATTCCCCCAACAAAACTGGGATGTACACTCCATTATGATTTCCTGTAATTATCGCCTAATCGTGTCTATCACCGAATACCCGAGAAGCAAAAGAAATGCTGCGATAGGAATTGATATGGTAATCCACGCAATAATCTTGAAGGTTTTGTTCGGCTTGCCGAGCACTTGTTTGTTTGCGAGTTCAAACTTTCCGTTAGCAATGCGAACCAAGTCAATTGCGGCAGTTACTAATCCAGCGACGCCACAGGTCAGGAGCGAAAGAAACAGGCATATGATAGCATCTGCCGTTTTCCGGGCGTAGAATCGTTGCGCAGCAAAAACACCAAGAAACCAACAAAGCATAAATGCGGTTTCCTGAGTTGGCTCGACACCCTCCGTTGGCTTGGATACTTTGGAATTCATGTGGTTCGAGGTTGCATGAATCAGCACGGGGTCGAGATATTCCCCGCAGTGCTTGCATTTTTTGGCAACACTCATAATTTGTTCGCCGCAGAACGGACAGGGTTTCGAGGTTGAAGATTCAAGTTGCAAATTTGTCGTAGTTGCAGATTCTGCTTCCGACTGAATTCGAATCTTTTCTCCACAACCTTTGCATGTTGCGGTTTTCCCCACAGCACTTTCGCTCAGCGTATATGTTTTCCCGCATTTGCAGGTTACTTTAATAGGCATGATTCCCCTTCGTCTGATTACTTGGATGATTTTCCGTTGCCACTAATCTGCTCGATAACGCCAGCCGCCCTTGCGCCGCTAATAATCGCCCGAAGGATGGAGCTTTTGTTGAGACGGTTCCCTCCCCCTTTATGGCAGCGGTTCCGAAGTTCTTCGATAAACTCGTAGTGCTCAGGACTCAAATCCATGTTCAGCCGAGCCATCTCCTGTTTAGCTTTCTTCATGTTTATCCCCTTTTACAATGTGTATATCCACATATGACGATATACACATATCGATTTTTCGACTAAGAAAGGCAGCCAACTATGACTGCCTGTAATTTAAGTCATCAGTCTATTACTTCTTCTTTTTGGGCGCTTCGGCAAACGCCTCCCGTATACGTTCAGCCAAGGTCTCTTCTGATTTCACCTCGATAAGGTCGAGAGAGCCATGCACTGATTGCAGCGCCGAGATGAGCGCTCTAATGATTTCGCATTTGCTGAGCTTATAGCCTCCCTTCTTCTTTGAAGTTGACCCCAAATTTTCGAGAAAGTCTGACATTTCCTGCGGCATCGTCGCTTGGATTCTAAAGTAATCTGCTCTGGGCGTCGCCTTTTTGGGCGCGGGTGTCTGCTTCTTTGGTGGCATAGGTTCATCTCCTTGGGGGCTAAACGCAATTTTGGTGATTTACACAAATCAGTCAAGGCTGAAATGGATATCCACAAGACATTTCTATTCGAGCTGCAGAACAGCTCGGAACCGGTTCCGGTAGATTCTTCAGCGAGACAGTGCCCGGAATCTGCTCACTTCCCGCCTGCGGCCAGCGACCGCTTACTTGCCGACGTGGTTGGAGGCGATTAGAGCCGCCGGAGCTCTCGGGCGGGCAAGAATTGCCCCCAGCAGGGCAAACGCGAACCTGACGGCTCCTACGCGGTTTCTTGAGGCATTCCCGCGAAGAAGTGGCGCTCGGGGTGTTGAGCGGCTCCCATCGCTTATCACCTTCGGTGAAACTCAAGGGGAACAAAGGCGGAGAATTCCTTAATTTCCTAAGAAGATAGTATATATCTATATAGTCAACGTCTGCAATAGCGCAATACTATCATTTTACTGGACTTACAAGAATAGAGCCGCTCGTGATGCCTCTGATTCACTCGGGATTTTCACCCCTCTTCCGTCTGCAATAGCGCAACACTATCATTTTACGCGAGTTGCAAGATTACCAGATTTGCCCGATGTAACCGAGCATGTTTTTCAAGGTTTCCCGCTGTTCGGCGTTGGCACGGCGCGGCGTAAGACCGGCAACTTTGTAGGCTTCCAGCGTCACCCCATCGGAACTGTCGAGATTCCAGCTCCGCGCCTCGTTGTACAGATTGATGAACATCCCTAAGGAACGGTCGTAAGTCTTTCCAATCAGGCTGACCTTCTCCGGGGGAATCTTCATCATGATTTCAGCCAGCGCTTCCCACGAAGCGACGGACATCAAAACGCCATACATAGAGTACGAGTCGGAGCGAATGACACCGCGCATCAGCATCTGCTGCAGCATATCCACCGTTTCGCGCTGAACGACATCATTAATCCCCCTGTCCAAAAATGCTCCATGCCGAATCAGCGGCTTGCCATTAGCATCGAAGAGCCTGTCGGGAGAAACGCTTTTGGCTCCGGCAGTCACTGCGGCGGTCAGGGTAACGCTGCTGATGGAAGAGAAGATGCTGCTCGTGACAATGCAAAGGTCACATTCATTTCCCCGATTCCCGCCCCGCGCTTCGCGCCCTCGGGTAAAATGGATGCATTCGGGATAATCTTCAAGGAACCGCTCCTCCTCCTCGGACGCTGTCGCATTGGTAATCAGCAGCGGATTTTCATACCAGTTCTCATTAAGGAGCAGCCGCGCCTTATCGAGGATAACGTTCTGGAATTTGTCCGCATTTCTTTTGGTCGGCATCGCCGGGATGACGTGGAACGCGGTATTACCATATGATTGCTGCTTGATGTCAGTAACCTTAATCGTGACGAGTCCATCCCAGTTGTCGTTGTTGTAGCTGGCAGAGCCGTCGAGAATCAAAAACTTCCGAAGAAGCCTCCAGTAGTTCTTCAACCGGATTTTATGGAAGAAATAGTTGTCCGCCGAGCGCGTGACCATTGGAATGTTCTCTCCGGTTTGGAACTGAACCCAGCGAACCAAATCCTCCACAGGAACGCCCCGGCTGTTGTTCTGAAGCGACCGCAGGTGATTAACCCAATGAACAGAATCCTCCCGTTTAATTCTGGGCGACATATCCTCAGCCGCGCCTTGGGCGTTGATAAGCGTATTCCTTGTCACCGTCCTTTTCTGCCGGTGCAAAGCGCGAGCGATTTCAAACCGCTTGTATTCCGTCGCCCAAATCGTGCGCCCATAGATGTCTTTATTGCCATTGTTCCTGCGTACCACCTGCTTGAGCCGGTGATGGGTTCGACAAACGGGACGGTCATATGCAAGCAGCGACCGCTTCCATGCCTGCCACTGCCTCAAGCTGACGGTCTGGTTGTCCATGCGTGACATCTGCTCGTCTACCATCAGAGAAACATGATGGGGAATCTTATCCCGGTTGAGCAGTGTTATGGCAAGCTCGTGGGTGAGGATGACTATCGGGGATAGCTCAACGGACGCCCAGCAGAACTTATAGGTTCCGTAGGGGCATTTATTCGAGCAGCTCTTGCACGGAGACTTAGCCGGATTGTAGAAATCCGCATCCTTAGCAGGCTGCAATTCTACCGGCAATGTACAGTCAGAGCGCCTGAATCCCATAATCAGAACCGGCTTGAGATGGTGATAATCTTCCAGCATGTCCCTCATCTTCGCCGCCTCAGCCCGCCCTCGTGCGGCATACCAAACCGGCTCATCAGAAGATGCAGCGCATGCCATATACACGCGAGCTGTCGTGGTCTTACCTGCCCCACAGTTGGTATCCAGTACAGCATGCGCAGGCGCAGCAAGGTCAGATGACTGCTGCCACTGCACAACTCGCGCAACAGATTCCATGACGGCAACATCCTCGGGTGCGCCACTGGTGAATCGCAATCTGCCTGCATCGTCCCATGAGGTGTATTCACAGCGGAATTTTTCCGTCATCGGAGGAAGGTCTGCCGATTTGACTTCCAGTACCTCACCCTTTGCCCGGAGCTGCCTGCCCTGAATTGAGGCGATGCAATCCGTTAGAGGAACTTCTTTGAAATGCGCCTTGCTCATACGCGCTCGCTTGATACCGTGCTTGGCATTCTGCAAAAATTCCGCTTCGGAATGTCTGTGCAGATAGGACTGAATCCAGCCCAGCGATTCGAGGGTTGCGACGGTATCCACATCGCTTTCACATGCAAGAAATGCCACTTTCCCTGCATCGGAAATCAGGTCGCGGGTATGGCGATTGAAATCAAAATCCATTTCTTCAAGGGCTGTCAGAGCACAAGAGCTCACGGAACCGCCGCTCGTGTGGATTGGTTCTGAATCTTCATAGTCAAGTTTTCCTGCCGAGATTCCTTGCTCCTTTGCCCGGCGCAAGAGAGCATCGACCGACAAACGAAGCTCCCCCGGAAATAAATTGAATTTACCATTGAAAGAGGTGCAACGAAAACAGCGAGCCGTGTCTGCGGTATCATCCGCTGTCGAGTAAAGGCTCTGCAACGCCAAGGCGCAGAGGTTGTATTCTCTGCTGTCCGTAATTGCCCGGTCGAGTTCCAACGCGACATGATACCGGTCGCAGGCAGGTGAGGAGCCCTTAATTTTCTGATGCGACTTGCTCGTGTGAATGAATCCGGCGATAGCGGAAAAATGCCGAACCGCATCTTCGTAACGCATAGAATCCGGGTCGTCGAATTCCAACATCAACCAACCCGCCGACTGGAAGCAGGAACCATCACGGTAGTTGTATTCAATTTCTTCGCTGTCTGAATAATATGGGTCGACCGTTATTTTGGCTCCCCAGTGAATCGGGGTGATAAAATTACTTGTTCCGCCACAAATGAACTTTTTCCAATTTTGTTCCGCCCATTCCTTAAGCGAGCTGGCGGTGTGGTAGCGCCAGTTGCTAGTGGGTGCTCCCTCGTGCGTCCAGTAATGCGTTCCAATAGTCAGCGACTTCTGTTGTCGCTCGGTAGTCGTATATCTTTCAAGCATGATATCGCCTCATCTCTCGCTGCTCTCTCGCCAAATTAAATGTTGGCAGCAGGTATCATGACCGTGAGCAATTACTTGTCCCAGTCACGTTCGTTTTGAAAAAGAAAAAGCTGTGAGGCGGATCACGCCTCACAGCCCAAGCCTTTCTTCAATCCAATTCCCAGTCGATATCAGGATTCTCCTCGACAATCGACGCAATTTCGGAATAGATGTCCTGTTCCTGTTCCGAGAGAGCATCCAGCGTATCATACAGCGCCTGAAAGTGGGCGACTTCTTCGTCACTGCCTGGAGCTTTTTTTTCCTGACGCTCCCATGCCTCCCACAGCAGCCCTTCAACAACATCGCGCAAATACCAAATGTCGCAGTACTGACCAGATTCACCCTGACTATCCACATTCTTCTTCTTCATCCAAACCGGCATGACAATTCCTCCTCGATTCAACAGGCAAGCAGCCCGTTAACACATTGCGAAGCATCACCACACGACACACGTCGTGAAGTCAGTGACGTTCGCGCAGGTGCCGGAATTTGTTTTTCGGAATCGTAGGAATTAAGGTCTGGGAGTGACGGGGTACTGCAGCCTTGTGTCCGCCTCATCCATTGAGGCGATTGACGGGTAATTCTTTTCGGTGTCTTGAGCGTGACTTTCCTAGCGTTGATTCATATTCGTTTCGTTCCGGCATTTCTCCTTATCAACATCAACAAAAAAGTTTCTTATTCCTGTTGCCGGTCACGCAGTGATCGGCAACGAACAATTCAAAAAGAAACCCTCCCCGTTGGCGGTCGGAGAGGGCAAGTGCGGCAATTGAGCTGCGCCGCAAAAAATAACGAACCTTGCAAACAGGACTCCGCCAATGAAATCCTAAAGGTTCAATCAGTTGTATTCGGCGTCATCGGGTTGGGTCAGAAAATGCACAGAGGCGCAAGGTGGCTTGTGATGTGACTGTAATTCGATTAAGCTGTATCATTATACACTGAAGAGAATGTCTTGCGCAAATTAAATTTCAAAAAAACTAAATATTTTTGTTGCATTCAATCAGCATCTTTTTTTACCGCGAATAATTTAACAGTAGATGTTGATGGCATTATTGTGTGAACAATGCATGTGGAAGACGTTGCGGGTGAGGAGATCCGCAGGATCTCCTCACGAAAGCACCTTCACATCTTCCGTAACGCATTCACACAGGGCTTCTTTCGTATGCGACTGGCACCGCGTCTGCGCGCGCAACAGTTCGTTTCCCCGTGTTGCCACTAAGCAGCATCAAGTAAACTGAGGCTGATGTTGCTGTTTGTTACCGCCCTTGAGAGCAATCCCGGTAAACATAGTACTGCCAACTTGGCGAACCTTGGTAACCCCCTGCCGCCCTTCCAATTCCGCCACAAACCAACGTTGACCAAACTGCCCTTCGCCATTGGCAGCCAACCATGCCGCAAATGATTTGTAGAGTGTGTTAACAGGTGATGATGCGTTGGGGGCAACAAGGCAAGCATCCGCCATCCACAAGCCAACGAGGTCGCTGTTGAACCTGTAGGCGTTGGTGTCATCCACAACAACCTGCGGAGCTGCCAACCCTTGTTGATACCAATCGCTCGCTCCCTGCACCAACCACGCCAACACACCTTCCAGTACATCAGGTTGGCGGAGTTTGACTTCCAAACTAAGGTCGCGCTCAGCTGCGGGGATGGTGCGACCAACCTTGAGCATATTGATACGCCGCCATATTCCCTCATCTGTGTCATTGATAACAAGGGGATGATTGCCGTACACCAACAATTTATGCGTTGGCCTAAATGTTACAGCTTCCGACTGATACATGCCGCGACCGTTGACCGTATCGCTCCCCGACTGGTCTTTAACCCATGCGGTTGCCATAACCTGCCCCCGCTCGGTTTCCGCAAGCGCCACCAACCGTTTGCCCCGAAGTGCCAACACGGATGGTGTAGGCGCATCCGACGACCTCGTCGCAGTTCTCAGTATTGACGCTGTGCGGGCTTTGTACGCATAGCCACTCATTACATGCAGGATAAGCTCGACAACAATGGATTTTCCGCACCCGGCACTGCCCATTAACATCAACAGCGCCTGTGAGACGGAATGACCGGTAAGGCAGTACCCGAGGTAACGGCGAAAGAAGCGGATTTTGTCACTGTTGCCATCAAACAACCGCTCCACCACGGAATCCCACAAGTGCGAGCGCATGCCGGGATGATACTCGACCGGAATCATGGTAGTATAATAGTATGAGCGGTCATGAGGCAACAACTTGCCATTTTTGAGGTCGACAACCCCATTGAGGCAACAGATGAGGTCGGGATTGCTGTCAAGTTGGTCAACTGACAACTGTGTCGAAAGGGCATCCGCCGCCAACTTGAGATAACTCTTGATGTAGGCGGGTTGACGAAGACTTGCCAACCATTTATGTCCCTTGGTGAAGTTATCAATAACCGTGTAAGAGTAATCTTCCGCAACCACACCGCCATCAACAGCCGTTGCCAGTGCGTCAATGGCGATACACATAGCGTTGGCATATTTGCGGGTGGCAACATGCATCGCGCACCCATTGTCTTTGTGCCAACACTTGCCCCCCCATACATACCAACCAACCCCACGCACGTACTTAATTGAGCCGTCACACATCGCAACAAAACCATATGCAGCCCCAAGCGGCGAAAAATCTGGTTCCCCATTCGGGAGGAGCGGTAAAATAGTATTCATTTTTAAACCCTTTCAAGAATATCTTGTTAGAGGCGAGACCGATTCACACGATACAGCGCATCGCCAAGGTCATTCACAACACCTTCCGTTGCCAACTCGGTCATAACAGGTTTGATAGCATCGTATCCGAGTCCCGTCTCGTCATTGATGATGCCGATGTCGAATTCGTCGATTTGTTTGATTTCCCGCAGCACAGTCAGCACCTGTTCCCGTGGCGAAGTTACAATAATAGGCTCCGCTGTAGTCGGATTGTTGACGGCAACAAACTCCGGCATCGTCCCTACTGGTGGGGGAGCAACAGCAGGGGCTTCGTTGTCGGGGGCATCTGGTGCTGGCTCCACTCGAGCAACTGGCACTGTTGTGTCGGCAGGATAAATCAAGCCTTCGTTCATGCGAATTTCGCCCTTGTCAATCATGTCGCTGATGAGTTTCGAGCAGTTGGCTAGATGGTCATAGCCAAGATGCTTGGCAATTCCTGACTTGGTGACAGGTTGATAGGCAGGGGCATTAACAATTGCCAAAACGCGCTCTCGATTCGTGCTGTTGGCATTCGGGTTGGCAGCAACAGGCTTGACAATGGTTGGCTTGACACGGCTCATCGTTGGCTTGATATCGCTATCGGTGCAGTAGGCACACAATAAACGCGCTTGCGCCAACACCTGCCGATGCGTTGCCAACGCCCGTTCCAACTCGCTGACAATCTCACACTCACGGTTGACGACATCATCCCAAAACCCGCTTTCGATTTTTATGCATCCCATAATAGACTCTCTTCTGTCGCGCCCACACCGGGGCATAAATTTGACAACAGTACACCACAGACGGGACAATCCCGTTCGTTTGGATTGATGCATTGTTTGTCGATATTGTTAATTTAGGCGTGATTCGGTGGCACCGGAGCACGCACTACCCGGAATCAGGATTGTCTATTTTCATTTGTTGGCACTCCTGCTCTTCTTGGTTGAAATTCTTTTGATTCTGGTGATACTTTGGGTGTGAAGTTTTTTGATATGCATTCCTTCACATAATATTATTGCATTTCGTTTCAAGAAACTTACAACAAAAATTATTTTTTGAATCAGAAATTTGTGACCATTCTTGTAACGGTCCACCAATCTGGAGGTTGCAAGATACTGTAAGCGAAAATATTTTTTTGCGTGAGGGGAGTATTTCAATGCCGAAATTATGCATAAAATGCATGAGAATTACGCAACGCTCTGAAGTATAAGGATATATGGTTTTTGCGTCTATCGGCTAAAAGCGTAGGGCTTTTTAAGAAATAATGCCTGTAGGGATACTCTGAAGTCATCTCTGGTTAGGTGGTCTGCCGTGAAAGTAGTAGAGCTTGCCGCCAACGTCGCCCGCCTTGGGTATGGAGGGGAAGACAAGTTCAGCAGCAGAGCGCTTTGCTCAGCCAGAACCTGAACTGCACAGGAAGCCTGCAAGCGTTCGTTGAGCAAACGAAATGTTACGACCTTTACAAACGCTCGAATATGTTTTGGGGAAAGGATTTCTGATAGAAATCAAGAGCGTTACAGACCTTTACTAACCGTTCGTTTCTGCGCTGGGAAGACAGCTTCAGTGGTGCGTTAATCGATGTACAGGCGCTGCAACCGAATCGAGAATCGGCCTCTTATCATTCGCCCTTGAATCCTTATGCGTTTTACGTATCGAGCCGCCATTGTATTTCTGTCATGTGCCGCGTCAGTAGATTGATTTTAGAACGCTGAATGGATATACTTTATACCTTGTAACATGAAGATTTTATGATGATTAGGGGGAAGTTATGTCGTCGACCGCGTTCCATAAAATCCTTGACCAGTACCGCAAATATTCCTTCTCGGAGCGTGATAAGGGCGACCGCTTCGAGCGCCTCATGCAAGCGTACCTGCAAACCGACCCACTCTATGCCCATGACTTGAAGAAAGTCTGGTTGTGGAGCGAGTTCCCATCGAGAACAGATTTTGGCGGGAAAGATACCGGCATCGACTTGGTCGCCTATACCGTAACTGGTGAGTATTGGGCGATTCAGTGTAAGTGCTATCAGGACAGCTCTGTCATTGACAAGCCAGCCCTTGATTCTTTCCTGTCCACATCCAGCAAAAACTTTCAGGATGCGTTCGAGCCGAAAAAGGTTCACTTTTCAAATCGCATCTGGATTTCAACGACCAATCATTGGGGCAGCAACGCCAAGGAAACCATCGAAAACCAGACGCCCCCTGTTACCCGCATCAATCTTTCCGACTTGGAGCAGGCTCCGGTTGATTGGAAGAAATTGGCGGAGGGTATCTGTGGTGAAGCTTCGCGTACCGCAAAGAAAGAACTGCGTGAGCACCAGACGAAAGCATTGAACGATACTCACGAGTATTTCAAGACGGCTGACCGTGGTAAGCTGATTATGGCTTGCGGAACCGGAAAGACCTTTACCTCCTTACGGATTGCGGAACATGAAACCGGTGGCAAAGGGCTTGTCCTTTTCATGGTTCCGTCAATTGCCCTGTTGGGGCAAACCTTGCGGGAATGGTCTGCGGATGCGAAAGAACCCATTAACCCAGTGTGTATTTGTTCTGACCCGCGCATTACCCGTAAGAACAACAAGAATGAAGATGGCGACGGTCAGAGCGTTGTAGACTTGGCTCTGCCAGCATCGACTGACACGAACCACATCGTCTCCCAGTTGCTCAGCTTCCGCGACATGAAGAAGAAGGGCATGACTGTTGTGTTCTCTACGTACCAATCCATTGATGTGGTAGCCGAGGCACAAAAGAAGCTGCTGAAAAAAAGCGGTGACTATGGCGTCTTCGATTTGATTGTTTGTGATGAAGCGCATCGGACAACCGGCGTTACCTTGTCTGGCGATGACGAATCCGCCTTTGTCAAGGTTCATGAGAATAAGACGATTCAGGGTAAGAAGCGGCTCTATATGACCGCCACGCCGCGCCTGTTTAGCGATGATTCAAAGAGCAAGGCGGAGGAAGCCGGAGCCGAACTTTGCTCGATGGACGACCCGCAGAAGTATGGAGAGGAAATCTACCGCATCGGATTTGGTGAAGCGGTAGAGAAGGCGCTGCTTTCTGACTATAAGGTTTTGATTCTGACCCTGACGGAAAAAGACTTGCACCCGGCGCTGATGTCGATGGTGACGGATAAGAATCAGGAAATCAACGCAGATGACGCCTCAAAGCTCATGGGGTGCATTAACGCGCTCTCCAAGCAAATCATTGGCGACAATGGACAGATTAAAGAGACCGACCCTGAGCCGATGAAGCGGGCGGTTGCGTTCTGCCAGAACATCAAGATTTCCAAGTATATTACAGCAAATTTCAACCAAACTACCGAAGTCTATCTGGATGCGCTCTCTAAGGAGAAGCGGGAACAGATGGTTTCTGTCGAGTCGAAACACATTGACGGTAGTATGTCCGCACCGGAACGCGACGAACTGTTGGGCTGGCTCAAGGCGGATACTGATGATGAGCGGGAATGCCGAATCCTGACGAACGTTCGCTGCCTCAGTGAAGGCGTGGATGTCCCCTCGCTGGACGCGGTTCTCTTCCTCTCCGCCCGTAACTCACAGGTGGATGTCGTCCAATCAGTCGGGCGCGTGATGCGTAAATCTCCCGGTAAGAAGTATGGGTATATTATTATTCCCGTAGTCGTGCCTGAGAAAGAAGACGCGGCAAAGGCGCTGGACAACAACGAGCGGTACAAGGTGGTCTGGACGGTTCTGAACGCGCTCCGGGCGCACGATGACCGCTTTAATGCAACCGTTAATAAGCTGGAACTGAACAAGAAGCGCCCGAACAATATTATTGTTGCTGGCGTTGGTGGCGCTGATACCTCGGGCGGAGATGATGGGCAAGGCGGGAAAAAGAAGCCCGGCGATGATATACAAATTGAAAAGCAAGCTTCCATATACTTTGAAGAGCTGCAGGGCATCTTCTACGCTCGCATGGTTCAGAAGGTAGGGGACAGACGCTACTGGGAGCAGTGGGCAAAGGACGTTGCCGAAATCGCCCAGCGTCAAATTGAACGTATTACCCGGCTGATTGCGCAGGACGGACAGCATAAGCAGACGTTCGAGGAATTCCTGCAAGGGCTGCGGAAGAATATCAACCCCTCCATTGCCCAAACGGAAGCCGTGGAGATGCTTTCCCAACATATCATTACCAAGCCTGTTTTCGAAGCGCTGTTCGAAGGCTATTCGTTTGTTAAGAACAACCCGATTTCGCAATCCATGCAACAGATGCTCGACTTGCTGGAAGCGCAAGCGGTTGAAAAAGACGTGCTGGTTCTCGATAAGTTCTATCATTCCGTCAAAAAACGCGCCGAAGGGGTGGATAACGCCGAAGGCAAACAGCGAATTATCATTGAGCTGTATGACAAATTCTTTAAGACCGCCTTCCCGAAGATGGTCGAAAAGCTCGGCATCGTCTATACCCCGGTTGAGGTGGTGGACTTCATTGTCCATTCCGTGAATGACGTACTGCAACAGGAATTCAATCGCACCATCTCCGATGAGAACATCCATATCCTTGACCCATTCACCGGAACCGGCACCTTCATTACCCGGTTACTGCAAAGCGGGCTTATCCGGGACAAGGACTTGAAGCGGAAGTATGAGAAGGAAATTCACGCCAATGAAATTGTCCTGCTGGCGTACTATATCGCCACGGTCAACATTGAAAATGCCTACCATGACTTATTAAAGGCTGGAAGTGATTACGTTGCTTTCGAGGGCGCTTGCCTGACCGATACCTTCCAACTGGGGGAAAGCGAAGAGAGCGAAGACATCTTTTCCAAGATGTTCCCGCATAATTCCAAACGGGTGGCTGCACAAAAGAAAGCCCCGCTTCGGGTGATTATCGGAAATCCGCCCTATTCAATAGGACAGAAATCTGCTAACGACAATGCGCAGAACCAAAGCTATCCAGTTTTGGATAACCGCATTGCAAGTACTTATTCAAATGAGTCTTCTGCTGGACTTAACAAGTCTCTTTACGACGCATATGTCAAAGCGTTTCGGTGGTCGAGTGACCGTTTGGACAAAAATGGTGGTGTTATCTGTTTTGTTTCCAACGGCAGTTGGATTGATGGCAATGCGACGGCTGGATTTCGGAAATGCATAGAGAAAGAGTTTTCAAGTATCTACGTATTCAACTTGCGGGGGAATTGCAGATTATCTGGCGAACTCAGGCGAAAAGAAGCCGGAAATGTGTTTGGACTTGGTTCCCGGACACCGATTTCGATTACTATGCTGGTCAAAAATCCGCAGAGTAAAGCGGAGAAAGCAACCATTCACTATCACGACATTGGCGACTACCTGAATCGTGAGGAGAAGCTAGACATTATTAGCAAGCTTTCCTCTGTTATTAACAAGGATATTCCTTGGCAGACCTTACAACCAAACGAGCATAGTGACTGGTTGAATCAACGGAACAGTGCATTCGAACAATACATTCCATTGTTTGACGAAAACAAGGGCAATATTAATGGTTTTTATTCATTGAAAGGTCCAGGAATTTCTACGGGAAGAGATTCATGGGTATATAATTTTTCAGATTATAATTTGAAATTAAATATGTCCACTATGATTGGCTTTTATAATGAACAGGTACGAGATTATTTATCAAAAAAGAGTGGCTCTTCTCAAGTACAAGACTTTATTACAAATGACCATTCATTGATTAAATGGACAGTTAACCTGTTGAGTGATGCTGAGAAAGGGATTAAGCACAAATATATTGATAATACCTCTCGCTCAAGTAGTTATCGCCCGTTTGTTAAGAATAGGATTTTCCTCGATAAATCGTTTATTGAACGTCCCGGACTCTCGAGTTCATTTTTCCCAACCGAGACATCCGAAAATTATGTTATCTGTTCATCTGGTATTGGCTCTAGCAAGGATTTTACAACATTGATAGCATCACACCCGGTTTGCTATGATTTTCTAGAAAAAACGCAATGTTTCCCCCTTTATTACTATGAAGAGAAAGATAACGCTCAAGCTAATCTTTTTTTCGAAGCAGGCAAGAAGGAATACGTCCGCCGGGATGGAATTACAGACTTTATCTTGACCCGTGCGCAGAAAGCCTACGGCAAGAAGGTCACCAAAGAAGACATCTTTTATTATGTCTACGGTGTCCTGCATAGCCCGGACTACCGCACGACCTTCTCCAGCGACCTCAAGAAGATGTTGCCGCGTTTGCCCTTGGTAGACGAACCGGCAGACTTTTGGGCATTCATTAAAGCCGGTCGCGCCCTCGCGGAACTTCACCTCAATTACGAGTCCGTACCTGCCTATCAGGGTGTCAAGGTTACTGGCGACGACGCGGGCAACTACCATGTTGAGAAGATGCGCCTCCCCAAGAAGGGGGAGCAGGACACCATCATCTACAACGGCAACATCACTATCTCTGGCATTCCCAGCAAGGCGTATGAGTATGTTGTCAACGGAAAGTCCGCTATCGACTGGATTATAGAGCGTTATCAAATTTCAGTAGACGCCAAGAGCGGCATTAAGAACGACCCCAACGACTGGGCAAAGGAGGTCGATAACCCGCGTTATATCCTCGACCTGCTTTTAAGCATCATCAACGTCAGCGTCCAAACGGTCGATATCGTCGCCTCTCTACCCAAAATGAAGTTCTGATGATTTTCCACATCATGTTTTTAATGAAGTAAGGGAACACGATGATTGAGATTATCCCCGGCTTTTATATTGGCTCACAAGATGATTACGAGGGCTGTGTGCGGCACCAAGAGAATTGGATGACCGTTCACGCCTGCAAGGAGCCATATCATCGCCAAGCGTTGGGATATTCGGGACGTGGCGCACCGAACACCCACCCGGAATATCTGTTTGCTAAACGTGAGAACAGATTGATTCTGAATTTGGTTGATGTGGACGACCCAAGGTATATTCATCAGGCAATCATTGATGAAGCTCTGCGGTATATCCACACATCTTTGGAACAAGGATTCAAGGTTCTTGTTCATTGCAATCAAGGCGGCTCCAGAGCGCCGGGAATTGGCTTGCTCTACCTTGGCTGCATCGGCAAGATTGCTCATGAAAACTTTTTGGAAGCGGAAGAAGTCTTCCGGGTACTATATCCAATGTATAACCCCAAAGATGGAATCCGAGGCTTTCTTTCTACCAACTGGAATCAGTACGTAAGCACCCTTTTATAACGTGATGTATGTTTTGTGCACTCGGAAATATTCACACATGGAGGAGAAAATCATGGCAAAAAAACGGGTATTTGTGAGCTTTGATTTTGATAATGATAAAACATTAAAAGAGTTCATTGTTGGTCAATCAAGACTACCTGATTCACCATTCGAGATTTTTGATTGCTCTCTCAAAGAAGCTGCCCCAGAAAAGGACTGGGAAGAGAAAGCAGAAATAAAAATTAAAGGTTCAGATTTGGTTATTGTTATGGTCGGTCCAAAAACGCATAAAGCCCCCGGCGTATTAAAAGAAGTGAAAATGGCAAGGAAAAACGCCATAAAGATTGTTCAAGTCATTGGCTATAAAGACGGAGACTATACTCCTGTTCCCGATGCAGGAACTCTTTATCGTTGGAATTGGGATAATCTTAAAAAACTTTGTCAATAGGACTTACAAATGCCTCAACAAGGAATGAACGGACTTGACGACAGTGTTCATAAATACCTAGAAATGCTTCAGCTAAATATCCAACGAATGAGCAAGCTCTCATTGCAGTGTAAGGTGTGGTGTGTCGCGCTGTTTTCGGCAGTTTTTTTGTACTATTTTAAAGAAAACAATAATGATAGCGCATTAAAAATCCTGTTTTTGCCTGTTCTTCTGTTTTGGTATACTGATGCATTATATCTAGGTGTTGAACGCGACTTTATCGCTTTGTTTAATCATATACAAAAGAAAATGGCTTCTACGGAAATCGACATTGAATGGAGTGATTTATTTGTTTTCAAAACGACAAGAGGCTGGAGACGCTATTGGAATGGCTTGAAAATTTCTC
The DNA here is from genome assembly GCA_964460225.1 of uncultured Planctomycetaceae bacterium. GTDB lineage: Bacteria > Planctomycetota > SZUA-567 > SZUA-567 > SZUA-567 > CAYWTJ01. The sequence continues at coordinate 17,092 of CAYWTJ010000065.1, read as the reverse complement.
TGGGGTCATTTGCTACGCTCTTGTTTTATGGCGCAATTACGTTGACTTTAAGTTATGTTTTATGGGGTAAATGCATAACATCATATATTTTTTCAAAATAGAGAAGGGAAGACATGGCATACTTTACAGAATCTGAATTGTTGGACAAAGCCAAAGGCGTTACTTTTACGAAACTCGCTAATCATCAGAAAAGAGCGAACATTTTTCTTTCTCATAGTCATAAAGACGCTGAAATTGCAAAAGGATTTATAGCTGAACTCGCCTGCAATGGAGTTTCTGTTTATGTTGATTGGAATGACACTAACATGCCTAGGATTACCAGTGGTGAAACTGCTCGAAAAATAAAAGATAAAATCCAATTTTGTTCTATATTTGCTATTCTTGCGACCAAGAATGCGATGGCTTCACGCTGGGTTCCGTGGGAAATTGGTATAGCCGACCAAAAAAAAGATGAACGCAATGTTTTTATTATCCCAGTCCAAGACGCATATGGGAGGTATGAGGGTAATGAATATATGCAGCTTTATAAGCATATTGAAATTGACAGCCTTGGAGTTCAAAGAGTGGTTGCCCCCGGACAAATGGTTGTTAACGCTGCAGCAAATGAATCTGTCGGCGACATGTTGTCAAGAAATGCAGTATTTGGTTAATTGGTTTTATTCTATCAGTCAGGTCGATTGTCGTTTGAATTCTGTCGGCAATAGTATTTCGTTGCTTGTGTTGTTTTATCAGCAATCCCGTTGTATTTGCGTGTAGTGGTGGGGGATGTTTGACACTACCCCGCAAAGAGACACTGATGCCTTTCGCATAGGCTTAGAAGTGCCCCCATTATGGGAGGGTGTCATGGAAGCCAACAAAGTGCAGATTCTCAGGGACTCTGGTATAAACAACGTAAGGAGTCTGTAGGATGGGTAAACAGAAGTCGGAGAAAGCCCCGAAAGTCCATAAGGTCGATACCGAAATCGAAGTTTCTAAAGGACAGTTCCTGCTTTACCCTGCGGAAGACGGTTCTTTGAAGATTGATGTGCGCCTGCAGGATGAGTCAGTCTGGCTGACCCAGCAGCTAATGGCTGCGTTGTTTCAGACGACGAAGCAGAACATAAGCCTCCATGTACAAAATGTTTACGCTGAAGGAGAGCTTCTGCCGGAGGCAACTGTCAAGGAATACTTGACAGTTCGCCGAGAGGGCGGTCGGGAGGTAAAGCGCTCTCTGGATTACTACAATCTGGATATGATTATTTCGGTCGGTTACCGCATCAAGAGCCATGTGGCGACCCGTTTCAGAATATGGGCAACGGAGCGCCTGAAAGAGTATATTATCAAGGGGTTTGCTCTTGATGATGACCGTCTGAAGGAGCCTCAGAACGACCGCTACTTCGAAGAACTCCTCGCCCGTATCCGGGATATCCGTTCCTCTGAGAAGGTCTTCTGGCGCAAAGTGCTGGACATTTACTCCACCAGCATTGATTATGACCCCAAGTCTGAAACTTCCAAACAGTTCTTCCAGCAGGTGCAGAACCAGATGCACTGGGCTGCTCATGGGCACACCGCAGCTGAATTAATTTACGAACGTGCTGACTCCTCCGCGCAGAACATGGGGATTACCAATTTCCCCGGTCATAAACTTCTCAAGCGGGATGTTGAGGTGGCGAAGAATTATTTATCTGCAGATGAACTGATAATCCTCAACAGGATTGTAACTGCTTATCTTGAAATGGCTGAGTTGCAAGCAATGAACAAGCAGCCCATGAAGATGGTCGATTGGATTGAGCGCCTACAGCAATATCTGACCCTGACCGGGCGGGAGCTCCTTACCCATGCGGGGAAAATCAGTCATGACGCGGCGATGCAAAAAGCGCATAACGAGTATGAGAAGTTCATGCAGAACACTTTGAATGAACCCACGGAAGTGGAAATACATTTTATTGAAGCAGAACAAAAGGTGCAGAGCCTGAAGAAACGGAAATAAGAGTTTCTCGCCGCTCACGTTTGGTGGAGAGATGCTCCTCATTTTTCCTTTGGCGGGAGACCGTAACAGTGAAGAAACGCCCCCATGTTTTAACTGAGGAGGAAAAGCAAGAATATATCCAGAGCCATCCGGAATCCGATTCTGGAGCGGTTCAGCTTCACCTTGATGAAATCGGGAATCACCAAGCGGCGCAGTTAGAGCAATGGCGTGACGAAGCCTTGGAGGCGTTGCTGGATAAAAAGAGTTCCGCTCCTTCTGCGCCGACTAAGGAAGCCGCAGCCGAGCGATTAGGCATCTCAGTTGCATCGCTTGACGTTATGGTCAGCAAGCATAAGCGTGAAGCTGGCGTTGATTATCCTTGGGTCGTCCGGGTGCCGGGATTGTCATGGCGACCCGACCTCACCAAGTTGGAGGAGTGGCTTGCCAGTTATGCCGGACGTACATTCGGAAAGCGGCGGGGAAGACCCCCAAAAAACTGACTGGTACGAAGCACTTCTCTTTTCTTGCGGAAAATTTGCGGAAATTATTCAAGATTAATTTTTCGATTATTTATTGCGTTGGAGTTATTGGTGTTATGGGTTTTCGGTTTTGTGTTTTCGAGTCCCCCGCTTCGCACCAATGTTTTCATAGACCCCGGCTTCGGTCGGGGTTTTTGCTTTATCAGCCTTGGCACGTAAGGGGTTACAACGTAAAATCGGTGAAGTTGCAGTCGGCTCGATTCTGCCGTTTATGCCCGATTTTACCCCCTGAGAAATTCGATCTTGCCCAAAAATTGCCCAAAAACATCTTGGCAGAGTCGGCTGTTATGAGCGCCTCGGTCGAATATAAAGTAGAAGGGGTACGAGGTCTGGAGTACCGGGACGGATGGTACCATTAATGCTGGCATTGATTTACGGGGTTGACACAGAAATTCCCGTTGTAAAGTATCCGAGACGAATGACGCTTGAGGAACTGCGGTTGAACAGACTTGCGACAGAAAACAGGCAGAACAATACTCGTCTGTAAACAAGATTGTCCTACAGCGTTACTGAACGAACTATCATTCAGCCAATTTCCTTTTTCTGAACACCTCCGAATATATCCTCTCCCCCCGGCTGATTTTCAGCGGGGGGCATTTTAATTCCAAAAAGATTTTTTTTATCCTCCATTGAGCCACAATTCCCGAAAAAGCCCAACACCCGGCAAATGCCTAACTATCGGCAATATAAGCAGTTAGCGTTTTCGATCCATTGTAAAGTACGATTTTTTGCTAAACCGCCGCAAAATTGTTTATTGCCAACGGTATAGTACGGTAGCGAATGAATACGGCCGCTTTCCCCGGCTGAAGACACAAAATCTGTGTGGTTGTAACTGCTTTAACGTCAAAGAATGTCCAACTCATGGGCAGACCCGAAGGCTCACAATTTGACAGGCATCATCGTTGCCGGACGATTGGTGCGCTTCGGTTCAAAAAGAATTTCGGGGCCAAACCCGTTTTCCACGAACCCCCTTGCTCCCGGCAGAGTGAGGGGGTTCAATTTTGGGAGAACGAGAATGAATTTCGAGGATGAAGCGGAGGCTGCGGATGATTTTTTTTGGTCGATTATCCCAATAGACTATCCCGACGATGACGATCCAGACCACGATGGTGATGACGACCACGAAGACGGCATAGAGTTTATCCGGCGGTGGAAGCGGGCGTGGCGAAACATTTCAGCCGGAACAACCGCTGCGGTTGTAATCGGGAAATGGTCAGTACAACAAGTTGGCTCCCACATCGGTTCTGGCGATCTATGGACAGCGGTTGAAATTGACACCAATGGCAAACTCGTCTACCCGGATGACGAAATCTGGAATCTCCAAAGTATCGATTGCGTACAAGGAAAAATCAACCATTGGTGCGATGGTTGCGAGCTACATAACCTAATGGTTGAATGTGCTCGCTTTTTGATCGGGGAGAGCACCGAAATACCAAGTTTTTGCCCGTATATTTTGGAACATTTGATGGACTTGCAAATAAAGGGAGATCGGGAATGATTGACATAGGAACGAATTGGCTTACCCACGATGGAGCGCCGACTAAAAATTGGCGGTATAGCCGAGCAGATACCCTTTCTGAGTGGGCGGAAGCGAACAAAATCAAAGTTCTGCTCGGCGGAACAAGCAACTTCATTGCTCCGATAGTATGGGGTAATCTCGTAATCTCAAACCCTTCATATTTTGATGAAGAAGTTCGGGTGAACTACCGGTGCAAACAAACCTTTCAGCGGGCAGGGTGGGTTATGCTTGAATTCGACACCCCCGCAGCACCGACCTATGATGAAGCCCTCAGAGAGTTCAGCAGATGCAACGGATTTATTCACACATCACGGTCGCACCAGAAGACAAAAGGAAAAGAACCTGCTTGCGACCGTTATCATGTTGGCCTGATGCTCGATAGGCCGCTCTCCGGGGGATGTCGGAAATTTCCAGAATTCTCATCCCATCCCACGAGTCCGTGTTCAGAGTTGCCGAACCGTCTAGTATCAGCATCTTTTTTATACTTCGCCAATGATCGCATAATGCTCGCTTGCGGAAGGCATAACTTGTCCCTGCTTTGGTTACCACCGGGCTTGATCCTGTATGCTCGGTCTGGTATTTAATCCATTCAATGAGACCGTTCAACATGGGATCATCCAGTTTGCGAAGATGCGCAATGTAATGCCGGGCGGAAATCTCGTCAATTCGGTCTGTCTGGTCAATTGCCACGCCTTGTTTGTCTATGATCGTATTGCCAATAATTCGGTTAGCCTGATCCATCAAAGCGATTGAAAGCATGATGCGGTTGTCAACATCGTTTTTCCGACCTTCCTCCCGGCAAACCTGTAAAAGCCGCATGGTCAGTTTTGTATGGCGTGGTGATACGGTCTTATTGTGGAAAAGAAGCTGCCTCGCCCACGCTTCCCATTGCCCCGCCGGAACAGCTTGATCTTCTTCTCGCTTAAATTGCTCATCAACAATCAGTGAGATTTCCGTGGGCAGCTTACGTTTGTTCAACAGGGTCTTAATCAATGCGTGAGTGGTAATGACTATGGGGGCGACTTCAACTGTTGTCCAATGCTGGGAGTAAATCCCATACATGCAGGAACGGTTGTCTGAGCAATTCTTGCAGGGCGAGTTATTTCCGTAGGCTTCGCATACCGTTGGCTTGGGTGCTTTAGTGCAATCACCATCGTTAAATCCAGCAATGAGGACCGTTTTCTTTCCGTGGGCTGATTCAATAATGTCCTGAAGTTCGTGCATCGCCTTCTTTGTGGCCGTGGCAATCCAAATTTGATTGTTCGGAGCACTCATTGCCGCTGCATAGACTCTAGCCGATACGGTTTTCCCGCCCCCACACGGAACACCGAGAATCGCATGATCAACATTACATTCTGGAGATAACTGCCAGTCGATTGTTTTCGCCACGGCCTCCATCGTGTATCGCTGTCGCTGATTTGATATGCAAGCTTCGCCGCATCTGCAATTATATCCCGAGTATGTCTGTCGAAATCCCACGGTTCTGTCATGATAGCCATGTAAGCGTCATGGTTGATTTTCCCGCCTGTGGTTTTAATCGGCGTTGTGTCTATTGGTTTTACCGGGGCAGGGCGAAGTTTTTTTTCCTCCGCAATTTGCAGGAGTTCATCTACCTTAATTCGCCCTGCTCCGGTCAGTATATCGCATCGGCCCGTGTAACTGGTGCAACGGAAGCAATGGGCCGCATCAAGTGTGGCTTTGTCATTGGTTGGATAAAGCGTTTGCAGCGCCATCATCGCCCGCTCGTATTCGTCTGCTGAAGAGAAAGTACGACAATACAGAGATCATTGTTCTGCCATGCCTCCCGAGCCGCAGAAACTCAATTAAGCATGGCGGTCAAATTCTCTCTGAAGCTGAGCGAATCATGAAAAGCGAGGTAATCGTTGAACCATGCCTGATAACTAATGCCGAAATAAACACAGATGAAAAGGAATTTTTGGTTCGCCACCCAGAGACAATCCACCTTAAACGTGGAAGTGGAGAGCGAGGAAGTAACCTTGCGAATGGCAGCGACCTCTGTATCATTACCAGCAGCGTATTCACTTCAATCTCAGACATTGCCCTTACCACGGCAGTTGCAACTGGAGCGAGATCAATAATGGCTGGGCGTATTTTCGGAGAGGATGGTGCACCGAAAATTATCCACGGCCACCTTGTCGACAAAGAGCTTGATGACACCATGCAACGGCAAATGATCGACCTGATTCAGCAGATGGCGATGCGAGGGGAAATCCGTACCGACGAAAAAGCCATGTATAAAATCATCCTGTCGGTTTCGTCATGGAGAACGCTTGCCGAGATCATGCTTAGGATTCCGCCAGAAAAACTTACCATCATGGGGGAAACAGGTGGGCGGAAGCTGCGAACCTTCGCCAAGCTTTACAATGCAGTCATGATGAGTGAACTCGATCCCGATGATGGTTTGACCCCAGCAGTTCTCCGGCTGGCAGGGATAAAGCGGATCGACAGTCACGGATGGCGAAATGAGTTGGCTGAAATGCTTGGATATTGTCAAAACATCATATAACATCAATAACTTGATATGGTTAGCGCATTGACGCATCTTTTTGCAGGCAACCTGACTGCGGCTCTGGATGGGGAGAAGCGATAAGCAGCCGCATAGTTATCGTAACTATCATAATTTGATATACTTGCGCTATTAACGCACCTTTGCCATATAACCTCTTAAGTAGATCAAGGGAACCGCAATTTTTCTTCTTTCGCAAGTCTCCTATGGTAGCGACGATGCCAAAAGGCTCGCCCCAAAGGCTTTATGTTCTATATACAGATAATACAAGACAGAATAACGAGCTTTGCGTCATGTCAATGACATGCTTCACGCTGATTAAGGCGGTACTGCATTTCTCATTGTCGGGGTTTACAGTCCTAAGCGCTTTCCCTATAATCATTAGCATGGTATGCCTGTTCAGTTGCAGGCCCACGGCTCCCGAGGATCGTGTTGTTGATTCCTCGGCGTGTGGTCTTTATCTGGTTTATCCGGCGATGTCCGTAAAAACGGGCGGAGACGGTGGTGGGGACGGGAATGGCGAAGCACGGCAAGCTGGAATTGACATGGGTGGGGAAGGATGAGCGGGTTCGACTGGAACCGAGAGTTCTTGTGGAGGATTCCAGCAAGAGCTACGGAGCACCTGATGCTGAGAATATGCTTATCTTCGGTGACAATCTGTTGGCGCTGAAAGCGCTGGAGCAGGACTTCGCTGGTAAAATTAAGTGCATCTACATCGACCCTCCATATAATACTGGTAGTGCTTTTACGCATTATAATGACGGCCTTGAACACTCCATCTGGCTTACCTTGATACGAGATAGGCTGGATGTTTTTCGACGGCTGCTGGCTGATAATGGCTCGATATGGGTTAGCCTAGATGATAACGAAAGTCACTATGCAAAAGTGCTGCTGGATGAAGTCTTCGGCCGCACAAATTTTATTGGCAATGTAATATGGCAAAAAAAGTACTCTCCAGCAAATGACTCAATTTGGCTTAGCGACAGTCATGATCATATCTTGGTTTTCGCCAAAGACAAATCCGTATGGAGGCCGAACAAGCTGCCAAGGTCAGCGCAATCTGATGCGGCGTATAAAAATCCGGACAACGACCCTCGAGGTCCGTGGAAGGCAGGTGATTACACGTGCGCCAAAAATGCAGACGAGCGGCCTAATTTGTATTATCCGTTGCGCAACCCCACTACAGGTGAGGAGGTATTGCCAAGTAGATCAAGGGTTTGGGCATATGGTAAAGAACAGCATGATGCTAATGTTCGTGAAGGTCTGATTTGGTGGGGAAGGAATGGAACCAATAAAGTTCCGGCATTCAAACGTTTTTTTTCTACGGTTGCTGATGAAGGCTCTGTAGCACAGACGTTGTGGACGTGGGAGGAGGTTGGTCATACTCAGGATGGTCGTAAAGAACAACTCGAATTGATTCCTGGCGACCCGTTTCCCACGCCGAAGCCAGAACGACTGATTGAACGAGTGCTTACATTAGCTACCAATCCCGATGATTGGGTTCTGGATTCCTTTGCTGGTTCCGGAACGACCGGAGCCGTGGCGCACAAGATGGGGCGAAGGTGGATCATGTGCGAGTTGGGTGAGCACTGTCATACCCACATCCTTCCTCGCATGAAGAAGGTCGTTGATGGCTCCGATCAGGGTGGTATCTCTGAGGCCACTGGCTGGCAGGGCGGTGGCGGTTTCAAGTACTACAGGCTGGCGGAATCCCTCCTCGTCACCGATAAAGAACTTTCAACCGTTGACCACCCGGTCTATGTCATCAATCCTCGTTATGATGAGAAGATGTTGATCCGTGCCATCTGCAAAATTGAGAATTTCCGCTACCGCAACGAAGGGCGTCTGCATGGGATTTCTTCGGAGCGGCGCTTCCTCCACGTTACGACCCGACTGGTTACGCAAGAATATTTGAATGCATTAGCAGACGACCTTGCGCAGGATCAGTCACTAATGATTTACTGTACCCGCCGGAGTCGGAAGCTGGACGTTCCGGACTCGATTGAAATCAAGAGAATTCCAAGAGACCTGTTGGAGAAGTGTGACTTTGAAGAGGAGAAGAAATGAACCTTCCCCACCAGATTTCGCAAGCGATGAGTTTGCGTGAACCGCAGCGAGAGGCGTTGGAGGTTCTGGACGCCATCAGTGACCGCACAGAATATAAGTCCGCTTCTCTGGATCAGGTAGCGCAAAAAGCCACGGAAGTTAGCCGAGACGCCAAGCCGGTTAAATTCGATACGGCCTTTCCTTCATTCTGCTTTGCTCTGGCAACGGGTGTCGGCAAGACCCGCCTCATGGGGGCGAGTATTTATTACCTTTGGAAATCGAAGGGCTACAAGAATTTTTTCATTCTTGCTCCGAACATCACAATTTACGACAAGCTCCGGGCGGAACTGGCTCCTTCGCACCCGAAGTATATGTTTGTCGGTTTGGAAGGCTTTCCGCAGCCTGCGGTTTTTGACGGGGACAATTACTTGCGGTTCTCTCCGGGCCAGCGCAGCCTTTACGGCGAGGCGAATATCTTCGTCTTCAATATCAGCAAAATCTTCAAACGTGGCGATGTTGATTTCAAGTTCCACCAGTTTCAGGAAGAACTGGGCGAATCTTTTTCGGCCATGCTGCGAGAGATGGACGACTTGGTCATCCTGATGGATGAGAGTCACCGCTACCGTGCTCCAGCCTCTATCAACGCCATCAATCATTTGCGACCTGTGCTGGGATTGGAATATTCCGCAACGCCAAAGAATAAAGACTGCGTGGTTTATTCCTTCACACTGGCTCAAGCAATGGGACGTTTCATTAAGACTCCAACTGTTGTTACCAGAACCAATCTTACGACCAGCGACGAACAGGAAATTGTGAAGCTGAAGTTGCTCGATGGTATGGCGCTGCATGAGGCGAAGAAAGCAAGGCTGGCGGAATACTGTTTTGCCACAGGCCTGCCGACCGTAAAGCCTTTTGTTCTTGTCTCAACCAAAGATACTGATCACGCAAAGGCAGTTCGGGAACAGATTGAGTCTGTGTCGTTTTATGATGGACGCTACCGGGATAAGGTGATTGAGATTCACTCCAATCAGACCGGGGCGGAAAGCGATGAAAATATTCAGCGGCTGTTATCAGTGGAGAATCCTTCCAATACCGTTGAGGTAGTGGTCCATGTGAATATGCTGAAAGAAGGGTGGGATGTTAAGAACCTGTACACCATTATTCCGTTACGGGCATCCATCAGCGAAATCCTGACCGAGCAAACCATTGGCCGTGGACTGCGTCTTCCATTCGGAGACGTAACCGGCGACGAGCAACTGGATGCGCTTGAGATTATCAGCCACGACAATTACGCAAAGCTGATTGAGGCATCGAAGGGAAACCCGCTCTTCCGGGTACGGGAATTGAATCAAACTGATACCGAGCCACGCCGGACGGTGACGGTTCAACGCAAAGCTCTGGATGCGGATCGGATTCTTGATCGAGTTCAATTGTTGGGCGGCTCTATTTTTACTACGCAACTATCGAACAACGAATTAGCTGCGCAAGCAGTTGCCGAATTGGTTCAAGAAGATGCAGCCGCTTATGAGATTGCTGTGGGGCAAGAGCCAGCAGCCGCTACCGGAACTGGACTCGATGCCGCTACGGGTGAGCATCATGAACAAGAGAAGCTCTTCGTTCCCGATGAGGTTCAGTCCAAGCAACCAGTGTTCAATCCAGAGAAGCAAGCCCAGAAATATAAACAGCAGCTTGAGCAATATCTCCAACTGGTTATCGATGTTCCTCAGATTTATGTAGACACGATTCCGCAGTGTGAATGTAAATCGTTCGACATCAAGGTCAACTACGGCCCCTTCGAACTGGTAGAGCAGCGTATCATCGAGACCGACCTTTCCAATGGAGAGGAGCGTTTGGGTGAGGTACGGGATGTTGCGGAAGTCCGAGAACCCGAAAAGTTCCTTGCGGGGCTTCTGCTGGAATCGATTGATGAATGGTCGCCAGAATCTGACAAAAACTTGGCGCTTGATCTGGTCCGGAAATACATTGCACTAATGAATACCCCAGCCGAAAACCTTGGGAAAATCGTCTATCTTTACCGGCAGCCAATTATTCGTGATATTCAGAAGCAGGTAGAAGAACACTTGAACGAAAAAAATATAGTCTCGGTCTCCGTTCGAAAAACTCCGTTCCGTTGGCCGACGACGTTTCCAAAGAGCATTTACGCCAATGCTGGAACCGTGGATTACAAAGAGGACGTTCCCGGCTCTCGCATCAGAGGCTATTTGTTCACCGGCTTTCAAAAGTCCATGTATTCCTGTATGTCTTTCGACTCGAACCCGGAGCGAATTCTTTCGGCAGTTCTGGAACGTGACGTTTCTGCTTTGCGTTGGGTACGCCCCCCAGAGAATTGCCTGAACATCCGTTATCGTGGCCACCAATATACACCTGACTTCATAATTCAGACGGCGGATCGGAAATACATTGTCGAGGTCAAATCCGCCCGTGAAATCGGTACGCCGGAAGTCAGAGAAAAAGCTGCCGCAGCAAAGCAGTGGTGTGATGAAGCAAGTAAAGTTCCCGGTGAACCGAAGTGGGAATACCGGCTTGTTTCCGAAGAGGCCGTTTCGTTAACGGCTGACTTGAAATTTATCCTTTCGCAGGCGGTGATGCTCTGAGTAAGCCGTAGTATAGCGTAACGGGCTAAAAAGCACCCCGATGTTCAGGTATCCACTATAATTACTGAGCCTTATGAAGCCGCAGAGTTTCATTATGAACGCCTCAGCTTTTACGATTTAACGATTACTCTCGAACCAGCGGACTGAGAAATAGGTCGGATATTTTTTCGTTATCCTGCCGGTTCGTAAAATCTGACTGTCCTGCGCCGTAGAAAAATACTGATTTTCACTTTTCAAGTTTCCAGCCAACCTGAGGCAATATTATGGTAATGGATTCAGATGGAATGTTGTCGTGGATCGATATTCACGACCTCGCCTTCGCCATATTTCTGGTCAGCCGCCGGATTGACAGTGAAATTACCATCCGCTTTACGGAGGATGGTTCGCCCTATTTCAGACTGGCTGATGTTGCCCGTGTTGCGGCGTTGGAAAAAGAGTACGCTCCAGTGCGGGAGCTTTGCGAAAGTCTGATCGGGGCCGCCAAAGAGCTTGACCTTGCGGTTTCGATTGCCGAGATAGGAGCACACCCGGAACCGCCAACCACCGACCGCCTTTGTGGTCTCTGACTTCCCTTTAGAATCAGAGTGTTCGTTCCATCCTTTACAAATATCTGCAACTCCTTGACTGATAGAGCGATACTGTGTAAATTCGATAGACGTTCCAGACCGTTACAAGTTGGCATTTCGGGCGTGAACTTTAGCCCGGAGTCCCTGAATTGTCTGGAAAAAGTGCCGGAATCACGTAGAATCCACGGTAGCGTTATCTATCTATCTTTCAAGGAGACCAAAGCAGTACGGTCATGCGCCCTGTGACCGCTGACAATTTATTTTAGCGTTTATCGCTGAGCCGTATTAGAGAAACCCACCACGTTTTGCAATGCATTGGCTCTCAGCTCAAACGCCCCCTCTGGGGCGCTGTTTGTGCTGTGTCAACACATTGTTATGTTTTCCATAATTATATGACGTAAATAGAGAGTAATAGGTTGAGGAATTCGCTTCTTCGCTTTAGACGAAGGAGTGAATCATGTTGGATGAAAGAGAAAACGTAGTACAAGGGAACGCCGGGGGAAGGCCGGAAGGAGGGCGTAGCCCGACTGGAGGACTTCCCCCGGCGGGCGCCCCGGAATTTCTTCCCGCCCGGGACAATTCCGCAGTCTTACCGCCTCAGGCATCGGACCCGTTCGCCCCAGGAGCGGAACCCCGATCTGCCGGGCGGATCTACCTCAGCGGCATTCTTCCCCCGGGAGCCATTCCCGCCCATCCGGGTTTGTCGCCCCAGCCGACCGCACAAAATCCAGACGCCCCGAAAGCATCCCCTGCGGCAGTTTCGCCCGATCCTGAATGCTTCCCGAATGATCCGGGCGAAGGTTGCGACGCATCCTTTGCGGAGGAATTTCCTGAGGTTGGGGAGGATTTTCTACTCCCCGACGATCTGCCTCCCGGCGCTGATCACACCCCAATTTTTCAAAGTTCCCGCAATCAGCGTCATACTGGTGTGACCGGCGCGGCCAGTGCGACTGGTATCCCGGGCCTAGCTGGACCAAATCTGAGCAGTCCTCTGGAGAATAATTCACGCTCAGCGCGTCAGAAGCTGGGAACTGGAAAGTTGCGCAGCCTGTCAAAAGAGATCAGCCGTACGATTTATAAACCGGAGCAGCGGATTCTGCTGCTGGATACCTGGTTGCGCAGCGGTCTGCCCTGTAAGGACTTCGCTGCACTGGTGGGAATCAGCCCGCATACGTTGTACAAATGGCATGGCGCGTTTGAGAAGGATGGGCCGGCGGGGCTGATGGACAAACCGAAAGGTCCGGAGCGAGGCAGCCAGTTGCCGGAGATCACCAAGCGGATGATCCTGATGCTGAAGAAGTCGAACCCGGAATCCGGATGCCAGATGATCAGCGATCTGCTGGCGCGCGGTCCCGGAGTTCCGGCGTCTGCGACGGCGGTGGCGCGGGTCCTGAAAGAGGCGGGCTATGAGTACGACGAGGTTCCGACCACGCCGCATCCGGACAAGCAGCGGCGGTTCGAGCGGGAACGCCCCAACATGATGTGGCAGACGGATATTTTTACGTTTACGCTGAAGCGTCAGAACCGGCGGGTGCATCTGGTGGCGTTCATGGATGACCATAGCCGGTTTATCACGGGGTATGCGTTGCGGGGAATGGCATCGTCGGAGATGGTGATGGAGGCGCTGCGGGCGGCGGTGGCGGCGTTCAATTGCCCCGACGAGCTTTTGACGGACAATGGCCCGCAGTACATCACCTGGCGCGGGAAGAGCAAGTTCAGCAAGCTCTGTGAGAATCTGGGGATCATTCAGGTGGTGTCGCGGCCGCGTCATCCGCAGACGCTGGGAAAGATTGAGCGGTTCTGGCGGACCTTGTGGGAGGGCTTCCTGAGTACGGCGGTATTCCTGGATCTGGAAGACGCGAGTCGGCGGATCGGGTTGTTTATTGACCATTACAACTTCCAGCGTCCGCACAGTTCATTGGGCGAGGGATTAGTCCCGGCGGACCGGTTCTTTGGAGTAGCACCGGAGGTGCTGGCGTCGATGAAGCAGCGGATGCAGCAGAACGCGCTGGAGATCGCGAAGAAGGGCTTCCCGAAGCAGCCGTTTTACCTGACGGGTCAGGTGGACGGTTTACCGTTTTCTCTGCATGAGGAGAACGGCCGTGTCTATATGACTAAACAGGGCGGCGAGCGTCAGGAGGTGGAGCTGGTGACACCGTTTGGCGCGGACGAGGAGGAGAAGAATGCGGCGCTGGATCAGTGCGACTTTGACGGGAGCATGAAGCGTCTGGCGGATGGTCTTGTGGAGGAAGACAACGGGGAAGGAGCTTGCCATGAATAATCAGACGGATTCCAATGATACAACGAAAAAACGGCGTGGTCCGGGGGACGGGCCCGTATTGAAGAGCGGCGATCGGGATGCCCGTAAGACGGCGGCGCTGGTGCTGGAGGTATTGGCAGGAGAACTGAATCCTGCGGAGGCGGTTGAGATTCTTCAGGTCAGTCTGCCGCGTTATTATCAGATCGAGAAGCGGGCCTTGGAAGGGCTAATCCGGGCCTGTGAAGCCCCGGCGCACAAAGGACGCCAGAAGAGCGAAGCGGTACGGATTAAGGAACTGCAGCAAGAGCTGCAGGCGCAGCAGCGGGAGGTCCGGCGGGTGCAGGCGCTGCTGCGTGCCGGACAAAAAGCCAGCGGGATTGCTACTGCCGTAGCGCAGGCATGCAACCGTAAGCCGAAATCTGGGCGCAAGCGGCGTAAACCTGTGGCACGCGCCTTGAAGGCGGCGAAGTCTCTGCGGAAAGAGGATGGAGTGGCTCCCGAACAATTGCCGATAAATGTTGTAACGACATTGTTACAGGGGGGCGATCATGGTGCAGGGACGAACGACCAGCGGCAGCGCCTTGGTGGACAAGCTGGAGGGCTCGGGGCAGGCGCGGGAGCGGCTCAAGGCTATTCTGGACACGCTGGGGGGCAGCAGGAGGATTGTGGAGGTTTGCGGGGAACTCGGGATCTGCGAGGCGATGTTCCACAAGCTGCGCGACCGGTTTCTGCAGGAGGCGGTGGAGCTATTGGAGCCGCGGGCGTGCGGTCGCAAACCGCTGGAACCGGAAGCCGAGGAGGTCACCCGGCTCAAAGATGAGGTCGAACAGCTGAAGAAGGAGCTGCTTGGCGCTCAGGTTCGGGAAGAGCTCGCCCTGCTCGGGGGTGGAGAAGAAAAAAAAAGCCCGAACCCACCGAAGCACCGAAAACGGAAGTGAAGTGGCATCAACGATCCAGACGACGGCGCGGAAGAAGCTACTTCCGCGCCGCTCGCATTCGTAGAGAACAAATACAGAAGCAACAGCGCAGGGAGCTGGAATTGAAGAAGCGGCAGACGGCCTTGCGCGGGGCGAACGCTTGCGCCAGCTTCGCGGAAGCGCAAAGCGTCATCGACATTCCTGCCCGGCGATTGAGACGTTGGCGTAAGCAACTGAAGCAAAGCGCTTGTGCTGGTCCGGGACGGCCAGAGTGTGTCATTGCACCGGAACTGAAGAAGCTGTTGTATGAACATCTTGAGCAGTATGGCTCGAACGTGGATCTCTTATGGCGGACGTATCCCTGGCTATCGCGGCGCTCCTTGGAGTATCTGGCTGCACGCTGGCGCAGCGTGCAGACATACTTCTGCCGGAAGACACGCCTGTTTTGGATGGGGCCGGGTAAGGTGTGGGCCATGGACTGTCTGCAACGTCCGACCACTGGCGAAGAGAATATCATTCTGAATGTGCGAGACCTCTCCAGCGGGAAGGTATTGGCTGCGAGGCTTCTGCGCGGCCAGTGCATGGCCGAAGTGCTGCGGGTACTGCGGGAATTATTCGTGGTGTATGGCCGGCCGCTGGTGATCAAGAGTGATAACGGCCCGGAGTTCTCGGGTTTGTGTGTGCGGGAGTATCTGAAGTCGCAAGGGGTGGTGCAGCTTTTCTCTCCGGCATATTATCCGCAGTACAACGGCTCCTGCGAGGCTGGGGGCGGCGGAGTAATGTGCCGGGCGGCTGAGGTGGCGGATACGCTGGGGCGAACAGGAGAACTGGATCAGGATGTTCTGGAGGCGGCACGTCGGTTGGGAAATGCCGCAACGAGAAGAGGGCGGCCAAGTCCGGATGCGGAATGGTCGCAACGGTCGTCGGTTACCGAGGAAGAGCGGGCGGGGTTCTTGCAGTTGGTTGAGCGGGAGCAGGAGCGGGCGCAGAAGGAACTGCAGGAAATCGCGGAATCGCTGAAAGCAAGGAGGCGCCAGGCGGAAAATGAAAGTAGGGTCGTAGGAAAAGAGATTGACGTTGCCGGGAAAAGTGCGAGAATAGGGATCGAACGAGCGCTGGCGAGTGCCGGCATTTTACAGGTGCGGAGAAGTCGTTTTCCTCTACTTAAAAGATCTCGTTAATGTCACATAATTATGAACGCAATTGATTCCGGAAACATTAAAATCGATAGAAAGCCCTCCCCAAAAGCTTTACCATTATACAACTATGTCTAGCATGGCTAAAATTTTGAAATCAAAAGAAATTTGGATGTCAAATTTTGAACAAATGAATGATCCATCAGAGTTTAAGTATTCTGCTTATTTAATAACAAAGATTCTTATGAAGCATAATTTACTTACCGCCGATACGGATTATTCTGTAGGAAACCTTTTTTATCCCGACAAGGGCGTTCTCCAAGGATGGCCATATATATTTTCTTTGGCAGAGACCCCTTTGAGCCTTCCCCACTGGCGTTGGTATGCTGATGACGCCAAAGGGGCTTGTATTGAGTTTAATACTGCAAGCTTAATGAACGGATATTATCCAGTATTGATCAAGGCTATTTATAACAAAGAAAGATTCGAAGAAATTGCATCTTCACTTTTATTAATTACCAGAAAAAACGAGATGTACGCGGAGTGTTTTCTACAGGACATTAAGCTGCTTACATCTATTTTAAAGCATGAATGCTTCGAAGAGGAGCATGAGTGGAGGATGGTATTTCCTGAGGCAGAAGAAAATTTGACCGTAAAGATGATTGACAATAACGGAACAATTAAGAGGTTTTTGCCATTCAAATTCAAAAAGAATGCAATAACTAACGTTTACCTAGGCCCAGCGAATGTGGAAAAGGAGGAGAGGATCGAGTTTCTCTGCACTATGAAAGAGGAAACAAGATATAATTTTAATTTCGAATGTGTAAACCTTCCATATAAAAACGCGATGACGTTTCAAAAGGAATTTGATGCTTTACGTGACAAGGCTCAGGACATGGGTAACACCGGGAAGGATCAGGACATGGGTTACACCCCCTGTTTTCATTGATACATATTTACAGCGATCCGATAATGCGGTTTCTTTTTCCCGAGAGGAAACCGCATGTGCACCGAAGAGG
>CAYWTJ010000064.1:0-9171 GCA_964460225.1 uncultured Planctomycetaceae bacterium | reverse complement strand
GCCGCGGGCGGAGATCCAAACCTTGGTTGATATTCCCTGTTCGTTCAATTCGTGTGCGAGTTTAAGCGGGCTGCGCAGAACCAGAAAACGCTGGAAAACATGTCGCACGATTTTCGCTTCACCCGGATTGATTTTGAGCTTTGTTCCGACGGAATCGTAACCGAGGATCGGCCTGCCGCCGGTATGCATGCCTTTCTTCTTCGAGGCGGCGATCTTGTCGCGGATGCGCTCACCGATGATCTCTCGCTCGAACTGCGCAAAGGAAAGCAGGATGTTTAGGGTAAGCCGCCCCATCGGGGTCGTAGAATTGAACTGCTGCGTGATCGAGACGAAGGTTACGCCGGACTTGTCAAACGTCCCCATCAGCAGCGCGAAGTCCATAAGCGAACGGGACAGGCGGTCGACCTTATAGGTCAAAACAATGTCGACCAGTCCGTTCTGAATATCCCGCATCAGTTCCTTCAAGGCGGGGCGTTCCATGTTTCCGCCGGTGAATCCGCCGTCATCGTAATGTTTCGGCAGGCACACCCAGCCTTCGCCCTTCTGGCTGATGATGTAGGCTTCAGCCGCTTCGCGCTGCGCTTGCAGCGAATTAAACGCGAGCTCGAGCCCCTCTTCGCTGGACTTGCGCGTGTAAATCGCGCAGCGCACCAGCTTCATTTTTTCGGCGGTCATCGATGTTCCTCCGCAGAGGGCTGCGCATGAAACACCAGCTTGACGCCATGCTTGGCGAAGTAGTTGCAGATATTCACAAATTCTGCGGAATCCCGCGACAATCGCGCGGCATCTTGAACGACCACAGAATCCACCTTGCCGTCCGCAATATCCCGGATCAACCGCGCCAACCCCGGCCGCAACAGACTTCGTCCGGAGGCGCCGGGGTCGTCATACCGCGCGGACAAACTCACCATGCCTTCCCGCCCACGCTGGCGGACATACGCCTCGCCCTCCCGGCGGGCATCATTCTCTCCGCCGCTGGCGCAACGGGTATAAATCGCGCAACGGATCATGGTCTGCATTTTTTCTCCGGATGCTGTGGGGTTATGACGCTATCGCCCGCGCCCTGTTGGCGCAGGCCGAAGAACGACGGGCCGTTCCATTTGGTTCCGGTGATGGCCGTTGCAATGGCCGTCAGCGATTGGTATGCGCGGCCCTGATATTCAAAGCCCCGCTCAAGAACTGTCACCTCGTATCGCTCGCCGTTCCATTCACGCAAGAAGCGGGTTCCGGGGATCGGCCGGTTTGTTTTGCGACTCGTGATCTTGGGGCTGGCACCCATGCGCGCTTCCGCCAACTGCTCCAACCGGTCACGCGCATCCGCCGAGAGTCCGCCGTAAACCAACTCCTGCAACCGGTACGCCAGGCGGACGATCAACTGCCGACTGCCGTTGCAGGAAATCGCGGGCGGAATCGATGAAGGTGTTGAAGGTCTCGGCCGGAATATCGAGCGAGTCGCCGGTGCGGACCTTGCGCATGTTGTCGCCCATGATTAATTTCCGATCCCGAGCGAGGTGAAGTCCGTGCCGTAATAAACCTTCTCGACATACGCGGCGACCGGCTTCTTAATGAGGGCTTTGGCGGTGGTGTCCTCGGCGTCTTCATAGCGCACCCACAGGTACTCCCATCCTTTCTTCGAGATGGGGCCAATTTCTCCGACCATGATTTCCGAGCGGTTCTGCGAGGCAGCAAAACGAAAAGAGATTTCCCAGTCGCCCTTGCCTCGCTTCGATCCTGATGCGCCAAGAAAGAGCACCTCACCCGGTTCAAAGCCCTTGAAGGAATCGTTGTTGTACATGCCGGTTTTATGGAAAAGCAGCCCTTTGTAGGAACTGGTCACCACCGACGCGTCGAAATAATGGGTTTCTGAGAAATTGTAGACGGGCATTGTAATATCAACGCCCTCGACGTTGTCCTTGGTCGCGCCGATCGCGCCGTGAAAGTTCGGCGCGGTGGCTCCGGACGCTGCGTAACTGCGGATCGTTTCAATCGACTGTGTGATGTGCTGGGTGCCGCCGCCGGTATCGAAGGAAAACGATGACTCGCCAGTCTCCGGTTCCTTTTCTTTCACGCTGTACTGCACCGAGCCGTCCCAGGTGAGACTGATCGTCGGGTCGCCCACGGCTTCGACATGTACAGACTGCCGGACATAGCCGTCATAGATAACACCGGTTCCCGCCGCCAGCGCCGCTTTTGCCGCCAGATCGTCGGCTGTCCCGGAAACGATGTACTTCAGTTCTACCGTACCATTGTCGCCGGTAGTGGATTCGCGGGAATCGATCTTTTCCGCTATGGTGATGGACATGCGTATCCTCTTTGCACATAGAAGGAATGATCGTATAATTGCGGCATGAAAACATTCGACTACATTAAACAATGGGCAAAGGCATGTAAGCGAGAGCTGCATGTTCTGCTGCTGGTCGTGAAGCACCCCCGGACGCCGTGGTATGCCATCGCCCCGACCACTTTAGAGACCTTATCTTTCAGAGACTGGAATTGCTTACCCAGCCAGTCGAGCGCCTCCCCTCCGGCGTCCGTGCAATATAAGATGTATACCGCGAGGCTGACTACTGCCGCCGCCACCAGTCCAATCGGCGACAACAGCGCTCCCAACGCGGAGCACAGAACGCCCACCACAGTCGCCGCCCCGGTGATCAGGCTGGCGAGGCCACCGATGATGAAGGCCATTCCCGCACCGGCCGTCCCCACCGCAATCAGTACCGATCCAACCGCGCCGACGATGGCGATGATCTTCATTGCTGATACGACCAGCCCCCGATTGACATCGATTAGCGTTATGACCTTGTTCGCCACCTCGGCCGCTCTATCCATCCAGCCGCGTAAGGTTTTATCGAGAGCAGTGCCGATTGCGATCTGCACCCCTTCTATTGCCGACATCAACATTCGAAAACTACCGCCCAAGGTGTCATCCATCTGCTTGGCGACCTTCGAAGCAGTGCCGTTACATTCGAGCAGGATTTTGACAAACTCTTTCCACTCGCCGGTGTTTTTTGAGAGCATGATCATGGAGCGCATGCCGCGCTGGTCGAAAATCTTGCTGAAGAGGGCCAGCTTGTCTGCGTTGCCCATCCCCGCCGTCGCCTTCGAGAGATCGGTTACGATGTCGATCAGGTCGCGCATATTCCCGGCGTCATCGGTGACGGCCACACCCAGCGCCGCCAGTTCCTTCCGCCCCGCGTCGCTCGACAGCTGCGTCAGCGCCATCGCCAGACTCGCTCCGGCCATTTCCCCCTTGAGGCCGCGATTGGCGAGCACAGCCAAAGCGGCGGACACCTTCTCCAAACTCTGGCCTGAGAGGTTCGCGGACGACGCGACGTATTTCATGGATTCGCCGATCAGCGGCACATCGGTATTCGAAATGTTCGCAGTCTTGGCGAGTACGTCCCCGACGTGTTCCGCCGCGTCAGCAGTCAGACCAAATGAGCGCGTTACATCCGCCATGATGCCGGTGGCGTCCTCAAGCCCCAGCGCACCCGCACGGGCGAGATCCAGCGTTCCGGCAATTGAGGCGAGGATTTCATTTGAGGAAAATCCGGCCTTGCCGAGTGCCACCATTGCCGACGCCACCTCTGTCGCGGTAAAGCTGGTTGTGCGGCCGAGTTCTTTGGCCCGGTCATTCAGCGCGGAGAAATCTTGCTCGGTCGCGCCGGTCACTGCCCGGACAAT
The DNA here is from genome assembly GCA_964460225.1 of uncultured Planctomycetaceae bacterium. GTDB lineage: Bacteria > Planctomycetota > SZUA-567 > SZUA-567 > SZUA-567 > CAYWTJ01. Next base: position 5,487 of record CAYWTJ010000064.1, on the reverse strand, counting down.
CGCCATCTGGTCGGAGAAGTCGGCGAACGTTTTCGCGGAGAGCAGAATCGGCGCAGCGGCAGCAGCGGAGGCGGCAAAGAGCGTGCGCCCCACCGTCCCGACCGATTCCGAGAAGGCTTTTAGCTTCTTCTGCGCCGAATGCAGACCGGTCACGAGCTTCCCGTCTTTCAGGAAGATCTCGATGTAGGCTGCACCTGCCTTGATTTCGCCAGTAGAAGCCATGAGGTGAATTCCTGGTTATGCGGACTTGATTACCGAGCCGCGCCAAAATTCTGAAAGCTTCGGCCGGGCTTCAGATAGAGCGGGACCCATGTAAGGTCGCTTCGGATATTTGCGGCGGGGTTTGCCGATGGTCATTCCGGCTGGAACATCCTGCGCGATCCGCTTGGCGCGCGCCACCTGCGTCGAAGAGTATAGCCGCCCGATCACTACTTCGCCGCCGCGCATGGCAACCGGTCCATGTCCGCCGACTTTGAGCTTCCAGTTGTTTTTCTTGAGGCGGGATTTCTTCGCGGGTTCGGTGCCGCCGAATTCGTGGGTGTGGCCGATATGACCAATTAATGGGGCAGGAATATGCCTGCGCACCGGATTTCGCGGGCGAAGACGGCGCTGCGGGTGCCGGAGCGTCCGAAAGCGGGAGCGCGTACCAGCCCTCGGGCAGGTCCATTACACCCGGAACCGCCTGTCCGTCCTTGTCCATGACCCAGACCTTCGCGCCCTTGATCGTCTCGCGAATGCGAACAGGGTCGCCCTCTTTCACATAAACAGTCTTCACCTGACTCTGCAGCATGCAGCCGCCCAGCGGACAGATCGCGGCAAGCAGAATCAGTGCCACAGTGCCGCCGCCCCAGGTGGAACGGATGCGGCTCTGAAGACGGGAGGTGGTGCTCTTCTGCGGGGCGGAATCTTCCATCGTATCGGGCTTGCGGTTGAGGATCATCGGCAGCAGGATATGCAGCAGTACCGCCAGCGCGTTCCAGATTGCGTTCATATCAGTTCTCCCAAAATGGTCATTGAAAAAGAGAGCCGGAAAGCCGGGCATTCAGGCAGGCTGCCGGGGAGTTCTCCCTCCCAGGCCGGCTTTCCGGTCAATTACGCTCTCCCCATATTTCCCCGGCTCCCCGCCATTTACAGCTGACCGCTGCCCTCGAGGTTGGCGTGCACCACCTGCAGGCTGTCGGTGATCTGCGCGACCTCGGTGCTCGTTGCCTTGCGCCCCTCCTTCTCCTCATAAATCTTGAGCACGTACTTCAGCGCCTCGTCAAGACGCGCTACGGCCTTGTTCGCGTTGTCGTCGGGGATCGCCTTCTCCGCGAACTTGACGGCCGCGATCAGCGTCCCTTCATACGCCGCCAGCGCGGGCTTCGCGGTGTACAACTTGTTCAGCACATAGATCACCACCGACGCCATGACGGTGATGCCCGCCGGGGAATTGATCACGCTCCAGACGGTGCCGAGAATCGTAGTCCAGTCCATTTGTGCTCTCCTGATTTTGGCGTGCGCATAGTTGCAGGTGATTGCCGGAACCGTTCCGGCAAGACACGCAGCCGCTACGTTACGCCTTGGGTCTGTCGACGAAGATTGCTTTCATTGCCGCGAAACCGGCCTTGGTATCCTTGATGACTTCTGCGGGTTTGCTGTGGAACGGTGAGAAATCGGCTGGCTTGAACGCGCGATGCTTCTTCGGGTCTCGATAGATATTGGCAATGAGGCAGAGAATGCTGCTGGTATGATTCCACTTCTCTTTCGCGCGGGCCTCGGCCATGAGCGCGAGCTCGCGCAGGGTGAACGGGTCGGGATTCAGTCCAAGGAGGCCGGAAAGCTGCCAGACAAATCCCCAACGGTCAGTGCCACCGATGCCACCGGAAGTATGCTGGCGATGGCGTTTTCCACCCGCTTGTCCAGTTCCGGACTCTCCAGGAACACCATCGCCGCCCGGACCGACTTCTCCTGCAGGGACTGCATCTTCTCCAGCGCCTTGCGCAGAACCTCGCGTCGGCGCTGCGGGAAAAAATCCACCAGTTCCTCCAGCAGCGCGGTGGTCGCCGAATCGATGGCGTCGCCGCCGAGGCCGCGACCGAAGTCCTCGTCGCTGATGTTCTGCTTCTCGGCCTCCTCCTTGCAGACGGCGTACAGCACGTCGCACAGCAGAACCGGATCGGCGATCAGCCTCTCGACGAGCTTGCCCTCAACCGCCTGCATCAGGTCTACCTCGCACAGCGCCCGGACCCGTTTGAGGGTGCCGACATTCAGCGCCACCGTCCATGCGCGCCCGGTAGGCGATATCGCTCACTCTCTTTGAAATCGGTGAGCTCGCCTTCGGAGCAGAGCTTCGTCGCGACAATCGGCTGCGCCTGAAACGACTTCATCAGGCGCTTGTTCGCAACATTATTCAAGATGCCCGGCAGGGACACCGTCGAGAACGCCGCACGGATTGTATCATTGCCGAAGCTGCGCGGAGTGGACTTGCCCTCGATCTTTGCGCATTCCGCAAAAAGCTGTTGCAGGGAGATGTCCTTCTCTTTCCGCGCACGAGTCACGGTGCGCTCGCCGTACTGCGTGACCAGCTCCTCCTCGCCGATCCCCGACCGCAGGCACAGCGCGGCCTCCAACGTGGCGCTCGTTTCCAGCGGCGAGATGTCGGACGCGACTACGATCCCGACCTCCGACTGCGGACGGCCGTCGCGGATCGCCTTCAACACAATCGCGCGGGTGCGGTCGATGGTCCACCCGGTGGAGATCGCCTCCTGCTCAATCTTCGGGAACTCTCCCCCGCAGATCGCCTGAATCTCCGTCACCCGCCCGCGCTCAGCGCGGATCGCTGACTCGGCCTCCGCCCGGATGATTTCCGGCGACACCGCAGGCGCGGCGGGAGCACCGGCACCCGGCTGGCTGTTCTATTTTCATGATTTGCCAACAGCGGCACCGGGTCCGGCATCTGCAAGCCCGCCAGATCCACTACCACCGGGTGCCGCCAGCCCGAGAGGTTGATCTTGCCGCCGGAGTAAGCCATGCCGGTCACCTTCGGATTTCCTTTCTCACCTCCCTGCGCTTCAATCAAAAAGAATTCGTCCATTGCGTTGCCTCCATGAAAAGAGATAGAAGAGAAAACAGTTTTGAATTGAGATAGAACTGCTTGAACTACGCGGGGCTCCGCACCCCGCACCCGCGCAAGCGCAGCGCGCTTGACCGCACTGTTCGTAAAGCGATAAGCGGATAGGAACACATCTTTTAATTCGAATATTGATTGCGTCCCGAATCACGCCTGCGTGAATGCGATGCAACGTGCTACGTTGCCGCGGGTATGGGACGCGCAGTCCCATGTGGTTTAAGCTCTTTATAAAAGCTTGCACTTATTCTGTCTGATCTGTTGCGTCACTACTTTCTTTTGACCTTCGCGGCTTGACGTCGCTTTCCGTTAGACCGAGTTGCTTCATGAGCGCCATCTCTCTGCCGCGCTGACGGAGTTCTGATTCCCAGTCCCGGCCTTGTCGGGCGTATTCGTTGGCGAGGGTGGTGGTGTGGTTCTTGAGCCGGGTCTCTTGCGCGTTGGCTTCCTTTGCCGGATCGACGTGTTCCATGCCGTCCCAGAACCATTGATGCGGAGGCAGGCGGATGGCGCGGGAATAGAGCAGCGCGTCCACCATCTGACCGCCGGGGTTGTAACCGAGGGATACAGCGTACTCGTAGAGCCAGGCGCGAAAGATACGGTCGAGAATTCGCGTGCCCATGAACGCCTGATCGACGCGGATTGACTTGTAATAGACCTGATGGTCTAATCGGCCACTGGCATAATTGTAGCCACTGCTGTTACAAGCTGCGATGTTGTAGGGGATATTCAGGCAGCGGGCGATCTCATTGAGAATCTCGTGTTTGAATTCGGCGTAGGTGGTGGCTGGTTGCTGAGGTTCGACCTGTCCCATCTTCCAGCCGCCGGGGAGGGTCAGAAGCATGTTACGGACGAGCTCAATCTTGTCCATCGGATCGATCGGGTCGGCTTCCCCGCCGGGCGGCGCGTCGGTGTATAGGATGCCCGCGAAATCGGCGGCTGCTTCGGCAGCGGAGAGTACGGCCAGCGTGAAGCGCCTAAGCTGCGCGAAGAGTTCGATGGCCGGGGCGATCTCGGGTGTCCCCCGGTGCTGCCCCGGACGATCCGCTCGGAAGATATGGATCATGGCATCGGCAGGAATCGTCAGGGCGTCATTCAGGTCGATGAACTTCAAGTCGCCGGGGTGATTGCGCAGCACGCGGTACGAGAGCGGATTGCCATACCGGTCGAGCTTGATGCCGTCTACCTCATCATTTAACAGAATGTTGCCAAAAGGGCTGGCGACCTGTTCCGCTTCGATGGGTTTCAAGTCCAGTTGTACCGGGTGATCGACGCGCGGGTTGGTGGCGAGGATAGCGAAGGACTCGCCGTCTTGGGTGCGCGCCATCCGCATGGTACGGAGTTTTTCCGCCAGTTCCACCTCCATGCACCAGAGGTGAAAATCGTTCTCTACCGTGCGGTTGAACCCATCATCCGGAGTGAGCAGTTGCAACCGGGGACCGGTGCCGACGCAGTCGTTGGCGATAGTCAGGACAATTCCGCGCGCATACGAATTGTTTGCCACTTCATACCGGCAGCGGTTACGCAGGATGTGCCGGATGAAAGCGCTCGCGGACGCGTCAGGTGATAAGAGACACTCGAAGGCGCGACCACCTTCGTTGTTTGTCTCTTCGTCGTCTTGCACCATCAGGCAGCCGCCGGTGGCGTCTAGAACCACCACATACTCCCGGCCGTCGGCGAAATTACCTTTCGCGAAGAGTGGCGCTTTGCCGCCGTCCCACCCGGTCGCCCCGCAGAATCCGTCCCAATCGTTTTTCTGAAATTCGCGCGTTTCCATTTTTGTTCTCCTCAAGTTCGCTGGTTGCGTTACGCCCCTTGCGTTTCGCGTGTCACAATTCAACACTGCAAATTGCATCACAGCAAGTCCGCCGGGTCGTTTTACGGGGCCGTTTTTTTACGCAAATTCTGCGGCATTGCGAAAAGGTCTTAATGTGATTGGACATTGGCATGCAACAAATGCTGATGTCTTTTTTTGTAAAAATCGAAGCAGTGGTTGCGGGCACGAGCGCAACCCCGGACCGCTACGGCCGGGGAGGCGCAAGGGGGCGAACATGGCTCAGGTATGCTGCCCCAGCCCTTTTTTCTTCGCGCAACCCGCGCAATAATGCGTCCCGTCGAAGCAGACCCAGTCTTCCGTCCGGGCGACCTCGACTGGGGATTCGCTCTCCAAAGCCAGAGGCCCTTCCTTGTTGCAATCGTCGCAGACGCACCGCTTCACTGTTTCAATCATGGCTTTCTCCAGAATAATTTCGGGTATGAACACCACACGCGGCGGCGTCAGGAATTTATCGTGTACTGCCCCCGGTCCGCGCGTTTGAACCGGCTGTCCTTGCCCTTCGCGCTGATTTCGCGGCCGATTGCCGCCGAAAGGGTCGCTT